>SFFE01000029.1 GCA_004556965.1 Clostridiales bacterium | reverse complement strand
TCCATATCTGTAAAATTGAGCTGCTTTTCCATCTCTTCCACCTCTGTCTCAATTTTACCACATTCCATGGCTCGATTAAATCAGCGTTTACTTGAGGGGGAGGGCTTTGCATGCGTCCCATAGAAAGCGGCGGGGGCTTTCTCCGCAAATGACAAATCTGTTATATTCCGGTCACCGGGGTGTCACTTGACTTTGCTACGATGTCCACAGAACCGAAAGGAGCGACTGCAATGGAGATTTTGAAGATCGAAAACCTCACGAAGGTCTACGGCGCGGGCGAAAACGAGGTGCGCGCGCTCGACGGCGTGTCCTTTTCTGTGGACAAGGGCGAGTTTCTCGCCATCATCGGGCCGTCCGGCTCCGGCAAATCGACGCTGCTGCACATCCTCGGCGGCGTGGACAAACCGACCTCCGGCAAGGTCTACATGGACGGGCAGGACGTGTACGCCCAGAACGACGAGCAGCTTGCCATCTTCCGCCGCCGTCAGGTCGGCCTGATCTACCAGTTTTACAACCTCATCCCCGTGCTGAACGTGACGGAGAACATGACGCTGCCCGTGCTGATGGACGGCCGGGCCGTGAACCAGGAGCGGCTCAACGAGCTGCTCGACGTGCTCAATCTGCGCGGGCGCGAAAAGCACCTGCCGAACCAGCTCTCCGGCGGCCAGCAGCAGCGCGTGTCCATCGGCCGGGCGCTGATGAACGCGCCGAGCGTCGTGCTCGCCGACGAGCCGACCGGCAACCTCGACTCGAAAAACAGCCAGGAGATCGTGGAACTGCTGAAGTTCTCCAACAAAAAGTATGGTCAGACGCTCATCGTCATCACGCACGACGAGAACATCGCCCTGCAGGCGGATCGCGTGCTCGCCATCGAGGACGGGCGGATCACCCGCGATGAGGTTCTGCGCAAATGAAAATTTTTCACGCTTACACGCGCAAAACGCTGCGCCTGAACAAAACGCGCACGCTCGTGACCATCATCGGCATCATCCTCTCCGTCGCGCTCATCACGGCGGTGGCCGAGGGCGCGTTCAGCGGCATTGTGTATATGCGCCGCGTCACGGAAACGCGCGTCGGCAGCTTCGCCGGCTTTTACGAGCACATGACGGACGCGGAGGCGGTCGTCGTCGCAAACGACCCGGAGGTCTCGCAGACCGTCTCATGGGGCGAGGTGGGTTACGCGGAGATCGGCAGCAAAAATCCCGACAAGCCGTATCTCTGCATCGTGTCCCTGTCGGACGACTTCACAGACCTTGCGGCGGTGCGTCTCACGCAGGGGCGTCTGCCGCAGAACAGCGCGGAGATCGCGCTGCCGAACCATCTGGCCATCTCCGGCGGCGTCACATACGCGCTGGGCGACACGCTGACGCTGCAAGTCGGCACGCGCATGCTGGAGGGGTTCCCGCTCGACCAGCACAACCCGTATATCGCGGAAGAGGAGACGCTGGAACACGCGGCGGAAAGGACCTACACCGTCGTGGGCTTTTATGAGCGGTTCGACAATCTGGTGGAGGACTACTCCGCGCCCGGCTTCACCGCGCTCACGACCGGCGAGACTGCCGCACAGCAGACCGTGTTCTTCCGCCTGAATCACATGGGCGGCGCCTTCGACTATCTGGAGGAGCACCCGCGAAACGACACCGGCCGGCTCAACACCGACCTGCTGTATTACTACGGCGCGACGAGCAACTCCTATATCTATGCGATGATGGTCGGACTGGTCGCGATCTTGATCGGGCTGATTATGTTCGGCTCCATCGCGCTGATCTACAACGCCTTTTCCATCTCCGTGAGCGAGCGCACGAAGCAGTTCGGCCTGCTCAAGTCCATCGGCGCGACGAACAAGCAGCTTCGCGGCACGGTGCTGTATGAGGCGCTGGTGCTCTGCGCCGTCGCCATCCCGCTGGGGCTGCTCGTCGGCTGTCTCGGCATCGGCGTGACGCTGCGCGCGCTGCGCGGCACGTTCGACACCATTCTGGGCGAGAACGGCGGCGTGCAGATGGGCATTGCGCTCAATGGCTGGGTGCTGCTGTTCGCGGCGGCCATCGGTCTGCTCACGGCGGTGATCTCCGCGTGGGTCCCCGCGCAGCGCGCAGCGCGCATCCCGGCCATCGACGCCATTCGCCAGACCCGCGACGTCGCCGTGCGCGGCAGGCAGGTCAAAACGTCCAAGCTGACCTACAAGCTCTTCGGCTTTCCCGGTATGCTCGCGGCGAAGAACTTCAAGCGCAACCGCAAGCAGTACCGCGCCACCGTCGTGTCCCTGTTTTTGAGCGTGGTGCTGTTCATCTCCGCGTCGTCCTTCTGCGCGTATCTCACCGAGTCGGTGAATACCATGACCAGCGCAGCCGGGTACGAGCTGCAATATGACCGCGTCGGCGAAAACCGGGGCGACCCGGAGCCGCTGTATCAGAAGCTGCTGGCGGCCGACAGCGTCACGGGCGGCACGTTTTACGACTCCACCGGCTCGGAGCTGCTGGCGGACGCGGGCGCGTTTTCCGACACGTTCCGAAACGATATCTCCGGCAAGGACGGCGCGTCGGGCTACAACGGCAACTATCACAGCTACAGCGGCGAAACGGTAACGCCCATGGCCGGGCAGCTCACGGCATACGGAACGCTCTATTTCGTGCGCGACGAGACGTTCCTCGACCTGCTCGCGGAAAACGGACTGGACCGCGAAACGTATTACAACGCTGCCGCGCCGCTCGCGCTGCTGTTTGACCGCTCCACATGGATGAGCTACGACGAAGACGGCACGCGCTATCAGGAGTACGAGACCTTCCGCACGGGCGCGCTGCCCATCGACGTGTCCTACACCGTCTGGAACGGGCAGGAGGGCTATTACTGCGTCGGAACGCGGACGGACGCCGCGACCGGCGAGACGCTGTACGCCTATGCTCCGGCGGAGAAAGACCCGGATACGCTGACAGACGAAGACTATCTGCTCCTGCCGGAGGACGAGGCCATCACGAAGCTCCCGCTGCGCATCGGCGCGAAGCTGGAGACCGCGCCGTACTTCGTCGAGGCTGGCGTGGCGCTGATCTACCCATACAGCTTCGCGCAGGCTGTGCTCGGCACGGACTGGAGCTGCTATATGACGACCTACTGCCTCCGGTCGGACGATCACCGCGCGTCCGCGCAGGCGCTGATGCGCACGCTCAACGACGCGGGCGAGAATTCCACCCGGCTGCATGATTTCGCGGAGAGCCAGGAGCAGGAGCGCGCGACAATCACCGTCGTGAACGTGTTCTCGTACGGGTTCATCATCCTCATCTCGCTCATCGCGCTGGCGAACGTGTTCAACACGATCTCCACGAACATCGCGCTGCGGCGGCGGGAGTTTGCCATGCTCAAATCCGTCGGTATGACGCGCGGCGGCTTTGACCGGATGATGAACTACGAGTGTCTGCTCTACGGCTTCAAGGGGCTGCTGTACGGCCTGCCGGTGTCGATCGGCGTGACGTGGCTGATCTACCGCGCGGTGAACGAGGGCGTGTCGGTCGCGTTCCATCTGCCGTGGTACAGCGTCGTCATCGCCGTGGGCAGCGTGTTCCTCGTGGTGTTCGCCACGATGCTCTATTCGATGAACAAGATCAAACGGGAAAACCCCATCGACGCGCTGAAAAACGAGAATTTCTGAACGCCAGCGGGCCGGGCAGAACACGCCCGGCCTGCTGTGTATAAATTCAGATTGTTAAGCAATCCGCGTTGTTGAAAAAGCGGGCGCGTTGGGGTATACTGCACCTATCGAACGAAGCACAACGCGGAAAGGACAGAAAAACACATGAAAAAAGAAAAGTGGGCGGCGCTGCTGATGGCCGGCGTGATGGCGCTCGGCATGGCAGGCTGCGGCTCCAAGAAGGCTGCCGACGCGCAGACGGCCACCAAAGACGACGCGCAGGTCACCGCGCCCGTGCAGGACGAAACGCAGAACAGCGACGCGTCCGGCGCGGAAAATTCCAGCGCGGCTGTGAACGCCTATGCCGGGATTCTGGATTCGTACTACGAGGCGCTCAGCGGAAAGTGGGACAAGAGCAGGCTGCTCAGCAGCGGTCTGAGCGAGCTGTGCACGGCCTGCTATGACGGCGGCGTGCTGCAGCGCGTCGGGTATGCGCTGCAGGATCTCAACGGCGACGGCTCGCCGGAGCTGCTGATCGGCGCGATCAACGGCGACGACTTTGTGAATCAGATGCTCTTCGACCTGTACACGCTCCAGGACGGCAAGCCCGTGCAGCTCGCGTGCGGCCAGGCGCGCAGCGCGTATTACCTCTGCCCGGACGAGGCCGGCGCGTTCCTCATCGCAAACGAGGCGTCCGCGGGCGCGGCGAAGAGCGCATGGTATTATTTCACCGTGGACGGCGGCTCGCTCAAGCTCATGCAGGGGATCGTGTATGATGGGGATGCGAATCTGGAAAGTCCGTGGTTCGAGGCCAACGATGCGGATTGGGACGTCAGCAATGACAAGCCCATCGACGCACAGGCGGCGCAGGACATCATCGACGCGTACGCCGCCCAGTACACGCAGCCGGACTACACGGCGTTTGCAGCATACAAATAACGGCTTTTCCATGCAAAGGACGGCCCGGAGCAATATGCTCCGGGCCGTCCTTTCAACGTGAAGACAAAATGTCTTCACGTTGAAACTTTATGCAGGCCGCTTTCAAGAGGAATGACAGTGCCGGTCGATGTTGCAGCGTCCCATGACCTTGCAACCTTGCGATGCAACGTAAGCGCAGCGGTTGCAGCGCAAAAAACGAGGAATGACAGTGCCGGTCGATGGGACGCCGTTTACGGCACCCATGACCTTGCGGCCTTGCGATGCAACGTAAGCGCAGCGGTTGCAGCGCAAAAAACGAGGAATGACAGTGCCGGTCGATGGGACGCCATTTATGGCGCCCCATGACCTTGCACTGTCATTCGGAGTAGATGGCGCTTCCCATCAGCACGCAGCCGTCGGTGACATAGTGCGAGGGATAGATCGTCACGCTGCCGCCGGCGGGGATGCTGCGTCCTTTGGCGGTGTAGGTGATGCCGCCGACGAACGTGCGCTCCTCCTCGTAATAGTACTTATAAAACACGCGCACGACGGGGAGCGTCTCATCCGTGAGGTTCATGAGCGTGAGGGAGCTGTCGCCGTTATCGACGATGAGCACCTGATCGCTCGCGAAGGTGAGTTCGTCCACCGTGGCGACGACGCGGTCGGTCAGCTCCAGCACCGCGGCGCTGTCATACGCGTGTCGGTTCGCCTCCAGCACCACGACGGATTCGCCCGCCGGGAGGTCGGAGAGCTTGAACACCAGCGTCTCGCCGCCCGCGTCAAAGGCGTACTCGGCATACTGGATGACCGTGCTGCCGTTGTTCGTGAATTGCAGCGCCAGCACGTTCGTCACGCTGTCGTCGCTGCCGTCTTCGACGAACAGGCCGTCGTACCCGCCGAGGGAGCGGATGCCGACGCTGTAGTCGCCGTCCGTCATGGTCTTCCACGGCGTGCCGGCGGCGGTGTCCGTGGTGACGTTCGAGGTGTCGCCATTGCCGACGGTGGCGCTCAGCGCATCGGGATCGGGCGATTCGACGTCCGGGTCGGCGTTGGGGGTTGTGGATTCGGTGGGCGTATCCGGCGTCGTGGCTGCTTCGCCGGGGCGGGTGCAGAGATAAACCACCAGCGCGATTGCGAGCACCGCCACAACGGCGATGACGATCCAAAGTGTTTTCTTATTCTTCATGATGTTCCTCCTCGGAAAGCAGTTCGCGGCAGGCCGCCGGCACGGCGCGCATCAGATCGCAGCGGTACTGCGGCTTGCAGTCGTAGCGCCCGGTTTCCGTGTAGCACATGGCGGCGCAGGTGTGGCAGTAGTGCTTCGCGTCGCAGCCCGCGCACTCCGGCGGGAGGTGCAGCGCGGCGGTCTGCGCGCGCAGGGACTGCCATACGTCCGCAAAGCCCTGCCCGAACGGGAACACGGCCGGTTCGTTCACCATGCCGCACGGCGTCATGCGCCCGTCCCACGTGACCCAGAACGCGCTCTTCCCGGCGCGGCACTGCAGGCCCTCGCCCTCGCAGTCGGCGCACAGCGGCGTGTCCACCGGCTGGTGCGATTCGATGGCCTTGCAATATTCGCGCAGATTCTCCGCGCCGTATTGCAGGCGGCGGATCTTCACCTCCGTGCGCGCGGACTCCTCGGCGGTGAAGCGCGCGTTGCGCCCGACGCTCTCCGCGTCGCGCCGCAGCGGCGGGAACATGTACGACGTGGCCTGCAGCACGAGTTTGTGTTCGTCGGAGTAGGCGATGATGTCCTCCAGATCGCAGACGTTTTCCGGCGTGACGCTGCAGTTGAGCTTGACGGAGATGCCCGCATCCCGCAGCAGCTCGATGGCGTGCGTCACCTGCGTGAAGCCGGTGGGGTGGCCGCAGAGCCGCGCATACGTCGCGTCCGACGCGCCGTAGAGCGTGATGTTGATGCGCTGCGGCGGGTTTTCCTTCAGCCACGCGACGGTCTCCGCCGTGATGAGCGTGGCGTTGGAGTTGATCGAGATGACGAAGCCCATCTGCCGCAGCTCGGTATACAGGCGGCGGAACTCGGGGTAGAGGAACGGTTCGCCGCCGGTGAGCAGCAAAAGCAGCATACCCTGCTCTTTGGCTTCCCGCGCGAGGGCGAGCCACTCGTCCGCCGTGCGCAGGCGCTTTCCGGTGGCGGCAAGCTCCTCCGGCGACATGCGGACGTAGCACATTTTGCACGCCATGCTGCACAGCGGCGTCAGCTCGAACGTGCCGCTCAGCGGGATGCCCTGCGCCACGGCGCGGCGGTGCATGTGCTCGATGATTTGAAGTTCGGTTTGGTTGCCGGTCATGGGGAATCCTCCTGAGATGAGAGCGTTTGCTGCAGCAGCGCGACGGCGCGCGCGTCCGGCGTGCAGCACAGGCGGTAAACGGGCACGGCGGCGCTCAGCCGGATCAGCAGATCGACGGCGGCGGCGTGCCCTTGCGTGTTCCAGCGCTGGATGGCGGTTTCGGAATAGAGCAGGCGGAAGGCTTCGCTTGCGCCGAGGCGCTCGATGGTGTTGTCCTTCGCCTGACGCAGCACGACAATGGCGCGGATGGGCGCGGACTTGTTTTTGTAGATGCCGCTCGACCCCGCGAAGGGGAAGCCGAACGCCGTCCAGACCCCGTCCACGCAGCGGATGACGCTCCGGTCGCCGTTGATCTGCTCGGCGTGCGCGTACTGCTCCCAGAGCGCGGCCTGCGTGCTCTTGCCCGTGCCGGACGGGGCGGAGAAGAGAATGGCCTGTCCGCAATGCGTGATGAACGAGCTGTGCAGGCTGACCGCGCCGAGCGCGGTGAGCATGTGCTCAAGGTTCGCCGCGTCGAGGAGGTTGTCGAAGTCGCGGAAGAAACGGATCAGCTCCGGATAGAGATAGCCTTGCTGATGCATCGGGTCAGCGTCGCGGCTGACGAGACAGGTGCAGGGCTCCGGCGCGAGCAAATTGCGCTCGATCGCATAGCCGTCCGCCAGACGGAGTACGCGCGGATTGTCCGCATGAACAACCGTGCCGCGCAGTTCTGCGGGACGGCAAATTTCAAACGAGATGGAGCAGTCGTCGCGCGGTGCGTCGGTCAAAAACGGTTGAAAGCGTCCGTCAATTTTCAGCGGCACCGGCGCGTCAATGCGCCAGACGAATCCGGCCATATTCAGTTTACAGGAAAATGGTTTCATAGGCAAGTTGGAAAAAGGCCATGCCAAGCGGCATGGCCTTTTTAAAGTTGTGTGTCAGGAACCGAAGGGGACGCCGGGTGCGCCGTTTGGGCTGTTGTAGCATTCCAATTCCATGCCGGGAAAATAATCAGCATCGCAAGCGGAACCGGGTGTCGTGTTAAACAGCACAGAACCACCGGCAGTATATTGGAAGGTGCACACGCCATCATTCCAATGGGTGATTGTAATAACGCCTGCTTTGTAACCGGAGCAAAGAGCAATGTGCTCTGCCAGCTCGAAGGATTCCGCGTAAAGCGCGGGCTTGGAATACGTCTTTTTCATTGCGGTTTCTCCTTCCTTACAGTCTGCCGAACAGACGGTCAATGCTGTCCTTCACCTGCGCCCAGATGGCGTGGATGATGGCAGAAATGCTGTCGTTCTGAACCGGCGTGTCGGGTATCGGATCGGGGGTATCCGGTGTCGTTGTGTCCACCACGCTCAGTGTACTGAAAGTGGATACATAATTCAGCAAATCTTCATCCACAACAACAGATGCGGTGGACGCTGCGCTGGCGGTATTTCGAGCCGTTACCTTGATGTTTGTGACAGATACCAGAACATTGCCGCTGTTTACAATCGAAACGTTGCCGTTCGCATCCGGCTTCACTTCGTAGTACATGTCATTGACGGAATTCACATCCACCTTGGTGACTTGGTCACCATAGGTAACAGTGACCTGGCCATTGCCCATACCTTCCGGAGCGCTCAGACCGACCATAACTTTGTACGCAGCTGCGTTGTAGCCGTCAAGTCTGAAGCTGACGCCGTTCTTGGCAGCCAGATAGACTTCGTTTTTCGGGCCAATATCATAATAGGTTGCCGGAGCGTTCACATCGTCTTGTTCGTCCGTGTAGACAACACCGGGATTACCGAGATTGCCGGCCTGCACAAGCAGATCACGAACCTTCAGGAACTGGGCGTTCGCCTCATTCTCCGCTGTATATGCGCCCTTTACGGTGTCGTTTGTCTCATCGGCCGGATTGTAAACACGAACGCCGTCAAACTGGTAGTTTGAAGTTCCGTTGGTGTAGAGAACGAGCACGTAATTGCCGCGCACGCCCGTGTCAAAGCTGAGGGTCGGGACATTATAGAGCGTGCCACTCTCATACGTGTTGATCATGTACTTGCTGGCAACGGGCTGTGTGTCGTCCTTACCGAAATCCTCGGCTTTCCACAGCGCCGCAACAACTGCATTGGAGTTATTTGTGGTGGTGCAGTAGAGATCAATGCGGCTGCCGGTGAAGCTAAAGGTTTGCTTTGCAGAATAGGATGTGGTGGAGCCTTCAGGATTGAAGTTGGCTGCATTCGTAGCTGTTTCAACGGCTGCTTCGTAGCCGTACTGACCGTCTTTGAAGTCGCTGGAGCCGGTATCGTCGCCGTTCAGGTAAGCGTCATCATAATACACATTGTTCGCGGGGATGACGTTGACCTTGGTCCAGGCACCGTTGGCAAAGTAAAGCGAGGAATCCACGCCGGTGAAGCCGAACGTATAGTTGCCGTTGCCGTCCTTCACAGAGTTCAGATTGTAGGTGTATTTATTGCTGTTCTGGCTGAACGTGCCGTACTCATGCGTGGCCTTGTACGTGTTCAGCACATGGTCGCCAATGTTTACGGTCATGCCAAAGTCCACCACGCGGGTTTCCGTATCCACCTTGGTATATGGCTTGTCAAACGGCGCGAACGGGAACTCATCATCGCTCTTCGTATAGATACCGGACTTCTCGTTATTGTTGGAATAGAGCTTCTTGCCGGACTGATTCGGCAACAGACCCGTGATGGTCACAACGAGCTTCTCGCCGGGATGATCTTTGGCAACATACTTATCCTTATAATCGAAGCCAGTGACAGAAACCGTTTTTGTGGCTTTGTCAAAGGTTGCGGTGTAATCCTTAACTTTGCTGCCGGTCGTATAGTTGCTTCCGTCCGTGGTCGTAACCGTGTACGATGCTGCTGTAGCCTTGCTACCGCTCGGTACGTCAAAGTTGTCAGAGATGATATCTTTCAGTACGGCGGCGGTTGTCAACGTGGTAGACGGATTGCTGATTTCTGAATCAATCTTTGAGAAGACGCCATTTAGACCCTTCGTATCTGATGCTGCCATATAGTAACCAGAATTACTCCACCCATTGACATTGCTATTCAGATTGTCAGCTGTAGGATGGTTGCTAGACATGTAGTGCATATACCGGTTCGCTGCGACAAGTTCCTCAGCAGAGGAGAGGCTGTTCTCGTTATAGTAGTTGTTCCAGCCATCGCTTGGTTTGAAATTGGCTGTGATACTTTGATCCGGATTTGCCTTGGCGAAAATACCAACTGTAAATACTTTGGCCTGATAGGTCTGTTTTGCAATTTTTGCCTGTGCGATGGCGTTATCAGACATGGAATACTTCAGGTCATTTGAACCGGATGGTGCCGTATAACCATCTGTAAAGACAACGACAACACGACCACGCGTCTGACCATCATCAGTGGCATTCGCAAAAATTTTATTTGCCATGTCTAAACCATATTCAGAATAGGTATCGCCATCTGCGTCCAAATGTTTGACTGCATCGGTCAATTGAGAATTGGTGTTGCCGTTTGTGCCGTTAATGCTGACCAGAGCATCTCGATAATTTATATTGGTTGCGCTCCCGTAATTTATGACAGTGCTAGTAGACAACAATTCCGTGTTGTTGTACACATTGTAGTAGTTTTTGTCACTGGCGAAGCCCACGATTGCAACGCGATGGGCGATGTCGTCAGCAGTTCCGGAGATGCCATCAGAACCCTTCGCCTTTTTACTGATGCTGTTGAGAAACTGATTTACTGCGGCTTTCAGCGCGTTGAGTCGGCTAGTACCATTGGAAAACGTTTTCGTCATGGAACCGGATTGATCGAGCACGAGCACAATATCCATCGGCTTGTCAACTTTTACAGATGAAACCGTTCCAGTTGCATAGGCCTCCAGCGTGATGGTGTAAGTACCGTCCGACGTCAGTTGAAGCTGCTTGCTCATATTGAGTCCTTCTGTTGCCGTGACAGTGTCTGCCGGCTGTACACCTACGCCCTCCGCCGCGCTCGCGCCCATGACCGGCAAGAGCGTTGCGACCATGAGCAGGCACAGCAGGAACGCAAGCGCACGCTGGCCGCGGCGGGCTGCTTTCTTTTGCATAGTTTACTCCTCCTTTTTGGTTCAGCACCGCGTCTCCAAGGAGGAGCCGCCCTCACCAGGGAGCCGGGAATCGCCGCCCGGACGCCGTGCATGGGTTGACATAAGTTTGAAAATAGTTCCAGTTACACAAATTATACTGGAAATCGCGCACAGCGTCAAGACCCATCGGCCCAAAAGATTCGACAATTCAGACGCTGCGTTTTTGGGAAACTTGTATGATGATGCAGACCCTATATTTATATAATGTTTTGGAACGGGCTTTTAATGCGGCGGCTCCGGGATTTTGCAGGGATTTTTGCGGAAGGGGGCGGCGTGAAAAGTGGTTGTAATTTGGGCCGGGACGTAGTACAATACGGTCGAAAATTTTGGCGTTGGAGGGAAACGTTATGGAGCTTCCGCTCAGTGAGATCGAACGGGCGTCCAGACGGCTGGAGAAGATCATTCATGTGACCCGGCTCGATCTGTCGTCCACGTTTTCGCGCATGACCGGGGGAGAGATCTACCTCAAGTGCGAAAACCGGCAGAAAACCGGGTCGTTCAAGATTCGCGGCGCGGCCAACAAGATCGCGGCGCTGATCGAGCGCGGCGACGTGCAGAGCGTCGTGGCCTCGTCCGCCGGCAACCACGCGCAGGGCGTCGCCTACGCCGCCGCGCAAAACGGCATCGGCGCGACGATCGTCATGCCCGCCGCCGCGCCGATCGCCAAGGTGCAGGCCACCGAGGGCTACGGCGCGAAGGTCGTGTTGCACGGCGACTGCTACGACGACGCCTACGGCAAGGCGATGGAGATCTGCGAGCAGGAGCACGCCACGTTCCTGCACCCGTACAACGACCCGGAGGTCATGGCCGGGCAGGGCACCATCGGGCTGGAGATTCTGCGCGAGCTGCCGACGGTGGATATGATCGTCGTTCCGGCGGGCGGCGGCGGGCTGCTGTCCGGCGTGGCCGCGTGTGTGAAGCAGGTCAACCCGCGCGTAAAAGTCATCGGCGTGCAGGCCGAGGGCGCGGACGCGATTTACCGGAGTTTCAGAGAAAAGCGCTATGTCTCGACTGAGACCGTTTCGACGATTGCGGACGGCATCGCCGTCAAGTGCCCCGGCGACCGGACGGTGGAGCTGATCAACCGGTATGTGGACGACGTGGTGACCGTGTCGGACATGGAGATCAGCGAGGCGATCATGCTGCTGCTCGAGCGCACGAAGCAGCTCGTGGAGCCTGCGGGCGCGACGCCCGTGGCCGCATGTCTTGCGGGAAAGCTTGACGTGCAGGGCAAAAAGGTCGTGTGCGTGCTCTCCGGCGGCAACATCGACGTCGGCTTCGTGCACCGCATCATCGAGCAGGGTCTCGTTTCGCGCGGACGGCGGCTGCGGTTCACCACCAAGCTATCCGATAAGCCCGGCGCGCTGGGGCATCTGCTGCTGCACCTGTCCGACGGCGGCGCGAACATCATCTCCATCGAGCACGACAAGCTCTCGCCCGACCTCGGCCCGACCGATACGCTGGTGCACATCGCGTGCGAGGTCGGCGGCACGGCGCACGGACAGGCGCTGCTGGCGTCTCTGAAGGAACAGAACTATCAGATCATTTTGGATTAAAGGAGTTGTTCGCATGAAAGAAATCAAAACGACGAAGGCGCCCGGCGCCATTGGACCGTATTCGCAGGCGATCGAGGTCAACGGCCTTGTCTATACCTCCGGCCAGATCGGCATCGACCCCGCTACCGGCGCGATCGTCGAGGGCGTCGAGGCGCAGGCGCATCAGGTCTGCAAGAACCTGACGGAGCTGCTCAAGGCCGCCGGAACGTCCATGGACAACGTCGTCAAGACGACCGTGTTCATCAAGGACATGAACGACTTCGGCACCGTCAACGGCATCTATGCGCAGTATTTTACCGAGCCGTACCCGGCGCGCTCCTGCGTCGAGGTCGCGCGTCTGCCGAAGGACGTGCTCGTCGAGATCGAGGTCATTGCGGAAAAGTGACCAGAAAAATCACGCACCCGGTCGGGTGCGTGATTTTTTGCATGTTAAGTTTACATAATATTTTTCCGCGAAGCGCTACAGCAGACAGCGGAACGGGCGGATGAGGATGCGCAGGATGCCGTAGAGCACCTGTTTCCCGGCGGTGAGCGCGCGCGGCTCATAGTGCTCGCCGGGCACGTCTTCCGTTCCGGCCTGGGCGCGGACGCTGCAGAGCAGCTCCTGCTCGGTGTCGGCGCGCAGAGCGGTCTGCAGCTCCGGCGAATCCACGCACACCATCAGCTCCGTGTCCAGATAGGCGCTGCGCATGTCGAAATTGAACGAGCCGATGATGCACAGCCGGTCGTCTACCAAAATGTTTTTCGTGTGCAGGGAGGCGCCGCCGAGGTACTCGTACACGATTGCACCGGTGGCGAGGATGGCGTCCTTTTCGTTGAGATAGTCCGCGCAGCCGAAGATGTTCGCCCCGCCGGAGACGGCGTTGGTGATGAGCGAGACCTGCTGCGCCGAGGCGCAGAGGGCGGTGAGGTCCTGCTCCATCGCGTCGCTGAGGATGATATAGGGCGTGTGGATGGTGACGTCCTGCCCGGTGGCGAGCACCTGCATGAGCGCGTGCCACACCTCCGGCCGCTTGTTTTCCGCCGCGGCGCTGCCGCGCAGCAGCGTGACCTTCCGCGTTTCGACCGTGTTTTCCAGCAGCATGCCGTCGCGGTAGGCGTCGGGGTATTTCTCCCGCAGCGCGGCATAGTGCGCGTCCAGCGCGGCGCGGCCCTCCTCTGCCGCGCGCGGTTTGGCGCAGCGGTAGTCCCGGCAGTCGTCCAGCGCCCAGACCTCCTCAAAATAGGCGCGCAGCGCCTGCAGCGAGCCGTCCGCGCGCGCGTCCGACTCGTACACGAACACCTCGCTGTCCTTCTTCTGGTCTTCCGATGCGCCGAGAAAATAACGGTTCGTGTTGCGCCCGCCGAGCAGATACATCCGGTCGTCCACGATCAGGTACTTGTCGTGCATGCGGTATTGCAGCTTCCACGGCAGCAGGAGGTTCACGGGATTGTAAATGCGGATCTGCACGTTTTCCGTGCCGGCGAGCGCCTGAAAGCAGGGGTCGCCCTTCAGACTGAGCTGCGCGCTCACGCCGTCCACCAGCACGCGCACGCGCACCCCGCGCTCCGCCGCGGCCTGCAGCGCGGAGAGCACCTCCGTGCCGGGCTCGTCGGCAGAGAACTCATACGCGGCGAGCACGACCTCGTCCTGCGCGGACTCGATCATCGCCAGCCGGTATTCCAGCGCGGTCACGTTATCGCCGACATAGGCGGCGCGCTCGGTTCCGGCGGCGTCGCCATACACCGAGCCTGCATCGAAGCGTTCGGCAAACTCCGGCGTGACGTCCTTGTGGTGCAGATTCGGCAGCGTCGCGCCCAGCAGCAGATACAGCAGAAACGCGAGCGCCGCAAGCAGCAGCCACTGGACGAGACGCTTTATGGCGCGGCGCTTCAACCCTTGAGACCGTTTTGCTGGCGCTCCATGTTCTCGACGACGATGTCGAAAATGTCGCCGAGCGAGGCGCAGTATTCGAGCACCTTCCACGGAATGTTGGTGTGGAAGTGAACCTTAATCAGGCTCTCGTCGCCGACCGCGAGCAGGCAGTCGCCGGGGATGTTTTGCGTGATGTAGTCGTGGATCGCGTCCTCGTCGAGGTCGTGGCCTTCGATGAGCAGCTGCGTGTCATAGACATATTCGAGCATGGTTTGTGGCTCCTTTTTGGTTGACATAATTATTTTGAGGATGCGATAACATATCTGCATTTCGATGCGAAACGCAGTGCGTACCGGTGGGACGATATGGGCACCCGGTTGCGGGACGCACCTTGGTCTATTCCACCCCATTTCTTTCTGCTCGTGCAGCGCGTCAGAGTGGACACGTTCCATTGCGCTTTCGCCGGAAGGCGAAAGCTTCATATCCACTCCTCCACGCTTCCTTCCCCAGACGCAAGCTTGACTTGCGGCTGGGTAAGGAAGAATGAAGAAGCGGATACGGAATTTTCGCGTTTACGCGGAAATGGAGTGTAGCGCGTTCATTCTGACGCCGCAAGCGGTTCGCGCGCCGAAACCGTTGTCCGACCTTTTGGGACGCAGGCTTGACCTGCGGCCGGGAAAGGAAGAATGAAGAAGCGGACATGGAGACGGCGCGCTTGCGCGGCGGCGGAATGCAGCGCGTTCATTCTGACGTTAGTCGTCCAATTTCAGCACTGCCAAAAACGCTTCGGTCGGGATCTGCACGGTGCCGAGCTGGCGCATCTTCTTTTTGCCTTCCTTCTGCTTTTCCAGCAGCTTCTTCTTGCGCGTGATGTCGCCGCCGTAGCACTTGGCGAGCACGTCCTTGCGCAGCGCCTTGACGGTCTCGCGCGCGATGACCTTGCCGCCGATGGCCGCCTGAACGGGAATCTCAAAGAGCTGGCGCGGGATGTTCTCCTTGAGCTTTTCGCAGAGACTGCGCGCGCGGCCGTAGGCCTTGTCCTTGTGCGCGATGAAGCTCAGCGCGTCCACCTGATCGCCGTTCAGGAGCATGTCCACCTTCACCAGCTCGCTCGGATGGTACGCCGAGAACTCATAGTCCAGCGAGGCGTAGCCCTTCGTGCGCGCCTTGAGCGTGTCGAAGAAGTTGTAGACGATCTCGTTGAGCGGCATCTCGTAGTGCAGCTCCACCAGCCGGCTGTCGAGATACTGCATGTTCTTGTATTCGCCGCGCAGATTCTGGCACAGCGGCATGATGTTGCCGACGAACTCCTGCGGCGTGATGATCGACACGTTCACGAACGGCTCCTCCGCCAGCTCGATGGAGGCGGGGTTCGGGTATTCGTGCGGATTGTCGATCATGACGACGGTGCCGTCCGTCTTCGTGATGCGGTAGATGACGGAGGGCAGGGTGGTGATGAGGTCGAGATCAAACTCGCGCTCCAGCCGCTCCTGGATGATCTCCATATGCAGCATACCCAAAAAACCGCATCGGAAGCCAAAGCCCAGCGCAACGGACGATTCCGGCTCGAACGACAGCGACGCGTCGTTGAGCTTCAGCTTTTCCAGCGCGTCGCGCAGGTCGGGGTACTTCGAGCCGTCCTCGGTGTAGATGCCGCAGTAGACCATCGAGCGCGCGGGGCGGTAGCCGGGCAGCGGCTCGGCGGCGGGGCGGGCGGCTTCGGTCACGGTGTCGCCCACGCGGGTGTCGTCCACGTTTTTGATGCTCGCGGTGAAGTAGCCCACGTCGCCGCAGGACAGCGCCTCACACGGGTCAAGCCCGATCGGGCGCAGGTGCCCGACCTCGACGACCTTGTACTTCGCGCCGGTGGCCATCATGGACACCTCCATGTCGCGCCGGAGCGTGCCCTGCATCACGCGCACGAGTACGATGACGCCGCGGTAGCTGTCGTACTGGCTGTCGAACACGAGCGCCTGCAGCGGCGTGCCGGGGTCGCCCTGCGGGGGCGGCACGTTGTCCACAATATCGTCCAGCACGGCCTGAATGTTCACGCCCTGCTTGGCCGAAATTTCGGGCGCGTCCATCGCCGGAATGCCGATGATGTCCTCGATCTCGGTCTTGGTGCGCGCCGGGTCGGCGGCGGGCAGGTCGATCTTGTTGATGACCGGCAGAATCTCCAGATTGTGCTCCAGCGCGAGATAGGTGTTGGCCAGCGTCTGCGCCTCCACGCCCTGTGACGCGTCCACGATCAGCACCGCGCCCTCGCACGCGGCGAGCGAGCGGCTGACCTCGTAGTTGAAGTCCACGTGCCCCGGCGTGTCGATCAGGTTGAGCGTGTACGTCTCGCCGCCGCGGGTGTAGCTCAGGCCGACGGCGCGCGCCTTGATCGTGATGCCGCGCTCGCGCTCGAGATCCATGTTGTCGAGCAATTGATCTTCCATGTCGCGCTGCTCCACCGCGCCGCACAGCTCGATGAGCCGGTCGGACAGCGTGGATTTGCCGTGGTCAATGTGGGCGATGATGGAGAAATTCCGGATGTGGTCTTGTGGGATCATGAAACGCAAGCTCCTTTCAAGGCAAATCCACGCTGGGGAACCCCGCAAGGCGGGGCGCGGCGAGTGCCGCGCAGGCCGCCGCGGCGTGTACGTGGCGGCCGCAAATCCAATGGAAAGGGGTCCCCGCAGAATGGAATTCTGTGGGGAAGGATTTGCCGTGGTCAATGTGGGCGATGATGGAGAAATTCCGGATGTGGTCTTGTGGGATCATAATAGGAACTCCTTATGTGAGATGGTTAACATAATATTGGAGCGGGGCGTGTAGGCATCGGCCCCTACAGAGGCGGCACCGTTTCCAGCCGCACCCCGCATCCCCCGGACGCAGGCTCGACCTGCGGCCGGGTAAGGAAGAATGAAGAAGCGGATAGCGTCCAAACGGACTCGCTCCATTCCGCTTCCCGGGCAAGCCGGAAAGCTCCACAGCCGCTCCTCCGTTTCTCCTCCCAAAACCGAAACGATGTTTCGGTTTTGAAAGGACGAGCAGCAAAGCGAACGAGTCCGCGTGTTTACACGGGGACGAGTGATGCGGAGCTTGTGAAGACGCGAGCGCGTTCATTCTGACGTCAGTGCGTCGAGCGTCTCCTCGGCGCGCTCGGCGGCGTTGCGCAGCTCGCCGATGAGCGCGCGCAGCGTTTCCAGCTGCTCTGCGCCCCGGCCGGGCGCGTCCGTGCGGCCAAGCATATAGTCCGCGCTCACACCGTAATAGTCGCACGCCTTGCACACAAATGCCAGCCCCGGCTCGCGCGCGCCGTTTTCATAGTGCGACAGCAGCGCCTGACTGATCTTCAGATCCGCCGCAACCGCGCGCTGCGACAATCCGCGCGCATGGCGCAGCTCGGACATGACGGTCGAAAAATTGCGTTCCATGCACGCCCCTCCAGTTCCTGTTCTGATTACTGGCTGTATTATACCGTCCCCGCTTTCGTTTGTAAACAGGAAAATGGTCGATTCTCCCTTGAAAAACGCAGCAGGTGGTGTTACACTATAAAATTGTGAAACATCAGGCAACATACCGAAAATCATCTGTATCGGAGGACAATATTATGTTTGAAAATCTGGTTGAAGTTCTGAAAGCCAATCCACGCAAGATCGTCTACACCGAGGGCACCGACGCGCGCATCCTCGAATCGGCCGCCCGCCTGAAGAAGGACGGCTTCCTGACCCCCGTTCTCGTCGGCAACGTCGAAGCCGTGAAGGCGGCTGCGGCCAAGGGCGGCTTTGACATCGAAGGTCTGGAGATCCTCGATCCCGCGACCTACGAGCGCATGGACGAGATGGTCGCGACGATGGTCGAGCTGCGCAAGGGCAAGATGACCCCTGAGGACTGCCATGCAAACCTGCAGAAGGGCAACTACTTCGGCACCATGCTCGTGAAGATGGGCGTGGCCGACGCACTGCTCGGCGGCGCGACCTACTCCACGGCCGACACCGTGCGTCCCGCGCTGCAGCTCATCAAGACGAAGCCGGGCAACACGCTGGTGTCCTCCTGCTTCATCATGGTGCGCGGGGACGAGATGCTCGCCATGGGCGACTGCGCCATCAACATTGATTATCAGGACAAGGTGGACAAGCAGGGCAACGTGACCCAGACGGCCGCCGACCAGCTCGCCGAGGTCGCCATCGAGACGGCGAAGACCGCGAAGGTCTTCGGCATGGATCCGAAGGTCGCCATGCTGTCGTATTCCACGCACGGCTCCGGCAAGGGCGCTTCCGTGGACATGGTCCGCAGCGCGACCGAGCAGGTGAAGGCCAGGTGCCCCGAACTGAAGGTGGACGGCGAGATGCAGTTCGACGCCGCCGTGTCCCCCACCGTGGGCCAGCTCAAGTTCCCCGGCTCCCCGGTGGCCGGCTATGCCAATACGTTTATTTTCCCGGAGATCCAGTCCGGCAACATCGGCTACAAGATCGCACAGCGTCTGGGCGGCTTCGCGGCCTACGGCCCGATCCTGCAGGGTCTGAACGCCCCGATCAACGACCTCTCCCGCGGCTGCGACGCGGAGGAAGTCTACCAGATGTCCATCATCACCGCTGCTCTCGCTTGAAGCTGTCAAAAAAGTGCAAGCACTTTTTTGAAGAGGGGATCGCGGCCTACCGCAGCGCACGAGCTGTCCGCCAAAGGTGGACAGCTCGCACGTTTGTAGGCCGAGAAGTATTTTTTCCACCGCACGGCGTCAGAATGGGCGCATTGCGTTCCGCTTTTCCAGCAAGCGGGAAAGCTCCACATGGTCCAGACCACCCTCTCTTGCCGCTGCGCGGCAATTCACCTTGTCCATTTCCCCGTTCCTCCTTAACAAAACCGAAACTGATGTTTCGGTTTTGGAAGGACGAGCAGCGGAGTGAACAAGACAGCGTGTTTACACGGTGGCGCGTGATACGGAGCTTGTGAGTACGCAGGGAGGATGTACGATGGAGCGTGAGGACTATATGCGGCAGGCGCTCATTCTGGCGCGCGAGGCGGCGGCGTGCGGCGAGGTGCCGGTCGGCTGTGTGATCGCGGACGCGCTGGGGCGCGTGATCGGCACGGGGCGCAACCGGCGTGAGGAGACGCACCGCGCCGATGCGCACGCCGAGATCGAGGCCATCGGCGAAGCGTGCGCCGCGCTGGGCACGTGGCGGCTCGACGGCTGCACGCTGTATGTCACGCTCGAGCCGTGCCCCATGTGCGCGGGCGCGATTATCAATGCGCGCGTGCCGGTCGTCGTCTACGGCGCGAAGGAGCCAAATTTCGGATCGTGCGGCAGCGTGCTGAACCTGTTCGAGGAGCGCTACGGCCACCACCCGGCTATCTATGGCGGCGTGCTGGCGGATGCGTGCGCCGCGCTGCTGCGGCAGTTCTTCGAGAAGCTGCGATAATGCGTCAGAACGGGCGCACTGCATTTCGCCGCTGCGTAAACGCGACGTCTCCATGTCCGCTTCCCCGTTCTTCCTTTCCCAGACGCAAGTCAATCTTGCGTCTGGGAAATGCGGGGGTGCGTATGAGGCGCGACAGCCAAAAGGCCGAAATATCGGTTTCGGTTTTGCTAAGAGAAACGGGCAAAGGCCACTCGCTCAGCGAGTGGCCTTTGCCATACAAAAACCGGCAGCCATGAAGGCTGCCGGTTGCGGTTGCTTTGTGGAAAGAGAACTTCCTTGCCGTTAGAACCAGCCGAGGCCGAAGAAGCTGCTGACCTGAACGAGCAGAACGAAGAACATGACGATCGGGCAGATGAACTTGATGCAGAAGCTCCAGAAGCCGAGCGCCTTGCCCTTGTAGCCGGAGCCGATTTCGTCGTACAATGCCTTCGGCTTGATCTGCCAGCCGATCATGATGGACATGAGCATGGCGCCGAGCGGCATTGCGATGCCTTCAGACCAGGTGTCCATGAAGTCGAGCCAGTCAGCGCACCAGTCGGCCTTGGAGTCGATGTGGAAGATATCCTTCGGCGCGATGCCATTGGAGCCGAGACCGTCGGCCGCGACGAGGCAGGCCAGAACCGTGATGACCAGGCAGACGATTGCGAGAACCTTCGCGCGGTTCGTCTCATGACCCTTTGCGCTGGCGCGGTCGATGAACGTGACGGAGACCGCTTCGATCAGGGAGATGGCGGAGGAAATGGCCGCGATGAGAACGAGGATGTAGAAGATGGTGCCGAAGATGCCGCCGATGGCGCCCATGTCATGGAACACGTCCTGCAGCGTTGCGAACAGGAGGGACGGGCCGCCGAGTTTGATGTCGCCCACGGGGATGCCCTTCGCAATGCCGTTGGCAACAGCCGCCGGGATAACGGCGAGACCAGCCATGATGGCGACGATGGTATCGGCGATGACGATGATGACGGAGTTCTTCGGGAGGTTCTCGCCCTTATCCAGATAGGAGCCGTAGGTGATCATGGCGCCCATGGCGAGGGACAGGGAGAAGAACATCTGGCCGCCGGCGGTCGCCAGGACGGACATGACGCCCGGCGCCTCCTCAATGAAGCCGCCCTTCACAGCGTAGCCGGGGACGAACATGAACTTCAGGCCTTCGGATGCGTGCGGGAGCGTCCAGGCGCGGACAATGATGATGACGAGCATGACGAACAGCGCGGGCATGCCGATCTTGTTGAACTTCTCGATGCCGCCGTCAACGCCGCCGAGGTTGATCAGGAAGCAGATGACCATGAACAGCACCATGATGCCGATGCTGAGCCACGGGTTCGTGAGCATCGCGCCGAAGGAGCTGCTGTCCGGCATGGTGCCGGTGCAGAGACCGATGAGGTTGATCGCGATGTAGTAGATGCAGTAGCCGCCGAGGACGGAGTAGAAAGTCATGATGAGGAACGGGGCGACAATCGCCAGCCAGCCGATCCATCTGAAACCCTTCTTTTGCGTGATCGCCTTGTATGCATTTACCGGGCCGTAGCCGGTCTTGCGGCCGAGCGCCAGCTCGCCGAGCATGATCGCAAAGCCGACGAAAACGGCCAGCGCGAGGTAAACCAGCAGGAATGTGAAGCCGCCGCTCTTGCCCATTTTATACGGGAAGCCCCAGATGTTGCCGAGGCCGACGGCGGAACCGATGGCAGACAGCAAGAAGCCGATATTACTGCCAAATGAACCGCGTTTGTTTTCTTCAACCATGTTTGCTTTTCCTCCAATTTCAATATTTTTCACGTTTGCTCTTCCCAATTCTCCCCGGTGGGTCAAACGGACCATAACCGCTTTGTCCGTTTCTTCCACAACCACGCCGGAGAGAACTTAAGATATTTGTTAATTTACACTAATTTTGAAAAAATCGCAACAGTTTTTGAGCGATTCTGTTCATACTCTGTTCATTTTCGACGAAGTCTCGAATTTGAACCCCAAAATTTGCACAAAATTTAGATATTCTGACGGTGTTATGAAATTCACAATAAATTACTGAAGAACCGGACGGTTACAGTCTGAGGATACTGCCACATCTTATGGCGGGACGGCGGGGAATATGCCGCCGGACGCACGCGTTCAGACGCGGGTACGGTACTTGCATTTTCGATGGAATCATGTATAATAGCGGTGTTCATTTTCAACAAAAATTGAGGAGGAAACCCGAAATGACCTATGAGATGGATATCGCCGGGTTGAAACGCGATCTGCCCCTTTGTAGAGTATCGGACGATCTTTACATCGGCGCGTTCGTCATGTTCGGCGATGTGGAACTGACCGTGCACTGCGCGGCCGAGCTGCTCAAGCTCGCGCCTGAATATGACTACCTGATCGCTCCTGAGGCGAAGGCCATCCCGCTGCTGTATGAAATGGCACGCCAGAGCGGCGCGGAGAAGTATTTCCTCGCGCGCAAGAAGGCGAAGGCATACATGTCGGACGTGTTCGCCGTGAACGTGAAGTCGATCACGACGCAGGGCGTGCAGACGCTGGTGATGGACACCGCGGACGCCGAACTGATCCGCGGCAAGCGCATGCTGATCGTGGACGACGTGATCTCAACGGGCGAGTCGCTGCACGCGATGGAGGAGCTGGTGAACAAGGCCGGCGGCATCATCGCAGGCAAGATGGCCGTGCTCGCCGAGGGCGACGCCATCGACCGCAAGGACATCATTGTCCTCGGCCACCTGCCGCTGTTCAATCCCGACGGAACGGAGAAGGCGTAAAACCGAGTAGCAAACACCCGCAGAAGCGTGCTTCTGCGGGTGTTTTGCAATTGCACTGCATCAGAGCCTCCCCTGTGTAAGGGGAGGTGGCACGGCGCAGCCGTGACGGAGGGGTTGTCATGCAGAGAAAGTATAATCAGCAGTTGGTGCCATTGGCAAAACAACTGCGAAAAGAAATGACAAAAGAAGAGCGACATCTTTGGTATGACTTTTTGCGTTCCTACCCTGTCCGGTTTTCAAGGCAAAAAGTCCTCGGAAAGTATATTGTGGATTTTTACAGTGCGGAAGCGAAATTCGTCATTGAACTGGATGGTTCCCAGCACTACGAGGATAAGAAAATGAAACAGGATGAGGAGCGTACGGCTTTTTTGGAGTCCTATGGGCTTACGGTGATTCGGATTCCAAACAATGAGGTCAGTAGAAATTTTCGTGGCGTTTGTGAATTGATCGACACCGCAGTGAGACAATCCCTCAGTCAGCTTCGCTGACAGCTCCCTTTACACAAGGGAGCCTCTGGCTGAGTGCGCATCGCACCCCGCATCTCCGACGAGACCCGACGAAGTGGTCTCGGAGGACAAGGAAGAACGGGGAAGCGGAGCGTGCCCACGCCGCCCGCAGGCGGCGAAAGAGGAAGAATGACAGTGCCGGTCGATCCCGTACCGCTTGCGGTACGGGATGACCTTGCGCTGTCATTCTGACGCCTTGACAGGGCTCGACGAAGTTGCTATGCTGAAACCGGACTTTTTTGACGATCCTGCGGGAAAGGAACCTGCCTATGAAAACGAAAACGACCCGGCGCCGCCGCCCGTTTCAGCAGTGGCTCCGGGAGGAAAAATGGACGTGCATCGTGCTGCTGGCGGCGGCGGTGCTGTTCGCGGCGGCGCGCGTCTGGGCCGCGTCCGGGACGGAGACGGAAGCGTCCGCGGCCACGGAATACGCCGAGTACGAGACCGGCGTCATCCGCCAGATCCTGTCCGACAGCACACAGGCCGACCCCACGGCGGACGGCGGCTACCGCGGCGAGCAGCTCATGCTCGTGGAGGTCACCTCCGGCCGGTACAAGGGCGAGACGCTGCAGGCCTACAACTACGTCGGCCCGCTCTACGGCGTGCCGCTCGGCGCGGGCGACGGGGTGACCCTGATCATCTCCACCTATGACGACGGCAGCCACCTCGCCACGGTGTACGAGTACAACCGCGCAACGCCGCTGCTGCTCGTGGCGGCGGTGTTTCTGGCCGTGACGGTCGCGGTCGGCGGCAAAACGGGACTGAAATCGCTCGTGGGGCTGCTCGTGACGCTCGCGTGCCTGTTTTTCGTGCTCATCCCGCTGCTGATGAAGGGCGCGCCCACGCTCCCGGCGGTGTTTCTCGTGTGTGCGTATGTGGCGGTCGTGAGTCTTACGATTCTGGGCGGCGTGCGGCGCAAAACGGTGTGCGCCATGCTCGGCGCCGTCGCGGGTACGGCGCTGGCGCTGCTGTTCGGGCTTGCGGCGCAGGCGATCGTGCGCATCGACGGGCTGCGCATCACGGACGTGGAGCCGCTGCTCCAGCTCCGGCAGCAGGGCGTGCCCATCGCTCTGCGCGGGCTGCTCGTCGGCGGCGTGGTCATCAGCGCGCTCGGCGCGGTGATGGACGTGACGATGGGCATCGCATCGTCCCTGTCCGAGGTGCACGACGCGAACCCCGGCCTGACGCGCCGGGAGCTGTTCCGCTCCGGCATGAACATCGGGCGCGATATGGTCGGCACCATGACGAACACGCTCATCCTCGCGTTTCTCGGCAGCGGCTTTACGCTCATCCTCTATCTCTATTCGCTGGGCCTGTCGCTGCACCAGCTGCTCAGCTCCGCGTACCTCTCGATCGAGGTGGTCAGCGGCGTCAGCAGCAGTATCGGCGTCATCCTCTCCATCCCGCTGACGGCGCTCGTCAGCGCGGTGCTGCTCACGCGGCCGAAAAAAGACAAGACGAAATAAACGACAGCCCCGGCCATTGGCCGGGGCTGTCGTTTGCTTGGCAATGAAGCGGGGGTTTTGCCGCAGATTCCCCGCGTCTCCGACGAGACCCAGCGAAGCGGTCTCGGAGGAAGAGGAGAATGAAGGAGCGGACACGGAATTTTCGTGTTTACGCGGAAATGGAGTGGAGCGTGTTCATTCGACGATGTAGCCCTCGTCGCTGAGGTACTGGATCACACAGATCAGCATTTTGGCGACCTGCGCGCGGGTGGCCGTGTTCTGCGGGGCGAGCGTGGGAACATCGCTGCTCATGCCGTTGATGATGCCGTTTTCCACCGCCCAGCCAAACGGCTCGACGGCGTAGGCCATGACGCGGTCTGCGTCCGCGAAGCGGTCGAGCGCGCCGGCCGCGCCCGACACATCGCAGCCGTAGAGCTTGGCGCAGTAGCGGCTGAACATGGTCACGGTCTGCTCGCGCGTGACGTTGTCCTTGGGCGCGAAGACCGTCTCCGAGACGCCCTGCACGATGCCCTTGTCGGCGCACCAGATCACCGCGTTGGTGTACCACTCGCCGGCCGGCACGTCGGCAAACGGGCAGATCAGGCCGCTCACGTCCGGCGAGCCCTCCATGCGGTAGAGGACGGTCGCCAGCATGGCGCGGCTCATTTCGAGGTTCGGCGCGAAGGTGGTGGCGCTCATGCCGTTCATCAGGCGGGTGGTGTAGACGGAGTAGACGTGCCAGTAGAACCAGTCGCCGGGCGTCACGTCCGTAAACGGCATCTCGGACGACAGGAACACGAGGTTGTTGGCCGCAGCGACCTGCTCGGCGTAGCTGCCGAGCTTGCCGAAGATGATGAGACTGCTGCTGCAGCCCTCAAAGGCGTGCTCGCCCACCGTGTTCACCGCGGGCGGCAGATAGACATACTCCAGCGCGGTGCAGGCGCGGAACGCATAGTCGCCGATCGCGCGCACGGTCTCCGGCAGAGTGATGCCGGTGACGGCCGCGCAGCTGTCGAACGCGCGGCTGCCGATCTTCGTCACGGGGCAGCCGTCGAACGTTTCGGGCACCTCCACCTCGCCGGCATAGTGCACGTCCGGGAAGCTTTTGACCGTGGCCTCGCCGTTTTCAAGCGTGAAGTTGGAAGCGTTCCAGCCGGGGCCGGCAGCCAGAGCCGAGCCGGGCAGCAGCGCGAGCGCCATGCACAGCGCCAGCAGTACGGAAACGATGCGTTTTTTCATCGCAAAACCCTCCTGTTGTTGATGGTTGGACAGATTGGCTTCTATTATAACGGATTGGACAGAAAGATGCAACGTCAGAATGAACGCGCGCGCGTCCTCGCAAGCTCCGCATCACTCGCCCCCGTGTAAAACACGCGGTCTCGTTCGCTCTGCTGCTCGTCCTTTCAAAACCGAAACATCGTTTCGGTTTTGTGAGGAGAAACGGAGGAGCGAATGAACATCGTTTCGGTTTTGTGAGGAGAAACGGAGGAGCGGATGTGGAGCTTTCCGGCTTGCCCGGGAAGCGGAATGGAGCGAGTCCGTTTGGACGCCGCCGCCTGCACATCGGAGGATGAACACAAATTTCGGTTCAATCTTTGTAAAATCCCTGATTTTCACTGGCGTTCCCGGCGCTGCTATGATAGAATCAAAGCAACCGAAGGGGAGGATTCCCCGTCCTGGAAGAAATGAGGAACACAAAGGAGGTTTTTCACGGATGAAAACACGAACGCGCAGCAGACTGCTTGCGCTGCTGCTGGTGCTGGTCATGGTCATGACCCTGCTGCCGACGGCGGCGTTCGCGGTGGAGACTGCGGGCGGCACTGTGACTGCGACGAAAGTCACATCTGCCGATGAACTTACCACCGGCCAGTATGTGATGGTGACGAACACCGAGTATGCGCCTGGTGTGCTGGACGGTACTTGGATCACTGCAGCTGCAGTTGATGCGAGTGCCGATACTGTAATGGTTGATCCTGCCATCGTGTGGACGATCACTGTCGATGGCGCCACGGTCAAGCTGACCGACAGTAACGGCGTAACAGTTGCGCCGAAGAGCGGCAATACCAATGGTATTCAGTCCGGCGACTACAGCTGGTCGGTTACCTGCACGGAGGGCACTTTCCGGTTTGCCGGTCGGGACAGCGATACGACCGTGCTTGCCAGCAATAAAGGCAGCGAAAATAAATTCCGTGCGTACAAAAATGAGACTGTTAAGAATAATCCGTCGGGCTACCCAGCTGATTTTGCGCTCTACAAGGTAGAGGCGGCGGAACCCGATCCGTATCCGGAGATCGACAAGAAATACTCTGTGTACGAGCCGGTTGCCGAGCCGCAGGACGGCGATACGGTTCTGCTCTACAATCCGGGCTATGGCGCGGCGCTTTCTTCGGAGCCGCAGGCTACCTACTATTTGAAAACGGCGGCGCTCAACGTGGAAAACGGCGTGATTGCGACGGAGGACGCCGAGACCATCAACTGGACGGTCGGCGTGGAGGACGGCGTGTACAGCTTCGCGCAGGGGGACAAGATGCTCTCTGCCTACAAGAGCGGCACGCACACCAACATCTCGACAGACGCCTCCAAGGACACCGGCTGGAAGCTGGCAGAATGCAATGCGGAAACGATGACGCATTATCTTTACAATGCTACGCTTGAGGCCAGCTACGAAAATGTCTACATCGAACGGCATCCAAGTTACGATGAGTTCACGGTTTATGACACCTCCGCCAGCAGGCTGACCGAGAAGGAATTCGGCTTCGTGTTCTACAAGCTGGTGCGCGAGGGCGTGCCGGAGGAGGAGACCAATCTCCCCGCTGACGGCGATCAGGTCGTGCTCTACAACGCGTCCGCCAAGGGCGTGCTGGCCGGTCAGGACGATAATACGGAAAGCCCCTCCATCAACAACGCCGCTGCAGAGATCGCGGACGGCAAGGCCGTGCCCGCCAACGGCGCACGCGTGTTCACCGTTGAGAAAAACGGCGAGTATTACCGCTTCAAGACCGCAAACGACGGCTACCTGTGCTCGAACGGCACGGGCAACAACGCCTTCTACAGCATGGAGGCCACCGAGGACGCCGACTGGACCGTGACGGACTGCGACGGCGGCGTGGGCGGCTTTGATCTGCAGAGCCGCACCGCAAAATACAGCGGCTATGGCCAGTGGCTGGAATACTACGGCGGCTCTTACAAGACCTATAGCATGAATCCCAGCAAGGTCACGGATTACACCATCTATTCCTTCTACTTCTACCCCGTGGCGGACGGCACGACCGTCACCGACGGCGTGGTGAACCTGCCCGCCGTCAGCTTCAACGCGCCCGACGCCTACGCCGGACAGGATTATACGCTCACCTTCACCGTGGACGCGGTGTTCGGCGTGCAGGGCGCGCTGACCGTGAAGCTCGGTGAGCAGCCGCTGGAATACACCGTGGAAAACGGCACGTACACCGCCGCCATCCCCGCGGCCAAGGTCGTGGGCGAGCGCCTGACCGTCACCGTGTCCGGCACGGATACGAAGGGCGCGGCCATCACCGGCACGGTGACAATCGCCGTGAAGGACGAGCCGGTCATCTCCAACGTGACGCCGGCTGGCGGCAGCGAGACCGGCGCTGAGAAGAAGCCCGTGATCTCCGCCGAAATCGCCAACGCGGGCGAAAACCCGACCGTCGTCATGACGGTGAACGGCGCGGAGGTCGAGGCCGTCTACGCCGACGGCACGGTGTCCTACACCCCGGCAGAGGACATGGCTGACGGCCGCGTGAGCGTGACCGTCACCGTGACGCGCGCGGACGGCAAGGCTTCGAGCAAGAGCTGGAGCTTCACCGTGGGCGAGTCGCAGTATCAGCTCTACTTCGGCCAGCTCCACTCCCACACCACCTACTCCGACGGCTCCGGCACGCTGGACGCCGCGCTGGACTATGTGGCGAACCTGCCGGAGGACGCAAACGTGGACTTCGTGGCCTTCACCGACCACTCCAACTACTTTGACAAGTCCGGCGCTGCGAATCCGGAGGGCGCGCTCTATGACATGAGCCTTGCCACCGAATACAGCCAGGAGACCTGGGCAACCTATAAAGATACCGTGGCGGCCTTCAACGCCAGCCAGTCTGATATCGTTGCCATTGCCGGCTTTGAGATGACGTGGTCCGGCGGCCCCGGCCACATCAACACCTTCAACACCCCCGGCATCGTCTCCCGCAACAACACCACGCTCAACAACAAGACCTCCGACGCGGGCATGAAGGCCTATTACGCCCTGCTCAGCCAGCCGGAGGGCGCGGACTCCCTCAGCCAGTTCAACCACCCCGGCTCCACCTTCGGCACGTTCAGCGACTTCTCCTACTGGGATGCGCTGATCGACAGCCGCATCTTCATGGTCGAGGTCGGCAACGGCGAGGGCCAGATCGGCGCGGGCGGCTACTACCCCAGCTACGAGTACTACACCATGGCGCTCGACAAGGGCTGGCACGTTGCGCCCACCAACAACCAGGACAACCACAAGGGCAAGTGGGGCAACGCCAACGACGCCCGTGACGTCATCCTGACCGACGATTTCTCCGAGCAGGGCCTGTATGACGCGATCCGCGCGCTGCGCATGTACGCGACCGAGGACAAGAACCTGGAGCTGACCTACACCGTGAACGATCTGCCGCTCGGCAGCAGCCTCACCGAGGTTCCCGACAAGCTGGACATCCGCGTTCAGGTGTCCGACCCCGACGCGGCTGACGCCATCAGCAAGGTCGAAGTGATCGTCAACTCCGGCAAGGTCGCCTACACGTGGGACAACGCCGCCGCGCTGGCCGCGGGCGACCTCTCCTGCACGCTCGACCCGGACTACAGCTACTACTACATCCGCGTCACCGAGGCGGACGGCGACCTTGCGGTCACCGCGCCCGTCTGGGTCGGCGAAATGCTCAAGCTCGGCATCTCCGGCGTGGAGTGCGGCACCGCCATCCCCGTCACCGGCGAGGCGCTGGAGCTGACCACGACCCTGTTCAACAGCGAGGCAACGGACGCGACTGTGAAGTCCGTGACCTACACCACCAACGGCTCCGTCGTGCTCGGCACGGACGCCAAGGGCTACACGATCCCGGCCAACGGCACGCTGGAGATCCCCTTCCAGTACACGCCCGACGCTGCGAAGGTCATGACCGTCACGGTCACGGCCGTCGTGGAGCAGGACGGCAAGGAATATACCTTCTCCATGGACGTGACGCTTGACGTGCAGGATGCGGACAAGCTCGTGTACATCGGCATCGACGCTTCGCACCACAACGAGTATGTGGCCGGTAACTATAGCGATTCCATGGGCAACTTCAGCGCTCTGGCCGCGGGCTACTCCGTGCGCACGGTGCAGCTGGGCAGCTCGGAAGACCTGATCGCCGCGTGCTCCAACGAGAAGTACAAGGCCATCATCCTCACCGCGCCGAGCCGCCGCAACGGTACGGCGCTGCGCGATCCGTATGACACCTATTCCGACGCGGAGATCACCGCGCTCGCGGCGTTCAACAACAACGGCGGCACTGTGGTGCTGTGCGGCTGGGGCGACTTCTATGAGAGCTATGCCAGCTTCCCGGCAGAGGATCATATGGCAGCCCAGCAGAACAAGATCCTGGCGGCGCTCGGTTCCAGCCTGCGCATCAGCGACGATGAGACGAAGGACGACACCTGGAACGGCGGACAGTCTCAGCGGCTGTATCTGAGCACCTACAACTTCGACTCCTTCCTCCTGTCGGGCGTGGAGTACGACGCGGAGAATCCGCATAACAACCTGTATACGGAGCTGTACAGCCAGTACGGCGGCGCGTCCATCTACACGGTGGATGCTTCGGGCGCCGCGACCTCTACCGTGCCCGAAACGGTCACGCCGGTCGTCTTCGGCTTCGACACGACCTATTCCGCCGACGATGACGGCGACGGCTACGGCGGACTCGGCAGCGTTCCCAAGTACAACTTCGACGGCGCTGAGCGGCTCATGGTCATGGCGACCGAGCAGCTTGACGGCAAGGGTCTGATCGTGGTCTCCGGCGCGGCGTTCCTGTCGAACTTCGAGGTGCAGGCCAAGGCCGAGGACGTTGACAGCGGCACCGAGAAGAACTACTCCAACTACACGATCTGCGAGAATCTGGTGCAGCACCTCAACCCCGTGACCGTCACGGACATTGCCGAGGTGCTCAGGCAGACCGCGGCCGGCTATAAGTACACGATCGAGGGCGTGGTTACCTCCAACGCCTCCGGCTATGACAAGGACACTGCGTTCTTCGACTGCATCTACGTGCAGGATGCGACCGGCGGCGTCTGCTGCTTCCCGGTCGCCGGCGAATTCCAGATCGGCGACAAGGTGCGCGTCACCGGCACGACCGACTTCTATCAGGGCGAGATGGAGCTGCAGGTGACGAGCATTGAAAAGATCGGCGACGGCGAGCCGGTGCAGCCCACGGAGGCCACCGCCGCGCAGATCAACGACGGCTCCGTGCGCGGCAGCCTCGTGACGGTCAAGGGCACGGTGCAGAGCTTTGAGCTGGCCAACGGTCTTGTGCAGACCATCCTGGTGAAGGATGCAGCCGGAAACGTTGCCCGCGTGTTCATCGACGGCTACATCACCACCGCGAAGGACGTGGAGAATCTCGCAGTCGGCGCGGAGATCACCGTCACCGGCCTTGCGTCCTATGACGACACCTTCAACGCGCCCGACGGCCCGTTTGCGCGCATCCGCGTGCGCGACCGCGCGGACGTCGTCTGCGGCGAACACAAGCACAACTGGGGCGAGTGGGTAGTCACTAAGGACGCAACCTGCGCCGAGGCTGGCGAGGAGACACGCACCTGCTCCGCCTGCGGAGAGACAGAGATGCGTGCGATCGAAGCGCTCGGCCACACGGAAGTGATCGACGAAGCAGTTGCCCCGACCTGCACCAAGACCGGTTTGACGGAAGGCAAGCACTGCTCTGTGTGCGGCGAAATCCTTGTTGCGCAGGAAGTTGTTCCGGCACTCGGCCACAAGTGCGCGGCCTTCACCGACATCGACATGTGGGCACACGACAGCATCTGCTTCGTGGCCGAAAACGACATCATGAACGGCATGAGCGCGACCACGTTCGAGCCGAACCTGGAAGCCTCCCGCGCGATGATGGTTATGGTGCTCTACCGCATGGCGGGCGAGCCGGACGTGAGCGGGCTTGACAATCCGTTTGCCGACGTTGCGGCCGGCGCGTGGTACGCCGACGCCGTCGTCTGGGCGGCGAGCACCGGCATCACGCTCGGCAAGAGCGCGACGGAGTTCGTGCCGGAAGATGATGTGACCCGCGCGGAAATGGCGGTGTTCCTCATGCGCTACGCGGCGCTGAAGGAGCAGGACGTCACGCAGCGCGCTGCGCTGACCGATTTCACGGACGCTGCGTCCGTCCCCGCCTGGGCGGTGGAAGCGATGCAGTGGGCGGTCGCCGAGGGTCTCGTCAACGGCATGGGCGACGGGACGATCAAGCCGAACGGCTGCGCGACGCGCGCACAGATCGCAACCATCCTGCAGCGGTATCTGAATCAGTAACGCAATTCCAAACCAATGCCCCGGGCGAAAACTCGTCCGGGGCATTTTCATGCGCGCGGGTTTCTGGTATAATGGGGCGGAAAGCAAAGGAGGGATGGCCCATGGACGGAACACGGCTGCGGCAGATGGTCGAGCCGCTGCTGGCGTGGTTTGCGCGAAACAAGCGCGACCTGCCGTGGCGAGCGGACCGGGAGCCATACCACGTGTGGCTGTCGGAGATCATGCTGCAGCAGACGCGCGTGGAGGCGGTGCGGGACTACTACGTCCGCTTTCTGCAGGCCGCGCCGGACGTGTTCGCGCTCGCGGCGCTGCCGGAGGAGCGGCTGCTGAAGCTGTGGGAGGGGCTGGGGTACTACAACCGCGCCCGGAACCTGCAAAAGTGCGCGCGCATCCTCGTCGAACGCGGCGGCGCGTTTCCGGACACGGTCGAGGAACTTCTTGCGCTGCCCGGCGTCGGCGCATACACCGCCGGGGCGATCGCCTCCATCTGCTTCGAGCGGCCGACGGCGGCGGTGGACGGAAACGTGCTGCGCGTGTGCGCGCGTGTGCTGGACGACGACGCGCCCGTGGACACGCCCGCGTACAAATCGGCGCTGACCGGGGCGCTCTCCGCGTGCTACCCGCCGGGGCGCTGCGGCGATTTCACGCAGAGCCTGATGGAGCTGGGCGCGACGGTGTGCGTGCCGAACGGCGCGCCGAAGTGCGCCGCCTGCCCGGTCGCGGCGCTGTGTCTTGCGCGAGCGCGGGGGACGGCGGCGCAGCGCCCCGTAAAGCTGCCGAAGCGCGGCAGGCGGGCCGAGGAGCGGACAGTGTTTCTCCTGCGCTGCGGCGAGCGCACGGCGGTGGAAAAGCGGCCGGACACGGGGCTGCTCGCGGGGCTGTGGCAGCTCCCGAACGTGCCGGGGCTGCTCGACGAGCGGCAGGTCGGCGAATACGCCGCGCGGCAGGGTCTCGGCGACGTGCGCTTGCGCCGCGCGCGCGACGGGAAGCATGTGTTCACCCACATCGTTTGGACGATGCGGTGCTACACGCTCGAATGCACCGAAACGCCGCCGCAGTTCACGTGGGTCACGCGCCGCGAGCTGCGCGGGGCGGTCTCCCTGCCGACGGCGTTCCGGCAGTTTCTGGATTTGGAATAAAGTACGGTACGGCTTTTCTCGCTTCAAACGAGAAAAGCCGTACCGTTTTTTGCCCCCGGAAAGGGACCTCCGGATGGATGCGTTTTTGCCGTTACCAGTTCATCCGCTGGAAATAGTCGGACACCGTCTCCGGCGTGACGCGGCGGTCTTCGCGCGCGGAGCGGTTGACCCGGTCCTTTTTGTAGATGTACACCACCAGCACGATGGCCGGCAGCAGCGCGATCGCCACGAGAAAATCCATATCCCCGCCCCCAAGTTCTGTGTCTGTGTCTGATGCTGTCTGCATGATAGCGAATTTATGGAGAAATGACAAGTCCGGCGCGGCATGGACGGCTCCTTTTTCTACACACTTCGGCAAAATTGTCCACAAAAAGATCAAATGTCTGCTATTTGCTTTCTGCAGGAAAACTGGTATAATATTAATCAATATTGTATCATTTGCAGCATACGGGCTCCCGACGGGGAGAAAAGCCGGGCATAAAGGAGTGTGATCGCACGGCATGATCGAATTTGAACACGTTTGCAAAAGTTATGGAAAATCCCCCATTCTGAAGGACCTGACCTTCACGATCCCGGACGGGGAGTTCGTGATCCTGATCGGCCCCTCCGGCTGCGGGAAGACGACCACCCTGAAGACCATCAACCGGCTCATCGAGCCGGATTCCGGCGCCATCCGCATCGGCGGAAAGGACATCCGCGAGACCGACAAGGTCGAGCTGCGCCGCCACATCGGCTACGTCATCCAGCAGATCGGCCTGTTTCCGAACATGACGGTCGCGCAGAACATCTGCGTCGTGCCGAAGCTGCTCAAGTACGACAAAGCGCGCTGCGCCGAGATCGTGCAGGAGATGCTGGCCATGGTGCACATGGAGCAGTACGCGGACAAGTATCCCACCGAGCTGTCCGGCGGGCAGCAGCAGCGCATCGGCGTGCTGCGCGCGCTGGCCGCATCCCCGCCCATCGTACTGATGGACGAGCCGTTCGGCGCGCTCGACCCCATGACGCGCGAGGCGCTGCAGGACGAGGTCAAGAGCCTGCAGCAGAAGCTGAACAAGACCATCGTCTTCGTCACGCACGACATGGGCGAGGCGCTCAAGCTGGCGGATACGATCATTTTCATGGAGGGCGGCCGCATCGTGCAGATGGCCTCGCCCGAGGAGATGCTCGAGCACCCGGCGAGCGACCTGGTGCGCAGCTTTCTCGGCAAGCACGCGGACACGGCGCCGAACACGAAGGTGGAGCATTTCATGCGCACGAACGTCACCCGCGTCAAGCGCGACCGCGGCGTGCTCGAATGCGCGGAGAAGATGGCGCGCAGCAGCGTCGATTCCCTGATCGTTACGGACGAGCAGGGGCGCTACGCCGGCACCGTGTCCATCGGCGACATTCGACACTGGGGCCGCGGGCTGAAGAGCATCGAGCCGCTCGTGCGCCAGACCGCCCGCACCGTGCGCGTGGGCGACGAGGCGAAGGAGAGCTTCGACTACCTGCTCGATTCCGGCGCAAGCTACGTTGTGGTGCTCAATGCCGACGACACCGTCGCCGGCATCGTGACGAAAACGAGCGTCGCGCGCTCCGTGGCCGACAATCTATGGGGGGATGAGCGATGAGCGCGCTGCTGGATACCTACGGCGCGATGCTGCTGAAGGCCATCGGCGTACACACACTGTACGTGCTCGTGTCCGTGGCGATCGGCTTCGCGCTGGGGCTTGTGTTCGGCGTGCTGCTCTCGCGCGTGCCGAAGTGGTCGAACGTGATTTTGCCCGTCGTCTCCGTGTTTCAGACGATTCCGGGTCTGGTGTTCATCGGCGTGCTGTTCCTCTGGATCGGCATGACGCCCGCCACCGTTATCATCGCGCTGGCGATCTACGCCATGTTCCCCGTGCTGAAAAATACGTACACCGGCATCCTTGGCGTGGAGCGCCGGTATGTCGAGGCGGCGCACGGCTGCGGCATGTCCGCCATGCAGACGCTGCTGCGCGTGGAGCTGCCGCTGGCCATGCCCACGATCATCGCGGGCCTGCGCATGGCCGCGATCTACACCGTGAGCTGGGCGGTGCTCGCCGCGATGATCGGTCTCGGCGGGCTGGGCGACTTCATCTATCAGGGCACGTCATCCAACAATAACACGCTGATCCTGCTCGGCGCGATCCCGGCGGCGGTGCTCGCCATCGTGATCGGCGCGCTGATCGACCTGCTGCAAAAGCGCGTCACCCCGCGCGGGCTGCGGAAGGGGGCGGGCAAATGAGCGGGTCACTGGTTTGGGAGCACCTGTTCATCGTGCTCGCGGCGAGCGCGCTGTCCATCGTGGCCGGCGTGCCGCTGGGCATCCTCGCCTACGTATTCCCGAAGGCGCGCGGCGTGATTCTGCGCGTCGTCGATCTGCTGCAGACCATCCCTGCGCTCGCGCTGCTCGGCATCATCATGGTGTTTCTCGGCGCGGGCAAGCTCACCGTCATCATCGGCATCACGCTCTACTCGCTGCTGCCCATCGTGCGCAACACGTGCCTGGGACTGGAGGAGGTCGATCCCGGCGTGAAGGAGGCCGCGCGCGGCATGGGCATGAGCAAGGCCTACCGCGTGCTCACCGTGGAGCTGCCCCTCGCGCTGCCGACGGTGTTCACCGGCATCCGCATCGCCGTGGTCAACGCCATCGGCACCGCCGTGTTCGCGGCCTTTGTCGGCGGCGGCGGCATCGGCGGCGTGCTCAACCGCGGCATCCGCATTCAGGACATGCGCCTGATCCTGCTCGGCACCGGCGCGCTGATGGTCATCGCCGTCGTGCTCGACACGCTCATGGGCGCGTTCGAGCGGCGCATCCGCAAAAACCGCGGCAGCAGCAAGCGGATCTGGCTCTCCGCCGCCGTCGTGCTCGCGGCGCTCATCCTCGCGCTGCCGTTCGGCCTGCGCGACACGACCGGCGAAAACGAGCTGCTCCTCTACGACGGGGACTACAGCGAGACGCAGATTATGCACCACATGGTGAAAATGCTCGTGGAGGACAAGACCGACCTGACCGTCACGATTCAGGACCAGATGTCGCAGGTGAACAACTTCAAATCGCTCATCGGCGACGGGCACACCTGCGATCTCATGATCAGCTACGACGGTACGCTGCTGACGACCTTCCTGCATCTCGACCCGGCGGACGTGCCGGAGGGCATGACCCTCTACGATTACGCCAACGAGGTTGCCATGGAGCAGTACGGCATCCGTCTGCTCGGCAAGCTGGGGTTTGACAACACCTATGCCATCGCCGTGCCGGAAGTGCTCGCGGAGCAGTATGATCTGCACACCGTGAGTGATCTCGTGCCGGTCTCGGCGCAGCTCTCCTTCGGCGCGGAGCACGAGTTCTTCACCGAGGAGGGCAGCATGAAGTACGGGCCATTCACGGCGTTTTACGGGCTGAACTTCCGCAGCGTCGTGCCGGTGGACGTGAGTCTCAAGTACGCGGCGGTGGAAAACGGCAGCTTCGACGTGACCGAGGTCTTCGCGACCGACGGTCTCAACCGCAAGGCCAACCTCCGCGTGCTGGAGGACGACCGCAGCTTCTTCCCGGACTACAACGGCGCGCTGCTCGTGCGCGAGGACGTGTTCGAGCGCTTTGCGGACGCCGCGCCGGATCTGGAGGCGGTTTTGAACCTGCTCGCCGGGCAGATCTCCAACGACGACATGGTGGAGATGACCTACCAGGTGGACGTGATGGGCCGCACCGTGGACGACGTGGCGCGGGAATTTCTCATCGCGCGCGGGCTGATCGAGGGATAAAGGCGAACCCGGCTGTGCGTTGCGCGCCGCACAAGCGTCGAACGGAAAAAGAGAGGAAGCAGATTGCTTCCTCTCTTTTTTGCGCAGCAAGCGGTTATTTTTCCGTCGTGAACGTCAGCGTTTGCCCGTCCGAGAAGCAGACGACCGTGCCGTTCTGGTCGGTGCGGTAGACGGTCACGTCCGCGTCGCGCAGGCGGCTGAGCGTCTCCTCGTGCGGGTGGCCGTAGTCGTTGTCCGCGCCGCAGCTGATGACGCAATATTGCGGCTCGGCCTCGTACAGCAGGCGGTAGCCCGTGGAGGTGCTGCTGCCGTGGTGCCCGGCCTTGAGCACGTCGCAGCGCACGTCGCAGCCGGCGTCGAGGATGTCGGTCTCGCTGTCATACTCCGCGTCGCCCGTGAAGAGGAACGACGTCTCGCCGTAGTCCACGCGCAGCACAAGGCTCTGGTCGTTCACGTCGCTGTAGTCCGCGCGCGGGCCGAGCACGGTGACCGTCGCCTCGCCGAGCGAAAACGTGCTGTCCGGCTCCGGCACCTGAATCGTCACGCCCGCCGTCGCCGCCGCATCGGCAAAGTAAGTGAAGGTTTTGTTGCTGCTCTCGGTCACGGAGCTGTAGATCGTCTTGACGGGGAAATTCACCACCACGTCGTCCAGCCCGCCGCAGTGGTCGGCGTGCGCGTGCGTGCAGACCAGATAGTCGATCGCCGTCACGCCCTGGCTGCTGAGATAGTCCGTCACGGTCTCGCCCGCGCTGGGGATGCCCGCGTCGATGAGCATCGTCTCGCCGCCGCAGGTGATCAGCGTGCTGTCGCCCTGGCCGACGTCGATGTAATGCACCGTCAGCCCGTCGCCGGAGACGGGCGTGGTCTCGCGCTCAGGCTCCTCGCCGAGGCGGCTGCGGCCGAAAAAGGTGGCCAGCAGCGCGAGGACCAGCGCGAGGACGATGGTGACGAGATGGCTCCCGCCCGAATTGCGTTTGCGTGTGCTGCTCATAGCGCTCCCCCTGTCCCATTCTGCAATGGGGCAATTGTCGCACATTTCGACCGGAAAATCAAGAGCGTGCGCCTGCCAAAAAGCAAACAGGGGAGGCGTCATACGCACCCCGCGTCCGCGCGGCGCAACCCAACGAAGTGGTTGCGACGCGATCAGGAAGAACGGGGAAGCGGATAACGTCCAAACGGACTCGCCCCATTCCGCTTCCCGGGCAAGCCGGAAAGCTCCACATCCGCTCCTCCGTTTCTCCTCGCAAAACCGAAACGATGTTTCGG
>SFFE01000054.1 GCA_004556965.1 Clostridiales bacterium | reverse complement strand
GGCGCGCCCGCTTCGGCAAGATCCTTGAGTTCCTCGACCGAGAGCTTTGCCAACGCGTCAAACTTGAGCGACGGGTTGATGGCGAGGACGCAGTTCACCAGCGCCGCCTTGCCGGTAGAAATGTTATTTTCCCGCGCCTGCTGCTCCCGCGTCGCGTCCTGCGTCAGCGTCTGCGTCAGAACAGCGGCCTTTGCTTCGCTGGTCTGCAAAACGCCGTCCACGGCGCTGGTCAGCTCACGCTGGAGCTTTTCCGCACGGGCGGTATCCTTGTCCTCCACCGAGATCATGATGGCGGATGAAATGCTGTCGAGATAGCCGTTTCGCACGAGACTGCCCACGATGGCGTTCACCGCCACGTCGAGCTTTGCGCCCTTGAGGTCGGCACCATTACTCATATCCGCAAGGATGGCTTTTGCATCCTCGTTGAGCGGCGTACAGACGAGAACCTTTTCGCTCCGATTCACTTTCAGCTCGATGCTCGGATTCACATCCAGCGACACCACGGACGCGACCGCGTTCGCCCGCTGGTAGAAGAGTCCGCCGCCGAGCAGCATTACCGCAAGGCAGGCGGCGATGAGCGATGTCCATCTTCTCTTTGTTGTTTTCTTCGTTTCCATGTTGATTACCGTTCCTTTCCGCGCTTCACAGCGGGAGAGAACGCCGCTCACATCGTCCGGCACGGTCTTTTCAAGCGCCGCAGCCAGTCTCTGCTCCATTTTGTCATTGGTCATCGGGCGTCATCTCCTTCCAGAAAAATTCGCATCTTTTTCAATGCTCTGTGATATTTCGACAGGGCGGTGGGAAGCGGCAGCTCCAGCAGCGCCGCGATCTCCCGGTGCTTCATGCCCGTGACCGCGTGAAGCAGCACGATGCGCCGCTCCTCATCAGCAAGGCTTGCCAGCGCGCCTTGCAGCAGCGCGCGTTCGTCGGCGTCCAGTCCGCACTCCTGCGCCTCCTCGCTGAGCGCGGCATGGCGCTCCTCGCGCCGAAGGCGCATCAGGCACAGGTTGCGGCATATGGTCAGAAGCCACCCCATCGGCGAGCCGGTGGGGCGGTACTGCGCCGCGCAGTCCCACACCTGCACATAGACGTCCTGCGTCAGGTCCTGCGCGTCGTGCGCGTTTTTGAGGTAGGAAAGCGCTAAGCCGTCTCACCGCTGGCAATGTGAATCAACAACTGCTGCAGCTCGTGTCGATCCTCTGCCGGCGCATATTCGGTTGTCATCAGCATACTGAGCATGGGCTTTTTTCTCCTGTCATTCATGTAATGCACGGAAAGGACGATTTATTGCACGGGATTTCTTTATTTTTGTGATTCTGTTTCTCAGCCAGTCGGAGATAAAAAAGTCACCATCTCTGAGCCTTGAGCATATCTGTCAGAGACATGTAATCCTTATCTTCGATGGTAGTAACCGTGATCTCAGCACCGTTTACAACGATTTTTCCATTCATCTGCTCTCGCCTCCCATTCAGGTCTTATCGTGGGTCAATTCTTTGAAAAGTCCCTGGCAGCCCGCCAGCACATCCTGCCATGTTGCCTCGAAATTGTCGGTGTACCACGGGTCGGCAACATCGCCGGGGCGGTCGGTGTAGTCCATCAGGAGGTGCAGCTTGCCGTCCGGATCGCCGCCGCAGATGCGGTGCATATTCCGCAGGTTCGCGCTGTCCATGCCGATCAGCAGATCGTATTCGCCGTAATCCCGTTTCGTAAGCTGCCGTGCCGCGTGACCGCCGCAGGCGATTCCGTGCTCGGATAGTTTGCGCCGCGCCGGAGGATAGACCGGATTGCCAATCTCCTCCCGGCTGGTCGCTGCCGATTCGATATGGAACTGTGAGGCAAGCCCCGCTTTCTTCACCAAGTTCTTCATCACAAACTCGGCCATGGGGCTGCGGCAGATATTTCCATGACACACAAAGAGTATTTTCTTCATCGCACTTGTTCTCCTGAGATAGTTCTTTTTCTTCAGTATAGCAGGAATCGGCCTGTTCGTCGAGAGAAGAATGCAGCCACGGCTTTCGCCGCGGTGTAGGACTACAATACATATTGGACAAGTGAATAAAATGATATGAAGGATATGGTCTCATGGGTTATAGTTAAGTTACCACACCAAACCAGCCCGAA
>SFFE01000053.1 GCA_004556965.1 Clostridiales bacterium | reverse complement strand
GACTTCGATGACATGATGAACGAAGTCCAGGAAGAGATTGAAGAGCATGATGCCGAGGATGCTGTTGTCAGTCGTGCGCCTGAACTCAGGCAGTTGAGTGAGAACATTGACAAAGCGACCAACACTTGGATCAATGCAACTCTTCAACTGGAGTCTGCCATCCGTAAGTACAATTCAGCTCAGACTGCTCTTGGCAATGCCGTTGACACTATCAGTGGTAAGGTTGACACCATCAATACCCACATTGACAATGTTCTGAAGGATGCCCCAACCAAGTTGAAGGTTTCAGTCAGAGTCGATGATGTTGACTGGAAGAAGATTCAGGACATGTTCGACAAACAACATGAATGGATGACCACTCAGATGCAGAAGCATATCCGTGAGGTCAATCAAATGTTTTATGAAGAACGTAGAAGGGTTCAGGAAAGGTACAAGGAGTACGACGGAACCTACCTCGGACACTATGTGCAGTATTTCTTCTGGTTCTTCTTTGTCCTTGGACTCGTTATTTTCGGCTTGGCTATCTTCCTGATGCTCGACAGTCACTACCACTGGACGAAGTAATCTAATGTTTATACCCTCCAAAATCCCTACGAAACTTGGCATAGTCTAAGTTTGTAGGGATATTTTTTTTCTTGAAAACGTCATTTTCTTGAAAATGTGCACTATTGCCCGTTGTGGGAGCCAGATAGCATGAGTAACTTTGCACCGTCAAAATAAACGAGTGTAAACCTAATTGTTATAAAGTAAGCATTCCGTAAACCACGTATAGATGGTTATGGAATACTTTTTATATAGTCCGCTAAATGGGAATTTACAATTCTGATATACTTCAGATGTAGGTTGCCGTTTCTAAAGCATTCAAAAAAAGCATACAACTTCAAATTGTAGAAGTCGCACACAGATTGAACTCCAGCCAATTCCATTTCTACAGCGATGCACCCTTCTTCCATACGTTTGCGTACAAGTCCTTTTGTTTCTCTGATCATCGAATCTGTCGTCCATATTTTACCTGTAATATATGGTACAGATAATTTGTCGAAAATTATGGAAAGTTCCTTGCTTGCGGCTATATCAATATAGTCGGATGGTGCTGCAAAATAATATGAACACCCGTCCCCTCTGTAACTTTGTGTCGGTATGATAAATCTACCTTGTGTGGTTGTACGGTCAAGACTGCCACAGGAACCGAACATAATGAACTTTGATGCTCCAGTTAGCCAGCTTGCAAGATGACATTGAGAGGATGCTACTGCTGAACCTATTCCTGACAGGTAGAAAGTTATCGTAACTCCTTTATAAGTTGTTTTATAGATATGCGTATCGCCATTGCAAGCCGGCATAGTTGCAATAATTTCAGATTCGTAGGAATCAAGTAAATGCCGATGAATCTCCTTCGAGAATATTATCAGGCATATATCTGCAAAATCTCCACGTCTGCCGTAGAAATCAAACAGATTGATCATTGGTTCAGTTTCAATATCATAACTATCAGTAATCATAGCATATTGAATCAGATGTGAGTTTTATATTGCTCCGGTATCTCAAGATTGAAAGTTCTGCATAATAACAGGACGTCGTGGACATCATTTTCATCGTATTCATATCCAAGATGGAACTGTACCTGTGCCTCCGGGTTTATGCATGTTACCTCAATATTCCCGATATTTCCTTTACCTGAGAAAGTTTCGCTTGGGAAAGTGTATCCGTCATATAGAATTCCATCTTCGACATATTCGAAACAATGCAGATCGATTATTCTTCCGTTGTCATCTTTCCAGACAGTATGGCTATCGGTCGTATAGTCCATTACAACTTCTCTGTATCCCTTCCAGGTAATCACGGATATGGCCTTACCATAGTCTTTCTTCTCTACGAACAGATCGATGTCGTTATGTATTCTTGTTTCTCTGCCTATAAGTGCATCGACACCCCAACCGCCGTCCAGAAACACCTTTACAGATGCTTCAGACAGCATTTCAAGAATCTCACATGCATCAAAATAAGTGACCATAAAATT
>SFFE01000052.1 GCA_004556965.1 Clostridiales bacterium | reverse complement strand
GAAGGCGTCCCGGTCGTGCAGCGTGGAGCCGTCATGCAGCACCTTCTTCCCCCAATTTACCGCCTCATATCCGGCGAGAGCCGAAGCCCCGGCATAGACGAAAACAATCTTTCGGGCGTCCGACAGTATCTTGAAGTAATAGCCGCCCTCCGCCGTGAACTGCGCCACGGGTATCTTGGTGTCCTTGTAGGGATTGTTCTTCAACAGGTATTCGCCACCGAACACCCACTTGTTCCCCTTCTTCGTGTAGGTGGAGAGAGCCGCCCCGAAGCTGTACCCGCCGTCCTTGCCGCCGAGATTGAAGCCGTCCGCCATGTCCGCCCTCACCTCGATGCCCTGCATCTTCGGCAGACACCGCTGGGCGTGCGCCTGCCCTGTAAAAAGGGCAAGCGACGCGATGATTATTGCGATGTACTTTCTCATGGTCAGCGTACTTGAAGTTCGTTGATGGTACCCGCGCGTACCAAATCCTCGTTCTCAATCACGAAGGACTGGTGACGGCCGCCGTTCTTCTCGTTCAATTCCACCACGAGGCACTTGTCATCGGGGATGGTGAACTTCGCCATCGTGAAGACCGTGCGCTCGCTCTTTTTGCCCGGCACGAGGGTGGCGTAGTTCTGCGCGCGGAGCGGCAGAATAATCTGCTCCTGCACGGCAGTACGCTTCGCAACCTTCTTGTCCACGATTTTCCAAGTGATGTAGTCCACATCGAAAGGCACGTTGCTCTGGTTCTTTATCTCCGTGTGGAAATAAAGCAAGCCGTTGTGCGTGTAGATGCCTTTCAACAGGTATTGGATGCCGAAACGCTTGCAGCCGATATGCTTCACCTCGCGCTTGTTCTGTTTGTGGATGGACTTCATGATAAGGCGCACCAGCATCGGGCTTTCGCTGCCCAGCTCTTTCAGATAGATTTCCTGCGCGTTGTTCGGGCGGTTCACCGTGCTGCCGTCATGGATGAAGTCGCACATCTCCACGTTGAGCAACAGCGGTTCGGCGGCGTACTTCACGTTGAAGGTGTAGAAACTGCCGTCCTCCGTGATGACGGACATATTCGTTTCGTTGGGAAAATTCCTTACGGTAGCCTTCACACGGATGATGTTCTCCGCTCCGTCGGCTTTCCCGGCAATCAGGTCGGGCGAGCCTAAATCGACATAGCGCACCTCCGCCGGAAAAATGACGTGGACGGTCTTGTCGTAGGTCACTTCCAGACCGTGCGGCGGTATCATGCGGTCGAAGGTCAGCTTGCGTGACAGCCCGTGATATAGGTCGCCGTCCGCCTCCTTCTGCGGATAGACCTCCTTCGTCAAGGTCGGTTGTTCACTTCCGTTGGTCGTTTCAACGGTTACATTCTCCTGCGCGTTGGCAGTTATGATGCCCATAGCGAGTACTGGCTCGTGCCTTGTATCAGCCCCTTGCCCAAGTCGGAGGCGAGCTGCGCCCCGGCATTGGTGGAGATGTTGATGCTGCTTCCCAGCGAGCCGCCCATGTTGGCGGCGACCTCCCGGACGGCGTTCATCTCCATCGAGTTCGGGATGAAGATGCCGGGCTGTCCGTCCGTGTCATAGACCGCAAGCTCCACGGGGATAATCGTGCCGTCGTATTCCAGCGACGTCACGCTCTGCGCCCCATGCACGCACGCCGGTATGGTGTTCCTGTCCAATACCTCCGCCGTGCCGACAGCCGTGTTGAAACCCCGGTTGCGTTCCTGCGATAAGGCGGCGACAAACTCCGCGTTACTCATAGGCTGTGAGAGTGAAGAAACTACTTGATGCTCCACCTGTCTGATAGGCATTGCCTTGTTCTTCTTCCCTTTCTGCACGGTAGTTGGCTCTGCCCTCTGTTCCGCCGATGGCTGTCCTCCGTTCTGACCGCCCATGTACTTTGCCGCCAGCTCGTAGGACTTCTCCATAAGAGCCACCTGCTCGTCCATAGAGGAAGCCTTGCCCCTCTCGCTTTCCAGTTCCGACTCCAGCGATGCGATGCGCTCCAACAATTCGTCCATCTCCGCATTGTCGTTTTTCGGCTGGTCGTAGAAGTTTCCGAGCGTGGCGTTCAGGTCACGGTAGGCGGCTGCGGAGGACTGGATGGTCTGCGGCGTGGCTGGCTTTGCCCTTTCTTCCTTGCCGCCCGGATTGGCGAGGTCGAAGTCCACTCCGTTCTCCGTTCCCGCTATCTCGCGGTCGAACATGTCGCCCAGCTGCCCGATGGCACGGTTGCGGCTCTCCTGACGCTCTTCCATCTCCCCATGCTCGTAGGCTTTCAGCTTGTCGCCGATAATCTGCCGGTTCGCCTTGTCAGCGTCGGGCATCTCGGTGTTGTATCCGTCCGTTCCCGGCGGTTGCTCCTTGCCGGAGGACGGGGCGAATATCAGCCACATCGCCCCGATGAACACCAACACCATAGCGGGCAGCACGATCATCTTCTGCCGTTTCAGCCGTTGCGCCTCTGTCAGCGGTTCGCGCTCCTTTTTCGGTTTCCCCGTTTCGGGAGCAGCTTTGTTCTCTTTCGTCGGTTCATTCTTTGTCTGTTCCATATAAATAAGGTGTTAAGTGATTGCCTGTTTCCGCCGGGGTCGGCAGTTCCACCCGTCCGGCGTGTCCCGTTTCCATATGTGAGCCGTCGTTCCTGCCGATGTCATAGACGGCTCTGCCGAAGGTGTAAAGGGCAAGCACCGCGAAGGCGGCGAACATCCCCAGCACGATGCGGCGGCGTGTTTCCGGCGGCAAGCCGTCCAGATACCCTTTGAGACTTGCCGCCAAGCGTTTCCGTTTGTCGTGGAGTTTCCAATACATGCCCCACATTGATTTTCTGATACTTTTCATGTCCTGTTACCGTTTGATAGTCTGTAAATCCTTGTTCTCAATGATGGTGAAACCCTCGATGGGGCACGGTAGGGATAGGCGTTGAAGTCGCACACCACGCTGTCCACCTTCAGCACTTGGTTGATGTTCCCGGCGATGATGCGGTTGTAGTACCCCTTCTCCGCGAAGTCCGAATAATAGTGGTACACGCTCTTGTCCGCCAGCAGCAAGGCACGTTTCACGTTGTGTTCAATCGCGCTTTTTTCAGGTGATAGCGTGAAGAACATCTCGTGGAAACGGCGCACATGTTCCCGTGCCTCCGCCGGGCGGTTCTGCGACAAATCCTGAGACAAGGCGAGCATCAGGCTCTTGCCGTTGTCCAGCACATAGATTTTCTCCCGTTGCTTCTCTGCGAAACGGTAGGAGTTCCACACGCTCCACACCGTCACCACGGCGCACAGCGAGAGGAAGACGATACCGAACAGGCGTATCTGCCTGAACGACGATTCGATGTTTCTAAGTGATTTGAATTCCATTTATATTTTCCAATTTATGATTGCACATTGATTATTTCAGCAATTTGCCGACACGTCCGACTGCGTTTCCTGCGGCTGCACCCGCCACGCTGCCCGCCATGCTTCCGGCTCGTCCCGCCATCTGGTTCACGTTGCGACCGTAACCGCCCATGCCTCCGGCTTGGATAATCCAGCCCGCAACGGTGGGAATGGTAAAGTAGCCGATGATGCCGATGCAGAGGAATACGATATACACCCCGTCGCTCGAATCCAGCGAGAAGTTCGGGTCTGCCTGCATCCGCTCGATGTCGTTTTGCAGCATCAGAACCTGTATCTTCGCCAGTATGGTGCTGAACATGTCCGATACCGGTAGCCACAGATAGACCTGTATATAGCGGCATATCCACTGCGTGAGCGTGTTTTGGAAACCGTCCCATACCGACAGGGCGAAGGCTATCGGACCGAGAATCGCCAGCACCACGAGAAAGAAGGTGCGGACGGTGTCTATCACGAGGGCGGCGGCTTGGAACCCGCCATCGTCACCATGTCGGAGGGCGACCAGCCGAGTTCCTCCAGTTGCTTGTCAAATTCCTCGTTGGACACGAGGTAGGCGGTTTCGGGGTTGCGTACCATCGCCTCGTATTCCAGTTTGTCCTTCTGCTCCCGGTATCGGTTCATGTCCAGCGTTTCCGCCTCCAGCATCTTTGCCGTGCCCTGTACGACGGGTGAGAGGATGCTGTTTATCGTGCCCAGCACCACAGTCGGGAAGAACATGATGCACAGACCGATGGCAAAAGGACGGAGCATCGGGAATACGTCTATCGGTTCAGCTCTCGCCAGCGACTGCCATACCCGGTAGGCGACGTAGAACAGCGCACCCAGCCCGGCGATGCCTTTCGCCACACC
>SFFE01000028.1 GCA_004556965.1 Clostridiales bacterium | reverse complement strand
GTCGAGCGTTTCCTTGCCGCAGAAGATCAGGTCATAGTCGCCCTCCAGCTTCGCGGCGGAGGCGATGGAATAGCTGGTGGCCAGCGTGTCGGCGTTGCCAAACGCGCGGTCGGTGACGAGGATCGCCTTGTCCGCGCCGACGGCGAGGCACTCGCGCAGCGCGGCTTCCGCAGCGGGAGGACCCATGGTGATGAGGGTGATTTCCCCGCCGTAGGCCTCCTTGACCTTCACGGCGGCGGACAGGGCGTTTGCGTCCAGCGGATTCAGGATCGCAGGCACGCCCGCGCGGATGAGGTTGCCCGTCTCCGGGTCCATCCGCATCTGATCCACGTCAGGCACCTGCTTGACGCAGCAGAGTATTTTCAGCATTCTTTTATACCACCTTTTGCACGGAAATGTGCTGTATATCGCGATTCAAGATACCATGTTGCTTCAAAAAAGTCAACGATATTGGGCAATTTAGATGGAATTCTCGTAAAAAAACAGGATGTTTTGCCGAAAACAACCGAATTTGAAAAATGAGACGGTGCGCGCCAAATACGACTTAAAATTTGCATAGCGATTCAGTAAGCGCTGCCTGTCAGAAACAAAACAGCGGTTGACTTTGGCGGCGGCGCAGTGTATACTAAATTTGATAAGGGAGTAATTGGCACGCTTCTGTGCGACCCGGTCAACACCCGATCCCTGTGATCTGGCTTGGTCTGAAATGATGAGACTTATCTGCAAAGGTTTGCAGATAAGTCTTTTTTTATTTTCAGAAACTCCGGACGCATCTGTTTTTTGCTGAAATCGCCCTTGTCTGCGTACAATATCAGAGAATCTAAAAATCAGAAGGGACAGTTTGAAAGGAGGAACCTGCGATCAAGTACTATTTGGAATCGGAAAACACGGTGTTTCAGGAATTGGACAGTAGCCCGGACGGCCTGCAGACGGACGAAGCGGCGCGCCGGCTGGAGCGCGACGGACGAAACCGGCTGCAGGAGGCGAAGAAGGATTCGCTCGTCAAGCGCTTTTTCGCGCAGATGGCGGATCCCATGATCTTTATCCTGCTTGCGGCGGCGCTGGTGTCTGGCATCACGTCGTTTTACGCAGGCGAGAGCTTTGCGGATGTGTGTATCATTCTCGTCGTCGTGCTGGTCAATTCTGCGCTCGGCGTGTTTCAGGAGAGCAAGGCGGAAAAGGCGATTGAAGCGCTTCAGGAGCTCTCTGCCGCGCAGAGCCGCGTGCTGCGCGGCGGCACAGTGACGGTCGTACCCAGCAAGGAGCTGGTCGCCGGCGATGTCATATTGCTCGAAGCGGGCGATGCAGTGCCGGCTGATGCACGCATCATCGAATGCGCCAGTCTGAAAACGGAGGAGGCGGCGCTCACTGGTGAGAGCGTTCCTGTGACAAAGCAGTCCGGCGCGCTCGGCGCGGATGTCCCGCTCGGAGACCGGACGAATATGGTCTATCTCGGCAGCAGCGTCGCCTATGGCCGCGCGCGGGCGGTCGTGACGGCAACGGGCATGAATACGGAGATGGGACACATCGCGGACGCCCTGACGCAGACGCGCGAGGGCAAAACGCCGCTGCAGCGCAAGCTCACGCAGCTCAGCAAAATCCTGACAGTTCTGGTGCTCGTCATCTGCGCGCTCATCTTCGGCGTCGGCGTGCTGCGCGCAGGGGCACTGACCGGCGCGGTGGCGCTCGACTCGTTCATGATCGCGGTAAGCCTCGCGGTTGCGGCGATTCCGGAAGGGCTCGCGGCAGTTGTGACGATCGTGCTGTCCATCGGCGTGACGAATATGAGCCGCCGCGGCGCGGTCATCCGAAAGCTCACGGCGGTGGAGACGCTCGGCTGCGCGCAGATTATCTGCTCCGACAAGACGGGCACGCTCACGCAGAACAAAATGACGGTCGTGGAGTCGTGGGGCGGCGACACGGCGCTGCTTGCGCGGGTTATGGCGCTGTGCTCGGACGCGGAGTACAATTCTGAGGCCGGGCAGGCCGTGGGCGAGCCGACGGAGTGCGCGCTTGTCAACTGGGCGGCGCAGCAGGGATTGGAAAAGGGTGCGATGCAGGCCGCGGAGCCGCGCGTCGGCGAAGCGCCGTTTGACAGCGACCGCAAAATGATGAGCACCGTGCACCAAACGGAGGGCGGCTTCGTCCAATACACCAAGGGGGCACCGGACGAAATTTTAAAGGCATGTGATACCGTTTTGGTGGACGGAAAAGCCGTTCCCCTGACGGAGGCGCGGCGGCAGGAGATCGTGGAGGCGAACCGCGCCATGACGCAAAAGGCGCTGCGTGTGCTCGCAGGCGCGACGCGGCGGCACGACGCGCAGCCCGCGGACTGCTCGCCCGCAGCGCTGGAACAGGGGCTTTGCTTTGTGGGACTTACGGGGATGATCGACCCGGTGCGGCCGGAGGTGGTGGACGCCATCGCCGCGTGCCGGTCTGCCGGCATCCGCCCAATCATGATTACAGGCGACCACGTGGATACGGCCTCCGCCATCGCGCGCGAGCTGGGCATTTTGCAGGGCGACGCCGAGGCTGTCACCGGTGCGGAGATGAGCGCCATGAGCGACACGGAATTTCAGGAGCGCTTCCGGAACATCAGCGTATATGCGCGCGTGCAGCCGGAGCATAAAACGCGCATTGTGAACGCCTGGCGCGGGGCGGGCTACGTTACGGCCATGACCGGCGATGGCGTGAACGACGCGCCGTCCATCAAGGCGGCGGACATCGGCGTCGGCATGGGCATCACCGGCACGGACGTGACGAAAAACGTGGCCGATATGGTGCTCACGGACGACAACTTTGCCACCATCGTTGGCGCGGTGGAGGAGGGGCGCCGCATTTACGACAACATCCGGAAATCCGTGAAATACCTCCTCGGCTCGAACCTCAGCGAGGTTTTGAGCATCTTCACCGCGACGCTCCTCGGCTTCACGATCCTGAAGCCCGTGCATCTGCTGTGGATCAATCTGCTGACGGACACGTTCCCGGCGCTTGCGCTCGGTACGGAGCCGGCGGAGCCGGGGGTGATGGAGCGGCCGCCGCGCCCCGCGCACGAGGGCATTTTCTCCGGCGGCGTCGGCGTCGATGTGGCGTATCAGGGCGTGGTGGTCACGCTGCTGACGCTGGCGGCGTATTTCATCGGCCATTTTATCGAGTCCGGCGTCTGGGAGATCACAAATTCACCCGACGGCATGACGATGGCGTTCCTGACGATGAGCATGGCGGAAATCTGCCACAGCTTCAACATGCGCTCGCACCGGGGCAGCGTCTTTGCGCTGCCGCAGCAGAACAAGGGACTGTGGATCGCCGCGCTGGCCAGCCTTGCGCTGACGACGGGCGTCATCTATATTCCATTTCTGGCTGATGCGTTCGGCTTTACGCACATCCGCTTTGTGGAATATGCCGTCGCGCTCGCTCTGGCGGCGCTGGTGCTCCCGATCGTGGAGCTTGTAAAGCTCGTGCAGCGGCACGCCGGCAGATAACATTTCCAGCGTCCTTTCCGGCGCGCTGGGCAAACTAGTGCCAAATGTTTTGCCAAAGGGAGTCTGGAACGATGCGCAAACCGATGCCGCTTGTTGAAAAAATCCTCGCCGTTCTGATCGCACTGGTACTGATTGTCAGCCCGTTCGCGGCGCACGCGGTGGAGTCCGCCGCGCAGGAGGAGCAGGACGCGCCGGTGTGCGTGCCGATCCTGATGTACCACGAGGTGAAGCCGAACAAATCCGGCAAGGACGCCATCCAGCCGTGGGAGCTGGAAAACGACCTGAAATGGCTGGAACAAAACGGATACACGACGGTCACGATGGCGGATCTCTTCGCCTATGTGGACGACGGGACGCCGCTGCCGAAAAAGCCGGTGGTGCTGTCATTCGACGACGGATATTACAACAACTACGTCTATGCCCTCCCGCTGCTGCGGCAGTACGGCGCGAAAATCGTGCTTTCCGTTCTGGGGAAAAACACCGACGACTTTTCCGAGTATCCGAGTGAAAACATCGACTACGCGCATATGACATGGGAGCAGCTCGCGGAACTGCGCGATTCCGGCCTTGTGGAGATTCAGAACCACACCTACGACCTGCACGCCCACACAAAGCAGCGCATCGGCTGCACGCAGAGCGCGGGGGAGTCCGACGCGGCGTATGAGACGCTGCTGACTGATGACCTGCTGCAGCTACAGGCGGAGATGGAAGACCATCTGGGCATCACGCCGGACGCCTTTGCCTATCCCTATGGAAAGTACAGCGACACGACCGACTCCATCCTGCGAAAGCTCGGTTTTCGCGCGACGCTGACATGCGACTACGGCGTGAATCTCCTCACGCGCGACCCGGACTGTCTGTACCGGCTCAAGCGCGTCAGCCGTCCGCACGGGCAGAGCATCGAGCAGGTGCTTGACGGCGCGTTCCAGACGCTCCGGTGGAAATAAACCGAATATCCCGTCCATGCAGGCGCCGCAACCGGCGCCTGCATTTTCGCGCGCAGAAAACCGCCGCAACCGGCGAACCAGTTGCGGCGGCGGGTCATACAATGACGTGAAAAGCGCTTTTCAGTTTACAAAAGGAGGAGGAATCGGCATGAGGATTGCGATTCGGCAGGCGTCGATGACCTACCAGTCCCCGGATGGGGAAGTGGAGGCGCTGCGCGATGTGTCGTTCGACGTGGCAGACGGCGAATTTGTGAGCATCGTCGGACCGTCCGGCTGCGGAAAATCCACGCTGCTGTCCCTGATCGCGGGACTGGAGCGGCCGTCTGCGGGCGAGGTGCTGCTCGACGGCGAGCCGGTAACGGCGCCGTCGGCAAAGATCGGATTCATGCCGCAGCGCGATCAACTGTTTGCGTGGCGGACGATCTGGAGCAACGTGACGCTCGGCCTGCAGGTCCGCCGGGAGAACACGCCGGAGCGGCAGGCACGGGTACGCGAGCTGCTGGAGCAGTATGATCTTGCAGACTTTGCCCAGAAGCTGCCCGCGCAGCTCTCCGGCGGGATGCGCCAGCGCTGCGCGCTGATCCGCACGCTCGCAACGGAGCCCGCGATCCTGCTGCTGGATGAACCGTTTTCCGCGCTGGACTATCAGACGCGGCTGGCGGTGTCGGCGGACATTTCCCGCATCATCCGGCAGGAACATAAAACGGCGGTGCTTGTAACGCATGATATCTCGGAGGCGATCAGTATGTCCGACCGGATCGTAGTGCTCACGCACCGGCCGGGCACGGTGCGCGCCATCCACGATCTGCGGCAGTTTCGCGCGCTCTCCCCGCTGGAGCGGCGCGGCACGCCGGAGTTTCAGACGGTGTTCAATCAAATATGGGAGGAACTCGATGTCAATGTCTAATCCGATTCCTTCCGTACAGCGGCGCGCCTATCTGCGCGCGAGAAAACGCCGCAAAACAGCGATCACGCTGCTGCAGATTTTGCTGCTGGTGCTGTTTTTGGGGCTTTGGGAGCTTTCCGCCCGGTTGGGCTGGGTGGATATGTTCGTGGTGAGCTGCCCGTCACGGGTCGTAACCACGCTTGCGGGACTCTATCAGTCGGGCGACCTGTGGCTGCATCTGGGCACCTCGTGTCTGGAGACGGTGGTGGGATTTCTGCTCGGTACGCTGCTCGGCACGCTTGTGGCGATCGGACTGTGGTGGAGCGATTTTCTCTCCCGTGTACTGGAGCCGTATCTCGTGGTACTGAACGCCCTGCCGAAAACGGCGCTCGGTCCGGTGTTCATCGTGTGGATCGGCGCGGGCACGGAATCCATCATCGCCATGACGCTCGCGATCTCCATTTTCGTGACGATCCTGAATATGCACGTGGGCTTCCTATCCACGGACCGGGAGAAGATCCGCCTGATGCAGACGCTCGGCGCGACACGGCGGCAGATTTTGCACATGCTGGTGATTCCGGCGAACTACACGACGCTGTTCAACACCCTGCGCGTGAACGTGGGATTGTCGTGGGTCGGCGTCATCATGGGCGAATTTCTGGTGTCCAAGGCGGGCATCGGCTATCTGATCGTCTATGGGTCGCAGGTGTTCAATATGGATCTGGTCATGGCGAGCGTGCTGCTGCTGGCGGTGGCGGCCGTGGTGATGTACCAGCTTGTGCTGTGGCTGGAAAAGTGGTTCAAAAAACGTTTGGGAGTGACGGAATGAAAAAAGCAATTTCAGTTCTGATGGCCGTCGTGCTGCTGGCGCTGCTGTGCTGCGCCTGCGGCGAGACGGAGACAACGACGGTGCGGCTCAATGAAGTGACGCACTCGGTGTTTTATGCGCCGCAGTATGTGGCGCTGGAGCTGGGCTTCTTCGAGGAGGAGGGCCTGCAGATCGAGCTGGCGAACGGCGGCGGCGCCGACAAGGTCATGACCGCCGTGCTGACCGATCAGGCCGACATCGGTCTGGCGGGGCCGGAATCGTGTATCTATGTGTACAATCAGGGGAAGGAAGATTACCCCATCGTCTTTGCACAGCTCACGAAGCGCGACGGCTCGTTCTTGGTCGGCCGTACGGATGAGACGTTTTCCTGGGAAATTCTGAAGGGCAGCACGATCATCGGCGGCCGCGCGGGCGGCGTGCCGGAGATGACGCTGGAATATGTCATGCGGCAAAACGGCGTCGTACCCGGCGAGGACGCCACGGTGGACACCACGGTGCAGTTCAACATGATGGCCGGCGCGTTTACGGGCGGCAACGGCGACTATGTCGCGCTCTTTGAGCCGACCGCGACCGAGGTTGAGCAGGCGGGCAAGGGATACATTCTGGCTTCCATCGGGCAGGAGAGCGGCGAGATTCCGTACACGGCCTACTTTGCCTCCCAGAGTTTCCTGCAGGCGCACCCGGATGTGATACAGAGTTTCACCAACGCAGTTGCGAAGGGACAAAAGTGGGTCATGGAGCACACGGCCGCCGAGACGGCTGAGGTGATCGCTCCGCAGTTCCCGGACACCGACGTCGGGACGCTGACGCAGGTCGTGCAACGCTACAAGGACATCGACGCGTGGAACGCCACGCCGGTGATGGAGCAGTCCGCGCTGGAGCGGCTGGAGACGGTCATGGAGACCGCCGGCGTGCTGACGCACGACGAGTGGGTCGATTTCGGTCGGCTGGTAGACAACAGCTACGCGCAGAAGGCGGCGTGACGGGCAAAAACTCCGACTGGAAGTACCAGTCGGAGTTTTGTGTATTTTTGGGTTTTAGAAGATGGCGACGACAGCGCCGTTGTAGGTGTTCGCAATGTAATCCTTCACGGCGTCGGTCTGCAGCGCCTTGACGAGAGCCTGAACTTTCTCGGAGTTCTCATCGCCATTGCGCACGGCGATGATGTTTGCGTAGGTCTGGGCGGCGGCGCCGCTGGCGTTCTCGGTGGCGAGCGCGTCGGCAATGTTCAGACCGGCTGCGAGCGCGTAGTTGCCGTTGATGACGGCGATGGTGCCTGCGTCGCTGTTGGCGAGCTGCGCGGGCACGGTATCAGCCTGCACGGGCACGATGTTGTAGCCGCCGTTGTCCACGATATCCAGCGTGGAGACGCCCTTTTCAGGATCGGCGTCCTCCGGCAGGGTAATCAGGCCCTCCTGCTGCAGCAGGAACAGGGCGCGGGTCTCGTTGCTGTCGTCTGCGGGGATGATGATGGTCGCGCCGTCGGCCAGCGTGCTCAGATCGTCAATGCCGTTGCCGTAGATGCCGAAGGGCTCATAGTGGATGGCTGCGACGGAGACCAGATCGGTGTTGTTGGAGGCGTTGAAGCTGTTGAGGTAGGGAAGGTGCTGGAAGTAGTTCGCGTCAAGCTCGCCGTCAGCCAGAGCCGTGTTCGGCAGAACGTAATCGTCAAAGATCTTGATTTCGAGCGTGTAGCCTTCCTCGGCCAGAGCGGACTTGACCTGCTCCAGAATTTCGGCGTGCGGCGTGGCGCTTGCGCCGACTACGATGGTCTTGTCTTCAGCAGTCCCGGCGTCGCTGGGGGCGGCGTCATCTTTCTTAGAGGAGCAGCCGGTCAGTGCTGCGAGCGAAAACACAAGCGCGAGGGAAAGCAGAATGGATATAAACTTTTTCATGATAAAATCTCCTTTTTATGATTGCAGTATTTTTATGTTTGTGGATGGGTTTTGTGGGATGGGTCCGGTCACATTCGACCGTACCGGAAATTCATGCGCAGCAGCGCGGGAAAATGCAGTGCCATCGCTTCAGCCTCCTCAGTTGCGGATGCGGCGGTCAACGCGGTGCGCGATGCGCATGCCGACTGCCTGAATGACCTGTACGATGATCGCGATGAGCACCACGCAGACCCAGATCACGAGCTGATCGCTGCGCTGGTGGCCATAGACAATGGCAATCTGGCCGAGACCGCCGCCGCCGATCGTGGCGGCCATGGCGGAGTAGCCGAGGATGGTGACCGTGGAGATGACAGCGCCGATGATGAGCGAGGGCTTCGCTTCGGGGATCAGCACCTTCCAGACGATCTGGAACGAGGACGTACCCATGGCCTGCGCCGCCTCGATGACGCCGGCGTCCACTTCCTTGACGGAGGACTCCACCATGCGCGCCACATACGGCGCCGCCGCGATGACGAGCGTGACGATCACGGCACGGTTGCCGAGACTGGTTCCGACGATGAACTTTGCGACCGGCAGCATGGCGACCATGAGGATGATGAACGGCATGCTGCGCAGGAAGTTCACGATGACGCCCAGCACGCTGTTGAGCCATTTGATCGGGTGGATGCCGTCCGTATCGGTCACGCGCAGCAGCAGCCCGAGCGGGAGGCCGATGAGATAGGCGAACAGGGTGGCCAGAAGTGTCATGTAAATGGTCTCCCAGACGCCGAGCTGCAGAACATTGTTGTTCCAGAGCTTTGCGAGCCATTCGGTATTCATATCTCAGTCCTCCTCGTAGTTGATGTGGTTGGCATTCAGAAACCGGAGCACCGCCTGAATCTGGTTCTCGTCGTTCGGCAGCTCCAAAATCATATGTCCGTAGGCGTTGCCCTCCACGAAGCGGGTGTCGGCAAAGACGATGTTCACCGGCACGTGACATTCCATCGCAATGCGCGAGATGATCGGCTCGCCGGACACGCGGTTGTCGAACACGAGCCGCAGCCGCCGCCCTTCACACGGCGGGAGACTTGTCACGGGGTTATTCGGAATGATAAGCGCTTTGGCAATGTCGGACTGCGGGTTCACGAACACCTCGCTGACCTTGCCGATCTCCGCGATCCGGCTCTGGTCGATGACTGCGACGCGGTCGCAGATCTGTTCGATCACGCGCATCTCGTGCGTGATGACCACAATGGTCACGCCGAGCGTCTGGTTGATCTGCTTGAGCAGCGCGAGAATGGACTGTGTGGTCGTGGGGTCGAGCGCGCTGGTGGCCTCGTCGCACAGCAGATACTTCGGCTTCGTGGCGAGGGCTCGGGCAATGGCCACGCGCTGCTTCTGGCCGCCGGAGAGCTGTGACGGATAGGCGTTCGCGCGGTCGGACAGGCCGACCAGCTCCAGCAGCTCCGCGGCGCGCTTTCGGGCGTCGCTCTTCTTCACGCCGGCAATCTCCAGCGGGAAGCAAACGTTTTTCAGAACGGTGCGCTGCTCCAGCAGGTTGAAGCCCTGAAAGATCATGCCGATCGACTGGCGCGTGTGCAGCAGTGCCTTGCGCGGCAGCGCGGTCAGATCCTGGCCGTCCAGCACCACCTTGCCGGAGGTGGGACGCTCCAGCAGATTGATACATCGCACCAATGTGCTCTTGCCCGCGCCGGACAGGCCGATGATCCCAAAGATTTCGCCGTCTTCAATCGTCAGGTTGATGTCTCGCAGCGCGGTGATCGGGCCGGACGCGGCGTCGTAGGTTTTGTTTAGGTTCTGGATTTCAATCATGAGCGCGTACCTCACAGTCATGGTGTTTACAGGGAAAAAAGAGAGGCCGGAAGACTCGCGTGTCTTCCGGCCTCTCTTTTTGCGGTGCATCCTTGCACCTGAAAAAATCAAGCGGATATGATACAAGACGAGCCATAATTTTGAGCACGACGAGACATGCACATGCAGCTGGGCATGCACATCATCATATCCATCATCATGTTGGCTCTGCGTGCGGAAGTCATATGGCGCGTCTCCTTTCTTCGATGTTGGCCCCGGTTTGAGGCTTCGGGCGCATTATAGTCCCGCTTTTTCGGTTTGTCAAGCCGTATTTTTGAGAAATTTGCAGTTTCAGGGGCGTGTTGTACAAAATGATGTGGTTTTCCGTATTGAAAGTTACCCGGCTTGTGTGGTATGATAATTGTACATCAATTAACATAGCGTTGCACCGGAACCAAATTACAAAATGGGAAAGGAGCCTGAAAAATGGCGGGAGAAAGAGAACTGATTCTGAAACTGGGCAAAAAGATTACAGACAGAGTCGATGTCAAGCTTGGCATGACGAAGCTGGACGCAAATTCGCCGGAGTACTATGGCCTTGCAAGCGTCGTCACGGATGAGATGGCGGAGCTTGCGCTGGCGATGGACGTCCGTGTGCCCATCACACCTGAGAAACTTGCGAAAAAAGTCGGCAAGCGTACTGAGGAAGTGAGAGCGCTGCTCGATCAGATGTCGGGCATCGGCCTTCTGGAGTACAACTGGGAGAATGCAAACCATGAGAAGCAGTATGTTCTGCCCATCTTTGTTCCCGGCTGTGCAGAGCTCATGAACATGCACATCGAGCAGACGGAGGAGCACCCGGAAATCCCGAAGTTCTTTGACAACATGGCATTTATGCCGCTGACGAAGATCACCCCGATGGTGCCTCCCGGAGGCTCGGGCGTCGGTATGCACGTCATTCCGGTCGAGAAAGCCATTCCCGCGAAGAACGAGTCTGTGGACGTTGAGCATCTCTCTCACTGGCTGAAGAAGTATGAGGGACAGCTCGGCGTGGGCTACTGCTCCTGCCGCAACGCCATGCGCATTGCGGGCGACGGCTGCGGCGAACTGCAGGATGAGCTGTGCATCGCGGTCGGCCAGTTTGCGAAATACTGCGAAGAAAACAACATGGGCCGTCCCATTACCTATGAAGAGGCGATGGAAATCCTGCAGCGCGCGGAGGACAACGGCTACGTCCACCAGATCACGAACATCGACGGCGAGGATAAGATCTTTGCCATCTGCAACTGCGCGCTCGGCTCCTGCTTCGCCCTGCGCACGAGCCAGCTGTTCAACACGCCGAACATGTCCGCCTCCGCTTACAGAGCGCACGTCGACACCAAAAACTGCGTGGCCTGCGGCAAGTGCGTAGAGGTATGTCCCGCCGGCGCGGCGAAGCTCGGCCAGAAGCTCTGCACCAAAAACGGACCCATCGAGTATCCCAAGCAGCCCCTGCCCGACGACAACCACTGGGGCGAGCATATGTGGAACAAGAACTACAAGAACGACAACCAGAAAAACTGCCACGAGACCGGTACGGCTCCGTGCAAGACGGCCTGCCCGGCGCACATCGCGGTGCAGGGCTACATCAAGATGGCGGCGCAGGGCCGGTATCTGGACGCGCTGAAGCTCATCAAGCAGGATAACCCGTTCCCGGCCGTCTGCGGCAGCATCTGCAACCGCCGCTGCGAGGACGCCTGCACCCGCGGCGACGTGGATCAGGCGCTCGCAATTGACGAGATTAAGAAATTCATCGCCGAGCAGGAGCTCAAAGCGGAGAACCGCTATATCCCGAAGAAGATCCGCCACAAGGGCGACGACAAGGATTACGAAGAAAAGATCGCGATCATCGGCGCAGGCCCGGCAGGTATGAGCTGCGCGTACTATCTGGCGCAGATGGGCTATGCCAATGTCACGGTGTTCGACCGCAACCCGGTTCCGGGCGGCATGCTGACGCTGGGCATCCCGAGCTTCCGTCTGGAGCGCGACGTGGTGAACGCGGAAATCGACGTGCTCAAGGAGATGGGCGTTACCTTCCGGTGCGGCGTGGATGTCGGCAAAGACGTTACGATCCAGCAGCTGCGCGACGAGGGGTACAAGGGCTTCTATGTCGCCATCGGCGCACAGAAGAGCGCTCCGATCGGCGTGCCGGGCGAGGAGCTGGAAGGCGTGTTCGGCGGTGTGGACTTCCTGCGGGAAGTGAATCTCGGCAAGAAGCCGAAAATCGGCAAGAAGTGCGCGGTCATCGGCGGCGGCAATGTGGCAATGGACGTGTGCCGCACGGCGATCCGCCTCGGTGCGAAGGAGACTTGCATCGTGTACCGCCGCAGCGAAGCCGAAATGCCTGCCGATCCGGAAGAGGTCGCAGAGGCGATGGCAGAGGGCGTGAAGTTCCGCTACCTGAACGCTCCGGCGGAGATTCTGGGCGAGGACGGTAAGGTCACGGGCCTGAAGGTCGAGATCATGGAGCTTGGCGCAGCGGATGAGAAGGGCAGAAGAAAGCCCGTCGGCACCGGCAAGTTCGAGACCATCGAGGTCAGCTCCGTCATCGGCGCGATCGGCCAGAAGGTCGATTGGGGCACGCTGGACGTGGGCGCGCTGGAGACGACTGCGAAGGGCACGGCCGTTGCGGATGCTGTCACGTACCAGACGGCGCAGAGCGACATCTTCGTCGGCGGCGACGTACATACCGGTCCGAAGTTTGCAATCGACGCGATTGCGGCAGGCCGCGAGGGTGCGATCTCGCTGCACCGCTACGTACATCCGGGGCAGAGCCTGACGCTGGCGCGCAACCCGCGGGACTTCTATGAGCTGGATAAGAAGGGTGTGGTTCTGCCGCTGGATTGCTTTGATGCACCGGCACGGCAGAAAGTTGCGCACGACAAGAAAAAGGCGAAGACCTTCAAGAACGACCGCATCACGTTCACGGAAGAACAGGTGAAGGCGGAAGCGTCCCGCTGCCTCGGCTGCGGTGCGACGATCGTCGATCAGAACAAGTGCATCGGCTGCGGCCTGTGCACCACGAAGTGCGAATTTGACGCGATCCACCTGACGCGCGAGGAAGTCGAAAAGGTCGTCGAAGAAAACGGGCTGACAAAGGTCGGCAGCGTCACCCTGGAGGTCGGCGAGGTGAGCGGCATCATCCCGCACTATCTGACGGATTGCTGGAACTGGGCCGTCAAGGACACGACCTATCTCAAGGGCGCTGAGCTGCGGGTCGAGACGCTGGAGGCGGTGACTTACTGTGAGGACTGTCACAAGACGTATCCGACGGTGAAGTACGCAAAAATTTGCCCTTACTGCAAGAGCGAACACACCTATCTGCTCACAGGCAACGAGTACAACATCAAGGAGATCGAAGCCTGTTAACACAAAAATCCAATGAAAAAACCCGCAGATTCAAACGGAATCTGCGGGTTTTTGCTGAAAATGACTCAGAAATTCGTCTGCGAACGGTATTTTTCCAGCTGCGCATGTAAGCCGGCTTCCATCAGCGCGTACGCGCCGTCGCCATCGCTTTGCGCAAAGAGGTCTACAAATTTGCTGAGCAAATTCAGTGCGCTTTCAATACTGGTGGTTCGGATGTACGTCTCCCAGAAGGCGAGGGAGCCTTCCCGCACGGCGTTCATGGTCAGGGGCAGCATCGGGCTGCGGCTGAACCGGCAAATTGTGAAGTGAAATTCAAAAAAGCGTTCTGCGAGTCCGGTGTAGGACATGGCGTCTGAAGCGACGTAATGGCCGATCTCATCGATCATTTTGCGCAGCGTAAGAATGTCCTCCTGCGTGTGGCACGCTGCAAATCGCTTCATGGCAAAGCCCTCGATTGCCAGCCGCATGTCGAAGATCGCGCTGATGATGTCCGGGCTTAGATTGCTGCCAGTGAACCGCACAATGGCGTTGAAGGTCTCCAGATTGCCGGTGACCATATAATCTGCAACCGTAACGCCGCTCTGTGGCTTGATCCGCACAAGGCCGATGCGGGAAAGCTCTTCCAACCCGCCGTGGACAACCGTTTTGCTGATGCCCATTTGCTCGGCCAGTGCGCGTTCCGAGGGGAGACGTTCACCTACCGCGAGCCTGCCCGACAGGATCAGATTGGCAATTCGCTGCACGAACAGCTCCTTGATGGTTGGCGCTGTGATTTTTTCAAAGTTCTCCATTTGAAATCCCCTCTGTGACCAGTTCTGTGCTTCTGACCATGCCAAAAAATCGGCTGCGGTCAGACCAAGACCAATTTCACTCTTTTGTGTGCAGTTCCTATATTCCTGCATGCAAAAACTTTGCGAAACGGCTGAAAACGACTGAATTTGATATGAAGTTATTGACATTTGATTGACAACTGCGTTTAATATGAATTGCATTGACCAATTTATTGTATCTGTAAATTTCACAAATGTCAACTAAGGGGGAACAGGACATTATGGCAGAAGAAAGAGAACTGATTCTGAAGCTGGGGGCAATGATCACGGACCGCATTCCGTATAAGCTGGGAATCAAGAAGCTTACGATGGACGATCCGGAGTGTGTGATTTTGGATCGCACCGTCACCGACGAGGCGGCGGAGATCATGCTCAAGATGGGGCTGCGCAAGCCGAAGACGCTCGCAGAGATCGCACGTATCACCGGCAAGGACCCGAAGCGCGTGGAAGAGGTGCTGGAGCAGACCGCGCGGACGGGCGCTGTGGAGTACAATTGGGAAAATCCTGCGCACGAAAAGCAGTACTATGTGCAGCAGTTTGTGCCCGGCATCGCGGAGATGACCAACATGGTGCTCCCGCAGGTGGAGGCGCACCCGGAGCTGGCGTGGGGCTTTGACCAGATGACGTTCCTGCCGCTGGAGAAGATCACGGCGATGGTGCCTCCCGGAGGCGCAGGCATCGGCATGCACGTCGTGCCGGTTGAGAAGGCCATCCCGGCGAAGAATGAGACGGTGCCTGTCGAGCATATTTCGCACTGGCTGGACAAGTATGAAGGGCAGCTCAGCGTGGGCTACTGCTCCTGCCGCAACGCGATGCGGCTGCGCGGCGAGGGCTGCGGTGAGCTTCAGGACGACTGCTGCATCGGCCTTGGCGACTTTTCAAAATATCTGATCGAGACCGGCAAGGGCCGCGCGATCACCAAGGAGGAAGCGCTGCAGATTATCCAGCGTGCGGAGGACAACGGCTACGTCCACCAGATCACGAACATCGACGGTGAGGATAAGATCTTCGGTCTGTGCAACTGCGAGGTCGGTGTGTGCTTCGCCCTGCGCACGAGCCAGCTGTTCAACACGCCGAACATGTCTGCGTCGGCCTACCGTGCGCATGTCGAGACGGAGAAGTGCGTGGCCTGCGGCAAGTGCGTGGAGGTATGTCCCGCCGGCGCCGCCAAGCTTGGCCAAAAGCTCTGTACGAAGAACGGCCCGATCGAATATCCCAAGCAGCCCCTGCCCGACGAAAACCACTGGGGCGAGCACATGTGGAACAAAAATTATAAAGTCGACAACGAGAAAAACTGCCATGAGACCGGCACGTCTCCATGCAAGACGGCGTGCCCCGCGCACATCGCCGTGCAGGGCTACATCAAGATGGCCGCTGAGGGGCGTTATCTCGATGCGCTGAAGCTCATCAAGCAGGATAACCCGTTCCCGGCCGTCTGCGGCTTTATCTGCAACCGCCGCTGCGAGGACGCCTGCACGCGCGGCAGCATTGACCGCGCCGTTGCGATCGACGAGATCAAAAAGTTCATCGCTGAGCAGGAGCTGAACGAGAAGAACCGTTACATCCCGAAGCGTCTCTATCACCGCCCGGTGGATATCCCGTATCTGGAGAAGATCGCCATCATCGGCGCAGGCCCCGCTGGTCTGAGCTGCGCGTACTATCTCGCCAATATGGGCTATGAGAACGTCACGGTCTTCGACCGCAACAAGGAGCCGGGCGGTATGCTTACCATGGGCATTCCCAGCTTCCGCCTGGAAAAGAAGGTCATCAAAGCCGAAATCGATGTGCTGCGCGAGATGGGCGTACACTTCCAGATGAACACGGAGATCGGCAAGGACGTCACCATCCAGCAGCTCCGTGAGCAGGGCTACAAGGGCTTTTATGTTGCTATCGGCGCACAGAAATCGCAATCGCTGCATATTCCCGGCGAGGAGCTGGAGGGCGTGTTCGGCGGTGTGGACTTCCTGCGCGAAGTGAACCTTGGCGAGAAGCCAAAGATCGGCAAGAAGTGCGCGGTCATCGGCGGCGGCAACGTTGCAATGGACGTGTGCCGCGCAGCGCGCCGTCTCGGCGCGGAGGACACCTACATTGTCTACCGCCGCAGCGAGGCTGAAATGCCGGCCGACCCGGAAGAGATCGCCGAGGCGATGGCAGAGGGCGTGAAGTTCTGCTACCTGAACGCACCGGTTGAAATTGTCGGCAATGAGAAGGGCGCGGTCACGGGCCTGAAGGTTGAGGTCATGGAGCTGAGAGAGCCGGACGAGCGCGGCAGAAGAACGCCGGTCGGAACGGGCAAATTCAAAACCATCAAGGTCAATTCCGTCATTGCTGCGGTCGGACAGCAGATCGATTGGGGCACGCTGGACGTCGGCGCGCTGGAAATCGGCAAAAAGGGCAACGCCTTGGCGGACGCGGTTACCTATCAGACGGCGGAGCGGGACATCTTCGTCGGCGGCGACTGCTATACCGGCCCGAAGTTTGCAATCGACGCGATCGCGGCAGGCCGCGAGGGTGCAACCTCGCTGCACCGCTTCGTGCAGGATGGACAGAGCCTGACCATCGGTCGCAACCTGCGTGAGTTCTATGAGCTGGACAAGAAGAACATCGTCGTGGGGCTGGATTGCTTCGACGCACCGGCGCGGCAGGAGGTTCAGCATGACAAACGCAAGGCAATGACCTTCAAGAACGACCGCATCACGTTCACGGAAGAACAGGTGAAGGCGGAAGCGTCCCGCTGCCTTGGCTGCGGCGCGACGATCGTCGATCAGAACAAGTGCATCGGCTGCGGCCTGTGCACCACAAAGTGCGAATTCGACGCGATCCACCTCGTGCGTGACCATCCGGAGGCGGGAAGTCGAAAAGGTCGTCGAAGAAAACGGGCTGACAAAGGTCGGCAGCGTCACCCTGGAGGTCGGCGAGGTGAGCGGCATCATCCCGCACTATCTGACCGACTGCTGGAACTGGGCCGTCAAGGACACAACCTATCTCAAGGGCGCTGAGCTGCGGGTCGAGACGCTGGAGGCGGTGACTTACTGCGAGGATTGCCACAAGACTTACCCAACGGTGAAGTACGCGAAAATTTGCCCTTACTGCAAGAGCGAACACACTTATCTGCTCACAGGCAACGAGTACAACATCAAGGAGATCGAAGCCTGTTAGTGATCCAAACCCAAAAGCCCCCCGCAGATTCAAGTGAACTGAACCAGTAAAAACGGACAATAGACAAAACACCCCTTGATGTAGGACAATAGAAGTACATCAAGGGGTGTCATTATGTCTAAAAGAAAATA
>SFFE01000051.1 GCA_004556965.1 Clostridiales bacterium | reverse complement strand
CCACACCCAACAAGTACGCATTCTCGTAAGTCGGGTAACTTTACAAGACCATCTCCTGGAGTATTTCCCCAGGCTGTCCCCAAAGCATTCTCAAGGTCATTAAAAGTACCATCTGCATTGTTAAGTATTTGACCCTTACAGAGCTCATATAGGCCAGAAGGAGGTACATTATTACCTGCAAAAGGGAGGATAGTACCTACAGGAACAGTATCTATAATAGAGGATGTAATAGCCTGAGAAAGTTGTCTATCTGCTAAAGTTCTGTTTTGGGTTTCTTTAATTAATTGCGCAAGAACATCATTGATAGCATCTACCGCAGTACTTCTGAGTAAGATACCTTCACTAAGATTATTTACATCTCCCAATCCGTTTGCTGTCATTACGCCCGTTGTACCATCGACAGAAACTTTACCTTTTGCAGAAGATGAAACAACGGCTCCAGGTCTTTCTTCAGTGGCTATCCATTTTGCTATAGTTTGTACGGCAGAAGATACCTGATTAAGTACTTCAGGATTATTTGTATCAATTCCTGCATCTCTAAGTAATTTAGTTAATTCAGCAAAAATGCTATCAAGCATTTCTACTGTACGACCTTCATTAAGGGTTATTTCATGCCAAAACCAGTTCCACCAAGCTGCTGGTAGTGTATCATACGGAACTACTCCTTTCTGATACTGGTCTTTAGAAGGTTCCTGTCTATTTACGCTCTCTGAGGTAGTCGCGTATGTATTAACGACTTCTACTGTCTGTTTATCAATCATGCTCCGCCTCTCATTATCATTATATTATATTCAAGAAAATTAAGCATTTTCAATTATCGGAATTATAAGTATACGAATTATGATGAATAGCTCTTATACACTCAAGTATTTTTTCGTAACCATAAATATGATGAATAACATGCCAAAACATATATTCGAGAGCATCACAATGGTGGTCTAAGGCATTTGGTCCCTTACCTTTACGGGGCTTGCCATTATCATCAAAGTCCCGCGTCTCCATGCCAAGTATAAGTTTTTCACAAGATTCGAATATATACAATTGATTAAATCTGAAACCCTTATTAACACCTGTTATTCGTTCTAGTATTGAAGGGTTAATATTATTCCACCATATTTCAACATTGTACTGTTCAAACTCTTCAACAAATCCGCTCATGATTTCTTTACCATTAGCATCAGGAATCATTATGATTCTATTGTTAGGGTATAATTCCCTTAACCGTCTTGCGCCGTCTCCTACATAATCCCAGTGATGTTCAGAAACTGCATAAATAACTCCATTCCTTTCTATTCCACATATAGCCGCATTATATCCAGCATTAAAATCTTGTCCTACATAAATAACATCATCCTCAGTAACAGGAAAGAGCATATACTTATGTTTATTAGGATTAAATTCAGGATATACGCGTCCTGTGCTGAGATTTATAAATTCTCCGTCAAGGTACGCTTTAGCTTCATCCTCAGTATACAAACCTCTTAACAATTTGAGCTGAGACTTAGCAAGACTTGTATTATCTTGAGTTCGACCCCTTATCTTAATATAAGGCAGTCCTTTCTTTTGAAGATACTTAATAAGCATATAAGTACCTCCAAGTCCCTGAGCCGTAGTAGAAAAGAATATGAAAGGGTCCCGAGAAGGCATATCATGTCCTGCAGGCATTACAACACGACAGCGTTCCTGAATAGCTGTAACAATTTTCTGAACTCTATCAGAGGGAACTTCGTCTATCTCATCGCAGATAGCACAGTGAAAGTTAAAAGCGTAAATATCATCCGGATTCTGCATAGCAAGATAGACAAACGTGAGTTGTCCTACAGTTATGGTACCTGCTTGACTATTATCCCTGTATGGAATTTTAGCTGCGTCGAAGGCCCTTTCAAGGTCAGCAATAACCGTCTGTTTAAGCAATTTAATAGTTACACCTAGAATACCTATTGTTATAGGTTCTTCAGAATCATGATAAGCATGATAAAGAAAGAGGCATAATTGGACATCTGTAAAACTTTTACC
>SFFE01000027.1 GCA_004556965.1 Clostridiales bacterium | reverse complement strand
TATAACACACTACACTTTGCTTCGCAAAGTCGTGTGCCAAATGGGGGCGTTGCCCCCTTTGGAAACCCCCACAAGAAAAGGCGGTACGCTACCCCTCCATGAAGTGAACCCCAAAAGTTAGACATTTTTTGAATTAAGCGGCCTGAAGGGTCTGATATCTGTGTTGAGCAGGTGTCAGGCCCTTCAGTTTTAGCTTGATCCTGCGGTTATTGTAGTAATCGAGGTATTCGACCAGTTCGGCCTTGAAGTGTTCCAAGGAGTCAAAGTCTTGGAGATAAAGAAGCTCCGATTTGAGCAGACCGAAGAAATTCTCCATCACAGCATTGTCCAGACAGTTGCCTTTACGGCTCATGCTTTGCCGGATACCTTTTCCATCTAGCATCTCTTGATATTTTTTGTGCTGGTATTGCCAGCCCTGGTCAGAGTGAAGAATCAGCCCTGTATCATCTGGAATCGTCGCAAACGCAGCATCCAGCATGGAAGTGACCATGCTGAGTACAGGCCGATCCGAAATAGTATAACTAACCAGGTTCTCGCTGCACAGATCAAGGATGGGTGACAGATACATCTTCTCACCGAACAGGGAGAACTCCGTTACGTCGGTGACCCATTTCTGATTTGGCTTCTCTGCATAGAAGTCTCTTTCCAGCAGATTTGGAGCGACTTTTCCGACCTCACCCTTGTAAGAACGATACTTCTTCATCCGTACTTTACTGCTCAACCCCATCTGCCGCATGAGCTTCATGACGAGCTTATGGTTGTAGTGAAGGCCTCGGTTCCGTAGCTCCTGCGTTACTCTCCTGTAGCCGTATCGGCCCTTGTTTTCAGTGACAATGGCGCAGATTTCTTCTTTCAGTTCTGCGTGTTTATCTGGTTCTTTCTGCTTCTTGGTGTAGTAATAATATGTGCTGCGAGGGAGGCCGGCAACATCCAGCAACAGCGACAGCTTGTATTCATGCCTCAGTTCCCATATTACTTTCGCTTTCTCTCTTGCCGTACCCTCTCGGCAACCAAGGCATTCAATTTTTTTAGGTATGCATTCTCAGCTCTTAGCCGCTGCACTTCTGCCAGCAGATTCTTCCAGATAGATCCGTTCCCATGAGGCCACACGGTCATGTGCAGTTATTCCGTATAGCCGCGCCACTTCTTTATGACTCAGCTTTTCTCGCTGCATCATTTCAACGACTTCCTGTTTGAATTCCCCAGTATACCTCTTGTTCGGCACTCCTTTTGGCATAAAACAACACCTCATTCGTTAGTAGTATACCATACTGTCTAAGCGCATACCGCCTTTTCTTGTTATCCAGCCCTCCGGCTGTATCGGTTGAGCAAAAGTCAGCGTGGGATTGATGTGGTATCTTTATCTAAGTGAACCCCCCGTTTCCCACTTGCTTACGGCCTTGTCGCTGACCATCAGCCGCTCTGCGAGCTGTTTTTGCGTAAAGCCCTTCTTTTCGCGCAGCGCGCGGATCGCGCCGCCTGTTACATAACCCGTCATCGGATCGCCTCCTTGCGTTTGGCATTACGATACCGCAGGCGGGCCGGCTTTGCAACCTACGTTCCGTGGAGCCGGCGCAAAAAGCTCCGCCTCCCGGCTGCCGGGGGCGGAGCTTTTTGGTTCAGTTTACGCGCTCGCTGCCCCAGAAGAACAGCGCCACGGTGCCGGGACCGGTGTGGCTGCCGATGGTGGTGCCGACGTGGTTGATCTCCACCTTGCCGTTGAGCTTCGGGAACCGCGCCTCGACCAGATCCGCAACGGCGCGCGCGTCGTCGTAGCACGCGGAGTTGGAAATGTAGCACTTGCCGGAGTAGTCCAGCCCGCCGTCCGCGCATTCCTCCATGCGGTCGACGATCTCCTGAATCACGCGCTTTTTGCCGCGAATCTTGGAACGCGGGATGAGCCGGCCGAGATTGTCCATGTTCAGCAGCGGGCAGATGTTCAGCATGCCGCCGAACACGCCGGCCGCCTTGGAGATGCGGCCGCCCTTGACATAGAACGTCAGGTCGGTGGAGAAAAACCAGTGGTGCAGCTTCAGCTTGTTTGCCTCGACCCAGTCATGCAGCGTGTCGATGTCCATGCCCTCGTCACGCAGGTCGGCGAGCTTATCCATGATGAGACCGTAGCCGGAGGATGCGCCGAGCGAATCGACCACATAGATCTTCCGGTCGGGATATTTCTCCCGCACGATCTCGGCGGCGTTCTGCGCGGAGTTGATGACGCCGGAGATGCCGGAGGACAGGCACAGGTGCAAAATGTCCTTGCCCTGCTCGGCAAAGCGCGAAAAATAGTCCACGAACTCCGAGACGTTTACCTGCGAGGTGCGGGTCTCCGCGCCGTCGGCCATCGCCTGATAGAACTTGTCGAACGGGATCGACTGCCCCAGATCGTCGTCGTAATCCACGCCGTTAAGCGCGAAGTGGAAGCAGATATAGGAAATGCCGCGCTGCTCGAAGTGCTCCTTGGTCAGATCGGCAGTGGAGCAGCAGCTCAGTACGTAATCAGCCATGATGGTGTCCTCCTTGTCTGGTATCAAAGTTTTCGGATTTCAGTGCCGGTAGCCGATGGATGCGCGGACCTGCGCGGCCTTGGCGTCGCCCGCCAGCAGACGGATCAGCTCCAGCGCGAACGGGATCGCCGCGCCGAGACCGCAAGCGGTCACGATATTGCTGTCCGTGACGAATTCTCCGTCGGTCAAGGTCGCGCCGGTGAGCTTGTCTTCAAAGCCCGGATAGACCGTGGCGCGCTTGCCCTGCAGCAGACCGAGCCCGCCGAGCACCGATGGCGCGGCGCAGATCGCGGCGACGAGTTTGCCCTGCGCAGCATACGAGCGCACGGTGCGTGCGACGAGCGCACTTTCGGCGAGGTGCGTTGTACCGGGCATCCCGCCGGGCAGCACCACGGCATCCGCGTCCGTGAGATCAGCGGTCTCCGCTACCGCGTCGCACCGGAGCGTCACGTTGTGAGAGCTGGTGACCTCCGCGCGTCCGGAGACCGAAACGGTCTGCACCGTGATCCCCGCCCGACGCAGCAGATCGACGACCAGAAGACCTTCGCATTCCTCCAGCCCATCTGCAAAAAAGAGAATCGCTTTGCTCATAAGCATTCCTCCTGTTCTCAAGACAGATTTCACTTAGCATATCATTATACCATATAAATTATTAAAAACTTGTTATAAGTCCAAATAAAATCCAACTTTTTTACGCGGTACGCAAAAACGCGGCCGGAAGTCCGCGTCAGGCGGATTTCCAGCCGCTCAGTTTGTCAAAGAAGGCTCGCAGGCCCCTCCGCCCGCAAGCTTGACTTGCGGAGGGAGAAGGAAGAACGGGGAAGCGGACAGGAAGGTTTCGGCTTGCGCCGGAAACGAAATGGAGCGCGCCCGTTCTGACGTGGCGGCTTATCCTGCCACGAGGTCAATGCGCAGCACGCCGTGGATGGCCTTGACCGCAGCCAGAAACGCCTCCATGGTGATGCGCATATTCTCCGTTGCCGCTGTGATCGTCACGGGCGCGACGCCGCTCGTCGGGATGCTCTGGTTGATCGTCAGTATATTTGCGCCGTTTCCGGCAAAAATAGCAAGGACGGAAGACAGCACGCCCTGCCGGTCGCGCAGCTCCATATTGAACGTGACGAGGTGTCCGCGCGACATGTCCTGAAACGGGGACACATAGTCCTTGTATTTATAGAATGCGCTGCGGCTGATATCTACCCGCGCCACGGCCTGCGCCACGGTGCGCACCTCGCCGGTCTCCAGCAGCTCCTTGGCTTCGATGACCTTGGCGAAAATTTCGGGCAGAACGCTGGCTTCCACCAGATAGTATTTCGGCTTGCTTCCTGCGGGCATGGTCAATCCCCCTTTTCAGCGTCTGTGCACGGCGGAAAAGCAAATGTACCCATCCCGCGTACCGCTTTTGTTATATCACATCATCGGCGGTTGTGCAAGCCATTCGTCGTAATTGGAGGGACAACTTTCGTATGGGCGGCTTTTTCCTTTGCATCCTCGCGGGTGCAGCCATGAGCATTCAGGGTGTGATGAACACACGTCTGTCGGCGCAGATCGGCACGATGGAGGCCAACGCGTTTGTGCAGGTCACGGCGGCGGTGCTTTCGGTGCTGGTGCTGCTGTTCTGGCGCACGGGGAGCTTCGCTGCGCTCGGCTCGGTGAACAAGCTCTACTGGTGCGGGGGCATTCTTGCGCTCGTCATCACGGTCACCGTCATGCTCGGCATCGGCAAGCTCGGCCCGACGCTGGCGATCTCCGTCATTCTCATTGCCCAGCTGCTCACCGCTGCCGGGATCGACGCCTTTGGGCTGATGGATTCCGAAAAGCTTCCCTTCGGCTGGACGAAGTGGTGCGGACTTGCCCTCATGACCGGCGGCATGCTGCTGTTCAAGCGGTAAGGCAACGAAAAAACACCGGCTCTTGTCTGAACGACAGAGCCGGTGTTTTTGCAGATTCCGTCAAAGCCCGATCGAAGAGATCAGGTCGGTCACGGAGCCCAGCAGATTGAAGATGGTGTCAAAGTCGTAGTACTGATAGGCGGCATTCCAGATGCGGTCGGGGTTGCCGCCGGTGAGGAGACCGACGCCGAGCGCGATCTCGCCGACGATCAGAATACAGACTGCGGTGATCAATACGATTTTCCACGCTTTTTTCATGCGACTTCAACCTCCTTGCAGCACCAGCGCTTTCCGAGGCGGACGAGCGCACGGATCCAGCCGATCGTGACCTGAATGAAGAACCAGATGGAGAACCACAGCAGCACCAGCGCAACGGCGAACACCGACGCGCCGCCGCCGAGCAAAATGAGCATGTCCGCCACGACCGACAGGCCGATGAACGCCGTGCTGATCAGGCCGACGCCGGCCGCGACCGCAGCCACGCCAATGGCGAAGAAACACAGGTTCAGCACCAGCAGCACGGCAAACACCGGCACACCGACGATGATCGCGCCGATCGTATACAGAATCGCTAAAAACGGGTTCGTCTTTGTGACCGTCTCCGTCTCCAGATCATCGAACATCTCGGTGAACGGGTTTGGCTCCATTCCGTCGTCCTCGGAGTAGTAGCCGTCGTCCTGGTACTGGTCATCTTCCTCGGAGTAGTAGCCGTCGTCCTGGTACTGGGCGTCTTCCTCGGGGTAGTAGCCGTCGTCCTGGTACTGGGCGTCTTCCTCGGAGTAATAGCCGTCGTCCTGGTACTGGGCGTCTTCCTCGGAGTAGTAGCCGTCGTCCTGGTACGGACCGTCTTCCTCGGAATAGTAGCCGTCGTCCTGGTACTGGCCGTCTTCCTCGGAGTAGTAGCCGTCGTCCTGGTACTGGGCGTCTTCCTCGGGGTAGTAGCCGTCGTCCTGGTACTGGGCGTCTTCCGGGGCGAAGCTGTCGCCCGGCGCGGCTGCGGTGGTGTCGAGCACCACGTCCTCGGCGGGGCGGAATTTGGTTTCGTCAATGGGCTGTGCCTTTTTCGGCGGCTGCACCCGTTCCGGTGCGACCACAGGCGCGGCTGCGGGCGTGATCTTCCCGCTGTCAGCATAGCGGATGAGCGCGACGGCGACCTTGGTGGGGTTGCCGATCTCCTGAATCAGGCGCTCTTCATCCGGCGCGGCGTCGAACATGCGCTCCATCTGATCGATCAGCGCAACGCGGGTATTGTCGTCGGTAATCAGGCTGAGAAGACTGCTGATCTCAGCCATGTAGCTTTGTCTGTTGATAACGGTCACCTCCGTAGCATGAGGATGGTATACCTCTAACTTAAACATTATATTGCACCTTTTCGGTGCGGTCAAGTGCGAAAATGCGAATTTCGGCCGGAAAGCGTCGAATGCGGTCGAGCCGATTTCCCTGTGTTTTTCTTCTTCTCGGAAGACAGAAAGCATCAAGCGGAAGACAAATCATCTTCCGCTTGATGCTTCCGGGGCTCTCTCCCGCAGAAGACCATCGTCTTCCGGGGAGGGCTTTTCTGATACGCTGAGGGGGATCACAGAAATGTGATCCCCTTCTCAGGAAGAAATGCTTAGTTGCAGGTGAGCCAGCCACCATCGGTCGGCAGGCAGACGCCGTTGACGTATTTTGCCTCGTCGGAGCAAAGGTAAACCATTGCCCAGGCGGAATCTTCCGGCATGCCCAATTCGGGGAACGGGGTAACGGACTTGAACCAGCCCATCATGCGCTCGTTCTCATACAGATATGCGCTCTTGGGTGTCCACACGAAGTTGGGCGCCAGGCAGTTAAAGCGGATACCGGTCTTGGGGCTTACCTGCTTGACCATGCACTGCGTGGCCAGCTTGATGACGGCCTTGGAGGAGGGATAGCCCTGGAAGCCGGCGCCGTTCCACGCATACGCAGTGGAGGATGCGAAGTTCATGAAGTTGCCGCGGATTTTGTTGTCGATCATGTACTGCAGGACGGTCTGGAAAGAGTGCAGCAGGGCATCAACGTTGGGATCAAAAACGTTGTGGAACTTATCGACAGTCATGGTGTCCCAGTCGCCGGCATTTTCGCCGACGGAGAACACCGCCGCGCCGTTGACGCAGATGTCGACCGTGCCGTACTTTTCGAGCGCGGTGGCAAGCAGCTTGTCCCAGGTTTCGCGCTTGGAGGCGTCGCCGACGACCGCAACGGCGTCGCCGCCGGCGGCCACGATTTCCGCACACTTTTCTTCCACATGGGGATCAATGTCGTTCATGACGACTTTGGCGCCTTCCTGACAGAAAAGCTCCGCAGCCTTGCCGCAGATACCGCCGTCTGCGCCGGTGATGATCGCTACTTTATTCAGAAGTCTGTTCATTTTATTTCCTCCATTCTAAAAAATAGGAATGATATGATTCGCGTTCTTATCTGCGCAGCGCGCCCAGAAGTACACCGTAATCGAGTCTGAGCGCTTTGATGCGCCACACGCCGTCCGCGCACTTGAGCAGGTCGTCCACATAGAAGCCGTAGCCGGAGTAGGTGTCGCCATTGTCCTTATAGGTGTGATAGTCATGCATTCTGGTGAGCAGCTGTGCATGGGTGTCGTCAATAAAACGGACGACCTGATTGTGGGCGAAATGCAGGGGGACCATGTCGCCCTTGCCGGTGGTAGACTGCGCCGCAGCAATCTGCGCGTCGATCGACTGTGCGCCGGGTCTGCCGTTCCAGGCCGTGCTGAAGCCGCCCTCTTCTTCCGTAAACACGTCTCTCAGAATTTCATAGTCATTCAGATCGACCGCCAGAAAATAACGGCTCTTTGTGTTGATGATGCGGGGAATCTCCTTGAGCTGCTCATCTGTGTACGGCTTGGCGCCTTCTGCAAGGATTTCGTGTGCCATCTGGGTCATTTCTTTTGTGTACTCGAGAGTCATGGTCGTTTCATCCTTTCTTTTAATTAAATATTTTTTACAGCCTCGTAGGCTTCGTTCGTGGAATTGAGAATGTTGCGGCATTTGTTGCTGTCACCGATGGAAATCACCCGGCAGATGTCGGAGAAACGTTCGCCGATCGCTGCATCCGGCGCCCAGCCCATGGCCAGCAGCACGGTGTCGCAGGCGATTTCCTTCTTGCCCTCTGCGTCTTCCACAACAATGCCGGTCTCGTTGATCTCAATCAGCTTGGTGCCGGTAAGATACACGCCCTTGCTGTCCGCCATCATCTCGCGCAGAATGCTGTCGTTCTGCACAAAGGCGGGTTCGGGCATGATCTTGTCCGCCATTTCCACCACGGTCACCTGATGGCCGACCCGGTCAAAGTGCAGCGCGGCCTCAATGCCGACCTGCCCGCCGCCGATGATGGCCAAGTGCTTTCCAAGCGGCACCTGATTGCGGAGCGCAGCCTCGCAGGAGTATACGTTGCTCCGGTCGATGCCGGGGATGGACTTGGGACGGACGACAGAGCCGCCGGCAGCCCAGATCAGCACGTCGGGCCGGAACGCGGCGACAGATTCTCTGGTGGCCTCTTTGAAGAACTGAACCGGAATGCCCGTCTTAATCAGCTGCACGTTGTAGTATTGCGGCAGCCGGATCATGTCGGCCTTCATATACGGTGCGGACGCCGCAAGCGTCTTGCCGCCGATGGTGCCGGTCTTTTCCCAAAGTTCCACATCGTGGCCCGCCTGCTTTGCCAGCAGGGCAGCAGCGCAGCCGCCGGGGCCGCCGCCGACCACAAGCACCTTTTTCGGCGTTTCGGCATGGGGCATCTCACGCTCATCCTCGTACCCGGTGAAGGGGTTCAGGGCGCAGGTCACATGCTGATTTTTCAGAACGTTGCCGATGCAGCCCTCGTTGCAGGAAATGCAGGGGCGAATGTCCTCCGGGCGGCCTTCCACGAGCTTCTTCGGCAGTTCCGGATCGGCGAGCAGGCCGCGGCCGATGATGGTAAAATCGCAGATGTTGTTCTGCAGGGCGGCCTCCGCCTTTTCGTAGTTGGACAGTCTGCCGTGGGTTAGCACGGGAACGGAGACATTTTCCTTGACCGCCTTCGCGGACTTGAGCTGCATGACCGCTTCCTGATAGAAAATGGCGGGCATGGAGAGCTGCCACTTCTCATAGCAGCCTGCGTCCACATGCAGGCCGTCCACGCCGTTTTCCGCCAGATACTTTGCCAGCTCGATGCCCTCGTCCAGCTGACGGAAGCCGGGGTACGGCACGCCGTGGTCAGGGCAGAACTTCACGATCACGGGAGCGTCCGCTCCGGCGACGCGGCGCACAGCGTCGATCTGCTCCAGCAGGAAGGTCGCACGCCCCTTCACGTCGCCGCCGTACTTGTCCGTGCGGGTGTTCCACGCGGCGGTCAGGAACTGGTCGTTGAGGTAGCCGCCGTAGGCGTGCATCTCATAAGCGTCCACGCCAGCGGCGCTCGCCAGCTTGACTGTACGCTCCGTCTCGCTGATCAGCTTCTGAATTTCCTCGACCGTCAGTTCGTGGCATTTCACGTTGGGCGCGTAGAGCCAGCTGCACGCAGACGCACTGATCGGGACAGGGTACATCTTTGCCGGGCCTGCCATGCGGCCGCAGCCGGGCATCAGCTGTACGCCGACCTTGCAGCCAGCTGCGTGAGCGCGGTCGCACAGCTCCTTGAAAAATAGGGAATTCTCCTCGGTCAGGACGAGAGAGGCAGAGGTGTCCTCGAAGTAGTCCGTGACCATCATGTTAATCAGGATCATGGCGGCGCCGCCCTCGGCGCGTTTGACAAAATATTCGACGGCTTTGCGGCCAATTTCCCCAAAGTGCGGGCCCATGGGCGCCATCACGATGCGGTTTTTCAGCTCAAGCTTGCCCAGCTTTGCCGGGCTTGTAATGATTGGCATACGGTTCTCCTTTCGAAATCGCTTTGTCTTACGGTGGTAATTTTGCGGTGAAGTACAGTTGTGCTGGCTGTCGGAGCGGCGTCAATCTGCTGCCGGCGCTCTGAGCTTCTTGCCGGTTCCAACCGCAAGAATCGCAGTCACCGCAAGCAGCGCAAACACGACCATAATGGCGATCCACGCGACTAGATAAGAGCCGGTGGCGGTGCGGATACCGGACGAGAGCATGGGGCCGATCATGCAGCCCGCCATAAAGAACGTGTTGCCCAGGCCGTAAATTCCGCCGAAATCCTTGTATCCGAAGATCATACCCGGCAGCAGCGGCGGCGCCAGAGAGGTAATGGCAATCGCAAACGGGAAGATGACCATGCTGGCATTTGCTGCCGTCGCGCCAAACTGCGGTACCACGGAGAGGCAGATCAGAGCAATGATGCCGATCCCGCAGGTGAGGGCGGTGCCTTTTTGAATGCCGACCTTGTCAATGATCGGGCCCATGACCAGTTTTCCGAAAATGCCTGCGCCGCTGTAAATTGCCATAGCGGCCGCATAATTCACGCTGTTTTCTGTAAGATACGTGGGAGCCTGCGTCATAATACCGGCTGCGACGATGCCGCAGCAGACGGCGCTGATTGCATACAGCCAGAACGGAAGGGTTTTCAGCGCTTCGGTCTTGGAAAGCCCCACCCACTGGGGGGCGGCGGCAGCGGCCGGCTCGTTTTTGGCGGGTTCTTTTGTTTTCGCGGAGCGATACGGCTCCAGCCCCATGTCAGCCGGGCTCTTGCGCACCAGCAGGAACACGATGACCATGGTCACAAGGATAATGATTGCGGTCACGCGGAAGCCCATGCGCCAGCCCTGCTGTGCAATCAGATTGGCTTCCACCCCGGAAAACAGCATGCCGCCGACGCCGGAGCCGGTGAAAATAATGCTGGTCACAAGCGCTTTTTTGTCTACAAACCACTGGGAAATCAGGAAGTTGATCGGGACGTAGGTAATAGCGGACAGCGCAAAATTGGCAATAAAGAAGGTGATGTACAGCTGCCAAATCGCCGTGATATAGCTTTGCGCGTACAGCGCGGCTGCACTGACAATGCCGCCGATGAGCATGAACAGACGGGTGTTGCCCTTACCGAGCTTTCCGGCCAGTGTGAGGCTGAACAGCATGCCCGCAACGGTCGATGCGATGTTGGATGCGCTGAACTCCGCATAGGTGCAGCCGAATGTTTCACAGATCGGCATCTGATAATAGGAAAAGAAGGTGCTGCAAAATACCATGGGCAACATCGCGATCAGGAACAGGCACGCAACGATTACCCATCCATAGAAGAATTTCTTTTTCTGTGTTTCTGCCATAGGTGAATCCCTCCTCTTTTGAAGTTTTCTTTTCATTCCGTCGCTGCACAGGGAGATGGGGGTGCCGGCAATTTCCCCGTCTCTGTGCCTTTGTCATCAAAGTATCACCTTGTGAAAGATGACACAAATGAATTTGCTTGAACTTTAACAAGGAATTTACTTGCAAATGAATGGAGTTGAGGCAACTTGAATCATCTTCCGCTGCGGCGCTTTTTCCGGCCACTTGCACAAATGGATGTTGAAAAAAACGCGCTTTCTGTATTATAATTTAATGAAGTCAACCCCTTGCACCTTCGGCCGGTTTGCAGCGAACAGGAAGGGAGGCTGCTATGACTTTTGGGCAAACATTAAAGCAACTCATATCCATCAGCGGGGTGAAATCTGCGCACCTCGCAGACGCCCTGGGCTATGACGCTTCTTACATCAGCCGCTGGGCGAACGATATTAAATTGCCATCGCTGAAAAATAATGACGACTTGTTCTTAAAAATCTCCGATGTTGTAATCGCTTGTTGTGATGATGTTTCGCTGGACGAGCTGAAGCTGACTTATTTATCCGACGGGAAATTTTCCAATCTTCAGGACGCAGTTGCAAATGCGCTGAACACCGCATATGCAAACTCCCAGGCAGCGGCCACGCTCAACACCACCGCGCCGAACGCCATTTGTCTGGCCGGTGGCTTTGCGCGCGATATCTACAAGCTGTTCAATGCCGCAATTATTCAATGTGCGTCTGAAAATCGGTCCGATCAGGTCAACTGCTACACATCCACACCGCTGAGTCTTTACAGCAATAAGGACTCCATGTTTTGGGAATCTACGCTTACGGATCCGGACATTCAGGACAAGCTGTTCATTGTCATGCACCAGATCATCAATATGAAGGACTTTGCGCAGAACGTGGACTCCTATTGCGCGGCGATCTGTACGTATGCGTACTATGGCCCCAGTATTCGATATGAGTTTTATATGGATGAATCCGAGTCTGACGTTTATGCCGTGCAGTTTGTCGTGGTGGAAGATCATTTTTTATCTCAGAGCATCACGAGCTCGTTTTCCGGCTTTCATAATCAAATGATCTGTACGGACAGGGGGGTCATTCTCCGATACAATATTGCCCTGAAGAAGAAACTGCGCGTATGCCCAAAGCTTCTGGAATACTGTTCGATCAGAGAGCTGTCAAACAACCATTTTCTGTACAATTACATGATCGACGGAAACATCCGCTTTCTGTTGAACGTGATGCACCCAATTTATATGGGCGATACGCTCGTTGCGACGGCAATGGCCGAGTATGCTCCGGGCCTGCCGGAGGACGATTTTCAGATTTTCTATAACAGTCTGTGCGCGGATGCGAAAAAAGAGGTTGTGATCTTCAAATCTGCGATTTTGGAATATATCTACAGCGGCCATATCTATCTCTTCGGCAGACTGCTGACCATCCGCAAGGAGCATCGGATTGAGCACCTGACGCAGCTGTTGGAGATTATCGAGCGGGGCGACTGTAATTTGACCATTTTAAATGACGATAACCCCCTCCTCTGCCGCAGCGACATGAGACTGTCCGTGTATCTCAGCAAAGACGCCGCGTTTGCAATCCCCCGGACGGACAACGACCTTGCGATCAAATTCCGTTCGAAGCGGACGGTTGAGCATTTCAACTGTTTTTTTGAACATCTGCAGGGCATGAACCGGGAGTATATCCTCAACGGCAAGGAGGCGGAAGACTTTGTCCGCCGCGGGCTGATGCGCATTTAAAAATATGGAACGCTGTACATGGAACAAGATGTGCCTGTTTGCAGCAAAAAAGAACGATGTCCCGGCTTCGAGCCGGGACATCGTTCTTTTGCTGCGGCGCGCGGTGCTTGACAAGGGGCGGATGTTTTACTAAAATAAATAAGTTACACCAAACGATACGGTCGGGCGTCCGCCCTGCCGGCGAAACATAAAGGAGCGTTGCGCGATGGCAAAAGAGAAAAAGGTGGAGCAAATCACCGACATGGAGGTAGACTTTGCCCAGTGGTTCACGGACGTGTGCACCAAGGCGGAGCTGGTTGATTATTCCGGCGTCAAGGGGCTGTTCATCCTGCGCCCGTACGGCTATGCCATCTGGGAGAATATCCAGAAGGTGCTCGACGAAAAGTTCAAGGCGACCGGCCATGAAAACGTGTCCATGCCGCTGCTGATCCCGGAATCCCTGCTGCAGAAGGAAAAGGATCACGTGGAGGGCTTCGCGCCGGAGTGCGCGTGGGTCACGATGGGCGGCAGCGAGGAACTGCCGGAGCGCCTGTGCGTCCGGCCGACGTCCGAAACGCTGTTTTGCGACCACTGGAGCCACGTGGTGCATAGCTGGCGCGACCTGCCGTGCCTGTACAACCAGTGGTGCAGCGTGCTGCGCTGGGAGAAGACCACGCGCCCGTTTCTGCGCGGCCGCGAATTCCTGTGGCAGGAGGGTCACACCCTGCACGCCACGGAGGAGGAAGCCCGCAAGGAAACGCTGCAAATGCTCGAAATTTATGCCGACACGTGCGAACATTACCTCGCCATGCCCGTCATCCGCGGCAACAAGACCGACAAGGAGAAGTTCGCCGGCGCGGTGAACACCTACACGATCGAGTGCATGATGCACGACCGCAAGGCGCTGCAGTCCGGCACCAGCCACTATTTCGGCGACGGCTTTGCCCGCGCGTTCAACATCACGTTCAGCGATAAGGAAAACAAGCTGAGCTACCCGCACCAGACGTCGTGGGGCATGTCCACCCGCATCATCGGCGGCATCATCATGACGCATGGTGACAACAACGGACTCGTCCTGCCGCCGATGATCGCGCCGATCCAGGTGATCGTGCTGCCCATCGCGGCGCACAAGCCGGGCGTGACCGAAAAGGCGGAGGAACTTGTTTCCCGCCTGAAGGCCGCGGGTCTGCGCGTGAAGGGCGATTTCAGCGACAACAGCCCCGGCTGGAAGTTTGCCAACTGGGAGATGAAGGGCGTGCCGCTGCGCGTGGAGATCGGCCCGAAGGACATCGAAAACGGCCAGTGCGTCGCCGTCCGGCGCGACAACCGCGAGAAGATCGTCGTGAAGCTCGACGAGCTGGAGCAGCGCATTCCGGAGCTGCTGGACGTGGTGCAGCAGGGCCTGTTCGACAAGGCGAAGCAGAATCTGGACGAGCACATCTACACCGCGCACTCGCTGGAGGAGGCCAAGCAGCTTCAGGAGGAGCACGGCGGCTTCATCAAGACCATGTGGTGCGGTGATCTCGCCTGTGAGATGGCCATGAAGGAGCAGGCCGGCATGTCCAGCCGCTGCATCCCGTTCGAGCAGGAGCATCTCGGAGACGTGTGCCCCGTCTGCGGCAAGCCCGCCAAGACGATGATCTACTGGGGCGTCGCATACTGAGAAGAGGAAAGAAGCGCAAGCCCGCGGCAAACAGTTGTTTGCCGCGGGCGTTTTGTCATTCTGAAACTTCATCATACAGATGGTAGGTAAGACGGAGATGGAGCAGACCGTTGGCCGCATCCAGCCAGGCTTCATCGGCCTGCACGATCAGACTGCCAAGGGTGGACAGGACGAGCGAATCCATCATGTCGTTGATGACGATGCGGTCGACCTCGAAGCGGATGACGCCGCGCATGTCGTCGTCCTCGGCGACAAGATCGGCGTAGAGATATTCTGCAAGGCAGAGCGCCTGATTCCGGAGCACGGAAAATTGCTCCGCTTTCTTCTGGCTCGGCGCCTGCCGGACGTGCGCAAGCGCGGCCCTGCACTCTGCCGACAGCGCGCCGAACGACTGTGTCAGAAACTGCATTTCCGCCTGCAGCTCCGCTTCGGTCATGCCATCGTAGCGCGCGTTCATTTTCGCCTCGGCCTGCTCCCAGCGCTTTTTGTCCTCTGTATAATAGTGCCGCTCGATTTTCATAGGCGATTCCTCCGCTTTGAGAATGGTTAATTATTGCGTAAACTCCCAATATATTATACTTTTGCACAGAATTTTAGTCAATTAACTATTAACAAAAACAGACTGCTTTTTTCAAAAAACATATAATAATGTCGTGAGAATCAGGAAGGACGCGCGACATTATGGGCAAAGATGTGGAATTTAAAAACCGGGATCGATTTATCGAACTTGGAATCACAATTGCGGCACTTCGCAAAATGAAGGGGCTGTCTCAGGAAGAGCTGGCTTACCGGGCAAATATCAGCCGCTCGCATCTGAGTTCCATCGAAGCGCCGGGTGTCGCCTATTCGTTCTCGCTTGACGTTCTTTACAACATCGCCGATGCGCTGGAGATGAAGCCGGGCGATCTGTTGAACATCAGCCTGACGCCCCAAAATCATACAAAATAAACCGCACCTGCCGACCGGCGGGCGCGGTTCCAATTTGACAGATTTCGACTTTTCTGCTACAATATTCCCCGGCTCCGTATGGAGCCGGGGCATTGCCAGATACGGTAGGCGGTTTGCCACACCACCCGAAAGGGGGTGAGACATGTGCCGATTACATTGACGTTCCATATCCTTTATTGGACTGTGACGATCAGGGTAAAAAGCCGAAACCGCCACTCGGCCAAGTGACGGTTTCTGTTCTAAAATGAAATCATAACATTGGGCGAACCGCTTATCGGCAATGCCCTTTTCTATCTATTATTATACTGCTGCGCCCGGATTTGTCAAGGGCGCGGTTTTTTCATTTTCGCCGAAACAGAACGGCCGCCCGCGCGTCCTCGCGTCGAAGCCCAGCGAAGCGGGTTCGACGCGATCAGGAAGAACGGAGGAGAGGATATGGAGCTTTCGGCGTTAGCCGGAAGCGGAATGAAACGAGTCCGTTCTGACGTTACTGCTGCGCCCGGATTTGTCAAGGGCGCGGTTATTCATTTTCGCCAAGGAGCAGCGATCTCAGCCAAGGGTTCCCCCTCTGGGGGAAGCTGTCGGCGTTAGCCGACTGATGAGGGGACGCACTCGGACACCTCATCCGTCACGCTTCGCGTGCCACCTTCCCCTCAAGTAAACGCTGATTTAATCGAGCCATGGAATGTGGTAAAATTGAGACAGAGGTGGAAGA
>SFFE01000050.1 GCA_004556965.1 Clostridiales bacterium | reverse complement strand
AAATCGGAATTTTACGGTCAGTAAGGAATGCGTAAAGTTATATGATTGTATTATAAGCGATTTGTTAAATTTTTATAACCACTTGTATTTGCCTGCGATTTATGGTATAATATTTTGAAATTTAGAAAGAGGTGGGAAGATGATTAACTTTTCTTGCAAATAAAATCAAAATATGCGGTAGTGCTATACTTTGGCATTATTGTGTCTATTGCAAGAAAGTTATATGTCTATCTTACTCAATATAGTGCTGTTGCCACTTTTGCTTAGTGGTGTTATTTTATGCTATGACGAGCTGCAAGGATAAACTTTCTTGTGGCTCTTATTTTGTTTTGGAGGTGCTTTATGAATAGTGCAGAACAGATAGTTACACATGATTCACTCCGTATAGTGTCGGTTCCTTTTGGTGAAATCTATACGTAGTAAACATTCACCGAACCGACTTTGTATCGTATGACATGCAAAGGAGGATAATATTTATGTCAATGATTAAAATTGAAAACCTTACGTTTTCATATCCGACAAGTTATGATAATGTTTTTGAAAATGTCAGTTTCCAGGTTGATACCGATTGGAAGCTTGGTTTTGTGGGCAGAAACGGACGAGGTAAAACAACCTTTCTGAATCTTCTGCTTGGGAAATATGAGTATAGTGGAAAAATCCTATCATCCGTACAGTTTGATTATTTTCCTTATCCCGTTTCAGATAAGAATCGTATTACAGAGGATATATTGCAGGAGATTTGCCCACTTGCGGAAGAATGGGAACTTATGCGAGAACTTTCTTATCTTGATGTTGATGTCGATGTGCTTTGGCGACCTTTTGAAACACTTTCCAACGGAGAGCAGACAAAGGTTTTGATTGCCGCTCTTTTTCTTAATGAAGGGCATTTCCTACTGATTGATGAACCTACCAACCATTTGGATGCCAAAGCGAGAAAAAGTGTGGCGGCATATCTGAAAAAGAAAAAGGGATTCATCTTAGTTTCTCACGATCGTCGCTTTCTTGACGATTGTGTTGACTATATTCTATCGATTAACCGAGCGAATATCGAAGTGCAAAGAGGAAACTTTTCATCATGGATGTCAAATTTTGAGCGACAGCAAGAATTTGAACTGGCTCAGAACGAACGTTTGCAAAAGGACATCAGACGATTACAGCAGTCGGCAAAACGCGCTGCAGTATGGTCTGAACGTGTAGAAGCTTCCAAAATTGGGGCAGCAGATAAAGGTTATGTCGGTCATAAAGCCGCCAAAATGATGAAGCGTTCAAAATCTATAGAAGCGAGACAACAACAGACAATCGAACAAAAATCAGCATTGCTGAAAAATATGGAAACCGCAGAAGCCCTCAAGATACAACCGCTTAATTACCATACAGATTTGCTTGCATCATTATCGAATGTAGTAGTTTATTATGATGGCATTTCAGTTTGTGAACCCGTTTCGTTTGAAATAAGACAGGGAGAACGCATTGTGCTTGATGGAAAGAACGGCAGTGGCAAAAGTAGCCTGTTAAAGTTGGTAGTCGGGCAGTCCATAGATTATACGGGTACAGTAACACTTGGCTCTGGGCTTGTAATTTCTTATGTGCCACAGGATACATCGTATTTATGTGGAACCCTTTCCGAGTTTGCAGAAGAAAACAACCTTGATGAAAGTTTGTTCAAGGCAATTCTTAGGAAAATGGACTTTGAGCGTGTACAGTTTGAAAAGGATATTAAAGACTTTTCTGGCGGGCAAAAGAAGAAAGTCCTAATTGCGAAAAGCCTTTGTGAAAAGGCACACTTGTATGTATGGGATGAACCGCTCAACTTTATTGATGTGTACTCACGTATGCAGATTGAACAACTCATAACGGAGTTTGCCCCGACCATGCTCCTGGTAGAACATGACAGTGTTTTTCGAGATACTGTGGCAAGTAAAATTGTGAATATCTAAATTGGTTCTTCCGCAATTTTACGTTTTTCGCTTTAATAAAAATGGAGAATGCTGATTTACACTGGCATTCCAGTATTGAAAAATTACAAAATACGGATAATTGCGTAAGAACCTCTAAATTAAAATAATTGTATGGGTTAATTCCAGCTTTACAGAGACTCAAATTCCAGTTTGTAGAATTAAGAAAATCGTAATTTGTGGAGGTAAAATATAGATGAATCAAGGTAGAATTATTGTAATCACAGGTGCGCCGGGGACAGGAAAAACTACAACGGCATCTGCTGTTGCAAA
>SFFE01000008.1 GCA_004556965.1 Clostridiales bacterium | reverse complement strand
AAGCCTAACGCCCGACCTATCCGACACAATGGCCAAGTGCCGGATAGGAACGGCAAAATTTTTTACACTTCTATTACTTCTTTATCGCACATCAGCAAAAAGTCCGGGCTTCTCGTCCGCCTCCGCCACAACGTTGCCCCACGGGTCGCAGACCATGGAGTGGCCATAGGCGACGTAGGACGCAGAAACGTCGCGCGCCGGCGAGCAGCCGACCATAAAGCACTGGTTGTCCACCGCGCGCATCCGGAACGACAGCGACCAGTGCGCCGGTCCGGTCGTCATATTGAATGCGCCAGGCACGAAGATCAGCTTCGCGCCCTCCAGCGCCATGATGCGGAACAGCTCCGCAAAGCGAATGTCAAAGCAGATTGCAGCGCCTACACGTCCATACGGCGTGTCGAACACCGTGTAGTTTTCCCCCGCCGTGAACGTGTCGGACTCCATGAATCGCTGCCCGCCGGGTACGTCAATGTCAAACAGGTGCACCTTGCGGTGCTTGGCGATCTGCGTGCCGGCCGGGTCAAAGACATAGCAGGTATTGTACAGCGCGCCGCCGGAGCGTTCCGGAACGGAGCCGCCAACAAGATAGACGCCGTATGCGCGCGCCGTATCGCGCAAAAGCCGCCATGTCTCCCCGCCCTCCTGCTCGGCGCAGCGCGGGAACCATTCGTCGGTATACGGGCAGTTCCACATCTCCGGGAGCACAGCAAACTGGCAGCCTTCCCCCGCCGCCTGCCGCACCATATTTTGCATTGTGTGAAAGTTTTCATTCCGGTCTTCCGAGACCGGAATCTGACACAGGCCGATTTTCATGGCGTTCCGTCCTTTCCGCGCTTTGCACGCACAAGTAAAAAAATCCGCCAATCAAATGATTGACGGATTTGGTCCGAGTGAGAAGATTCGAACTTCCGGCCTCTTGAACCCCATTCAGGATTATATCCTGAAATATCAATGCTTTGCGCCAACATAGTTGCAATCGCATAGCAATAGGTGCATCGTCGCCGCCGTCGATATATATATTATCCCCTATCAATATGCACAATGTCAAGCGCTTCCGCCATCATCAGGCGGATGTACGGCGCGCAAGATCTGGACGACGTGGAGCTTGATGACTCCCAGTTTTGTACAGTCCTTGCCGGCATACCAAAGTGCGCCGCAAGATCAGCCTGCGTAAGTCCGGCGGCTTTGCGGATATCACGCACGCTCATATGTGCAGCTCTCCATATCTCGCGCAAATCGCGCACAACGGCGTCGATGTCCGGGTCGGGAGCATCCGGATCAAGGGAAAAGATGCTGCTCGCGCTCCACTCTGCGATGTAGAGATCTTCTTCCGGCTCCGATTCCGCCGCGACGAACAGAGCGTAGAAATCACGATTTTTCATTGCTATCCTCCAAATTTTTAATGTGGTAGACGATTGGAGCATTCTCCTGCTGCGTGCCGACGATGGTGGGCGGAGTCCACTTGAGGATCAATTTGCGGGATTCTGGATCGCTGCGAGAGCCTACCCAATAGTGATGCCAGTGGCCGCGGCGCATGTGCGGCCTTGGGGATGCGTGCTTTCCCGCGGGACGATCTTGATCATCTGATTCTTCTGGCGAATCTCTGCGATTATATTTGCGGATCGCAGCGCCGATACGGAATCCTACATCCCACTTGCGGATTTCGGCGTACCGATCTTTGATTGTGGATGTGCAGCGCGTGATAAATGCCTGCTCGGAGTTTGGCGCGATCTCCGCATTTTCGGCACAAATATAAAGGATAATTTGCAGAGTGCGCAGAAGGAGCGAGTGGAGATCGCCCGCAAATGGATCGTCTGAAACGTGGCGAAAGGCATCGTAGAGATCAGGATTATTTTGCTCCGACTCATATAATGTGCGCTGCAGGCTTTCGGATATATCGGCGGAATCAATATGTATCTGGAAGCCCATTGTGGCGCCATCTGGCTTGAGATATAGGAGCCGCAGCTCACGATCTCCGGAATTAATATCGTGCTCCAGATGCACGAATACGCCGTGATATTGATCGCCTCCGAGGGAAAGGCCTGGAACTTGGATATAAAAAGCCTGGTACGGCAACTGCAAAAGGATATCGGACGGGATCGCAAGATCATCCTGCTCATAAAGCAGCTGCGCCAAATCCGGATCAATGAGATATACTTCCTTGCTGATCCGCCACGGGGCGAGCGCTGCGATTCGCTGGGCAGAAGCGATTGCATCCATATCAATATTTGGAGCGCCGGACTTGGATTGCACCACGGCAAGAGCAGCAGCGATCGGGGCATAGCACCAAGGCTCCCATCGTGGGAGGCCATTTTCTCCATTTGATTGGTGGAAATCCTCCATCTGCTCCCACGCTTCCGGAAACGCTGCCCCAACTCGCTTGAGCAGGGACAGCGGCGGATAGATGGTCGGCTTGCTCATTTTATTATACTTCCTCTTCTTCGGAGGCTTCCTCTGCCCAGAAGATTTCAGAAGGCTCGCCATTCGTGGAGACGATGACTGCGCCTTCCGGCTTATTGTGGATCGTGAAGCTTCCAGCTTCTACGATCTCGCATCCATCTTCGAGATCGAGATTTGCCACGTAGCCGATGACGTCTCCACCCCACTCGCGGCCGTATTCTGCCTCGCCGGTTTCGCAGAACTGATATTCGGTGTAGTTTCCGTCGACGTCTGCCGTTCCGGTAGCATTGAGCATCCCGTACATGATCTTTTTCACTTTTATTTCCTCCATTTTTTATTTCTTTATTTTCAATTACTGAGCGAGGTAAAGTTCAATTGCGAGCTTCGCGATTTCGCTGTTCAGTTTATTTCCGGATACGATGCCATCGATCATGTCGATGTATCCAGTGCTCTTTCCATTGATTCCGATATACGCTCTGTGCTTCCCGTAATTCTCCCAATTTTTGAAGGTGTATTCTTCGTATGCGCAGCCGCTTTCGCCAAAATAAACGCGGATCGTATCATTGTAAATAAGCTCAGCGCGATTTCCGTTCTTTTCGATGATCTTAGTCATTTTCATTTCCTCCTGTATTTTCGTTCTGTGTTTTCCCCTTCTGTGATTATAATATACCACTCATTGGTTGCATTGTCAAGCGAAAATATCACTCAATGAGGTATAAAAGTGTACAAAAAATACAGGGATAAATTGTTGAAAATGTAAGTTTCGACTATAAAAACAGCCCCGGAAGATCGCACGATCCTCCGGGGCTGCACTATGTAATCATTCGCTTTTCATTTGCTTCACGCACTGATTCACGCCGGTCGCGGCAAGGCCTGACACGATGCCGACGGCAACCGCCGTGATGTAGTCGCCAGCCGGGAAGTCCGGAACGCCGGACAGCATGGCCACGACGCCGAGCACGCCGCCGGACGCGCCGCAGATGATCGGGATCCACTTATTATCAAGGCCAGTTGCCTTGACCAGCTCGCCGATGAGATATGCAATGACGGTGATCGCCGCAACAGATGCAATGCCAAAATCCATGATTATTTTCCTCCTATCAATGTGTGTTCGAGATCTTCAATCCGATGATTAGCAACTTTGATTTTTTCTTCGATCAGGAGCTCGTCCTGCTCCAGCTTATATGTGCGATCGATCACTTGATTATGCTTATCTACTTTTTTCTCAAGCTGATCGATGCGGTACGCCTGCAGCTCATCGCGCTTATCCAGCTCGGCCAGCAGCTTGTGGTGCTGGGCATTGCTATTGATGATGCACACGAGTACTGCCGCCGCCGCGCTGATGAGCGCCGCAATGATCGTTTCCATCCGCGCCCTTACTTCCCTGCCGCGCGCAGCACCATAATCGCCGCTTCCTCGCGCGTGGCGTAGCCGCGCGGTCTGCTTCCGTCCGTGATTCCTGCCGCCACCGCCTCGGCCAGCTCGTCCGCCGCCCAGCCGGACGGATCGGTGCCCACGCCTTTGAGCAGTGCGTCCATGTACCTCTTGTTTACGATCATGCAGCGGAGCATGTCCTCGCTGATGTTCAGGCTTCCGTCTGTTCCGCCTCTCAGCGCACCCGCATCAATCAGCTCCTGTGCTTCTTCGCGGTAGTATTCCGGCATCTCTGCAACGGTATTGTATCGGGTCACGTTATCCTCGTCCTCCTCATATTGTGTAATTGCGTCAAACGGATAATTTATCCCAGGGCAGGCGGTCGCCATGTAGTTTTTGTGCTGCTTCACGTCGATGCCGGGATATTTCTCCCGCAGCAGCGCGACCAGCTCACGAAGCGCGGCAAGCTGCGCGGCAGGCATGTCAGTCTCGGTCTCATAATTCCCCTCGGCGCAGACGCCGATGGTGTGACCGTTGTGATCCAGCACATGCGCGCCAATCGCCCACTCCGGGCGACCGCGATGAACCTCGCCGTTCTTCCGGACGTAAAAGTGATATCCGATTCCGCTCCACCCGTTGCCCTTGTGGATTCTGTCGATGTCTTCCGCGCTCGCCGTTTCCGCAGCCGCGTGGTGCAGCACGATCGCGTTCGTCGCCTGCCGCGCGGAAAGCCCGCCGTTCCACTTCCAATTGTGCTCGATGATGTTCATGTCTTACGCCCCCTTATCCTGTAATCGTATTGTCGAGCAGATGAATCGTGCCTCCAACCGGCGCTTCCGTTGTCGGCGCAGCCTTTACGATGTTCCCGGCAAACACCATATCCCCCTTGCTCGCAAGCGATACCGTCGTGCCCCGAAAGTCGTTGTGGTACATACGCCAGTTCTGCGACTCGCTTCCGACGGAGACAGAACCACCCTGCACCGTACACCCGTGCATGACGATATTTCTCCCGCCACCCGGTGCCTCAACGTTGCAATGCCATTTGCTCGCGCTCTGTGCAAAGCTGCAATCACGCACGATGTGTCCCTGCATGTGCTGCCGTCCGTCCTCCCAGTCGATATGCGCATACGGGTCTGCGCTTCCATTATCCGCAAAGATGCATCCATCCAACGTCAGCGCAATACAGCCTTGCGGGGAAAGCCCCGTCATTACAGCGCGCTCGAACCGGCAATCCTTGAAGGTGCAGAATCTCGGCTGCGTGGCTGTATAAATGTGTGCGATGGATGCATAGTCCGGGTCGCCGGATGTCGGCGCGTCCGCCTGATAAAACACGATCTTGCAATAGGCTGCTCCTTCCGGCTTGTCATACTGCTGGTACTGCACGCAATCTTTGATGCTGGAGATCAGATTCTTGTCCGCATCGTAAAAATAGATGTCGTACAGCCTTGCACGCATATACAGATAGCCTTGATAGCCCTGCATGTTGCCAAGGCCGAAGGTAGCGCCGATTTTTGAGATGTCGATGTAATCCTTTGCCCGGAATCTCCCGGAAGCGGTTTCCGTCTCCGGCGTTCCGTCTGCGTTGATTCCACCGGCTTCCACGTTGGAGAGCTTGAATCCGACTACCGCCGTCCTTGTATAGTGACACGACACGTTAAATCCGGGGCTGTCCAGAAATGCGCAGTTTTCCACTCTCACGCGGCTGCTGTCACCCTTGATGCACAGCGTGACGTCGCTTTTGCTCCCTCCGGTCTGCACAGCGTTTTCGGCGTATACCGTCAGATTGCGCAGCGCTGTTTTGATTCCTCCGTCGATTGTGATAAATGTGTACCCGGCCGCTGCTTGCGACCCGTACTCAAGATGGATTTCGGCCCCGTTAAAGTCCACAATCATGCCGGACGGAATGGTAAGTACCCCGTAGTCTGCATTACACAGATAAGTCCCCGGATTAAATACGATCTTGCGGTAGTTTTGCTCTGCCGCGTAATCAAGCGCGGACTGCAACCCGGCGGTCGTCTCCTGCGGGTGCGTCCCGTCGTTGTAGATGTTGTGCGTTCGGTCGTTTACCCGGTAAGTATCGCGCTCCGGCGCAAGGAAATCATCCGCGGCAACTACGGCAACGTCCATTGTCGTTGTGACAGTTCCGGTATGATCTGCGACTGTGATGGTTGCAGTTCCCGGTGCTCTTGCCCGCAGAACGCCAAATTCCACCGCGACCACGTCCGGCGCGGAGGAGGACATGGTAACGATATTATCGTCCGCCACATCATAAGGCACGGCGTCTGCGTCCTTCGCGATTGCGTACAGCGCCCATTCATCCCCAACCTGCAGTTCAGATACGGGATTTGCAATCGTGATCTCCGCGATCGTTCGATCAGACGTAATGGTTTCTCCGGTCTGCTGCCCAACGTAGATTTGGACATCCTTCGTAATGCTTCCCGCGGTAAGCTTGAGCGTGGTGTTCCCGTTTTTCAATCCGGTAATGCGCTCACCTTCATAGGACGCGACTGTCTGATCTGCAATCTCCGCTTTGATGGTATCTGCAGTCCCATCCGGCGAAGCCTTTGCATAGAGCTTTACTTCGTCGCCCGGCTGCATGTAGATCGCATCCTGAGCCGCAATGCCGGTTGCTGGCTTTGTAAGCTTGATGTAGTTATAATAGTCCGCAAGGTCTTGCAGTGTGATGGCGTCATTTACGATCGTAACTCGATCGTGGTTTTGCAGCGGTCCATACATCACAATCTCTGCAGACTTGTATGAAACTTCAAATTCGTTCTCCCAGTCCCACGATTGCCAGTCCGAAATGGTCGCTTTGTACATTTCCATATCGTCGTACAGGACAGAAATCGTTCCGTCAGCGTTGAATGAAAATGCTATGATTTTTTCAGTCCAACGGCCGGCTTCATATGCGGTATCTGATAATTTGGTTTCCAGCTCCGTCTCGCTGAGCGTAAAAGTTGCAGATTCTCCAGATGTGTTTACATATTTCACGCCGAGTTTGACACCGAGAGACTCCCAACCTTTTGTCCCGTAGAAATTATAAAATCCAGTTTCTCCAAGGTAATACCTGCAATTTTGAAAACCAATGCTAGCCGCGTTATTCACGACAAATACAAACGATACCGCCCCGGTGCTGTTTGCAAGCAGCATGTCTCGTGCTTTTGTCGATACGCTTTCGTTGTCTACAAACGGCTGAACCGCCCCTCCGGCATCCGTTGATGCAAAATATAATCTATTCCACTCGCCGGTCGCTCTATTGTAGAGCTTATACCGCACATACCCTATTGCTCCGTCTATCGCTACACAATCTTCCGGTGTGAATTCTGCGACGATCTCTTTCCCCGGAAACTCCTCGTATACTCGCGTGAGAACAATCTCGCCGTCGACTACAGCCATGGAGTATTTCGCCCCGTCCTCGTCGTATACATATCCTGCAGACGAAATCTTTCCGGCCAGCGATTCCGAAAGCTTTGCTTCCGTGATGCTCCCGTCCTGCACGGTGGTCGTCGCTTCCGGGTGCGCTTCCAGCCAAGCGTATGCCGCGGCCTGCACCTGCTCGTCCGTGGCGTCCGCGCCGTCCTTGCCCCTAAGGCTTGCAAGCCACTCGTCAAGTGTGCCATCAAAGCCTTGCTCTTTCGCCAGCGCGTAGGCGCTTACGGGGCCTAAATCCGTTGTTTTCATTCGATCGTCATCTCCAATCTCCCATCATTCAGCGCAAATGCTGGGGCTTTGTAGTTATCGCTCGTTTCCATGTATAAGTGGCCATCATCAGCAATGGTAAATTCGGCAAACTGTGCGTTCCCGACCGCCTTTTCCACAAGCTCTGCTGCCTCTTCTGCAACTTCTCGCGCTGCCTCTGCACGGGCTGCATCGTCGGCAACTGTCTGCGCCCAGTCCGGCGCGGGTGCTGCCGGGGCTTCGCCCGGTGCGCCCAGTGCGCCGAGCACCTTCGCCGCGATCTTGCAGCTCTTGCCGAGCACGTCGCCGATCTGGATGCGCACCTCAATCGCGCCGACGCCAGAAACGGCGGTGTCCGTCGCCGTCGGCCGCCACGTGATGGGCGACTCCGTGGAATTCACAATCACGGGATACAGCTCCCCGTCCGGCCGGCAGTAGATCACGCTGATCTTGCCGTCGGGGTACTCCGCGAGCCACGACGAAATATCGATCACGATCTCGCGGAACTCATTCTCTCCCTGCCGGGAGATTTCCACCGCATGCAAAGGCGGATTATTGATATTGATTATCATGCTGCCCTCCTTACTTCCAGCGCCCGATTGCGTACGCCTGGACTTTTGCACTTGTGATCGTGCCGGACGATCCACGTGTAAAGTAGAATCTCTGCGTTTGGCTGGCTGTAGGCTCTGAATCTATCTCCATAGATAGAGCTGCCTCGCTTCCACCGCCATAAGTGATGGAGCAATACTCCGGTGCTGCTGTGAAAAGGCCGGACGGGAATATGAGCTTTTGTCCGGCGCTCTCGTACACGCTCCCCCATGCCGTCGCCACTGCAATATTGCTGTAGCTCTGCGTACCCCAGCACTCCACGATGCCGCTCGCCCACTTGCGATACGTCCAGATGCCGGATGTCCCGATCTCGATGATGCGGTCGGCCGTGTCCAATTTGGACACGGAGTCCGCGCTGGACATCAGGCTGGAGATCGTGTCCGCAACGTTGCGGCGGATCGTGCCGACTGTGATCGAGTCATAGCGATCGCGCAGCACGTCGTACACCGTCCGCACGACTTTTGCCTTTTCTCGGACGCGCAGACCGGGGTGGATCACCGTCACGGTATCGCACAGGTGCAGCCGCTGGAGCTGCGCGAGCTTGTTGGAGTTGGCCGTCTGCCACAGTGGAATGAAGCTGACTTCGATCGTCGTGGCCAGTTTTCCGACGCTGCTGGCCGCAACATACTGCTGCGCCGCCGCAGTCAGCTCCGCGACGGTCGGAAACGAGTCGTTCGAGCTGAGATCGAGGATCGTCATGTGCCTGTATGCGTACAGGTCGGCGTTCTCTGCATATGCAGGCTCGCCGCAGCGCACATCGTCGTCCTTCTTGGCAAATGCGATCGCGCCAGTGACGAGGCTGCGGGCGTCCGTGTCCGCCGTGATCGCCGTCATGTTTTTGCCGTACTCGATCGTCACGCCGGAGTCTGAGCCGCGGGCGCTCCAGAGGTTGACGTTCCAGCGATTCCACTCCAGCTCGCCGCCGTACAGATCGAGGATGCTGCCCTCCATGCCGCCGATCGCGGCGCGGAGGCTGACCGGCTGCTGCAGCACATAATGCGCGGCCAGCGAATTTTGCACGGGGCTATTAAATGTAAACGGTGTCTCCGGCGTCGATTTCGCCTTGATCGCGTCGAACGCCTCCTGTGCGTATTTGCTCGTGATATCCACCGGCAGCGCGACTGTGGCCGCAAGCGCATAGCTCACGTGCTGTGCCTCGATCGTCACAAGCCCGTCGATCGGGCGCGAGATGTGGACGATCCGGAACGGCTGCGAGGCTGCGCCGTCTGCTGGCGTCGCAAGGATGATGCGATCAATCGCGATCTCCGCGTAGTGCAAGCCGGTTTGCGGATAAGTCATTTCCAGATAATACTCGCCGTTGCGCTCCTCCGTCACGGTGCAGGCCGTCGCGTCCGGAAGTCCGCCGAGGCCGTTGCTGCCAAATGTGGTTGCCGACGCCGGATACAAAATCGGGATCATAAGCTCCACCACCTTGGCATGATTTTCAGCCCGGACAGCGTGCCGGTCGAAAGCGCCGATAGCGATACCGTATTGCTGCCGGGCGTAAGCTCCGGGAATGTGGGGTAAAAATAGTCGGCCGATTCCGGAAGCGACGCTTCCGCGTCCGAAAATGATACGGCGGCATTTGCATTGGATCCGTCCTCGTAGTAGGCATCGTGCAGGTCACAGTCCAGGATGATCGTCTCCGTCTTGCTCGTCGAGAATGCGAAATCCACCTCCGTCGTGTTGCCGGTCGCTGCGCTGGAAAAGTCCAGCACGACGTTGCCCTTGCCCGTGACTTTGATCATCGGCTTTGCGATCATGATGCCCGTATTGGTGATCGCCGCGCTGCCGGACGAAAGCGATCCGTAGTCGCTGTACACATGGCCAAGCGCGTCGAATCGCTGCGGGTAGCAGTCAAATTCCAGCGTCGCGCGGCCGTGGCTATTGAGTATCGCCTCGATATCAAGCGGTCCTGCAAAGCGAGCGAGGCGGAAGATATCCGGCTCATACTCTGTCGTCAGCCTTTGATATCCGGAGCTGCCAAGCAGCCAGTTTGCCACCGGTGCCGCTCGATCATACAGATTCGCAGGCTCGGCAGAAAGATATACATCAAATTTCAGCGTCACATTTTCGTATGTGCCGTCCTCGATCACGAGATTGCCATTCCGCCCCGGTATCTGCAGCACAGTGCCGCGACGCGCCGGCCGATTCGGGGACGGGTAGCGCTCAACTGCAATGCCAAAGCTGCTGCTTGATTTGCCATTAAATGTGATTATGCCCATACAGCGTTCCTCCTTTCTACCGCCGTCTGCATTTTGCGCATGACTGTGTCGGCGATGGCATTTACGTCCTGCCCCGGCTGCGCATACACATTGATGCTCACGCCGCCGTAATTTGTTGTGCTACCGGAAGCGGACGTCGACGTCGCCAGACTCTCCGGGGCATAGTGTACGCCCGCGGTGAGCCCTGGGATTGAAAAATCGGTCGCGGCCTGCAGAGATTGCTGCATCTGCCGCTTTACCGTGCTCATGGATTCGGAAAATCCAGCTCCAATGCCAAGGCCGAGATACTTGCCGATCTCGTCGCGCAATACCGTGGACGGAGAATGGATGCCGAAGAAATCTTTCAGGCTATTCACGACGCTCTGGCCGAATCCCTTGATTTTCTCTCCGATCCAGCTCCCCATATCGGCAATGCCTTTCCACAGCCCACGAATCAGATTGCGCCCTACATCCACGACTTGCGATACAGCGGACATAAGGCCATTCACAATGGCGGCATTAATCTCTGGTATGCGGCTTACAATCTGAGGAATTGCCCGAATGAGGCCGATAGAGATGCCAGTCGCGAGCTTGATCGCCGCATCTATTAGGAGATCGACGTTGTTCACGAGCGTATCCACGATTGTGAGTACAACATCAACAACGGTAGGAATCAGCTCCGGCATAGCCTGGCATAGTCCGTCGATCAGCGAAATAAGTACATCTCCGCCGCATGAGATAATTTCCGGTAGGCTGGTGTTGATGACATCGACGATCATATCCAGCGCTGCCTGCGCATATGGGCCAAGTGCCTCAAGCTGGTCGCCGAAATCTTTGACGCCATGCTCAATCATTGCGATGCCTTCATCTACATTTCCGGCTAGCATCGATGTCACGCCGTCCATCACCAGCGTGACAGACGGCAAGAATTCGCCTGCGAGTTTATTTTTTACGCCCGTAAATGCGGTTTGCAGGTTCTGTAAGCTGTCCTGATATGCGGCCGCGGCCTTAACTGCATCATTCGACATGACGCTTCCGAGGTCGTGCAGCTGCTGGCGCATAGCATCAGTTTCTTCCGCGCTCATGTTCAGCAGCGGGCCGAGCTCCGTTGCGCCGCGACCAAGCAGTTTGCCGGCAAGATAGGTTCGCTCAGTCTCATCCGTGACATTTTGCAGCGCCGAGATCGTAGCCGAGAACAAATCCTCCTGCGACATACTGGCGATCTGCTCCTGTGAAATGCCGAGCTGTGCGAAGGCGTCGGACCCGGTTTCCGCTGCTGTCGCCATTGTTTTCATGCCGGATTGCAGTGAGTCGATCGACGCGCCGCAGTGCTGCATGATAAAATCCCATTCCTGATAGGTGCCCGAGGACATACCCATCTTCTGCGACATTTTGTCGATGTTATCGCCGTATTCGGCAGCTGCAGAGATAGATCCTGCTAAGTTTTCTGCGATCTGCTTCACGCCGTTGGCAATCGCCCGGATTCCTGCTATGATTGCCTCGGATGTGAGGTTCGCTTTCAGAATGTCGCCGAATGTTATTGTCTTGTCCGTGGCATTCCCGGTATTTTCCCCGTAGCTATCCTGGGCATCAGATAGATCGGAAGTCGCATTTGCGGCGTCTTTCGCCTGCGCCTGCAGGCGATTCAGCTCGGCCGTGGCGGAATTGAGCTTTGCTACCCACTTTTGCGTGGTCGCGTCGTCTTCGCCCTTTACTTCCGTAGATCGCTTTACCATGGCCGCATACTGATTTACGATCTGCTTTTGATTTTCGATTTGCTTCGCAAGTACAGCGCCCGTCGCACGGGCTTTCTCCTGGGCGTCGCTCTCTTTCCCGAAGGACGTTGCGACCGCCTGCATCTCGGCAGCGAGCGCCTTGCCCTTCGCCGTGATATTCTCGATCTGCTTACGGAATTCCGCCTCGCCGTCGATTCCGATACGCGGCCCGATATTGGTTGCCACGCGATCACCTACCTCAACTGCAAAATTTCATCAAATTTGAGCTTTTTCTTTGCCGGACGCACAGAGCCGGAATAAATAGCATTGCAGGAGATCATATCGCGCATCTCCCCGATCGTCGTGATAAGGATCTCCTGTTTGCTCATTCCGAATTTGCGGCCGTAAAAGAGCATCCACGCATACGTCAGCTCAATATCGTCTCCGGTTCGGCACTTTTTTTTTCGGGTTCTACGGCGACCGTGGTCGCGCTGTCGCGCGAAAACGCGGCCAGCGCTTCGGATTCCAAGGCCGTGAACGTTCCGGTATCCAGGGAGAGCAGCATCTCCTCCGTAAGCGGGGCGTAATCATGGCCGGGCGTCTCAAAGCACATCTTTCTTTCGTAGCCGCGGCTGAGCGCGCAGATAATCTCCGCCGTCGCCTGAATCGCGTTCCCGAAGCTCCCGGTCAGAAGCTCGCCGACGCGATCCAGATCACCGCCGGGGCACAGATCGGAGATTTCCTTTGCCGCGCCAACTGTGAGCGCAAAGTGATAATCTTTCCCGTAGATAATCATCCGTGTCCTCCTTACGTGCCCGCAATGCCGAGGAACGTCTTGATCGCGGATTCCGCCGCAGCCTCAGTAGTCTGGTCCGCGCCGAGATAGCGCCAATTATGCTTGGCCGTATCGTCGCGCAGGATGGTAGCGGAAAGATCCTGCGTCTGGAATTCCGTATTCTCCTCCTGCGTTTTCGCGGCAATTCCAGGCTGCGCGAAGCGCGTTTTCGGAAGGATCAGCGGCGTGAAGCTCTCTACGCCGTCCGACTGGTACCGGATGATGACGCCGATCCCGATATAGGGGATCGCCTGATCGTCGCCAGACGGCGTAAATCCGTTTGCTTCCGCCGCTTCCGGCAGGCCGAGAATCAGCCTTTCCGCAGCGAGAAAAAGCCCGTCCACGGTAAGTTTCGCCGTCCCGCTTTTGAATTTGCCGGGCGAAACCTCAGCCGAAACATTATCCGCATAAAAAATGTTTTCGTCCGCGGACGATACAGAGATATCAACGGATACGCCGCGGGCAAGGATTTGCCCCTTGGTGTAGCTCACAGTTGTGCCATTATTGCTGTAGAGCGCGACATACGGCTTCGAGAAGCCTGTAATCACTTTTCCTGCAGCCATATTGCTTCCTCCTTATTTCATGATTTTTTGAATTTCTTCGTCGAGGATTTTGGCCATGGCAGCCTCTGCCGCCTTCTTCGATTTGCGCACGGCCGGCGCGACGAACGCCTGCCGCGGCGCAGTCGATGTTCCCTTCTCCAGCGATCGCGCGACAAGTTGATTCGGCTGCCCTTTTGGATACTTTTTGCCTTTGTGCGCGTTGTAGCCGTCAAAGCCGGGCTTGACGTTGTAATATCCGTTATCAGATCGCATATGCGCAATGCCAAGCCCGTTCAGCAGGCCTTCCTTCTGCTGTGGCGTAACGCCCTTGTGTACGTCCCTGGATACGCGCAAAGTCCGGATATTGCCGCGGATCGCGTCCGTGACAATGCCGGCCCCCTCGTAAATCGCCTTGGCCGCAATCTCGCGAGTCGTCTTTGCGCTCTGGAGCCGAGATAGCTTGATCTCGTACTCTTCCAGCCCCTTAAATTCAAAAGTGGCCACGTCACGCCACCTCGAACGTCCAGTGATAATGGATCAGATTCGTGTCTTCCTCGTAATCCACGCTGTCCAGCCGCCAGGCGCGTGCAGCGGACAAAAGCGCCTCCTGGATCGCGTCGACGGAAGGATCGAATTCCGTGCGCGTGAAATAGTCGATGTCGCCGGATATCACTTGCTCAGCAATGGAATTATCCGCCCAGTAGCTTTCTCCTTCTCCGGACTCCGCCCACAGCAAATAGGGCGGCTGCAGATCGGTGCGGTAGTAATGCCGCACGGTGGGAATATCCAGTGCTGCAAGCGCAGTCTGCACCGCGCGAAGTTTCTCATTCAGCGACGTCATAAAAATCCTCCAGTCTGCTCATCGTCAGATCGGTGACGCGCAATCCGTCGTCGTCCAGCAGATGCTGCACATTGTCGATGCGGTACTGAGTCTCATCCTCCAGCACCGCATACATGCCAATGCGCGCCTCCGGCAGGTACCACGTCCGCACAATCAGATCAATCTGCTGATTCGCGCCCATGGCAGCGTAAAAGCGATTGTATCCGATGGTGCGCGTTGCGTAGTACGCCTCGCACAACGGCCGCAGACGGGGCGCAGGCATAGCGCCCCTTTCCGCGGTTTCGTCCAGGCTGCATAGTTGCAGCAATCCGTCGTCAAACATTGGCGCTCTCCGTGTCAAATTTGGACACCGCGCACTTCTGCGCAAAAAGGCGATTGTTCAGGGCGTACCGCAGCATTACGGGCATCGCTCCGATATCATCCGCGCGCTTCCGGAAGAGGTAAGCCGCGTACATGACGATGAGATTCGCATCTTCCAGCGTCTCACCAAGCACGATTCCCTCTCGCTTGATCTGCTCCTTGGCGGAATTGAGCAGAAATCCGAGATACTCGTCCTTGGACTTCGTCGTAATCGAAAGATTCGCTTTGAGCATCGCGAAAAGCATATAATCAAATGATTCGAGCATCATGCAGCCTCCTCATCCAGATTCGCGGCAAGATTATCAGCTTCCAGAGCCCGCATTCGCCGAGTCAGTCGCAAATTCTGCGCTGGTGGTCGGCGCGGTGTTGTCGTAGCGCACGGCCACAAACGCCTCGCCGCGGATGGGCTTGCCGTCATAGCGCGCCGTGCCCTTGAACACGGTCTGATCGTCCGTGAAGCGGACGTGCTCCGAGCTGCTGATCGCCGCGCCGGCGCGCTCCGCCAGCAGATACAGATCGAGGTAGCCGCCGATGATCGTGTAGTCGCCGACAAAGTCCAGCTCGATGATCTCGCCGCCGATCACGGGCATGGTGTTCTGCATGCCGGCGACGAGCGGGCCGGCCGCGGTGAAGGTCAGCGCCTTTGCGACGATATCCATGTGCGTCTTGCGCGACATGATCCATGTCGGCGTTCCGGACGAATACTTCGGGCTGGCCACGGAGAGCGCACCGATCAGAGCGGCGAAGAATTCCTCACCAGTCTTTGCGGCAAGATCCAGCGTCTGCACATTCGTCGCGGAGAGATTGCTGAATGTGCCCTGATGCGTGCCCCACCATCCCGGCTGCGCCGCAGCGGCAAGGCGTGTCGCAATGCCGACCGGCTTTTTGCTGCCATCGCCAAATACGATGGCCTTGTCCACCGCATAGCCGATCGCCTGGCCGAGCTGATCCATGATCTCGGATGCCAGGCCGATGTTGTCATCGTCCTCCAGGTAGCTGTTGGCGATTGCGATATAGCCGCCGACTTTGTAGCCGTCGACCTCGATCTGGGTCACGGACATTTCCAGCTCGTTGAGCGCGCCGATCGCCTCCGTCCAGACGCCTTCCGGCACCTCGCCGATGATGTTCTGGCGCGCCTTGCCCTTTACCGTGCGCAGACGCACTTTGGTGATGAGCTTGGAGTAGCGGGCCATATTGTCGCGAAGGACATCGAGCATCACATCCGGGATGCCAAGCTCTGCGCCGGAGACGCTGCGGTTCTGGCCGAGCAGTTCGCGGGCGCGGGTGAGGAAATCGGCGATGTCCGTGCGCGCCATGAAGGCGTCGCGCTGCTGGACGGTCATGCCGAAAAAGCGGGTACGGGTTTCGGGATTCTGGGGCATGGTATTGTTTCTCCTTTCCTGTCCGGTCTGCGCCGGATTACTGTTTCTTGCCTCGTTTGCGGCGGCCTCCGCCGTGGCGAGCTCCTCGGTCAGCGACCGGATATCTTCCTCCGCCGCTGCGATCGCGGCATCGTTTGCGTCGCGGTCCGTGTTGAATTCGTCGATCGCCGCGTCGACCGCGGCCTGATCTTCGACAGTTTCGGCGGACTCGATGTCCGCCTCAAGCTGTGCCTCGCGCTCATCCAGCGCGGCGGCGTCAGCTCTGAGCTGTTCGAGCTGCGCCGTGCGATCATTCAGGCGCTTGCGCAGCCGCAGGACTTTAAGTGCCATTGTTCTTTCCTCCAATCTTGTTTTTCATGGTTGCGCGCCATGTCTCCAGCTTCCGGCGCTGGATCTCGGCGAGGTCTGCGTGGCGCGCCTTTACCGCAGTTTCCTCATAGGCCGGGAACGTGACGATGGATACCTCAAAGAGCGTGACTTTCTCGATCTCCCAGCGGCACTTTCCGCCGCCGAGGTCTACGAACGCCTCCTTGTCGATATTGAAGCCGAACGAGCACTGATCGACGTCGCCGCGCTGCACGCGGGCATAGAGATTCATGGCGTCCACGTCGTCCCGATTGATCTTCACCTGCCCCCACAGGCCGCGTTCATCCTCGCGCAGCGTGAGCGTGCCGACGGTGGTGCGCCCAAGCACAAGCCGGGTGTCGTGGTCGATCAGGCAGCGGATGTCGCCGGAGAGCGTGTCTGCAAACGCTCCTTGCTTCACAATCTCCTCCGCGCCCTCCCAGAGGACGTAGGGGCTGTTGAAAACTGCGAAATATCCCTCAATGTACAGGTCGTCGCCGTCCGCGCGCGTCTGGAAATTCTGCGGGATGCTCCGGAGCTGGCGGGTAATCCTATCAGGCATTGCTATCACCTCCCTGCAGTAGTTTTTTCTGGTCGCCGATCTTGTCGGCGGGGATATAGTTTTCCAGCATCACGAGCTGATTGAGGCCGGCCTTTGGCGAGAGGCCGAGCCAGTCTCGCACCTCGTTGCCCTCCATCATGCCCTTGGCATACATGTCAGAGCCGATCTCCTCCAGCTCCTTCAGATCGTAGGCATAAAGCGATCTGGCGTTGAGCTTGAAATAGCGATCCGGCGCGATCAGCAGTTTCTTCGTCAGCTCCTGCTGGATGATCTGCGCGAACTGCATCACAGTCGTGCGGATAAAGTTGTTGTACTCCGCGGCGTTGAAATCGCCGACGCCGAGCAGGAATGCCGGAACGTGGAGGATGCTGGCGACCGTGCGCTTATCCAGTGTCACGGCATTGTTGATGGCCAGATCGTTCAGCGTCAGCGGTTTCACCTGCTGGACGTCCAGCAGGTCGGCTGGCACTACCCACGGCTTTCCAGCTTCGTCGGTGTCGATGTAGCTGTTCAGCAGGCGGTCGCGCCCCTCCTTCGTGGAAAATTCATCCGCCACGCCCTGCACGCGGATGATGACGGACGGCTTCCATTTCTGAGACATAAATGCGTTCTTCGTTGCGTTCGCCTGTCGAAGATTCTTGGTCACGTCTCGGAGCTGCACGCGGTATCCGGTGCCGCGCCACGGCTCCGTCAAGGACGGGCGCAGCGCAAAGTGCAGCACCTCATCCGGCGCAAACGTCCGGCCGCGCCACTGTACCTCGTACCCGGCACCGCTCGGATATGCCGACGCGCCCGGCATTGGTACAAGATCGTCCAGAAATCCACCGTCGAAGACCGGCAGCACAAAGGCATTTCCGTTACCGGATGTCATCATCGTCCGGACGATCCACTCGATAAAGGATTTTCGAGTGCCGAGGGAGTACGGGCTGATGTCCACTTTCGCGGCCAGCCCATCGCGGACGCGGACGTCGCCGCCGTCGCCGTTTTGCATCAGGTGGATGGTCATGCTCCCAACGAGTCCGGCGATCGCATCGACGCCAGCGGACACTTCCGGGCAATCGCTCATTCGGGTATAGCCGCTCACCTCCAGCGATTCCGCAGCACCGATCAGCCACGCGCCGAGCGCGTCGTTCGTCGTGCTGCGGGTGTTGGTCGGGCGGTCCCGGCTCCGGCGTTTCTTTTTGCTCATAATTTCCTCCTTAGTACCAGCTCTTCTCTGCGCCGCCCTTGTCCATGTTCTCCAGCGCGCGAATGCACGCAAAAACGGAGGCGTCGAACACGTCGATGCGCAGAGTCGGTTCTGCTTTCTCGTACTGCACCATATCGTCCGTCTTCTCGATGGCGCGGACGTTTTCCACGCAGTATTCATAGGGCTCGGCGTGCATGTAGTACAGCTTTCCATTTTTGGCACTGGCCTCGATGTGCCGGAATCCCTCGGATTTCTTGTAAAAATACTGCGGCTGATCGATGATGCGAAAGCCCGCCTTTTTCATGCCGCCGAAATACTCGCGGCAGAATTTCCGGTCGTGGCCGACTTCCACGATGTTAAATCCCATCTTCCGCATGGCCACGAACCAGCCGACGACCTCAGCCTGGTTGATCGACTTGTCGTTGCACATATCGAGCCACCCGTCGTCTTTCCAGCCGAACAGCGGGATGTTATCCTCGTCCGCCTTGATCGCCGCTGCGGTGCGCGGGAACCAGCAATGCGGGACGATGATGTCCACGCCCTGGTAGGTGCCGAACAATGCAGCCGCGGTGAGGTCGTGCAGCTTGGAGAGGTCCGCGCCGCCGTACCACTTGATGGGCAGCTTGGCCAGCTCCTTAAGCGTCCAGTTGTACTTGCTGTCGCTGGCGCGGAATTCCTCGATGTTGAAATATGCCTTGAGCGCTGTGGTGTAGACGTTCAGGGATTTCGCAAAAAAGTCCTTGCGCTGCTGCGGGTCGTTCTGCGCCTGCAGCGCATCGTTCATGATGTCGTTTGGCCGGATGGACTCGCCATAGGCCGGGTTGGCCTGCTGGTGCACCAGCGGATTCGTGTAGTCCACGTCGCCGTGCTCATCCACTGGCGCGCAGGCGATGTAGATAAAAAGCGCGTCGGCGTCGGCGCTCGTGACGGTGCCGTTCAGGATTTTGCGGCAGTATTTCAGGCGGTGGCCGCAGAAGCTGTTCTCGCGGTCGCCAGCGGTGGTGATGCCGATGACGAGCTTGTTGGTGTATGCCTTGGTTGCCTCCTTCAGCACGTTGTACTGTTTCGGCGACTTATAGGCATGAAGCTCATCGGCGATGATGATGTTGGCGTTAAGCGCGTCCTGCGCGTCCGGGTTGGAGGCGAGCGCGCCGATGTAGATTGAGCCGTCGCCGATCTCCCCGGAAATGCTGCGCTCCTGGTTATTGTCCAGGAGCCGCAGCCCCTCCTCTGGGTCGTCGTCCTCGCTCAGCCCCAGCCGCCGGACATTGTAGGAAAGGAAAGAGAAAGCCTCCAATGCCTGGCGGAGCGCAGCGCCGACGATGTAAACTTTTGCGCCTGACTTCCGCTCGATCAGCGCCAGCGCCCAGGCGAGCGCGGCGGCGAACGTCGTCTTAATATTTTTACGGGGTACGAAGATGAACGCCTCTTTGAATCGGCGCTCCTGCGTGCCGGAGACGTAAAAGCCCAGGAGATTGTATACGATGAATTTGTGATACGGCAGCAGCAGGAACGGCTGGCCGCGCAGCGGCGTCGCGTCGAGCCGCTCGCCCTGCTGGTGGCAGAGCATCGTCTCGATGAGGGCAATGGCGTACTCCGCGTCCTGTGGGCGGAAGTCCCAGCGCGGATCACTGAGATCGTTGGCAAATCGCTGGCACGCCTGCGCGATTTCCGGGCACGCCGGAATTCTTCCGGTGATGCAGCCCTGCACATAGTCCGCGACCGCCTGCGCATTTTTCCCGGAGCCGATGCGGATAATGGGTGCCGTCACGTCTTCCCAGCCGCCTTTGCAGCCGCCGCGAGCGCCGTCTCAAACTTGGACTTGCCCTGCGGCTTGATCTTGGCATTGCTGCCCATTACCCGGCGCTGCCCCTGTGGGGTCAGGCCGAGCTGCGAAGAGATCGACAGCACGTCCTGGCGGAGATCTTCCACCACCGCAAAGTATGGATTCTTCACAAAGTTCGTCGCGCCGGCCTTGTTGGTGTATTCGGATACGTACTCCTTGTTGCCAAGCTCCGGATCGCGCCAGTCCTTTTCGGCGCGCGCCAGCTCCGTCTGGACTTTGGCCAGCATCCGGATCACAGGCTCGAAGGCCTCGTTGTATGTTCCGGCAATCCGCATGTTTGCGCGGATGTCGTCTTCTCGCTTGCTGATGGAGCGCGCCTCCTTCCCGTGTCCAAATTGGACACGATTTTTGCAGATTTCCGGCGCGGATCGCGGCCGCTATTCACAAAAAATGATGGTTTTTGTGAATATGCCGTCCGCTGCCTGCTCTAATGTTCCCGCGCGAGTAAAATCCCGTGGCGCGCGGGCGCGGGTTGATTTTGTCGCGCGTGCGATCCCCCTCCCCGATTTTTCGCCGCGCGCTTGGAGAGAGTTAACACCGCCACAAGACGAGCGCCGACCAATGCGGTCGACGAGAGGGGGGGGATTAATAGCGGCAATATGCGCGCGGGTGCTTCAAAGCAGCAGCCTTCTCCGGGTGCTGCGCATTGTGGCAGGCGTGGCACAGGCTGATGAGATTATCATCCACATAAGCCAGCTCCGGATACTCGTCCACGTGCTTGATGTGATGCACTTCCGTCGCTTCGGTCAGCCGTCCGTATCGTCGGCAGTTCCGGCACATGTAGCCGTCCCTGCGCAAAATTGCGGCACGCTTATGCTTCCAGCGGGCGCAATCGTAAGAAAATGTTTTCCCGGTCGCCGTCACGGGCTATCACCTCCGGGGCGGCCGGAGCAAACAAAAAAGCCTGAGCCGACCAACATGCACATCAATGCATTGTCGATTGGCTCAGGCTCTCAGGCTCAGGCTCTCCATATCTCACAAGCGTTGTTCGCTTGCATCTTTTGCAGTACAGCGGATAGTTGATCAGGACTGTATCTTGCCGAATCTCGATCTGCGTCCTAGTATGGCACGACGGGCAAATCGCTCGGCCTCCTTGCACTTTTATTGTACTCGATTTTTCTTGTGTTTGCAACACTTTTAGCTCCTTTGTCGCTATAATAATATTATTTTCAAGTCAGAAAAATAAATAAAAAGCTACTTGCGAGGTCGCTTTCGGCGCTTCGCCCTGCGTCGGACCGGCTTTGCGGCGAGGTACTTAATATATCTGTATTCGGCATACTGGGTACGCTCCGATGCATTTTCCAGCACGATCGACCCTTTTGGCGGGTTCAGCGGCGTGTCGGATTCCACGCGGAAAGTCTCAATCTCCGGCTTTTTGCAGTTGCGGGTGTAGCTCCAACATCGCTGGCCGAGCTTGTCCCGCTCCTCCTTTGCCATGTACCGAGCAAGGCTCTCGTAGTTTTTCTCCTTGTCGGCGCGCAATGGGCGCATCTCGATCTCACCCTGCCCCCAGAGTTTGAGGATCGTATCGTAGTCGTCGCCGGTAGCGTTGATGACTACATGATGGTGCCACCGTCCGTCTCCGTGCCGGTGCTCGGTGCTCCAAATCATGCGCATATCGCTTTTCTGCTTGCCACGATCCTTTTTGAGCTTCGCCCGAAAATACTTGAGCTTTCCCTCCGCGGCTTTCCGGTCGGCGGGCAGATGCGCATCGTCGTAAGTCATCGTGCATACCAAGTCGCCCGGTACAAAGTTCGCTGCAAGCATCAGTTCCAGCTTTTGATAGCTATACTTTTGATTCATCCGCTGCTGGGCTTCCGATGATAGCTTGCGCTTGGCGGCGCGTGCTTTCGGCTCCTCCCTGCCGCTGATCGCCGGATATATCGCCTCCAGCACAAGAGAGCCTGCAACGATGATTTTCTTTTTTTTGGTTTTTGCCAATCAGTCGCCCCCTAAAACAACGACATCTGCGCGGTGTGCGCTGCGAAGCGCTCCTCCTGCTTGTCGAAATACTCTTTATCGATTTCATATCCCTCGAAATCAAATCCGAGATTGTATGCTGCGATCCGGCTGCTCCCGCTGCCGAGATGCGTATCGAGGATGCGGTCGCCCGGATGTGCAAACTTGGTGAGGATCCACTCATACAGCGCGACCGGCTTTTGCGTCGGGTGGAATCGCTCCTCCCGGCCTGAGCCGCCGGACGAGAACGCCTCGAACATCTTTGCATTGGTGTTGAAGCTTGTCCACGCATATTCGACCGGAGCCATCGAGAAGCCATCCAGCGGAATATTGCTCTTGCGCCACACTAGAAAGCAGCGCGTCGGCGGAAGATCAAAGTAATTCCCGCCCCAGATAATTTGATTTTTGCTTACACGCGCCAGCTCGTCGAAATACTCTTTTGGCGGCGCAACATCCCAATGTCGGATATCCTGGCTAAAGGTACCCCCTATGTGCATCTGATACTTCGTCGACCAGGTTCCGCCTGTCCGAGTCGCCGATATAGTACTTGTCAAACACTCCGCCGAATCTACTTCGCCGGCGGCGCTCGAAATCGGCGGCTCCGCCGCGGAGCCCCGTCTCTCTCTCTCTCTCTCTCTCTCTCTCTCTCTCTACATGAACAGATTGTGGACTGCCGCCGCCATACGGCGGATCGACCACCGCCAGATCGAAGCACTTGTCCGGCATCCGGCGCATAGCCTCCATACAGTCCATGTTGTATGCTACATTGATCGTTGATCGCCTCCTTTAATCTTTCCGGAATCTTTCCGGGATTTTTATCCCTTTATATGCTATTATTTCCATCGGAGGGAGTGATATGGGATGCAGTACATATTCGATTGCAGTATCGAGCCGGAAATCGTCCGATTTTGTGGATGAAACACATCTGGCGGCGGTGCTAATTGCGCCGCCCATTTTTCAAGCGCGGGAAGACGGAGCTTGGGCTCCGCCTTCCCTTTTCAATTTTTTCACAGGCTCCAAAAAATCCCCATGGCGTCGCATCGCTTCCAATGATTCATCTTGGCCAGTTCATCAAGGCGCGCATTGGCGTCAGCCAGCGTCTGATGCTCCGGCTCGCCGATAAATGGCGCCCACTGTCCGGAGCGCGGCAGGAACATGCACAGGACGTATCGCCCAGCTTCGATGCGCTTCGCGCTGAACATAAATCGGCGCGAGCGATAGAATTTGTAAATTGGCGCAATCATGTGGAGCTACCCGCCGTTCCTTTTTGTACGCCGATTAATTTATAATACGAGAAGCAAGTCAGCGGTGTCTGCAAGCCCCAACACACGCAGATTTTTTCGATATACTCGCAGTACGCTTTCTCGATCCGCGCGCCCTTGCTTTCTTCCCAATCCGGGAGGAAGATCACCACGTCAGCGCAGTCGATCATCGCAAAGCTAAGACGCATGTAGTCCGCATTGCTCATGCCCTGCGGATTGTCGGCCGGGCTCAGAACCTGACACCAAGGCCAAGCTTCCAAAATGCGACCCTTCATGGCGTCGAATTTTGATTTATAATCCGGATCGCCAGTGATTTTTCCAGCTATGTAAAAAGTCATATCATCGTCCTCCTTTACTCTGGCAGCTCCGGCGACGGCAGCCAATACTGCACGCCGCGCCGAGCAACCAGATCGCGCCGATTGCTGAGCAAGTGGCTGCGAGTGTTAGAACGGCCATTGATGCGAGCTTGTCCAGCGATTTTTTCAGCTTGCTCATGCGTTGCTCCTCCGTTTTGCGAGAATCTTTCCATATACGCCGCACTCTTCAAGCGGAACTTCTCGAATCATTTTGCACCGCTCGGCACGGACTTTTCCGTTTCCGCTCCGGGGTACGATAATGCCGTCGGTCTCGGTTTCGACCTCAATGATTGCAAGATCGCTCCAATTGCGTCCATAATCAAGACACCAATCAAGATGCGCCATGTGGATGCCGTGACCGCATGTCTCGTCCGGGTCTTTGTCGAGCGCATCTGCCTCCGTTGTTTCACCGGGCGCATATGTACATCTGGGCGTGTAGTCGGAGCGATAAATGCCGTCGATCTTGTGCACGGCTTTGTACAGCTTCGCGGTTTCACCATCGTTCTCGATTTCGTAAAATTCGAGATATTCAGCAATTGTGCGCGGCATATGTACGATGAGAGCGTTGCCCGATTGTTGAATTGCTGCCGCATTAGATGCAGCAACCACCCGTGTATTCCCCCTCGCCACGACGCTGCTGTTGCCCCGCGCCACGACGCTGCTGTTATCCCACGCCACGACGCTGCTGTTGCCGTGCGCCACGACGCTGCTGTTGCCCCGCGCCACGACGCTGCTGTTGCCCCGCGCCACGACGCTGCTGTTGCCCCGCGCCACGACGCTACTGTTGCCGTGCGCCACGACGCTGCTGTTGCCCCGCGCCACGACGCTACTGTTGCCGTGCGCCTCGACGCTGCTGTTGCCCCGCGCCTCGACGCTGCTGTTGCCCCGCGCCTCGACGCTGCTGTTCTCCAACGCCACGACGCTGCTGTTGCCCCGCGCCACGACGCTGCTGTTATCCAGCGCCACGACGCTGCTGTTCTCCCACGCCTCGACGCTGCTGTTGCCCCGCGCCACGACGCTGCTGTTGCCCCGCGCCACGACGCTGCTGTTCTCCAACGCCTCGACGCTGCTGTTCTCCAACGCCTCGACGGGATATATATAACGATGCCGAATAATCGCGCGATCATCCGGCGTGCCGAATTTGATACAGATTCTTCCGTTGTAGTCAAGCGGCAGCTCGTCAAGCTGCTTCTGGGACGTGATTTCAATTATTTCCATAGTTACTCCTTTACTCCGGAAGCTCCGGCGACGGCATCCAATACTGCACGCCGCGAAGTTCCATATCCAAATCCTGCGTGAAACGGAATTTGCCGTTGTGGTACACGGACGTGTTGCTCGACCAAGCGGAATTTTGCGAGAATCGTAAAAGTATAATGACGGCCTGCCCCTCGTCCGGCAGCTCGCCATCCGCCACGCAGCGCCAGCGGCCAGCACTGGACGGCTGCGGCTCGTCTGATACGCCGAGGAGGTAGTCCGTCGTGCAATGCAGCGCGGCGGCCGCCGTTCGGAGATCTTCGGCACTATCCGAAAACGGCTCGTCGAACCAAGCATCCTCCGGGATTCCTCCCCTCTCTCGGACAAGCATAATCTCAATTTCTTCGTCGTCCAGGTACCACTCCAGCACGTCATTGTAAAATGTCTCGTCGGCAATATGTGCTGCCTCACGCGCCGCGCCGAGACGCTGCCAGAGCCTCGAAACTTCCCGCTCGCGTGCATCCGCTCTTGCCTTAGCTTCGGCATTCCGCGCTTCGCGTTCGGCTCGCTCCTTCTCCTCGCGCTGCTCGCGTTCGTCGATCAGCTCTTTTCGGCGTTCCTTGCACTTGGCGCAGGCCTTATCGCAGGTGACGAGACTATAGCAATCCATGCAGCATTTCCCAGCGCAGGGGATGTATCCTCTTTCGAGATACATCCCGCTCCGCACCTCGTATTGGTCGCAAGCGCCATCGGAATAATTGCACTCCGTGAGGGCGTTGATATTCTCAAGCCACGACTTTACGTTGTTCACTTCCCACGTCGTGATTTCCTTTTTGTGCCGCTGCGCGAGAATTTGCTGGTCGCGCTCCGGCATCCGCGCCGCATCGTAAGCCGCATTCTCCGGGATCAGACCGCCCCCAAACCGCTCGTAGAGTTCCGGGATCAGCTTCTCGCGGATCACTTTCAGCCGCCCAAGCCGGGACGCCGCCACGTTGCACGCCTTGGCGACGTGATCACGCATGCGGCCCGGAAACTCATAGCCCTGCTCCTTGAGCCGGTAAAGCAGTTCCTCTATCTTCTCGGCCTGCTTTGCCAGCTCTGCCGACGTCAGCACGCGCGTCGCGCTGTTGGCTTGGATGAGCATCAGCTCCTCCATCAGCTCGTCGCGCGGCTCGGAAATGAAGCACGGCACCGTCTCAAACGGTGTGAGATCTTCTGCAAGCGCGTCGTCCAGAATCGTCATCATGGCCTTGTGCCGCCGGTGTCCGGAGATGATAATGTAGCCCTCTCCGTCGCCAGCAGGCCGAACGGTCAGCGGATCAAGCAGCCCATGCAGCAGGATGCTATCGATCAAATCGCTCACATTGGACGTATCATAAAAATTTTTATCGTTCGGGAAGATGCTGCGCGTCGGGATCATCTTGATCTCGCGTGTTGGCGTGTCCAATTTGGACACATTTGCGTCGGGCATGAAATCGGCCAGATTGAACGCCTTACCCATCGATGCGCACCTCCTTGGCGAGATACTCATCCACAAAATCTCGGTAGTCCCGCGCGGCTGAGCACCAGCGCGAATAGTCACTGATCGGCTGGCGGGCAAATGTGGACTCGTCCACCTTATCCGTGCGGCGGATCGTCGTCTCGAACACCGGCACAGACTGGCTCCTGAGATACGCCTCGCCCTGCGTCACGACCGGCGCGTTGTGCCACATCGTCACAAGCACGCCCGCGATCCGGATGCCCTGCCCGACACGCTGCACGCCCTCGATCTGCGCCCGCAGCTCGTCGATGCCGGACATCGCAAAGGCGTCCACCTTGGCCGGTATGATTACGTCGTCGCTCGCCGCGATGCCGGAAATGCTGACCGCGGTAAAGCCCGGCGGGCAGTCGATGATAGCATAGTCATAGGCGCTATCCTCCTCGGCTGCGGTGCAGAGATCGGAGAGCATGCGGACGATCCCCTGCTCTTCCGTGGCGGCAGCGACATCAAACGCGAGCAGGTCGATCGTCGCCGGGGCGATGTCCACACCCGCGATCTGCGTCTGCCATACGATGTCGTCATAGCATGTGGTGCGCCCGGCAAACAGGTCGCACAGCGTCGCGGGCGCATCCTGCGCGCCGAAAAATCGGGTCGCATTGGCTTGCGGGTCGGCGTCGATCACGAGCACGCGCTTGTTGTGCTCGGTCGCGAGGATCGCCGCCATGTTCACGGCGGTGACCGTTTTACCGACGCCGCCTTTTAGATTTACGATGCTGATTACTTTCATGCTCATTTTCCTTTCTGGGCGTTGCCGCGCCCTGCCGATTTTCAAAATAAAAGCTCTCGCGGCACTTTCGGCCGCGCGGAAGCTCAAATTCGACCGAGATGAATCTTCCTTCCGGGTGAATGTACACTACCGTTGCCGGGAATGTGCGGCGATCCTCTTTGGCGTCGTGGATCGCGCCAAATGTAGGCCGCAAATGGCCGATCTTATCTCCTACTTTCATTAATCCGACTCCTTCTTCGGCCATGCCTGCATTTTGGGGAAATCTTCTTCGTCCTCGTCGTCCTGCGCTTCACGGCCAGAGATCGGCATCAGCGTCAGATGTGCTGCGTCAAAATTTAGCTTGATCGCGCCGCGCTCGCCCTCCTTGTTCTTCACGATGGAGAGTGTGCGGATATTGTCCGGCGCGGCCTTTAGGATCATGATCGCGTCCGCGTCCTGTTCCAACTGCCCGGACTCGCGCAAGTCGGACATCTGCGGTGTGAGGCTCTTGGCCGCGCCCTTCTCCGGGCGGGAGAGTTGCGAGAGCGCGACAATCGTGATGCCGGTTCGCTGCGCCATCGTGTGCAGCGCGAGCGAGATGTTGGTCACCTGCTCCACTCGGGTGTTTCCGGTAGCGCGAAGGAGCTGCACGTAGTCCAGAAAAATCACATCGTACTGCTTGGCCAGCGCGTGCGCCTGTACGTCCGCGACATCAAAGCCGGATGCGTTGATCACATCCAGATGCACGGCGTCCGGGTTGTACGCCAGCTTTCCAGCGGCAGTATAGTCCGCCGACTGCATCGTGTGCCGCTTGATGCGAGTGAAATTGATCTCGGCCACTTGTGAGATCAGGCGGTCGAAGATCTTCGCCGGACTGGTTTCCAACGAGAAAAATCCGACCCGGCGTGTAGATGCCATGTGCCAGGCAAACTGCGTTGCTAGCAGCGTCTTGCCCGCGGACGGGTAGCCGCCCAGGATGATAAAATCCCCCGGCTCTGCATAGAGCTGCTCGTCGAGCTGCCGGATGCCCCATGGTATGTAGTTCGGCACCTTGCCTGCCGCCTGGCGGCGGTAAAAGTCCGAAAGGCCATCGGCAAAGCTGACGGCGCGGGCGTCGCGCCGGGCGCAGAGCTGCGTGCCGGCCGCCTCGACCGCGGCGCGCGCATCGTCCAGCGTCACTGCATTTACGATCTGCACCGCCGACGCCTTGATCCGGGTAAGACGCGCCTGCTCGGCGAGGATGTCCGCGTAGGCCTCCCAGTTTGCGGCGGTCGGCGTCGCCTCCATGATCTGCCGAAGAAACGGCTCGTAGGCGTCGCCGCCGAGCTGGTGCAGCACCGTCACGGCGTCCACCGGGCGGCTCTGCTGCCAAAGTCTGCGGATTGCCGCAAACACGCTGCGGTACTCGGCGTCGAGAAAATCCTCTGCGCGCAGCCGCAGCATCGCCTCGCCGACGATCTCCGGCGCGATCAGGATGCTGCCGAGTACGGCGGTCTCGGCGTCCAGAATGCGGTGATCTCTCATGTCCATAACGGCAAGCTCCCTTCGTCGTCCGCGGGCGGATTCGGTGCCCGCTGCTCATCTTCCCACCGGCGCTGATTGAGCCAGGTCGACGCATACGGGATGCCGACGCCGCGCTGCCATTCTTCCGTTTGCGTTTGCCGTTTGAGTGCCCGCGCCATCTCGTCGATCAGCTCACTGGACGGGCGCAGCTTGTCCCACGCTGCAATTGCTGCCTGCTTGGACTCTCCTCTGGGGTAGTACGCCCAGAATGCGGCGAAACGCTCCGGCTCCCAGTCCGGCGCTTTTTTCGGCTCACGACGCCGCCGCCCCCCTTGGGGGGCTTTAGGGGGTATAGTATTTGCTAAGATAGTATTTATTTGCGTGCGGTTTTCCGACGACGGGTTTCCCGACGACGGATTTTCCGTCGACGGAAAACCGCACGACGGTGATTCTTCTACCGTCGTTTGATTTTCGCACGACGGTGATTTTTCAGCATCGAAATGCGGCTGCTCATACACGATGTACTCATTCCCAGCAAACTGGCCGCCCTCTCCGTGCGTCTGGCGGCGGACGATGTAGCCCGCCTCCTCCAGCTCCTCAATCGCGCTCCGGATCGCGGCCTTGCCCTCGCGGCAAATGCGCGAGAGCCCCTCTATGGAATAGTCCCAGCCGTCCGGCATACGCAGAATCTTGGATAGCAGCCCGATCGCTTTCAAGCTCAGCCGCGCATCGTCGAGGTGATAGTTGGACATCACGGTGTAATTTGCGCTCTTTTCTACGCGGAAAATGGTTGCCATTCAAAATCACCCCTTGCAAAAATCCCGAATATGGGATAAAATAAAGATGCTGATTACTTGGCGTTGAGTCGTACCCGTTGCCGCGGGTGCGGCTCTTTTTTTATGCCCCGCGAAGCTCATACAGCCTTCACCACCGTCTCGCCCATCCAAAAGCGGATAAATCCCTCGCGCGGGATGCGGACGCGGCTGCCCATCAGGATCACCGGGAAGCCCAACCGTTCCGGGCATTGCTTTGCGCAGACATTAATCGTGTACGGGTCGCAGCCAAGCAGCGGCGCGACGTCCTTTGGAATCAGATACGGCTTGTCCATTGCCTTGATATCCTCAATCGTCATAATTGTCCTCCTTGTGCATATTTGAGCTGCATCGCTGCCTGCACGACGCTATCCAGCTCGGCGACGATCTCGTCGAAGAGCGCGCGCTCGTGGTCGTCGATGCGGCCGTCGGCGGCAATGTTCATCAAGTCGTCGGTGCGGTGGCGGTCGCCGAAGTCGCGGATTCGGCAGATGAGCTGGATCACCGCCTGCGGCAGCGAGCACTCCGCCACCTCCGGCAGAATCTCCGCCGCGACGCGCGACTTATTGAGCAAGTGCTGATAGCCGAGCACCTGCAGGCCGGAGATCGCGATCATGTCCACGACGACATCGTCGGACGGCAAACCGCGCCCTGTCTCGTACAGGCGGACGCTCTCGACGCTCAGGCCAAGCGCCTCGGCGAAGCGCTCCTGCGTCATCCCGGAAGTCTCCCTTGCCCTTTTGTAGATGTTGCGGTAATTATCCTGCATGGTGCAGTACCTCCTTGCGTGGTAAAATGGAATCATCAGGCGGGCGCGCCGTACAGCGCGTCGATGGAGCAGCCCAGCGTCTTGGCGATCACGGGCAGCTTGTCCGCGGAGGGGTAAGAGACTCCCGCCTCCCACGCCGCAACGCTCGACTGGCTCACGCCGATAGCTGCCGCAAACGCGACCTGCGTCATGCCCGCCGCCTTGCGGCAGGTTGCCATTCCTTTCATGGCGTCACCTCCTTGTAATTTCCTCCCTTTCATGGTAAAATCCGTTCGAAAGGGGGTGAAAAAATGGATTTTTCGGAATTTAATATGGTCTGCGAAGTTGAAGGCGACCAGAAGGCCGATCAAATGCTATCGGACGGTTGGACTTGCCTTGGAATAGTAGGCGGCACGAGAGTTGAGGAAGATGGATCCCATACCGCCTATTTCCGGTATTGCATGGGCATAGTCAACGATGAGCAAGAGCCGCCGCTTTGGAGCTAGTCTCTGACTCTTCCAAGCGAATAGCGAACCGTTGATCCGATCGAGGCCGAAAGCAGCACAATCCATTTTCCGGTTGCACACAGCGCCCAAGCCTCGTTCGGATCGTTCGTTTCCCGAATTTCGCGAGCCAGCGCGCACAAGGGGTCTGCGCCTCGCTTCATCGCCGCAATTGCTTTTTTGGCGCGATCATCCATGCATATCACCTCCTGCGTCAAAAATATCGGCTGAGATTATTTCCAAATCTGGCCCGATTGCTTTCGATCCTGAATAATCTCGCAGACTCTGTCTGCAACGCCTGGGATTTCGTTGCTGAATAATTCGTGTTGCCGCACGACGAGCTGGAGACCCGATACGAGGTCGGCAACTTCGGTAGATGTGCATTCGATGCGAATTTGCACAATTTTCACCTCCTGCGCCAAAAATATTATCTACACTGCGTGGTAAAATGGAATCATCAGGCGGGCGCGTCATAGAGCGCGTCAATGGAGCAGCCAAGCGTCTTGGCGATAGCTGGTAACATTTCAGCTCGCGGGTAGCTCCCGTTTGTTTCCCACATTGCGACAGTCGTCTGCTTAACGCCGAGGATATTTGCGAGCGCCGCCTGTGTTATACCGTTCTTCTGCCGATAGATTTTAATGCCCTCCAAGATATCACCTCCTGGCATATCAATAATATTGATTACGCATTCTATATTAAATCAAGTTTCTTGATATGTCAATATATTTTTTCGAGTTTCTTGATTTTATATTTACATCATATAAAAAATCAATTAGATTGTTATCAACGGAGTTGATAAAATGAATAAAATTAGGGAATTGCGAAATCAAAAAGGTATCAAGCAAGCTGATTTAGCGAAGGACATAAATGTTAGCCAAGCCGCACTATCGGGATACGAAACCGGAAAATATGAAGCCGACATCAATACATATCGGCGGATTGCAGACTATTTTGATGTCACGCTCGATTACTTGCTTGGCGGAGTTTCGGGGAGAAAAAAGCATGGTGAATACATACGTATCCCCGTCCTCGGCCGCGTGGCTGCCGGCATCCCGATCGACGCGATCGAGGAAGTAATCGACTGGGAAGATATCAGCGTCGATGAAATCGGAAATGGCGAATACTTCGGGCTGCAGATTAAAGGCCAGAGCATGGAGCCGAAAATTTCTGACGGCGACGTGGTGATCGTCCGCCGCCAGCCGGACGTGGACAGCGGCGACATTGCGGTCGCGCTCGTCAACGGAAACGACGCCACTGTCAAGCGCATCAAAAAAAGCCCGCAGGGCGTGACGCTGATACCCAGCAATCCGGCCTACGAGCCAATGTACTATAGCAATGAAGAAATTGAGAGCCTGCCCGTGACGATCCTCGGCCGCGTGGTCGAGCTGCGGGCAAAGCTGTGATTGTGTCCAATTTGGACACGTAAACCAGAGAGGAGAGAGCCTCAAATGGACTTTGTCGCATTTGATTTTGAAACTGCAGATTACGACAATAGCGCCCCATGCTCACTCGGTTTGGCAGTTGTAAAAGATGGGAAAATAGTAAGGGAACTAAATTATTTAATCAATCCGGAAGCCGAGTTCAGCCCTCACGCAATCAAAATTCACGGCATTACGCCGGAAGAAGTACAAGATGCACCCACATTCCCGGATGTATGGGAAGAGGTAATCCCGTATTTTTGGAATTTCCCGATTGTTGCGCACAACGCAGCGTTTGACGTCAATGTTTTGCGAAAAGCTTGCATTCGGTATGGGATTGATATGCCCGAAACAGAATGCTACTGCACAATGACAATCGCGCGCGAGCAATTACATATCGCAAATTTGAAGTTGACCGATCTCTGCGCAGAGTATGGAATTTGCTGCGAGTGCCATCATAATTCTGAGTCAGATGCGGTATCCTGCGCAAATTTGATGTTGTACTTCATCGGAAAAGGCATACCAATCCACGCGAAGTACTTTGTGTGCGATATTCCGGAAGAATCCCCATTATTCAATCCGGTACGGAGGAGAACGAAAAAATACGCGCGTCCATCTGATATACATCAATCCGTCGAATGCATTGATACATCTAGCCCTCTGTATGGAAAGAATATTGTTTTTACTGGAGAGTTATCAATTGAGCGGCGGACAGCAATGCAGATTGCCGTTGATTCCGGTGCGATCGTGAAGTCGTCCGTTTCGCGGAAGACGGATTACCTCGTGGTCGGCATGCAGGACATAGCGCTCGTCGGAGACGACGGACTGAGCACGAAAGAGGAAAAAGCATATCAACTCAACGCCAGCGGAACCGCAAATATCGAATTTTTGGATGAAGAACAGTTTCTAGCGCTCGCAAAAGGAGGCGTCTATTGTGGAGCAAATGACGTTTGACGATATGGAAATTCTGACACCTGAGAAAATAGCATATCTGCGGGTTGAGCCGTCCCTGCTCGAAACGCTTAGTAAATACTATGTAGATGAGAATCAGCTAGCTTATGCGGATACAAAATCAAACTACGGCTCCGTGACACTCGGAAGAACTCGATCTGTGATTTTCAGGCTGAAGATGCAGGGCGCAAAAACTTATTTTTCCGTATCAAAAAACTATGCTCGGCTGCTGCCGGATGATACAAAGATAGAGATAATTCCATCCGATCAAGATTACATACGGATTCCTATCAGCTCCGCGCCCGACATCGATCAATACATACCTTCGCTGCAGGCCATACTCGGAGCGCAGATCGAATCATATCCTTCGGAATATGGGTGCTGCTCCCGGTATGAGCAGTGCAGCGACGCGAAAAGGTGCGTAAATCCAGATAAGGGTATCGCGTTGTCGTGCTATTATCACAAAAACTTACGTGCTGGGAAAATTTTTTACGGAAAAAACAAGAACGTCTAAAGAAATTTCACGTGTCCAATTTGGACACAAAAACAAAAGCCGCCCAGGCGCTACCAACACCTGGACGGCAAGACAGAAAACCCACCTCACCACAAGGGAGTAGTCTGCCCTTTTATCATATCATAGGAGCTAAAAGGATGCAATGCATAAAATGCGGCGCAGATCTGCCGGATGGAAGCCTGTACTGCAATCTGTGCGGCAAAAAGCAGGTGCAAAAAAAGCCGGCGCGCAAAGGCGTGAAGTCCAGGGGCAATGGCCAAGGAAGCGTATACAAGCAGCCAAACGGGAAATATCGCGCGGCGAAAACACTGGGCTACGAGATCATCCCCGGCTCTGATCCGCCGAAAAAGCGCCGGATCGTCGCGACGCGCTCGGATTTCGTCCGGCGCATCGACGCGCTGAATTATCTTCCGATCCTCGGAACGGAGCTGGACATGCGGCCAACGAAGCACGCAAAGCAGCCGCCAGCCGTGGAGCAGGATAAAACGGCAACCACGCTGAAGGAGCTGTATGATCTCTGGCAGCCAACGCACAAAAAATCAAAAAGCACGATGAATTGCTATGCGTCCGGCTTTGCTGTGTTCCGAGACGCCTGGGACGTGCCGATGCAGGATCAGGATATCGACGATCTGCAGGAGTGCATGGATAGCTGCGAGCACGGCCGCCGGACGCTGGAGAACGCGAAAACCGTGCTGGGGCTAGTGTACAAGTACGGCATCCCGCGCGGCTACGTGCCGCAGAATGTGTCCGGGCAGCCGAATCTGGCGTCGTTCCTGCGCATCGACGCCGACGGCAGCGGGCACAAGCAAGGCCTGTCCGCGGAAGAGCTGGAGAAGGTCCGCCAGGCAATCGGCAAGGTGCCGTATGCGGATTATATCTACTGCCATTGCTACCTTGGATTCCGGCCGTCGGCATTTATCGCGCTGCGCGTTGAGGACTACAATCAGACGGAGCGCGCCTTTATCGGCGGAATCAAGACGGAGGCCGGCATCAATCGTACCGTCACGGTGTCGCCGAAGATCCAGCCGATCGTCGATCGCCTGATCGGCGGCCGAAGCTCCGGCGCAGTATTCTGCGGGCCGGACGGAAATGCGCTGACGATCCGAAAATATCGAGCCATTTTTTATGATGTCCTCGCCGCGGTAGGCGTGCAGCCGCTGTCCGAGCCTCCGCACAGGCTGACGCCGCACAGTTGCCGGCATACATTCGCCACGCTGGCCAAGCCCATCGACGCGCCGCTGAAGGATAAGCTGGCGCTGATCGGCCACACGTCGGAACGGCAGCTCATGGATTATCAGGATGTGCGCTACGAAGATCTTCGGAAGATCACCGACGCGCTGTGATCAAGTTGCAATATAGTAGCAATAGGCATCTTATTCGCAAGATTTCCGGCCAGAATGATTGTGCAGCAGCGCATAAATAAAAAATCCGCAAATGCACGTGTATCAATGCATTTGCGGATTTTTTATGGTCCGAGTGAGAAGATTCGAACTTCCGGCCTCTTGAACCCCATTCAAGCACGCTACCAACTGCGCTACACCCGGATATGGCCTCGCTTTTTATTGCTCAAACACTATAACACACCGGATCATAAAATGCAAGTGCAAAATCAAATTTTTCGGTCAGATGGAAAACGCGCGTCGGGGAGAAAAATACGGGATCGGAGAAAAAAGTGAAAAAACATGCTTGACAGGCGTTAAAATATTTGCTATATTAGTCAAGCGCTGAGGCGACGAGGCCGAGTAGTTCAGTCGGTTAGAACGCTAGCCTGTCACGCTAGAGGTCGAGGGTTCAAGTCCCTTCTCGGTCGCCACCCGCGGAGCAACCGCTCCGCGGGCTTTGTATGCTGCTGTAGCTCAGTCGGTAGAGCGCATCCTTGGTAAGGATGAGGTCGGCAGTTCGAATCTGCCCAGCAGCTCCAGAAAAAAGCCTTGAATCTCAACGGATTCGAGGTTTTTACTTTTTCTGTCAGAAAGACACGCCGCACAAAAACCACTACAAAAACCACTACATGCCCCCAAAAACACGCCGGAGCGGCTCAAGCCGCCCCGGCTTTTTTCATGCCTGGAGCGGCTGCTGCACGCCCTGGCGGCCTCTGTGATCCCGGAGCGGCTGCGCGCGCCCTGGTGCCCCTGTGAGCCGCTCCGGCAGCATGTGAGACCCTGCTGGCCTCCGGCTGCGCCCTGGCGGCCTGCGCGATCCTGGAGCGGCTGCTACACGCAAAGCGGGGCGCTCCCTGCTGCTATCGGCAGAGAACACCCCGCAATATATCACGCCTGGAGCGGCTGCGCGCTATTCTGCGCTTTCGTTGTCGCGCTCCATCTGGCTATCAATGGCGCGGTTTATAAAGGCGTTGACGCTTTCGCCGCGCTGCTCTGCGTGGGCTTTGATTTCGTCCCGTTTTCCTTTTTTCACTCTTAGCTTGATTTCATCATAGTTTGCAGCCATATACTTAGCAACTGCTTTCTGCTGTGCTTTACTCGCTGGCATATAATCACCTCGATTGATTATACCACGATGCTATATTGGGTACAATATACACATTGCACATATTGCCCCCGATATATTTGTTTATTCTGCGAATTGATATATCGTCCCCGATATAGTAATATATAGACAGATCAAGGGAGCGGGAACAAACCCCCGGCAAGCGGCCCAGACATACTGGTGAATTGGGAATGCTTTGAAGCTTATACATTCCAGACGGGCCACTCCCACCGAACAGGAAAGGAGCTATACCAATGAGCAACAATGAAATGCAAGCCAAGGTCAACGAGCTGCGCGAGCTGCGCCGCATGGCCGAAGAACTCAATGCAGAGATCGCAGCCATCCAGGACGCTATTAAGGCGTACATGAGCGCTGCCGCCGTCGATGAACTGGCCGGGAAGGATTACAAGGTTACCTGGAAGCTCGTAACCAGCACCAGGCTCGACGCTTCCGCTCTGCGCAAGGCAGCACCGGAGCTGTGCGAGCGCTTCACCAAGACGGCAACTGTGCGCCGCTTCTGCGTGGCGTAAGGGGGTGTAAGCATGGGAATAGATCGTAACGCGGCCCTTGACTATGCAACCGAATTTGAAAATGTTGCAGGCACCTTAGACCAAGCGCGCCAAGCGTGTGCATTAGTGTGTGAACACCTTGAACTTGAGGCATACAACGCAATATCTTCCGAATCTGACTGCATTCGTAAATCCTTCACGGTTCGGTTGCCGATGTACTTAGCTGCGCTGTCAGTAATCCAGCGTGATATTGACGTATCAGCCGAACAGCTCAACCACGCGACTTCCGCGCTATATTCGGTCGCTCGCACTTTGCCGCAATAAGCTGCCCGGTGCTGGCACACCGAGACGGCAAGACAGAAAACCCACCTCACCACAAGTGAAACGTGAAAGGCCGGGCCGCTTTTGGCTCGGTCTTTCACTTTGTTTCCATGTGGCCCGCCGTGAGCCGCTCGGAGCTGCGCCGCGAGGATCACCGAAGGTCTGAGCGGCTGAGCGGCTGCCGTGTTTCCTGGGCCCGCTCCTGGGCTCTGTGAGCCGCTCAGAGCTGCGCTCTGAGGATCACCAGAGGTCTGAGCGGCTGCGTGGCTGCTGTGCGTCCTGGGCCCGTTCCTGGGCTCTGTGAGCCGCTCCAGCTGCGCCCTGGAAATCACCGAAGGTCTGAGCGGCTGCATGGCTGCTGTGCAACCTGGGCCCGCTCCTGGGCTCTGTGAGCCGCTCGGAGCTGCGCCCTGGAGATCATCAGAGGTCTGAGCGGCTGAGCGGCTGAGCGGCTGCCGTGCGTCCTGGGCTTGCCCTGGGCTCTGTGAGCCGCTCGGAGCTGCGCTCTGGAGATCACCAAAGGGCGTGGCTGCTATGCAACCTGGGCCCGCTCCTGGGCTCTGTGAGCCGCTCGGAGCTGCGCCCTGGAGATCACCAGAGGTCTGAGCGGCTGCGTGGCTGCCGTGCGTCCTGGGTGCATTATTTTGGCTATAATCCGGTATCATTTATGCGTTTCCTTGGCCGTTTTGTGTGTAAAAAGTGCGGCTTCTGTTTGGGATAGTTTGCGCAGCCCTTAAGTGTACCCGCGCGAATATAACCCGTGGCACGCGGGCGTGGTTTTATCCTGTCGCGCGCGATCCCCCCCCGGCGAATTTTTTCAGCGGATTTGGAAATACCTAACACCGCCGCTAGGGCCGTCCGCTTGTGCTCCGCAAGGAACAAGGGGGGGATAGCTCTATGTATGCTGTGAGCCGCTCGGAGCTGCGCCCTGAGAATCACCGGAGGTCTGAGCGGCTGCTGCGCTCCCTGGTGCGCCTGTGAGCCGCTCCGGCAGCATGTGAGGCGCTGCTGGCCTGCGCTGCTCCCTGGCGGCCTCTGCGATCCTGGAGCGGCTGCTGCGCTCCCTGGTGCGCCCTGGGTGGCCTCCGGCAGCACGTGAGACGCTGCTGGCCTCCGGCTGCGTCTGGCGGCCTGTGCGATCCTGGAGCGGCTGCTGCGCTCCCTGGTGCGCCCTGGGCGTCCTCCGGCAGCATGTGAGACCCTGCTGGCCTCCGGCTGCGCCCTGGCGGCCTGCGCGATCCTGGAGCGGCTGCTGCGCTCCCTGGTGCGTCTGTGAGCCGCTCCGGCAGCATGTGAGGCGCTGCTGGCCTCCGGCTGCGCCTGGTGCGCCTGCGCGATCCTGGAGCGGCTGCGCGGGCGAGGCTTTTCAAGGGGTGGCGGGGCGCTGTTTACGGCTCTGGCACTTCAACGTTTTCCCCAATAAAGCTGATATAATGCCCCGTGTTGCAATACGGACAGACGAAAGGCCAATTGTCAGCCTCCGCGTCTGGCGTTACTCTCTGCTCCGTCACGCGCTGGCAAGTGGGGCAGACAATGCGGTTATTCTTCACGCGGGGCATGATTCCGACCCCCTCCAACCATTCCACGGGCGCGGCCTGCTGCTCGACCTCTACAAGGCCATAATCAGACAATATCGCGCGCTTGTGCTCCGGCGCAATCTCTTCCATGTGCGCAAAGGCTGCGTCCAGGAAAGCGGCAGCCTTGCGCTGCTCACATTTTGTCGTGCCCTGGTCGCTGTAAACGTCTTTGTGCTCGAAATACAGAATCATGGACGGCCTTGTTTTTGTGAGGCGGTACGTGCTCTTTTTGCCGTCAACCTCAAGGGTGAAAGCCTGCGCTTTGATTTTCTTTTTGTCGTTCATGGTTTAACCTCTCTTTCTGTGTCCGCTATTGAGCGGCTGCTGTGCTCTGTGAGCCGCTCCGGCAGCGTGTGAGACCCTGCTGGCCTCCGCTGCGCCCTGGCGGCCTCTGTGATCCTGGAGCGGCTGCGCTCCCTGGTGCGATCTGGACGGCCTGCGCGATCACGCGCGCATGAATCACACATGCGGCCTGCGCGCTTTGTTTATTCCGCGTATATGAGAAAAAAATAATACTTCGGGGGTATATCGGCGCTGGCGGCATGAGCGCGCCTCTTGACCGGGGGAGGGGTGCTCCCCCTGGGGCGGCCTGGAGCGGCTGCGCGCCCTTGTGCGCTCTGCGCGATCCTGGAGCGGCTGCGCTCCGGCGTGTCCGAATTGGGCACAAGCGCGGCGGCGCTGGCCTCTGAAAAGCTGATGCAAAGCCGCTCCGGTGCTCATAGTGCAATCATACCCGCTAAACGTTGGTATTTCAACGTTTTTGACGGCCTTCCTCCAAAAGATATACCTTGTTTCAAGTTATAAACGCGTATTCACTTTTTTGTGAAAGCTGCACAATTTAGCCGCTGCTGTGGCTTGATTGTGCGCGGCAGGGCAGCCGCTCCGGCATAGCGTTTTTATGCCTGCGGCGTGCTCTCTGCCCTTTCATTCCGCTGGCGTTATGTGTTCGCCTGCGGCTGCTCTCCGGCGCGAATATACTTCAAGTATGTGTAACTTCCAAAGCCGTTGTCTGTTTTCATGCTTTCGGAGGCGATCACATGCGCGCCGGGCGGTGCAAATGGTACTTTGCCAATGTCGTTAAATTCGTATGTTATCTTTGGCGCTTTCAGATTGTGCGAGGCAATCCAGGAATGAGACCCCTTAAAGGCGCGCCCGGTCTCTACGTTTTCCTTTGTGAGATACTTTGAAAGCGCTCCAAGGGAAAGCATGTCAAGCCGCTCCACTTTTGTTACCGCTCCCTCTCTCCAGCAGGCTTTGACCTCTTCCAGAATGTCAACGCCTGTGCCGGGTGCATTGATAACCATATGATGATGAACGCGCTTGTCTCCGTGCAGCCCCTCCGTTACATAGATATAACGCAAGGTCTCCCCGCGCTTTCCGCGCGCATAGCGCAAGCGTTTGAGGAAATTCGCCATAGCTGCGCGAATGTACTTCCATTTCGTGAGCTGGTGCTGTTCGTCATAGGTGAGGGTAACGACATAATCCGCGCTGGTGAAATTCGCGTATAGCCGCTCCTCCAGCTTTTCATATGAGCACTTGTCGTTTATGCGCTGCCGGGCGGCGTTTGTCGCTTTGGCCTTTGCGGCGCGGTGCTCCGGTTGATCCTGTGGAAAGACTTGTGTGTATGTGGTGATCTTCACAAGCTGCCCCGCCTCCACTCGTTTTACCTTTCGTGTCCTGGGCATTATTTACCCCCTTGCACGGCGCTGAACGCCTCCGGCGACGTGCGCAGCCGCTCAAGCAGCCGCTCCACATCAATGTAATACACGTTGCCGCTCACGATATGCGGCACGCTCCCGGCCTTGCAGCCTTTGCGGAGGAACGACTGCGAAAGCCCAGTTGTTTTGCTGGCCTCTGTGATTTTCTGGAATGGTGCTTTGTTCATGCGGATTTCTCCTTTCCCAAAGTGGTTTGAACGCAAAAAGAGCGAGAACCACTGACAACACGCTGCATTGCGTTGTCAGTGGCTCTCGCTCAAAGGCTCTCGCTCACAATATGCCGACCATACCACGACTACGCAAAGCGTTTTTTGTTCGTGGCGCGGGCTGCTGGAGCGCTGGCCGGATTTATAATTGCCTGGCCTAGCTGCACCTATCACGCAATGAACGTTATAGGCTCTGGCACTTAGGCACTGGCTCTTGTTGTTGTCCTTAGGGCATACCTATAACGTGGTAACATTATAGGCCCTCGGCCCTCAAGGCTCTCGGCTCTGATTGTACGGGAATCTCCCGCCGCAAGTCTGCAATTGTGATTAAATATCTTGCATCTTGCTTTGCCGTCTATTATACTTGAATCGTGACCGATGTCAATACCCCTTTTTTATCTTTTCTTTCTGGAGGTCTCAATATATGGCATCAATCCGGGAAAAATACACTAAATCCGGTGTCCTGTTTTATGAAATCGGCGTGAGCCGGGGGCGCGGGAAATCCAAGGTTTACAAGCGCTGGTATCCGGCTGATGGCTGGAGCAAGCGCACAATCGAGCGCGAATTAAACAAGGCTGCGCGTGACTTTGAAAGACAAGTGCAGGCAGGCGCTGCCCTGGGGCGCGAGGATAAAAAGGAATTGGCGCGGGAGCGGCTGCGCGAGGCCGCAAAGGTGCAGACCTTCAAGGAATACGGGGAAAACGTTTTCATGCCGTCAAAGGCCGTTTCTATCAGCGAGAACACGCGCACAGTATGGCAGCAATGCCTAAACAACCGCATTTACCCCGCTATAGGGGATCTGAAAATGCCGGACATTACACCCGCGAATATTTCCGCGCTGCTGCTCTCCATGCAAAGGGAAGGACTTGCACACGCTACGGTTATAAAACACTATTCGCTGCTGTCAACGTTTTTCAAAATGGCGTATCTAAATGACGCGATCCCGCGCAACCCAATGGACAAGGTCGAGCGCCCAAAGCCCCGCAAGGGTGAAAAGACCGGGGGTGAGGTTGACGCTTTCACGGCTGATGAACTTTCCTATATCCTGCAATGCCTGGAGGGTGAGCCGCTCCAATGGCGGTTATATGTTTCTCTGCTGCTTGAAACAGGAATCCGGCGCGGCGAGTGCTGCGCGCTGCGCTGGGAAGATATTGACATGGAAAGCCGCTCCATTACCATCAAAGGCAATCTGTGTTACACCCCGGAAAAGGGCGTGTATCTTGATACCCCCAAAAACGGAAGGGAGCGCACAGTGTATTTTAGTGCAGCGCTGCTGCCCCTGCTCCGGCAGCACAGACAGCAGCAGAGTGAAAGCGCGGTGAGCGTTTACGTGTTCACTAAACAGGGCAGCTATGAACCTATGCACCCGCAAAGCCCTACGCGCTACTTTTCCAAGTTTGGTGAGCGCTACGGCGTGCAGGGTATGCACCCGCACAAGCTGCGTCATTCTTTCGCCTCTGTAGCGATCACAAACGGCGCTGACATTGCATCTGTATCGGAGGCGCTGGGGCATAGTGACAAGGCCGTAACGCTGCGCATGTACACACATGCAGACCAAGAAAGCATAAAGCGCGCGGGTGAGGTATTCCGGGAGGCTTTGAAAGAAAAACAGGCATGATAAAAACAGGGCGCTCTCTGCCGATAGCAGCAGGGAGCGCCCTGGTTCGCCTGTGAGCCGCTCCGGCAGCATGTGAGACGCTGCTGGCCTCCGGCTGCGCCCTGGCGGCCTGTGTGATCCTGGAGCGGCTGCTGCGCGCCCTGGTGCGCCTGTGAGCCGCTCCGGCAGCATGTGAGACCCTGCTGGCCTCTGGCTGCGCCCTGGCGGCCTGCGCGATCCTGGAGCGGCTGCGCGCCCTGGTGCGTCTGTGAGCCGCTCCAGAAAAACCACTACAAAAACCACTACATACACGAAAAACCACTACATAACAAGCTGTGACAAGATACGAAAAGCAAAACAGTCGTGCAGCCTGGAAACACTGTAATATCAACGAAAATCTGTGTTAAACTGCGTCAAGATACGACAAGCAAAAAAAGGCGGGGCAAGAATTGGTAAGGATGAGGTCGGCAGTTCGAATCTGCCCAGCAGCTCCACATTGGAATACCGGAAAAGCCCCTGTAATCTTAACGGTTACAGGGGCTTTTCTTTGCTTCGAAGCCGGCGTAAAGATACGCAGTTTAAGCAGAAAAAACGAACCAAACCGGGTGTCAAAAAGGAGACGCTCGAACTGCTCGCAGCATAAAAACAGCTCCACACCGTCATATTGACAAGCCGGACGCAGACGTTATAATGAATTCAAGATTCTCATCCAATCTTCGTTTCAGAACGTACTGCACTTTGCAGCTTGCGTTATTTCATCTTTGAAAGCAATGAAGAAGTGGTATCGTCCAAAAGACTAAGTGCACTGGCGTCAGGATGCAATCAAGTCCATCAAATGCGGCAGCGCACAATAAGCAGGACCCTGCAAAGCAAAAACACTCCTGTGAGATGAGTACCCCCAGCACAGGCAGCCAGCAGAGAGCGCTTGCTCCTGCTGGCTGCCTGCGTTTTGCAATGCTTTTACCCTTGCGGGCAGGCGGACGCTTCGTCCGGTATGCGCAGCTCGATGATCTGCTCCAGACGTACCGGGCCGCCGATGGAAAGCCCCGTTACCTGCCCCGACTCCTTGCGCACACCGACCTCCAGATCGCCGCCGGGCTGGCCGACGCCGATTTCCGTGATGCCGTCGCGCAGATCTGACGACAGCACAACGGCAGCCGCCGTGCTGCCCGAGGCGCAGCTCGTCTCCGCCACGCACGAGCCGGTTTCCCGCACATAGACAATGGGGCGGATGGCGCCGGTGGCACGGTTCAGAAAAATGGCGCCGACAGCGGGGCACGCCCCCGCGTCCTGAATCGCGCGCTGTACGAGCGCGTCGTCCGGCTCCGCCCGGTCGATGACATAGTGCGTAATCCCGTCAAACGCGACGCGGTGCACCGCTGTCTCCGGCCAGGCGAGCGTCTCCACGGATACCGGCAGCGGCATCGTGGTCGACGCCATATTCTGCGCCGTATCCACCATCACCGGCAGGACGCCGGGCGCACCGCTGATTTCCGCCATAACGCAGCATTTGCCCTGCTCAGCGCGGCACAGCGCCTGAAAATAGCCCGCACAGCGCAGCGCGTTGCCGCAAAATTCGCCTCCCATCATTTCCAGACGAATTTCCCCGCCAAGCTGCGGCGGCGCGAGAAACGCCGCCTGCTCAATGTGCAGCTCCGGAAGCGAGAGCAGCCGCTCCGCCAAAGCAGCGCGCCGCTGCGGCGAAATCTCCGACAAAACGACGGCCGTGACATTTCCCGCCGGATTCAAAATTGCAATTTTCAAGCGTTCTTCCATGGAAAAAACCTCAATTTTCCGCCATTCGGCGTATGGTTGGAATTGATTTTATCGGGTAAATCTGATACTATCACATTGATAAAAGAAATGCCAGTCTTTAAGGGAAAGGAAGTTTGCACTATGATTCTCGACTGCACCCAATACGACGGTCTTTGCTCCTGCGGCCGCACCCATACTGTCACTACGAAAAAGGTCGTGATCGAATCCGGCTGCTTCAACAACATGGATCGGTACCTGAAGGAGATCGGCCTGACCGGCCGCCGCACGATTATTTATGATACGAACACCTACAAGCTGACCGCCGAGCACCCGCGTGCCGACCAGCAGATCATTCTGGAGGCCAAGGGTCTGAGCACTACGAAGGAGCGCACTGAGGCCATGATGGCGGAGCTGGAATCTCCCGATTTTCTCGTGTCCGTCGGCTCCGGAACGATCACGGATTTCGCGCGCTACAGCGCGTATCAGCTCGGCATTCCGTTTGTGTGTGTGCCCACCGTGGCGAGCGCCGACGGGTTTACCGCCAATATCTGCTCCATCATCATCGACGGCAAAAAATGCTCGATCCCGATGAATGCTGCGGAGCTGGTGCTCTGCGATCTGGATATTCTCTCCGGCGCGCCGGCCTTCCTGATGGCCAGCGGCATCTGCGACATTCTGGCCAAGTACGTCTCGCTGGCCGACTGGCGCATCGCCCACCTCGTCACGGGCGAATTTTACTGCGAGCGCGTGGCGGAGATGGCCGAGGACGCGCTGCACACCATGCTGCGCTGCGCGCACGACCTGCTCGACGGCAAGCCCGCCGACATCGAGGCCATGACCTACGCGCAGATGATCAGCGGCCTGACCATGCAGATGCTCAGCAACTCCCGCGCCGCCTCCGGCTCGGAACACCTGATGGCGCATCTGGTGGAAATGAAGCCGCCGAGATTCGAACAGGCCGCCGGCATTCACGGTGAATGCGTCGGCGTTGGCACCATTCTCGCCGCTGAGGAATATCACCGCATGGCCGCCATGACGCCGAAGGCCAAGGCGTTCCAGCCGCTCGACCCCGCGTGGGTGGCGGAAAAGTTCGGCCCGCTTGCAGACGTCATCCTTGCGGAGAACGCGAACGACGTGCTCGCAACGTTCGACCCGCAGCAGATCGTCGATCACTGGGACGAGATTCGCGCCATTGTGGACACCATCCCTCAGGCGGACGATCTGCGCAAGCTCTATGCCGATCTCGGCGCAAAGTACCGGCTGGAGGACCTGCACATTGACCCCGCCCTGAAGGAAGACGTGCTGGATCTGTCCGCTGCCATCCGCAACCGCCTGACGCTGATGCGCATGCGCCGCGTCCTGGAGTTCTGAGCTTTAATCCAAAAACAACAGCGCCCCGGAGCTGAGCTCCGGGGCAATTTTTACGGGATTTAAGTCAACGCAATTCCAAAAATCTTCTGCGAGCGGTGGCCGACGACAACCGTGTTGTTGAACACCGCGGCGGACGCCTCGATGTTGCCGTTGAGATCGATCGCGTCCAGCTTTTCGCCGGTCGCACCGTCGAGCAGGTACATGTACCCGCCGGAGGTACAGTAGATCAGATAGCCGTTACCCTCCGCGTCGTAAAAGTCCACGGGCGAGCTCCAACTGTACACCGCGGTCGGAAACTCCCAGACCATCTCGCCGGTCTGCTTATCCAGCGCAACGAGCTTTCCGGCGCTGGCATTGCTTCCCGTGCGCGCCACGGGAACAAAAATCAGGTTCGAAAGCTTGTTTTTGCCCAGCGCAATGGTGCCCTGCACGCCGCCGGAAACGCCGGACTGCGTGTAGCAGGTGTAGTCCGTCTGCCAGACAATCTCGCCGTTCACGGCGTCGATCTTCCAGACCGGGATGGTGGCCGTGGAGTTTTCTGCCGCGCGCCAGCCCGCGTGGAACGAGGTACTGACGTACACATACGGATGCCCGTCCTCCAGCTCCAGAACCGGCGTGCAGTTCGTATCGTCGAGCACGTCCTGCACCCAGACGAGCTGAAGCGTATTGAGGTTCAGGCACATGAGGTTGCCGCCGTTGTCGCCGATGATGAGGTGCTCCCGCCAGATGACCGGCGAAGCCTCCATGCCGACCCAGTATTGCTGCCCCGTGCGCGTACCGGAATAGCGCCAGCGCACCGGCTCGTCCGGTGACATCGTGAGCGTGCCGGCCGTCTCGTCATACTGCGTATTCAGCTTCACGATGTACAGCACGCCGTTCTCTCCGGGGTAAATGAGCTGATCCGTCTCCGCGTCCACGAGTGGGGACGCATCATACATGGACCATGCGCGCAGCGCAAAGCCGTCGTTCGCGCCGAATTCATACAGCACCGAGCCGTCGATCAGGCTCACAGCCATGGCGCGCCCTGTGCCCTTTGCGCTGTTATAGCCCGCGCCGACGTACAGGATCGGATACCCGCGCGGGTCGAGCGCGCCGGTGCCCTTGAACGTGAAGCCCAGAAACAGCGGGTCGCGCGTGGCCTTCCCCGTTTCCAGCTCCAGAAAATACACATGCCCATCCATCGTCGCATAGACGACCTCAGTGAGCGTCTCCTGCGTTTTGGCCCAGTCTTTCAGGTTCATCACCTGCCGGGTCGCCTTCGGCCACGTGACGATCAAAGGCTGCCCCGTCCATCCGCTGCCGGTCCAGACCTCGCCGTCCGGCGCCTGCAGGGACGAGGAACTGACCGTCCACTTCTGCCCGAATTTCTTCTCTGTCAGCGCGGCGGTACCGTAGGCCGCGCCGCTGCGGAAGTTGTTGCCGCGGAACGTCACGATGCCCGCCATGTCCGTATATGTGTCACCTGTTCCGAACGTGATCGGCTCCGCCGCCTGATACGTCTCGCACAGCTCTCCGTTCAGGAGCACCTCCGCGGACGCGATCAGGTTCGCCGGGTTCGTCTGCGCGGTGCAGACGGGCGTAAATTGTGCGTCCGCCCCGCCGGACTGATTCTGAAGGAACGCATCCACGCCGGGCAGCACATCCTCCGGAAGGGTGTACAGCTTCACCACGATCACCAGCAGCACCACACACAGCGCCGTCAGAATTGCCCCTTCCGCCAGCAGGCGCGGCGGAATGCCGAGTTTCCGTTTTCCGGCCTGTGCCGTGCCGGTTCCGAACAGTTTCATGGGTGTGTCCCCCGTAACAATGAAAGTGAATTACTCCGTAAAATGGATGTGATTGTTGATGTGATCCTGACAGAAGCAATGATAGCCCGCGCAGCGGGAGCAGTAGCGGAACTCCAGCTCCGGATGATCCGCATCCGTGCGGCCGCAAACCGCGCACTTGTGGTGGTACGGCTTGCTGTTCTGCTCGCGGTTGATGCGCCGCGCCTCGCGCTTGAAGTTGACGGTCTTCTGCCGCTGGCGGACCCGGCTGGGACGGAGAAAGTCAAACAGCCAGTCGCCGCAGAACACCAGATAGTTCAGCACCGCCACCACCGGCAGCAGATCAATCGGGAACGGCAGCGTAATTACCGCGAGCAAAAACAAAGCCGCGTCGATATAGGCCAGCCACTTTACTTTGATTGGAATGATGAAAAACAGCAGCACCTGCACATCCGGAAACAGCGTCGCAAACGCAAAGAACATCGACAGGTTCAGGTACGTGGCGTTGACGACCACGTCCCGGCCGAGGAGCAGGGACAGCAGCACGCCAAAGATAGCCGTGAGCAGCATGCCGCTGAGGTAGTAGATCGTGAACTTGCCGGTGCCCCACTCCCGTTCGAGCGAGGAGCCGATCCAATAGTAAAAATAGAGTGAAATGATAAACCAAATCAGGTTGGATTCGCCCGGAAGAAACACAAAGGTGAGGATGCGCCAGACCTGCCCGTGCAGCACCGCCTGTCCGGACATGCACAGGAGCTGATAGATCCTGCCGGTCGTATCCATCTGCATGAATACCCAGACCGCGATGGTGCCGATGGCGATCACCAGCATCAGGTTCGGGATGCCAAAGCGCGGGTGCTGGAAGCAAAAGCGCTCAATTCGATTCATCAATTTTCTCATAAAGAGCCTCCAGAGCATTCGATTGTTTTCATGATACCCGTTTCCAGCCGCAAAGTCTACAAAAAAATTGCGAAGAATTCAAGATTTGTACTTTCTTAATAGGAGAAGCTGTGGTATGATATTATTTGTATTATTATGTCACGAGGAATTCATTTTATGGAACTATCTGAAAACCGGGAAGATCTGATTGAAGGCCGCAACGCCGTGATCGAGGCGCTGCGCGCAGGCCGGACGATCGACAAGATTTACATTGCCAAGGGCGATGTGGATCAGACGCTGGGGCACATCGCCTCCAAGGCACGCAGTGCGGGCGTCGTCGTGGTCGAGGCCGACCGACGGAAGCTGGACGCGATGAGCCAGACGCATGCGCATCAGGGCGTGATCGCGCTGTGCGCCGTGAAGGAATACTGCACGGTGGCGGACATTCTCGCCATTGCGCAGGCGCGCGGCGAGCCGCCGTTCGTCATCGTGTGCGACGAGATCTCCGACCCGCACAACCTCGGCGCCATCATCCGCTCGGCGGAATGTGCGGGTGCGCACGGCGTCATCATCCCGAAGCGGCGCAGCGCCGGGCTGACCGCCGTGGTGGACAAGACCTCCGCCGGCGCGGTGGAGCACGTCGCCATCGCCCGTGTGCCGAACCTTTCCGCCGCGATCGGCGAGCTGAAAAAAAGCGGTCTCTGGGTCTATGGCGCAGCGGCGGAGGGCGCAAGCCCCATGTGGCAGACCGACCTGACCGGCCCTGTGTGCCTCGTCATCGGCTCAGAGGGCGACGGTATCGGCCGTCTGGTGCGCGAAACCTGCGACTTTCTGGTTAGTATCCCGCTCAAGGGGCAGATCTCGTCCCTGAACGCGTCGGCCGCCGCCGCAGTGCTGATGTACGAGGTTCTGCGCCAGAGAAGCTGAAGCAATGATCTGATTCCCCCAACCGCATAAGGAGTTGAGCCGTATGAGCCAATTTGAGCATTCCAACGACGACTACATGTTTGATCTGGACGCGGAGGAATTTTCGCTCGAATCCATATTGGATGAATATAAAGATTACGACCCGTCCAGGCCCGATCCGGCGCCGAAGCCGCAGTCCGGCTTTGCTTCCCGCCCGGTGGACGCCGCGCTGATTGACGAGGACGCGGAGGACGCCTTCGCTGAAGACGAGACCGATACAGGTGAAGACTGGGACGAAGCGGAAGACGAAGACTGGGTCGATGAGGAAGCCCCCGATGAGGACGAAGCCGAGCCGGAAGCGCCCGATGAGGACGCGGACGTGCGCGAATACAAACCGGAGCGCGACCGCTTCACCGACGCCGAGCGGCAGAAATGGAACGAAGCCAAGGACAGCGCCAGGCAGTTCGCGAAAAAGGGCTTCAACGGCCTGAAAAACTGGGTCAACAAAGTAACCGAGCAGCCGGAGGAAACGAACGATCCGTTCGAAGAGGAATCGTCCATCCCCGTGTCCGAGCCGCCCGTCGTACCGGAGGGACTGTACCCCGACGACGAGCCGGAGCCGGTGAATGAGCCGGACGAGCCGACGCTCATTTTCCGCGCGGTTTCCGGCGAAACGGCGGCCGGCGGGTTCGACGACGGCGGAGATGCGCAGTATGCGTCCGCAGACGCGGGCAGCGAGCCTTCCGACTCTGCCGCCGCGCCCGCGCACCGCAGCTTCCGGGAAGCCGTGGTCAATCCCGTTGTTTCCGCACTGGCCGTAGTCGCCTTCCGCATCCGGCAGCACCGCACCGAGGTGCGCGCTTCCGCCGCCGAGGAGGAAGAACTCGGCCCGGAGCCGGACGCCGAAACCGCGTCGAAATACTACGGCGGTCAGATTCGCTCGCTGCGCTTCCGCTGCCGCGTCGCCATGCTCGTGTGCGCCGTGCTCGCCTACATATCGTTCGGCTTTCCGGTGTTCGGTCTGCTGAAGAGCAGCCCCGCCGCGGCCGCGCTTGTGTGTCTGATCCTGCAGCTCACCGTCATGGTCATCGGACTGGACGTGGTCACGTCCGGCATCCTGTCGCTGGTACGCAGGCGGCCGGGGCTGGAATCGCTGGTCGTCATCAGCTGCGTGTTCTCCATTCTGGACGCTGTTGTGATCGCCATCCGCGGCACGGGCGAGAGCGGTCTCCCCTTCTGCGGCGTGTCCGCGTTCGCCGTCGCGTGCTGCATCTGGAGCGCACTGCTCACCTGCCGCGGCTATAAGATGACGTTCCGCGCACTCGCTTCAGCCAAGGATCCCTATGCCGTCTCCGCTGACGGCGACGTTGCCAAGGACGGCATCACGATTTTGAAATCCAGACGGGACACGGCGGGCTTTATCCACCGCAGCGAGGAGTCCGGCCCGGCGGAGGCGATTTACTCCGTCATCGCGCCGTATCTCATCGGCATCTCCCTTGTGCTCGGCCTGCTCGCCACGATTCTGAGCAAGCGCTATGCCGACATTGCGCACATTTTCGCCGCCGTCACCGCGCCCTGCGCGCCGTTTGCGGCCATCATCACCTTTGCGCTGCCGTACCGGACAGTTGCGCGCCGCCTGTGCCAGAGCGGCTCTGCCATCGCGGGCTGGTCCGGCGTGAGCGACATTGGCAAGAGCAAGCACCTGATCGTCACGGACAAGGACATTTTTCCGCCGCGCAACATCTCCATTGAGAGCATCCGCATTCTGGAGGGCGCATACCCGGACAAGGTCATCTCCTATGCAGGCAGCGTCATCGTCGCCTCCGGCAACTGCCTGGCGCCTGTGTTTTCCGAGCTGATGCGCAAGAACAACTGCGCGCTCATGGGCGTGGAGGAATTCACCTGCAACGAGAGCGGCGGTCTCATCGCGCTGGTCAATGGTGAGGAGGTGCTCGTCGGCAACTCCGGCTTCATGTCGCTCAAGGGCATCCGTCTGCCGCAGAAGCTCAACTCCAAAAACGCGGTGTTTGTGTCCATCAACGGCGTGTTCGTCGCCATCTTTACGATCAAATACGTCGCGGTCACCTCCGTGCAGAACGCGCTGTTCAGCCTGCTGCACTCCAGTCTGGAGCCGATCTTTGCCGTGCGCGATTTCAACATCACGCCGCTGATGCTCCGGCAGAAGTTCAAAATGTCCACCGAGGGCTTCGACTTCCCCGCTTACTCCAAGCGCTATGCCATGTCCGCCGCCGAGCCGGGAGACTATACGCAGATCGCCGGCATCGTCTCGCGCGACGGGCTTGGGCCGTTTGTGACGGTTTCGAGTCTCGGCAAGCGGCTGTACACGACTGTACAGATCTGCGTGGTACTGGCGCTGCTGTGCGCGGCGATCGGCATGGGCCTGATGTTTGTGCTGTGCGCGATGGGCGCGTTCGATTCCGCCACGGTCGGCAACCTCCTCACTTACCTGCTGCTGTGGCTGGTTCCGGTCATTTTGCTCAATTTGGGGCTGCGGCACTGAGGAAATAATATTTATGATTGCCATCAGTTTTGAAATAGTGTATACTTGATGGGTATCTGAATTTTCACGAACATTTCGGATTTATTTTCGATATAAGGAGAGGTACAAATTCATGAGCTACGAAACCAAGACCATCCGCAACGTATGCCTGCTCGGGCACGGCGGCAGCGGCAAAACCACGTTCGCTGAAAGCATGCTGTACATGACCGGCGCCATCGACCGTCAGGGCAAGGTTGCCGACGGCAACACCGTCTGTGACTATGACGCGGAAGAAATCAAGCGCCAGATCACCATTTCCACCGGCATCGCCCCGGTGAACTACGGCGGCTGCAAGATCAACGTGCTCGACTGCCCCGGCTTCTTTGACTTTGCCGGCGAGGTCATGTGCGCGCTGCGCGCAGTTGAGGCGGGCATCATCTTCTGCAGCGCGAAGGACGGCATCTCCGTCGGCGCCGAGCGCAGCTGGAAGTATCTGAAGAACGCCAACATGCCCACCATGTTCTACATTTCCAAGACCGACGAAGACCACGGCGACTTTGACGCCGTTCTCGCCGCGCTGCAGGAAAAGTACGGCAGCACCGTCTGCGCAGTGACCGCGCCGATGAGCGACGGCACGGGCGTGATCGATCTGGTGCATAACGTGGCTTACCAGACCAAGGGCAACAAGACCGTCAAGGTGGACGTGCCCGCCGCGGACGCCGATAAGGTGGAAGCTCTGCGCGAGACCCTGTTCGAGACGGCCGCAGGCGCGGACGAAGAGCTGATGGAGAAGTTCTTTGAAGACATGATGCTCTCTGAGGAAGACACCATCAAGGGCATCCGCATCGGCCTGAAGGACCGCAGCGTCATCCCCGTCCTGTGCGGCAGCGCCGCGAGCGGCATCGGCACTGAGGCCGTGCTGCAGGCGATCGTGGACTATGTTCCCAACCCGGCTGAGATGCCCGCCGTTCCCACTGCAGACGGCAAAACGCTCACCGTCGATCCGAACGGCGCACCCTGCGCGTTCGTGTTCAAGACCATTTCCGATCAGTTCGGCAAGTACTCCTTCATCAAGGTGCTCTCCGGCACGATCACTTCGGATCTGTCCCTGCGCAACACCCGTGCCAGAAGCACGGACAAACTCGGCCGTATGTACACCATCTGCGGCAAGAAGACCACGGAAGTCAAGGAAGCCTGCTGTGGTGACATCGTTGCCGTCGGCAAGATGGACTGGAAGACCGGCGACACCGTGTGCGACGCCAAGAGCGAGGTCGAACTGCCCGCGATTGAGCTGCCCGAACCCTGCTACTCCATGGCCATCAGCCCGAAGACGAAGGGCCAGGACGACAAGGTCGCGTCCGGTCTTGCACGTCTGAACGAGGAGGACATCTCCTTTACGCTCGTAAACAACGCCGAGACCCACCAGATGGTCATCTCCGGCGCCGGCGACATTCAGGTCGACGTTCTGTGCTCGAAGCTCAAGAGCCGCTTCGGCGTGGAAACCGAGCTGAAGCCCGCCCGCGTCGCTTACCGCGAGAAGATCAAGGGCAAGGTCGAAGCACACGGCCGCCACAAGAAGCAGTCCGGCGGTTCCGGCCAGTTCGGCGACGTGTGGATCCGCTTTGAGCCGCAGGACGAGTCCGACGACATGATCTTTGCCGAGGAAGTCTTCGGCGGTTCCGTGCCGAAAAACTTCTTCCCCTCCGTGGAAAAGGGTCTGCGCAACGCCGTGACCAAGGGCGTGCTCGCCGGCTACCCGCTCGTCGGCCTGAAGGCCACGCTGTACGACGGCTCCTATCACCCGGTCGACTCCAACGATATGGCCTTCCAGACGGCCGCCCGCCTTGCATATCAGGACGGTATTCCGAAGGCAAAGCCGACCATCCTCGAGCCGATCGGCCTGCTGAAGGTCACGATCCCGGACGCGAACCTCGGCGACATCATGTCCGACATTTCGTCCAAGCGCCGCGGTACCGTGCTCGGCATGACAGCCGAGGACGGCATGCAGACGGTCGAGGCGGAAGTCCCGATGGCGGAGATGAGCTCTTACACCATCGACCTGCGCTCCATGACGCAGGGCCGCGGCTCCTTCTCCTGCAAGTTCGTCCGCTACGAAGAAGCGCCCGGCAACGTGCAGCAGAAGGTCATTGAAGAGGCCAAAGCGGAGCAGGAATAATACGACGCATTTGACAAAAGAAGCCCATCAGGGCTTCTTTTGTTCAATCGTTCAAAATGCAGACTTTTCCGTGAGAGGAGGATGACTTATGAAGAAAATGAATCGAAATTCCATGTATTCCTTGTGGTCTGGCGCGATCATCGTCTGTCTGGTTCTGGCGGTGTTCGCCGTGATTTTCGCATCCGCATCCGGCAACAGCGGCAAGGCTCAAACGCCGGTTGAGACGGCGCCGGTCGCGGAGTCCACACCCACACCGACGGCGCTGGCAAACCCGATCGTCCCCAGCACGTCGAGCGCCGCGCTCGCGCAGACGGAGGATGCAGGCGCAGCCTATGTGGATCAGATCTTCTTCCTCGGCGATTCCTCCACCGCGCTGCTCAAATCCGAATCGCTGCTCACCGGCAGCGACAGCGGCAAGCAGGTCTGGGTGCCGGAGAGCAGCGCGCTACCGCTTGCGACGCTGGCCACAACCAAGTACAAGTCCCCGGTGACCGGCAACAACGTCCCCGCCTCAGAGATCGTCGAGGTCAACAAACCAAAGTACCTCGTCATCTTCCCCGGCTCGGACAATGCAAACCTGCTCACGGAAGATCAGGTCAAGGAAGCATACAGCACGCTTCTCGCCGGCATCAAGGAGCAGCGCCCCGACACCAAGATCATCTGCAGCTCGCTCACGCCCATTGCGTCCAACTATGCCTATGAGGACGTGACCAACGAGATCATCAACAAGGTCAACGGCTGGATCGCGTCCGCAGCGGAAGCGGCTGGCGTAAAGTATCTCGACGCCGCAGCCGGACTCGTCGGCGACGACGGCTTTTTGCCGGAAGCCTATCAAAACGGCGACGGCGTGCACCTGAGTGCAGACGGCATCAAGGCGTGGCTTGATTATTTGAAGACACACGCATACCCGTGACAGACAGAACCGGGGCAGTCTTTGAGACTGCCCCGGTTTTATATGCTTCGGCACGGCTCACGATGACGTGAGCCGTGCCGGAAATTTCATTATCGGATAATGGCCTTGATGAACGGCTTGTGCTCCGGCTGCTCCGGCGTGATCGTGTAGCACGCGGCCAGCTCCTGCACCGCCGCGCAGGCGCTCACCTCGTCCGCCGCATGGATCGTCGCAAGGGACTCCCCAGCCGCGACACTGTCGCCGACCTTCTTGTGCAGCACAACACCGACGGAAAGGTCGATTTCGCTGTCCTTCGTAGCGCGGCCGCCGCCAAGGTGCATCGACACCATGCCGACGTCGCTCGCCGCGATGTGGCTGACGTAGCCGGCCGCCGGAGCAGGCACTTCCATCTGCACGGGTGCCGCCGGCAGCAGCGACGTGTCGTACACCGACTGCGGGTCTCCGTCCTGCGCCGCGACGAATTCAGCGAGCTTTTTCAGCGCCGAGCCATCCGCGATTGTCCCCTCCAGCATGGCGCGGGCAGCAGCGTCGTCCGGTGCGAGCCCCGCCGCCGTGAGAATACAGGCGCCGAGCGTCAGGCACAGCTCCACCAGCTCGCCCGGATGCTCGCCCCGGAGCGCGGCAATGGCCTCCTTGACCTCCAAAGCGTTGCCGACCGCGTTGCCGAGCGGTTCGTCCATATCCGTAATGACGGCGACCGTCTTCTTCCCGGCCAGCTTGCCGATTTCGACCATCTCCGTTGCAAGCTCCTTCGCATCCGCCTCCGTTTTCATGAACGAGCCGCTGCCGCACTTGACGTCGAGCACGATGACATCCGCGCCCGCCGCCAGCTTCTTGGACATGATGCTGCTGACGATCAGCGGGATGCTCGGTACCGTGCCGGTCACGTCGCGCAGCGCATAGAGCTTTTTGTCCGCCGGGTCGAGGTCTGCCGTCTGTCCGGCGATGACCATGCCCACGGTCTCGACATTGTGGAGGAATTCCTCCATCGGGATGCGAATGTTGAAGCCCGGAAAGCTTTCGAGCTTGTCCAGCGTGCCGCCCGTATGGCCCAGCCCCCGGCCGGACATTTTCGCCATTTTGACGCCCAGGCTCGCCACCATCGGCACCAGCACCAGCGACGTTTTGTCGCCCACGCCGCCGGTGGAGTGCTTGTCTGCCTTCACGCCGGAGATGCCGGAAAGGTCGAGTGTCTCGCCGCTATGCATCATTGCCATGGTCAGGTCCAGCGTTTCCCGGCGATCCATGCCGCGAAAATAAATGGCCATCGTCATGGCGGACATCTGATAATCCGGAATGCTCCCATTCGTGAAACCCTCTATCATAAAGTGGATCTCCTCGGTGGTCAGCGTGCCGCCGTCCCGCTTTTTGACGATCAAATCGCTCATTCTCATAACAAGCGCATCTCCTTTGTTGGAATAAGTCGAGTATACCACATGCGCTCCTCGATTTCAATTCATCTCGGAAAAACAAGGTATTGCCGCCCGTTGATCTCGCGCCGCAGCCCGTCCGCGCCCCGGGGAAGCTGCGGCGCGTCCGCCGGGATGGCGATCAGGCTGCGGTGTCCGTCGAACGTGGAGAGCGTGCCGTCCGGCGCAGAAAACCAGAGTACATCCAGCGCGCCGTCCGGCTCCGGCTGCACGCGCGCCTGCTCCATTTTCAAAACGGGCGGCGTTTCGGGGATTTCCCAGGAAATATCCGCCGCAAACAGGATCGGATCCGGCAGACGCTGCCGCTCCAGCCGGGTCAGCCGTTTGCACAAATGCAGCTTCCCGTCCTCGCCGGGCAGCATCACACCCAGATACGCTTTGTCCGTCTCGCCGTAGACCGCCAGACGCAGCATTTCGCCGCACACGGCCGCGCACTCCGCGGTGAACACGGTCATCAGCCCCTCCTGCTCTGTTTCCAGCGTGCCGATGGGCTTGTTCTCATACAAAATTGGATAGCTTGCACCCATAAAAATCACTCCCGCTCCAGTCTATGAGCGGGAGTGATGCGTTATTCCGTTCAACCGATCGAATAGCTGCCGCGCACCATGAGCGCCGCGCCGACATCGGCGCGAACCGCCGGGCCGGCCGCCTGAACCAGATACAGATGGTTCGCCGTCAGGCTGCCGCCGGTGGCGAGGGTGCTGCCGCCGGTGGAGTCCACCAGCACGCTGCTCGCGTTGGCCGAGCCGGAGCGCAGCAGAATCTCCGTCCCGGATTCGCCGTGCAGCGTCTGTCCTGCGGCGAGCATCACAGTCTGATAGGCGCCGACCGCGGACGAAAGCGATTCGGAAAATTCCGTCTCCGCCGCATCCACCGCGCGATTCAGCGCGCCCTCGTACTGATCCATCATCGTCGGCTGCACCACGTCGCGGAGATAGCTCATGGCGACCAGCGGGTCAGACGTCGTGCCGTAATTCGCCGCGGCATAGACCGCCACGCCCGCAAGCATGGCAATGACGACGGCAAGCAGTACAATGACGGTTGTTTTTTTCTTCATGTTGCTCCTCCTGTTCCGGGAGGCACAGCAGTTACTGGGTCAAACCGAAGCTGACGGCAATCGCGCCGTCCACCTGGCTCATCATCGGTTCGTCCAGCCTTCCCATGCGCTCGCGCAGGCGCGACTTGTCGATTGTGCGCACCTGCTCGAGCAGGATGACACTGTCTCTCGACAGACCGCAGCTCTTTGCGGAAAGGGAAATGTGGGTCGGCAGGCGCGCCTTCCCGGTCTGGGAAGTAATCGCCGCTGCGATCACAGTCGGGCTGTGCCGGTTTCCGGTGTCGTTCTGGATGATGAGCACGGGGCGCATGCCCCCCTGCTCACTGCCGACGACCGGGCTTAAATCTGCAAAGTAAATGTCTCCGCGTCTTACGGTGTTCATGAAGTTCATCTCCAATGATGGATAGTCCCCCATACATGTTATGTAGGGCAATTCTATTCTCACACATTGAAGCGAAAATTATACATGCACACAGGATCAATCCACGTAAACACGCGGCACGCGCTGCGACACGGCGCACAGCAGCTCATACGGAATCGTGTCCGCCTTGCGCGCCTGCTCGGACGCGGAAAGCGCGCGGCCAAACACCGTCGCCACGTCGCCCGGTCGGATTTCGGGATAATCCGTCACGTCAACCATACACATATCCATGCAGATGCGGCCGACCTGACGGACACGGTGCCCGCGGATGAGCACGTCCGCCTTGCCGGAGAGCGACCGCAGCAGCCCGTCGGCATAGCCGACCGGCAGCACGGCCAGGCGCATATCCCGGTCGCAGGTAAACATCCGGCCATAGCTGATGGTGTCCCCCGCGCGGTGCTGCGTGATGTCGCACACGCGGCTGCGCAGCTCCATCGCCGGGCGCAGGTCGAGCCCGGCCGTCTCCTCTCCGGGAAACAGCCCATACAGCAGCAGGCCAGGACGCACCATGTCCAGATACGTCTGAGGATAGTTTATCACAGCGCCGCTGTTCGCGCAATGGCGGATTTTGAATTTCCGGCCGCTGCGTGCCTCCATCTCCGCAATCGCCGCCGTAAAGCGCGCAAACTGCAGGTCGTTATACGGATTGCCCGCCTCGTCGGACACGGCGAAGTGCGTGAACACGCCGGTGATGTCCAGATTCGGCAGCGCAAGCGTTTCCAGCATCTCGTTCATGTGCGCGCCGCTCGATGCGTCAAAGCCCGTGCGGCCCATGCCGGTCTCCAGCTTCATGTGCGCCTTCAGACGCAGGCCGGTTCCCTCCAGATACCGGTTCAGCTCCTTCGCGTAAGCGAGCGACCCGATCGTCTGCGTCGCGTCCAGATTCGCCACGTCCACCGCGATGTTCGCGGGCTGCGGGCCAAGGATCAGGATCTCCATGCCGACGCCGGCGGCGCGCAGCTCCTCCGCCTCGTCGTAGCAGTTGACGGCCACCCAGTGGCACCCCGCCTGCTGCAGCCGCTGCGCCACGCGCACCGCGCCGTGGCCATAGCTGTTGGCCTTGCAGATGCCGAGCATCTGGCAGCCCTCCGGCAGACGGCTGCAAATTTCATGATAGTTATGTTCCAGATTGTTGAGACTGATCTCCACCCAGGTTCGGATCGTCCGATTCATATTGAGTCCCTCTTTCGTTCTGTTGCCAGGTTATGATGCTGCATTGTATGACCGTTGCATCCTCCACCGCGACCTCCGCGGACACGGGCGTGAGCGCATCGTTCAGATGCAGACGCACCGTGGTGGTATCGTCCAGCACAAGCTGCGCCGTGAGCCGGCCGCCCTCCGTCCAGACCAGATCCGCATAGCCGCTGCGCGCCGCTTCCAGAATGCATGGCAGCGCCGTCAGCGGAGACAGGCCGTTGTCGTTCAGCGAACCCATGGGGATCACGATGTTGTCGAACTCCAGCGTGGCGTCGTTCTGCCGCAGGTGCGCCCGCACGCCGGAGAGCAGTTCCGGCCCGGTCACGGCAATGTCGTACCCGTCCTCGACCTCTGCGCAGGAGAGCGTATAGCTCAGTACATCCTCGTCCGACACCGCCGTGACCTCCGCCGTAACAGTGACGCTGCCGGAAGTCTCCAGCGATTGCCGGAAACAGTCAAATTGTTCCTCCGCCCCGCTGGAGCCGCAGCCGGCCAGCAGCAGAGCGCTTATCGTCAGTGCGGCAATCCATCCTCGCCGCATACTGCCTCCTATCGAATCAATGGTTTTGTGACCTCCGGCAGCGCCTCGATCAGGTCTGCCGGCGTCATTGCGTATTCGCCAAACTTCGCTGCGCAGCGGTCGCCCGCCGCGCCGTGTACCCACACCGCCGTCTGCACCGCGCGCTTCATGGGAAGCTGGCACACGAAAGCGCCGAGAATCCCGGCGAGCACGTCGCCGCTGCCGCCTTTCGCCATGCCGGGGTTGCCCACGCGCAGACACACCGTCTCCCCGTCTGGAAAGGCGCAGACCGTCTCCGGCCCTTTGCGCACAACCGTACAGCCGTGCTCCACAGCAAACCGGGACGCTTCCGCTGCACGGTCGCCGCCGCTCTCCCCGTACAGCCGCCGGAACTCGCCCTCGTGCGGCGTCAGAATCACCGGCGCACGCGCACAATCCAGCACCGCTGTGTCCTGCGCGAGCGCAAACAGCGCGTCCGCATCCGCGACGATGGGAATTCCGGACTCCCGCACCACACGCCGGACGAGCGCCGTCAGCGCGTCGCTCCGGCCGAGACCGGGGCCGATCACGCACACATCGCATGCCGCCAGCCGCTCCAGGATCGCGTCCACCGCTGCGGCGGAGAGCTTCCCGTCCTCACATGCGAGCGGAAACGGCATCGCCTCGTCGTTTTTCACCGCCGTGATGGCGTAGATATCCGCCGGAACACCCAGATACACCAGCCCCGCTCCGCTGCGCACGGCGGCTCTGGCGCAGAGCGTCGGCGCGCCGGTATAGCCCACGCTGCCGCCGATGATGAGCAGGCGGCCATAGTCGCCCTTGTGCGTGTCGAGCCGGCGCTTCGGGAGAAAAAACTCCCCTTGTCCGCTGCCGTTCATGGCGCTCGCCCCCGAAAACACAAATGTCGTTGATGAACCATTATAACTTTTCTGTCGCCATGCGTCAAATTTTATTCACCTTTTTCATTGATTTCGCCGAAGAAATGTGATATAAGTATAGCGTTGTTAACAATTGTATTGCGTTGATCGGGAAAATAGCACCAAGGTTCCGCAGCAGAGAGGGGCGTCACCGGCTGAAAGCGCCCTGCGAGAAACGTGCTTCGTTCGCCCGTGAGCGCCGGCCAATCCCCGGCGGGTCTGCCCGTTACAGCAGAAAGAGTGCGGCGCCTGGCGCCGAATTCGGGTGGTACCGCGGAAGAATGCCTTTCGTCCCTGTGTTCGGGATGAGAGGATTTTTTTTTGCGGTCCTGACATTATAATTCATCAACGAAGGAGTTGTTCGCATGAAAAAAATGCTGCAGGAGCTTCGGGAGGTCTCCGTCAACGCCATTTTGCAGGCGCAGGACGCGGAAGCGCTCGAAAGTCTCCGGGTCAAATACCTCGGGAAAAAGGGTGAGCTGACCAAGATCCTCAAGCAGATGGGCAAGCTCTCCGCCGAGGAGCGCCCCGCGATGGGGCAGCTCGCCAATCAGGTGCGTGCCGAGCTGGAGGAGGCCATCGACACCCGCCGCAAGGCGCTGAGCGATCTCATGATGGAGCGCCGGCTCAAGGCCGAGACGCTCGACGTGACGATGCCCGGCGAGCACAATGAGATCGGTCACAAGCACCCGATGTACGTGGTGCTGGACGAGATCAAGGAAATTTTCATCGGCATGGGCTTTGAGATTCTTGAAGGCCCCGAAATCGAAAAGGCCGATTATAACTTCACCAAGCTGAACACCGACGAGGGGCACCCCGCCCGCGAATGGTCGGATACGTTCTATCTCACCGAGGACAGCAGCATCCTGCTGCGCACGCAGACCTCGCCGATTCAGGTGCGCGCAATGGAGACGAAACCGCTCCCGATCCGCATGGTCGCGCCCGGCCGCGTCTACCGCAAGGACGAGGTGGACGCCACGCACTCGCCCATGTTCCACCAGATTGAGGGCATGGTCATCGACAAGGGCGTCACGATGGCGGACCTGAAGGGCACGCTCAACACCGTGGTGAAAAAGCTCTACGGCGAGGACACCGTCACCCGCTTCCGCCCGCACCACTTCCCGTTCACCGAGCCGTCGTGCGAGATGGACGTGCAGTGCCACAAGTGCGGCGGCAAGGGCTGCCCCACCTGCAAGGGCGAGGGCTGGATCGAGATCCTCGGCGCCGGCATGGTGCACCCCAAGGTGCTTGAGGGCTGCGGCATCGACACGAACGTGTACTCCGGCTGGGCATTCGGCATGGGGCTGGAGCGTCTGGCCATGCGCCGGTTCAAGATCAGTGACCTGCGCCTGATCTTCGAAAACGACGTGCGCTTCCTGCAGCAGTTCTGAGAAAGGAGAGAGAACGACATGATTTTAAGCAGAAAATGGCTCAACGAGTTTGTGGATTGCTCCGCAACCGGCGATCGGGAATTTTCCGAGGCAATGACGCTCTCCGGCTCCAAGGTTGAGACGTATGAAAACCTGCACGACGGCATTCAGAACGTTGTCGCAGGCAGAATTATTGAAATGGTGCGCCACACGAATTCCGACCACATGTGGGTCTGTCAGGTGGACGTGGGGCGGGACGCTCCCATCCAGATCGTCACCGGCGCGCAGAACCAGAAGGTCGGCGACATGGTGCCCATCGCGCTCGATGGCTCCGTGCTGCCCGGCGGCGTCGAGATCCATGCCGGCGTGCTGCGCGGCGAGGAATCCAACGGCATGATCTGCTCTCTCAAGGAACTGGGTCTGACCCTGCACGATTATTCGTACGGCATTGAGGACGGATTGTGGATTATGCAGGAGGATGGCGTGCAGCCCGGCGACGATATCGCCGCCGTCATCGGTGCGGACGACCATGTGATCGAGTTTGAAATCACGCCGAACCGCCCGGACTGCCTGTCCGTCATCGGTCTCGCCCGCGAGGCCGCCGTCACGTTCAGCCAGCCGCTCAAGCTGCACACGCCCGTGGTCAAGGGCTGCGAGGACGACATCTCCAACCACGTCAGCATCCGCATCGACGCGCCGGAGCTTTGCCCGCGCTACACCGCGCGCATGGTGCGCAACGTCAAAATCGCGCCCTCCCCGGCGTGGATGCGCGAGCGTCTGCGCAACAGCGGCGTGCGCCCGATCAACAACATCGTGGACATCACAAACTATGTCATGCTGGAATACGGCCAGCCGATGCACGCGTTCGATTTCTCCTGCATCGACGGCAAGCAGATCATCATCCGCAACGCGCGCGAGGGCGAGACCATCCAGACGCTCGACGGCAACGCCCGCAAGCTGACGCCGAGCATGCTGTGCATCTGCGACGAGCAGAAGCCGGTCGCCGTCGCCGGCGTCATGGGCGGCGCGAACTCCGAGATCGAAGGCGACACCGCCATGGTCGTGTTTGAGAGCGCAAACTTCAACGGCCCGTCCGTCCGCCGCACCGCCACCGCGCTCGGCATGCGCACCGAGGCGTCCGGCCGCTTTGAAAAGGGGCTTGACCCCATGAACACCATGGCCGCCGTGGATCGCGCGTGCGAGCTTGTGGAGCTGCTCGGCTGCGGCGAGGTGATGCAGGGCGTCATCGACGTGATGCCGAAGCCGTTCACGCCGACCACCGTAAAGCTGGAGCCGGAAAAGGTCAACGGCCTGCTCGGCACCGACGTGAGCGAGGCGGAGATGCGCCGCATCCTTCTGGCGCTCGGCTTCGGGCTCGACGGCGACACGATCATCGTTCCCTCCTGGCGCGGCGACGTGGAGCATTACTCCGACATTGCGGAGGAGGTCGCCCGCTTTTATGGCTACAACAACATCCCGAACACGCTCATGCGCGGCCAGACCACGAGCGGCGGCTACACCGACCGCCAGAACGCCGAGCGCAGGCTCGGCAGTCTCGCCCGCACACTGGGCTACAACGAGATCATCACCTACTCTTTCATCAGCCCCTCGTACTACGACAAGATCGCGCTTCCGGCGGGTTCCCCGCTGCGCAATTCGATGAAGATCCTGAATCCCTTGGGCGAGGACACCTCCATCATGCGCACGACCGTCCTCCCCTCCATGCTGGAGATTTTGACGCGCAACTATAACTACCGCAACAAGTCCGTCAAGCTCTACGAGTTGGGTAAGGTCTATTTTGCGCGGGAAGACGGAATGGCCGACGAGCCGAAGATGCTTTGTCTCGGCGCTTACGGCAGCGACATGAACTTCTTCAAGCTCAAGGGCGCGGTGGAGAGCATCCTCGGCGGGCTGCGCGTGGAAGACGTCTCCTTTGAGGCCGACAGCACGAATCCGTCCTACCACCCCGGCCGCTGCGCGAAGGTGTTTGCCGGTGAGACGGAGCTGGGCGTGATCGGTCAGATCCATCCGAGCGTCGCCGCGAATTACGGCGTGGACGCAGAGCTGTACACCGCCGAGCTGAAGCTCGACGCCATTCTCGACGCCAGAGGCGCCACGCCGGTCTATGTGCCGCTGCCGCGTTTTCCGGCCGTCACGCGCGACATCGCCGTCGTCTGCGACGCGGCCATCCCCGTGGCTAAGCTGGAAGCCTGTATTCTCGGCGCGGGCGGACAGCATCTCAAGCGCTGTGAGCTGTTCGACGTGTACACCGGCGCGCCCATCCCCGCCGGGATGAAGAGCGTCGCGTTCTCCCTCGAGCTGCGTGCCGACGATCAGACGCTGACGGATGAGCACGCGGACGAGACCATGAGCGCCGTACTCGCCGCACTAAAAGAAACGTTCAACGCTTCTATGCGCTGACCACAAAATATGGTGAAAATTTTTCCGTGAATCGTAAGATTTTGTCTTTACAGACTTGTGTTTTTTGGTATAATGAACACAAGATCAAAGAAAAGGGAGGTCAGACGCATGGAAGATGTCACCAGAAAATTTACGGCCATCGACAACAAAGCCGAGATGAAAGAAATCCTTTCTTCCGTGTACAATTCCCTTGTTGTCAAAGGCTACAATCCCATCAACCAGTTGGTCGGCTATATCCTCTCCGAGGACCCAACCTACATCACCAACTACAACAACGCCCGGAGCCTGATTTGCCGTCTCGACCGGGACGAGCTTCTGCAGGAGCTTCTGACAAGTTATCTGGGCAAGTAATCACCCCACACGCCAAGCGCCCCGAACCGGTAACCGGTTCAGGGCGCTTTCTGTCTTCCAGTTCTCCATTGAATTCCAATACCCAAAAATTTTTGATACGCTCTGATTTTGTATTTTTATTGGAATTATAGTAATTTTAATTGATTTTTTGCTGTAAAGCGGCACAGCGGTCATTCCCGCAGATGCAAGTAAAGAGCAGGGCAAGCAGATCCTGTTTGATGCGCTCGTCGCCAACAAAGCCGGTCTGGTGCAGGATTGGGCGGCTCTGGAAGGCGCCAAGCGCACATTCACCTACCCTGCCATGACCGAGGGAACGCAGAAGATCCGCGTCTCCTACGCCGGCGATGACACCCACTTCGCCGTCTCTGCCGAGGTCGACGTCAACGTGGTTGGCCGGTCGGATGTGGCATACACGCTGAAGAAAGACCCCTACGAAGTCGGCATGGTATTCAACGACGATCTGAGCTACAACTATGCTGAAGTTGAGCAAGCCATCTTCGACGCCGTGCTGGAGTCCACCGAACCGGAGCAGACGTTCGACGACGTCACGATTCAATATGACGCAAACCCCATCAGTGTTGACGGGGTCAGCAACATCTGGTCGTCTCTGGATAAGGGCGGCGCAAATGCATTCGGTCCCGGCACGTGGAAAATCCGTTTCTCCTGGAACGGCACCACGGAGTATAAGCCCGGCTCCTCCACGGTCATGGTCACCGTCACGGACAACCGCATTGCAAGCCATATCGTTTTCAAAGAGGGCGCAGCAATTACATACAACATGGAACCCGAAGTAATGAAGCAGGATCTGTTCCAAAACGCCATCGACTGGAGCGCCGCTACCCTTCCCGCAGACGCTTCCATCGACGATTTTACGTTTGAATACTATGCCGTTGACAGCGTCACTGGCGCAACACGCAACTGGATTTCCATTGAAAGCGGCCGGATTGTTCTCGTTTCCTATCCCCAGATGGGTGCGGGCGGGCAGCAGGTGCGCATCACTTACAAGGGCAACGCAGAGTACCGTCCGGCAAATGACGTGGAAGGCACTGTTACCGTGAAAAAAGCGACCGTGAAGGTCTCCGTTCACTCCACCAGCATCTATGCGGACGAGGCAATTCCTGAGGGCTTTGTCACGCTCGATCCCAACGATCCCGCAATTGACATTTACACGATTTATGTCGGTCTGACCAGCAATGTCGACGCATGTGTTTACGTTCAGTTGCCCGCACGTCTCACGGATTCTGCCGCGCTGAATATTCTCGATACGATTGTCGCCGCATTCAATGACGGCAAGACCCTGACCCAAATGATGCAGGAGGGTATGACCGTCGGTGAGCTGCGAGCGCTGCTGAGCGGTCTGATCGATGCGCTCAATTCCGCAGCAGGCAGTTCCATAAATCAGAGCAACATCCACTACCTCTACTCCGGCATCACCAGCAGCTTCCGCATCTATTCCAGTACAACGACCGCTCCCACGGAGCCGGGTCGTTACACCGTGACCGTCGTCACGCTGGGCGGCAACTATCAGGCTGCGCCGCTCACCCGCTCTTTCCAGATTACCAAATGATCTGAACACCACAAATATCGCGAGGCGTCCAGCCGGTCGGCTGGGCGCCTGTTTACATGTCAAATCGGAATGCGCAACAAAAAAACTCATCCGAATGGATGGGCTTTTTCTGTCAAGCAGGTATGAAAATGGGTATAAAATCTCGTTACTGGATCGTGTAAAACGTCTATGTACCATTTCATAGAGCTGTTACCGTTAATTTTCGTTGTTTTAGGGCTGCCCCGTTTTGGGTAGCCCCATTATTTTCACCAAACGTAGTGGCAATCCACGCAGACATGCTTGTCCGTGGCCGGACAGTACCAGACGGTCTCCGCCATGCCGCAAAGCGGACAAATCAAGCTTGCACGGACAATCTCAGCCTTGTCATCGCCGCCGCTGAGTTCTGCAATGGCCTCTTCCATCAGGCCAAGTGCGCGAATTTCTGCAATTGTCATATTCGTTTCCTCCTCCGTATAGCTAAAAAGAATTTGGCAAGGCAATTATAGCATAGCTTTTCCAGAATGGAAAGCGGGATTTTCGGTTTTCCTGCAGGGGCAGCTGCTTTGTGGTGAAAGCCAGCAATCATCGTGCAAGCAGATCGCACCAGCTGTGAAGAAACCAAAGAACATAGAGATTCTATACAAATGAAAAAGACCCATCCAAATGGATGAGCCTTTCTCTGTCTGTGTTGCACCAAACGGTGTCCAGGGAAGGGTATTTGCACCAAACGGTGTCTGCGCAGGACATATTTGTCCTGCCTTTTCTTATGTCTTTCCCTTGACATTGGGGTTCCTCGATGATATTTTATAATTACCAATTGGTCAATAATAACCAAAAGGTAATTTAAATGAGAGGGGCTTTTTCCATGTCCGACAAACAGACCGCCGCCATGCTCGATAAGAAGCTGGACGAAAAAACCGCCCATACCATGTTCATCTGCGGGATCGTCATGGTCATCGCCGTGCTGATTCACGACGGCGACCACATCCGCCAGGCACTCAACTGGGGCTACCATATCCCACTCGCAATCTGGGCGCTGAATCTCACCGTGTACATCTTCCCTGTCATCACAATTTTCCTCGCCAAATCCCGCCGCATGTCCGCTACTCTCGTTGGGGCAATCGGTGGCATCTTTACGCCCGCTTCCTTCCTGGGCCTGCATCTTTTTGGTTCTGCCACCGGTTTGTGGGGAGTGTGGAATTTTTCCTACTTTGCACTGATGAAAGGCGTGGAATATCAAGGCAATTTCTATCAGGGCGTCGACTGGCTCAGCTGGGTGCTGCTGTTCCATATGGTCCCCTGCTGCGTGCCCTGCGCAGTAATTGGCTTTAAACACTGGCGCAGACTGAAGAAGGAAGCACAGCTTGGATAAGGAGAGCGTAGTCCTCGGGTGCGGCTGTGAGGTATTCGGGGATGAGGCGGAGGAGCTGAAACAACGTTTCCGCCTGCTCCGGCTGCTGATCGTCTCCACCGCGCTGAGCATGCCGCTTCTCTGGGATCTGCCGCCGCGCTTCCAGTTTGTGCTGGCGACGGTGCTGCAGTTCGGTCCGGGCTTGTATTTTATCCGAAACGCGATCCGAGGGCTGAAAAGCCGCAGCCTTGGCATGGATCTGCTGGTGGCGCTCTCCACCACGGCGATCTATGTTTACAGCACGGTCGTCGTGTTCACCGTGACGGAGAACATCAAGCTCTATTATCTCTGCGACGGCGTGCTGATCTCGCTGCTGCTGTTCGGCCGCTATCTGGAATCCGTGGCGATCTACCAGAGCGGCGAGGCGGTGCGAAGTCTCCTGCGCCTGCAGCCCAAGACCGCGATCGTGCTGCGGGATGGAGTCGAGACCGAGATCGACGCCGCAGAGATCGTCTCCGGTGACACGATCCTGCTTCGCCCCGGCGAACGGATTCCCGCCGATGGGAAGATCTTTGAGGGAAGCTGCCTGGTGGACGAGTCGCTGCTGACCGGCGAGAGCCTCCCTGTGGAAAAGAGGCCGGGCGACAGCATCACCGGCGGTACGCTTGACCGCGAGGGCAAAGTCACTTACACGGCGACCTCAGTTGGCGAGGATTCGACTCTGCAGCAAATGGCGGCCTTTGTACGCCGCGCGCAGAGTGAAAAAGCTCCCGTGCAGCGCTTTGCGGATCGGATCGCCACGATCTTCGTCCCATCTGTTATCGCGCTTGCGGCGCTGGTCTTTGCACTGTGGTTTTTCCTGCTCGCTCCCGGTGACTGGGGAAAAGCGGTCTCGACGGTCTGCGGCGTGCTGGTGATCGCCTGTCCCTGCGCACTGGGTCTCGCCACGCCCGCAGCCTTGATGACGGCTTCCGGACGGGCGGCGGAGCTGGGGATCCTCTTCAAAGGAGCTTCGGCCATGGAAAAGGCTTGGAGCATTGATACGGTCGTATTCGACAAAACCGGAACCCTGACCGAAGGCCGTGTAGAGCCGGGGATCAAAGATCCGCTGCGCGAAGACGCGAAAAGCGCTGTCGACGCCTGTAAGGCATTGGGGCTGGAGGTCTGGATGATCTCCGGCGACAAGGAAGAAACGGCAACCCGCATTTCAGGAGAGTGCGGAATCGAGAATGTTCTCTTCGAGGTGAAGCCGGAGGAAAAGGCCGCACAGATCACACGCTTGAAAAACGAGGGCCGCCGCGTCGCCATGGTGGGCGACGGGATCAACGACGCCCCGGCCATGGCGGAAGCGGATCTTGCGATCGCGATGGGCACGGGAACAGACATTGCCATTGAGTGTGCCGACGCGGTGCTGCCCGGCGGGCGCATCGGGCGGGTGCCGCAGGCGCTGCGGCTCGCCGGAACTGCCCGCAGGACGGTGCGGCAGAATCTGTGCTGGGCGCTGTTCTATAATCTGATCTGCATTCCCGTCGCGGCCTGTGGGATCGTAAATCCCTCCATCGCCGCGGCAGCCATGACGCTCTCGTCCAACGGCATTTTGCTGCACTCGCTGCGGCTGAACAAGACGGAGGAATCGGATGAAACCAGAACGCTGTGAAATCAGGATCCGCGGCATGATCTGCCGTAGCTGCACCGACGAGGTATCCGGGATGCTGCTGCGGACTAAGGGAGTTGTCAAAGCGACCGTCAGCTACCGCAAGGCACTGGCTGAAATCAGCTATGATTCCGCGCTTGTCACGCTGGATGAACTGGAGAAGCGGATCAAGTCACTCGGTTATGAGACCGGAGAACGCAGCCGTACCGAGCGTTTCCTGGACTTGGGCTGTGCTGCCCTTACTGTCCTGCTGGTCTGGCTGCTGCTACGTTGGGGCGGGGCTTCGCCCGAGATCGGCGGCGCAAGCTTCGGCGCGCTGTTTCTGGTCGGTCTCTCGACCAGTCCCCACTGTCTCGGCATGTGCGGCGGCATTTTACTCTCCGCCTGCCGCGGACGCGAAGGACAAAAGGCGCTGTTCGGCGCGGCGCTCGCTTACAACGGCGGGCGCGCAGCCTCTTACACGGCGCTTGGCGCCGTGTTCGGCGCACTGGGCACAGTGCTGACGTATACGCTCAGCATGAAGTCAATGCTTTTCACCATGCTGGGACTCGTTGTTGCCCTGCTGGGCTTAAATATGTGGGGTCTGCTGCCTGCGCTCCCCTCCCTCCCCGGGGAACAGAACGCAGCCTGCCGCCTGCCCGACAATCTCCAGCGTCAAATGCCGCTGCTGGTCGGTCTGCTGACCGGCCTCATGCCGTGCGGCGCTCTATACGCCGCTTGGCTCTGCGTCATGTCCTCCGGCAGAGCAGGAAACGGCGCTCTCCTGATGCTCGCCTTCGGGCTGGGCACCGTACCGCTGATGCTTCTTTTTGCCTCGCTGGGCGCTCTGCTGCCGCGCGGCTGGACAAAATATCTGCGCAAGCTCGGCGCTGTACTTGTCACGTCCATGGGACTGAAAATGCTGATCGGCGGTCTCTTGCTTTTGCGCGGATAATTCGTTATAATTCTCCCGAAAGCGAGGGATTCCTATGCCTTTGATCGTTGATAAAGAAGCCGTCCGGATGGAGATCCTGATGGCCTTTGAACGCTGCATCGAGAAAAAGCCCATGACGAAGATCACCCTGCGGGATATTGCGGAGGAGGCCGGGATGTCGCATCCCAAGCTCCTGCACTATTTTGAAAGCCGGGACGATCTGGTCGTGAGCTATCTGCGCTATACCAAGGACTATATGACCGAGAAATGCAAGGCCTGGTTTGCGACACATCCGCGCGCTGACTATGAGAGTAACCTCGCCTACATGAACGCTTTCATGGCCTATGTGGCCAAGGGCGATCCCGAGGAGAAGCGTCCCAACGCCACGACCCAGACCTATGTGCTGGCGCACTACAGCGACGCGGTCGCGGATCTGGTCAAAGGAGAGTTTCGCGAGTGGCGCGAGACCATGGAGCAGTGTCTCGTGGCAATTTACGGTCCGGAGGTCGGGCACCGCGAGGCCGAGGCGATGATGATCCTCATTGCCGGGACCTTTATCTGCAACTACAATGGTGCGCTGACCGGCGAGATCAGCGACAACATCATCGGATATCTTGGAAATCTGACACAATCATAATAACCCTAGCGTTATAAACATAGCCGGTGATAAGCCTTTGGGCCTATCACCGGCTGTTGCTTTTACACGTGGTCGCGGAGCAGCTTCTTCAGCGAAGCCATGTTCTCATACAGAATAATGAACTCGGTCGGCGTACAGTCGCTGAGGAGATCCAGCACTCCTCTTGCAATCGCCGCCTCAATATTCGGTGCTAGCAGCCGCAAACCAGGCTTTTTGATAAAACTGACTGAAAAATAAAACGCCTTACTTTCATGCACATTATCAGAGCATATGTTGATTCGTCTAACGGCATTTATGGGTTCGAAGCCTTCTGCCTCTTACTTAAAGCGAGACTTCTGCAGAGCTATTATGAACCAAAAGGTGCCTAAAAAATCTGAACTATTTGACCATAAAAAGAGCTCCCGCACGTTCTTTTTGACAGTGCGGGAGTAACTTTTCGTTGATATTACAGGGAAACCAGGTATTTAGCCTCCATAAACATGAAAAATGCCGGATCTGTCTGGTAGACAAATTCGGCATTTATCATGCTGTATTTGCCCCAAACGGTGCGTAGGGGTAGGTAATTTGCCCCAAAAGTACACCAGTAAAAGCCTTTATTCGTCTGCGTAGCCCATCTTCACGGTCAGGTCGTGCAGACTCTTGTCGTGTTGCGCCTGCGTGATCACGCCGTGTTCATGGAAGGTCTTCAGGGTGGCCACCTGCCGGTCGTAGAGAGCCCTGCGCTTTTCCTCCGGGGTCAGAGTCTCCCACGCCGCTTGGTTCGTTGTGTCCATCGTGCCACCGTCCTTCCGCTGCCGGTATTGTACCATGCTGCTGCGTCGGGTTCAAGTACGGGTTCAAAGTCGATGGATATTTGTCGGAAATGCGCTTTGAGCTGCCGGTTCCGGCTGTGGCCTGTACCACGGGTAAACGCTGAAAACATCTACAAAATCTCAAACACAACGAAAAAACACCCTCGGCTGCCGGTTTATTGCTCCGGCTGCCGAGGGCGTCGTTCATTCTACATATTTCTGCTCAACCGTGGCTCCGCACTTGAAGCGCACCTCGATGCGGTCGTCCCACACGATGATGGCCTCGACCAGCGTCTTCATGATGCTGCCGTCCCTGTCGTCGGTGGCGTCGCCTTCCTGCATGTGCTGCCGGAAGTCTGCCAGCCACATCCTCACTGTGGCATACCGGGCGTCCGCTGTCTGGAGAGCCTGCTTCCGGGACTCCAGCGCTCCGAGCTGCTGGCTGTAGTCGTTTACCTGCGCGTTGTAGTAGGCGTCGCTGATTTTCATCGCCCGTTTCTGCTTGTGCAGGTCGAGCACCCGCTCCTGTAGCTCGATAATCTGCCGCTCCACTTCGTCCATTGCCGCTTTGTTGCGGGGCTGCATCTCCACCTCAGTCTCAGTCTGGATCACTTCAAGGAGCGCTCCGGCATCCTCAATCATGGCTTCCACGGCTGCGTGGTAGGTGGCATACAGGACGTCTTCGTTTACATGATGACTATCGCATACTGCTCTTCCGTTTACGATGCGGTTTGCGCAGCCCCATCTCTTGATTTCCCGATTTTTCGTAAATGACCCCGCGCCGTTCCCACATAGAAAAGGCATGGAGATTTACATCCCCCTACCCCCTGGCTAAAACGTTACGGATAAGTTAAGGGTTTTCAAAAATCATTGGGAATGGTTATACCCCTATATTTTCAATCTTCATTCGAAGATATTGTTTTCAAGTTTATTCGTTCATTCTTATTTGGCCAACGGACACTTTAGCTCCGTTTTGTTTACAGCCTGACGATCTGGCTGTTTGCTGTTATGCGATCCACTAAGGTCTGCATCAGATGTGTGTCTTCCGCCGCGTTGATCCAGCCGGACAGTTCGCGGTTCGTAATGATAATAAGGCTTCGTTCTTCATTGAGGAAGCTGACTGCACGGTAAAATAGCGGTAAGTCCTCCGGCATGATGTTGGCATACATTACATCGTCGATGATAATGACTGAGCAGTCCAGCATATAACGGTATATGATCTCCGTTTTGCGGGACTTGTCCTTGTTCTTGATGACGCGCAGGAATTCTTCGATGTTGCAGTAATAGACAGTCTCTTTCTTCCGCAGGGCGATCTGGCCTATATGCGCTGCCAGTGTGGTTTTTCCTGTATCGCATTTCCCGATGATAACAAGGTTCTGCCCTTCGTCGATCCACTGCATGTTTTCGAGTTGCTCCACCTGCCACGCGATACCGGGCTTGAGCCTCGACGGATTGAAATCCTTTTTCGGCAATCTGCTTGCATTGGTGTGACGCTTTATGGCTGCCTGTCTGCGCAGCTCCAGTTCCTGACTCAGGATGTAATCCAGATAATCTATGTTGGACACAGTCTCTTGATTCAGGTCGATCTTTCCGTGTGCGAGGTTTTGTAGGTTCAGCAGCCGTGCTTTTTCGTATAGTTCAATCAAGTCTGCCATTCTGTTCCTCCGCAATTTCTTCCGCACGCTTTTTGCAGTGATAAAACGTGCTTTCCGTCATCTTTCGTTTCGCCATGCCGAGGCCGTAGCGGTAAAGCAAATATGCCTGAACCTCATTGAGTGAGCATTTCTTCACCCTGATACAATACAGTATGGCAGATTCCACTTGATCGACGGTGTATACCTTCGCCAACGAGACTATTTTGTTCATCTGTGAATTTGCATACCTGCCGTTCTGTTCACGGAGCATGGCGATGAAACTCTCGATGTCTTCCACATCATCGAATACACGGCGCAATGCGTTTTCTCCAACCGTTTCCATGTCTATTGCATCGTCTTTGTATGGAATGTCTCCGCCTTCTTCAGCGGATTTGCGGCACTTGTGGATCAGCTCGCCGGTGTCTGCTTTGTAGAACATAAGCAGGCCGTCGTTTTCTTCTATGCGTATCGTGTCATACTGTTTCACACGGGAATGTGGCAGCTCATATTTGCTCCAATCGTATATAACAGCGTGCTTGTCCGATACCGCGCGGATCGCCACCTCAGTATCCTCGGTCTGTACTTTGGTCAGATGTTTGGATTCCTCCCGGAACAATTCCCTCGGCGCTTTCCGTGTGCGCTCATGGGTAGTCCCGTTGCACTCCTTATCCAGCCACTCCAATGCCGCGCTGTTCAAGGAATCTATACCGGTATACAGCCTGCCCTGCAAAAAGCCTTCTTTTACATAGCGAACGAAGCTCTCAACCTTGCCTTTCGTCTGCGGGTCGCTCTTGTGGCAGAGTACAACGCTAAAACCGGCCTTACGTACAAAGTCTTCAAACTCCGGCACCAGTATGATATTGCCGTACTTTTCGCTGATAACAAACAGCCTATCCTGGTCATATAGGATTGTCTGTGTTCTGCCGCCAAAATACCGGAAGGCAAACTTGTGGGCGTCAAGGGCGGTCTTTGTACGGAAAGGTTCACGGCTGAAATACACGAAGCGCATCCGACTGTATGACAGCACCATGCAGAAGAAGTACACACGGATGTTGCGGTCGTACATGTCCTTCATTTTGAACTGCCCGAAGTCCACTTGCGCCTCATAGCCCGGCGGGGTTTCCTCGCGGAAGGATGTGGGACGTTCCGATGGCTTAATGTAGCCGGTCTGCTCCCGCAGATCTTTCACGTATCTGAAGAAGGTCGTTTTCTTGCAGTTGAAGTCCGGAAACTGGTCCTTGATCCGATACATGATATTGGTTGCCGGCGTCTGTGGGCAGATTTTCAGGATGCTGATGATGAAGGCGCGGTACTGTTCGAGATACGGCGTGTTGTTCCGTAGGTAATTCTCGAAGGCTTCCTCGTCCAGCCGCAGCCACTTGTTGGCGTTCGGCACGGATATTCCGATTTTCTTTGCGATCGTCGTTGTGGGTACACCCAGTGATTTCAGGTGCTTTAGCTCTAAAAACTGGTCTTTGGAAATCATGGTATTTTTCCTCCTTTATCTTTATTTGATTTCCAAATCAGGCAAGGACAATCATAGGCATCACCTCCTTCATGGGGATTATATAGCACGAGGCCGCATCGGGGACAGCCCCAATGCGGCCTCATTAAAAGTCTTTAATGGTTTATTCTCCAATATCGGCAAACAGTGCGCTGATTTTTTCGAAGGTCTGTACAGCAACTGCAAATTCTTGCTTCTCGTTCGTGTACAGCAAGTCTTCATGAAGGTGCTCGTATATTGATCAGATATCATCGTCAAAGCAGTCCTTCCACTCGGAGAAATCATATGCACCGGTCGGGGCATAGTTTCCGGAATGTTTCGCTTTTCCAAATAAGCCGAATCGGTTTCCTTCGTCAATGTGATAAGCCTTTTTAATTCTTTTTTTCCTGTAGAAATGCCTGATTCTCCGGCATTGAAAATATAGAAACAACTAAACACGTTCTTGCTCAGATGCGTTATCAAGCTGTCAGGCAATTATAGGCTTGATGTGGTTTCCATCGGCCGAAGTAACGACTTCAAGCCTTGTCGGAATGATCTCAGATAGTTTCTCAACGTGGGAGATGATTCCAACTAAACCATGGCTTTTCTGAATGCCCTGGAGAATACTCATAGCGTCATTAATGCATTCAGAATCAAGGGATCCAAAGCCTTCATCGATGAACATTGCGTCCAGTCTTGTACCGCCGCTCTGTGCTTGCACAACAGTCGATAGACCAATGGCAAGGCTCAAAGCCAGGAGGAACTTTTCTCCACCAGAAAGCGTTGTAACACTTCGCTTTTCACCGTTACTTGTATCCAACACGTCAAGCTCAAGACCTGCTTTGAGGGCTCTGCCGGATGACTCATAGCGTCTATAAAGCTGGTATCTGCCACCGCGGACAGTCTTTAAGAGTTGATTCGCCGCGACTGTGATGGATGTTAACATGATTCCAAGCACATATCGCTGCAGACTCAGTCCCGTGCTGGAGTTAAGTTTTCTCGCAAAATCGGTATTTGAATCGGCAATTGTTTTTTCAACCTGATACTTCTCCCAGCGCTTAGAAAGTGACTCATACAGCTTCTGCATATCCTTTGATTTTTGAGAAGCAGTGGTGAGAGTATCATTTTCCTCTTTCCAGGCACTCTCAGCGTGCGTTTTAGCATCCTGCAATGCCTTCATTTCCGGGGCTACGAGGCCATCGGTCTTCTTTTGCTGTTCATCAAAGGCCTTTTGTGCGGTTCTTAGATCAGCATCATAGGTTGCAATCGCACTTCGCTCCGAAACAAGGATTTCTTTGTCCTTCAATGAGGCCACAAACGCCGCTTCATCCGAGAAACCTTTTTTAGCGAGCGCCGCGGCCCACTTTTTGGCTTCAGCGACCATCTTCTCTCTCGCAGATGACTCTTTTGAGAGAGCATCAGTTTTTCGCTGCTTTGCAGCACTAAGCGCGGATGTAGCAGCGTTGATGCCGTCTGCTACGGTTTTTTCTGCCTGCTCAAAGGCAGATATTCTGCCCTCAACCTTTTTGATCTCAGCTTCCAAAGATTTCGAATCATCGATACCCTCGAAAGTGTTCTCAAGCGAAAGCTCATATGCAGTCTTTGCGGCGATCAGGGCACTTTGGGCTGCAGCAAAGGCCTCTGCAGCATTCGAGTTTTTGCCCTCCGCATCATCCATCACAGTCTTAGCAGTAGTGAGCGTCTCACTTGTGTTCTGCATTGCTTGGTTGGCGGTTTCTACATCATCCTCGGATACCGAAACACCTTCAGGAAGCACTGCTGGAGCAGGATGCTGTGTGCTTCCGCAGACAGGGCATGGGGTTCCATCCTCAAGCTTAGAAGCTAAGTTCCCTGCAATGTTTGCCGCATACTTCTTGCTTACATCAAGGTAGGCTCCAACAGCATCATCGTTTGCCGTCTTGGCTTTCTCCCATTGACCACGAGCAGTTTCATACGCTTTTTTTGCGTCATCGGCCTTTTTTTTCTTTTTCTTTTCCTCTTTAGCGGCATCCTCCGCCGCTTTTTTCTTTTCGCCTATTCCGGCATAAACCCCTCTAGCGTCCTTGAGCCTGATGAGAGATTCTTTATCTGCTTCATAGGAAGCCCTACCGGCATCATGCAGTTCTTTTGCCTTTCGAGCGGCTTTATCCGATCTCTCGGCTTCAGACAGGGCAACCTCTGCATCTTCTAAATCCTGCTTGGCAGTATCAGCATTATCTTTTTCACCGGAATATGCTGTATATATCTCCCGGATGGCATCTGCTGCTTCAGACAGCTTCAAAGAGTTTCGTCTACGACTAAACTCTTCTGCCTGCTGTTTGAACGATTCTAATTTTTTGCGGCAGTCTTCCAGCGCAGTGAAAACCTCATTGTCTTTTATGGCGTCTTCGTAAGCCTTTGTCGTTTGTAGCTTGAGCTGTTCTGCATTCTGAACATCCGTTGTGAGAGAATCAACCTCTTCTTCCAAAGCAGCGATTCTTTCTTTCAACTCATCGACAGAAGTGCATGCGTAAACACGCAACTGGCCTTGTATATCTGCCAGTTCTTTTTCCAGACGCTTAGTTTTCTCGTCAACTTTTGCCTTTACACCAAGGACAATGTAATTCCACTTGTCTGCGTGAAAAAGGCTAGTAAGGATTTTTTCCTTCTCCTCTGAATTGGAAACAAGCAATCTTTCGAATTTACCCTGGGGGAGCATAACGACCTGGCAGAACTGATCATACGTGAGGCCGAGGATTTCCTCGGCTTTTTTGTTTACAACGGTCGCCTTCGGATTCTGAAATATGGGTACAAACTCGTCATTTTGGAGTATCTCACACCCATCTTCCTCTATCAGATTCTTCGTGCCATACCTCAACTCACGATGGAATCTGTATCTGTTTCCATTGCATTCAAAAATGTATTCTACAATGGTCTTATCCGCCTTTTTTGCCGATTTACAGCGCATCACTTCGATTCCCTGCCGGAGACCACCGCTGGATTTGCCAAACAGAGCATAGCAGATCGCGTCTAGGATGGTGGTTTTACCTGATCCAGTTTCTCCACAAATAAGGAATATCCCATTGTTGCTAAGTTTCTCGAAATCTACAGTCTGTTCTTCCATATAAGGACCGAAGCATTTGAATCGTACAGAGATCGGTTTCATCCCAAGTCCGCCTCCTCTCCAATGCTCTTTACTACTTCTTTGTAGAGATTGATCTGATCCTTGCTCGGGGTGAAATGATACTGCTCCTCAAGAAAGCGTATCATAATATCCGTCTCATCGAGCTTGGTAAGCTCGTCAATCGTGATGCTTGTCTCAGCACCCGAACCTTCATAAGCCATTCCATAGAGTTCCAGGATACATGGAAACTTTTCCCTGAGTTCTGAAAGCAGTTCCAAACTGGCGATTCTGTCTGTAACAGTGACCTTCAGGTAGCAGTTCTCAATACTGTCCATTACACTGATTTCTTCATAAGTCCCGGAAAGACTCTTCCTGTCATGAAGCATATTGAGTGCGACCGATGTGATCTCTTTTGAGTTCGTATCGTATATAAGAACCTGTTTGACCTGAGTTTCCTCAGCACCGAAGGAATACTTGATAGGGGAACCGGAATATCTTATCGTTTCCGTGATTGCCTGTGGCTTGTGGATATGTCCGAGTGCGACGTAGTCGAACCCGTCAAAAACATCTTTAGATACAGAAGTCGCTTGCCCGACCTGAGCTGCGCGATCTGAATCCGAGAGTTCTGCCGAAGTGATAAACGCATGTGAGACGATGATGTTTACCCGTGAGGGATCCATCGACTCTCGGATGTGGTCACAGAGAACTTTTGTAGCCGCCTCTTGTGAGGGGATTTCAGATTTCTTATCTGGGTAGAAGGCAATGACTTCGTCCCGATTGAAGAATGGAATTGGATAGATATCTGCATTTCCAATAGAGACAGGCCGAGTATCCTTAACGATCTTTCCGGATACATACAGTCCCGCCATCTCCAGGAGTTCCCGACCGGAGGCAAGCCGTGCCCCGCTATCGTGGTTGCCGGCAATAACGATCATCTTTTTCCCGAGTTCTTTGCAGATTTTGGTGATAGCACTGCTGTAGAGTTCAATAGCCTCGGCGTTTGTCACGCTGCTGTCATAGATATCTCCGGCACATATCACGGCATTGACGTCATATTCTTCGATAATCGAATACAGTTGGTCAAGAAAATACTGCTGATCTGCGATCATCGTTCCAAGCTTCAACGGCATCCCGAGATGCCAGTCAGATGTGTGTAATATTCTCATTGGCCGGTGTCCCTCCTCAATTTGCTATGGTTGAAATAACTTTGGGATGATTCTGTTCCAGTCCCTATCCAAGAAAAGTACTTCATTTATTATACCTATGGCAAAACCGCTCTCAAATCGGCATAATTCACAGGCGATCTTCATTTTGCCGCCTTCGATAACTCTGCAGGTTATGTTGTGTAGCTATTTTCTCAGAATTACTTATTCATAAGGCACAATGGCTAGAATCTCACTACAAGGCCGGTTCGATGTTTCCTGTTCTTTCGCCATACCTCTTCAATGAACTCGTCTATACAGAATACAGAATGCGGATGAATGGTCAAATTCGTAAAATGAGCGGAATGTAATAATCGAATCTTCATTTGTATTACCCCGTCAATATCAATCTATCACGCACTCAACAGCAAATCCTTAATCTTTCTGATAATAGAGTTCCTGATCTGCATCTTTATAGGTCTGTTTTCGCTGAGCTCGGAGAAAAACTCGGCACGCTCGGAATCGCCGGCCATCATGCTGCTGAACATGCCGTCCATTATTGTAGAATCAATACGCTCATCAACAACCGCCTCATAAGCGCTGGGGCTGCTGTCTCTGACATTGGAGTGCAGATCTTCGTCGTCACTGAGAGTAGTCATGATATTCTTGATAATCACATCTGCATCAGCATAGCGGAGATTGAACTTCTCAATAATCTCATCAATCATGGAGAAGGTTTTGTCTGCTGCCGCTACATCTGTAGATATGCCCTCAAAAGCCTGATCCTCAGCCTGAAGCTCTATAGTCAGGTCTTTCTGTGCCAGCTTGGTAGAGAACTCAACCAACTCTACAAGCTCTGCCGGGTCAATTGCCTCAGTGTTATCTGGCTCATAAAGCACGTTATAAACAACAGAGAAAACAACTGCTATCTGCTCCATTTCAGGGTTCCATGTGTTATATACCGCAGAAATGTAGTAAAAAAGCTTACTGAACTTTTTGAGCTCCGCAAGAAACAGCTTTTTCTTGTTGTCATCGAGACTTTTGTAATTACGGGCAATGCTTGCGAGAAGGGATGTAAGCTGTCCGCTGTTCTCTTCCTCGGAAGAAATAAGCTCATACAGTTTTTTTATGTCCAGCATGGTGATTACACAGTAATCAAGAATATGGTCACGCTTTGCAAAGAGGATGTTGGGGTCAGTCTCATTCTCCGTGGGCAGATAAAGGTCTCCGCCATAATACTGAGTAAAGAAGGCCTTGATCTCAGCCGTGTTGTTTACAAAATCCATTACGAAGGTACGCTTGTTCTTTGCAGGCCTGTTGAGTCTGGAAATGGTCTGAACGGCCTTGACTCCGCTGCCCAGCTTTTTATCAATGTACATGACGCAAAGCTTATTTTCATCAAAGCCGGTCTGGAGTTTGTCCGCCACAATTACAATACGCAAATCATCGTTGTTGCGGATAATAGCCTTGATATCATAGGGCACACCGTTTTCCATGAACTCCCTGTTCATGTTTTCCTCCGTGTACTTTATACCGTCAAGCTCAATGGTACCGGTGAACGCAACACATGAGCGGAACGCGCAGCCGCGCTTTTTCAGATATGCGTCCACAGCCAGCTTGTAGCAAACCGCATGCTTTCTGGAAGGTGTAATAATCATAGCCTTGGCCTTGCCACCAAGCCAACTCAGTCTGCGCTCAATGAAGTCATCCAGCATAAGCTGTGTTTTTGTATCAATTACTTCCGGAGACGTGGTGACGTAATTGAGTATTGCTGCCTGAGCTTTGGCGCTGTCATACTCGGTATCGTCTTCCTTTTTCTTTTCAATGCGGTAAGAATCCGAATAACTGGTATAGCAAAGCAGAGGATTCAGTATAAACCGCTCCTCAATTGCCTGCTTCATGGAATATTTATCAAAATAGCTTTTACCGATTTCGGTACGGGTTCCGAAAAGCTCCATGGTCTCTTTTTTCGGTGTGGCGGTAAAAGCAAAATAACTTACGTTTCTTGTGTTACGGATAGCGCTGGCGGACTTGATAAGCTGGTTTTGTCCATCTTCCATATCCTCATATACCGCATCCAAATCAGCTGCATCCTTAAGCGACATACCCGTCAAGGTCTCTGATGCCTTGGACATGGATTTACCCGCAGTGGAAGAATGCGCCTCATCAATGATGATTGCATAGTTTCTTGTGGGGAACTGGCGAATCTCATTGAGAATAGGGCGGAACTTCTGCAGCGTTGTGACAATGATATATCCGCCGTCATTCAGACGCTTCAGAAGGTCTTTGGAGTTTGTATCGATATGCTGGGCAACACCCTTCTGTCCATCAACGTTCTTGAGCTCAGTACCAAGCTGACCGTCAATGACTGTGCGGTCACTGATGACTATAACCGAATTGATGTCAGGGGTGTTGATGAGTCTCTTGGCAAGCCAGGCTATTGTCTTGGTCTTGCCGCTGCCGGCACTGTGCCAGATCAGATACCGACCGCCTACGCCCTTTTCAAGCACATCCTTTTCGCAACGCAGCACAGCACGAAGCTGATGAAAGCGCGGGAATATCATATTGCCTTCATCGTCAATAAACATAAATTCGCGGATGATGCGCAGCAACATATCGCGCTGGAGGATGTTTTCCCAAATGTAATGGGTACAGTGCTTTCCGGCAACAACCGGGTTACCGGCACCGTCGTCCTCGCTGCCGCGGTTATAGGGAAGGAAACGGGTTTCTTTCTTATCAAGACGAGTGGTAACAAAGGCTACCATTTCATCAAGAGTGAAATAGACAAGGGTTCTGCGGTTAAAGGAGAAAATGAGCTCATCCGGGTTTCTTGTGGTCCTGAACTGCTTCGTGCCTTCAAAAGCTGCCTTCTGCCCGGCGGTCTGCTTCTTGAGCTCTATCATGGCAATGGGAATACCGTTGAGGAAGATAGCCAGATCAACACGGTAAGGCTCGGGCTTGTCCTCAAAGCTGAACTCCCTACGGATAGAGAAGATATTTTTCTCATACTGTGCCTGATTTTCGGTCATGGACTCAAGCCCCGCTTTGAAAAAAGCGAGGCTGAATTTTGTTCCACTGGCGTAGTCCTCCACCCACTCGTTGAGTGAGGTAAGAAGACCACGGTTTTCAATTTTTTTGCACAGCAAGTCTATAAAGCGTGCCTGCCAGCCCGCTCCATAGGTGGCTATGAATTTATCAAGCTCGTCCTTTTGAGAATCTTCCAGAAACTCAAAGAGCTTTGCGGTGTCAAGGGCATGCTTGTAATCATAGTCTGACTTTTTGCCCTCCACAAAACCGTGGTTCAGGAAATAGTTAAATATCTCATCTCTGAAAGGGTTTTCTCTCAGGTCTTTTTCTGCCATGGTATTTCCTCCTTCTTCCGCAGAAGTCTGGCACCTTCGCGGCGGGGAATTTTACTTCGGATATTTGTTGCGAATTTCAATCGCCTCTTCTATCCAGCCTTCTATGTTGTCTTTAATATAGTTGTATACATTTGTGCTGCTTATATATGGCGTATCATATGCTTTGCAAACTTTGGCAAGATTGATTTCATTGCCATCCGCAGGAGTGGCATGTTTTGCTATATAGTTGAATGTTTTATCAATGCAAAAATCTTCAAGTGGATTGTTACCTTTATTAGCCTGCTCGCCAAACACATCTTTCAGCCCGTGAATATATATTCCAACGATTCCTTTTCCGCTCTTCCAAGCCTTCTCAATTTCATAGTTAATCCATTTACGGCCTTGAGTATGTTCCCCGATTAGAATAACGACACATGAACGCATGGCCATTTGATTGTCAATCCATCTTTTTATGGAAGCATCAGACTCGTTTTTTACCTCTTCCCAGTCGTTATCAGAAAAGGTTGAGTCATTAGAGACCTTACCCATATTTCTAACCTGACTTGCTCTCCAAGCATCATAAACATATCGAAAACTAAAGAATACTTGTCTTTTTGCCATTAAATTACTCCTTTATTTCTAAAATACATAACTGCCAACAATATTGCAATCATAGCAGGATAAAAAAGCCATATGCTGGGTGATTTAATGCAATCCCATATTCTTGCCTTCGCTTCTTTATTATCCTTACAAAGCTCCATAGAAAAATCTACCTCGTGTAAATTCGTTCTGACCTGCTCATACAGGAAACGGCACTTCTTTTCAAGCTTAAGATAATAGATATCCAAGAATGCAAACAGAATTACCGGGACAAACGAAAGGCCCAAGATGAAAGTATTTACTTCGCCGTACGAGAGTGCTGCGATGCCAGCAACGATAGTTGCCGAAAAGCCCTTAAATATCGCAGAAGCTGTTGACATACGGCCAATCGGTTCCTGAATCATTTGCAGATATGCAAGCTTGTTGTCATCCATACTTATACCTCTATCTTTCCTGTAACCGCCTCGTAGATGATACTCTGGCGGTATTCTTTAAGTTTTTGAATTGTTGCCTCGTTTGCAGAAATCAATGTATCTAGTTCAGAACACTTGATACGAAGATGCTCGGAAATTTCTTTTTGCTCTTCTGTTGACGGGAACGGAATCGGGAAATTAACAAAAGCGTCTGCTGATATCTCCTTAAATGTAGTACCTGAACCATACAAATCAAACTGTTCTGCAAAGCAGCTGAATGCATAGTAGAAATATTCCACATCGTTGCCGTCTTTAGGCACACAAGACAGACATCCTTGATTAGTGCAGAGCTCAACCATGTTTATTGCTACTAAACCGATAGGTGCTCGTTTAGAGAAAATCAAGCTTCCTGCGGGGATCATTTCTGTGCTGCATGATTCAAACCCTTCTTGCGTGATGTATTTGCGTCCCTGGGTAATGTACTTCTGTTCGGTTGTGTAGTCGGCCGGTGTCACCCAAACAACATCTCCATCCCAAAACTCTGAATTGCCACTTTTAGGCGTTGCACCCGCAAAAACATCAAAGCAATATTTAATTCTACGAGTTTCCCATTCTTCCGGAATCTCCCCAATCCACTCAACTCCGCTGTCTTTCATGGGGGCATTCGGGTTCAGACCTTTGGTGACGGCCTCATAAATGATACTCTGCCGCCGTTCCTTCAGAAGAGCATTGGTCTTCACCTTTGCGGCAATCAATGCATCAATTTCAGCACACTTATTGTCAAGGTGTAGGGCAATTCTTGTTTGCTCTTCAGGGTCGGGAATTGCTATTGACATGTTGCCGATTTCAGTGGAGCTTATTGCTGGGTAACTTACTCCCACTGATTCGCTGACAATCTTCTGCACAAAGTAATCACTTTGGAGTAGATAATACCCGAACTTGGGATGAAGTTTCTCGTTGGGAGTAACGACACAAAAACCAGTAGAGCAAACGTGGTCTTCTAAACCATCGATGTATGCGATAGCCTTTAGGTATGTTCTGACTGTAGAAATGATTGTATCGCCATCATGAACAATCATACGAGCCCGAGAAGGGCTTTTGTCAAACGTCATTTCTTGAGTACTACCGATACCGCCATATTCCGTTACGCTACTAATATCAATATAGTTGAATGCATACTCAGGATCAGTTTTTTCGCTCAGTTTCTCACTATCTAAATCAGCACAATACTTCAGCCGATCGACATGCCACCCCTGCGGAATCTGGCCGATCCACTCGATGCCGCTATCTTTCATTGCTCTCATTTCAGCACCGCCTTCAGGGTCTGCTGCAGGGTGGCTTCATTATCAATGATCTCCTGCAGGATATCACTGCTCTTACGGGGAGGCACATACTGATAGAAATACCGGGTGAAAGGGATCTCGTAGCCGATCTTATCCTTACTGCGATCGGGGAAGGCATCGGGTACATAGGGCAGAACCTCTGCCTTGATGTATTCATCCACATCCTGCTTCAAAGGGATGGTTTCGGTATCCCGGCGCTTGGAATCCACCTGCACCACACCCCGCTTGATAAGCTTCTTACCATTTTCGTCATACAAGGGACATTCCATAGTGACCTTGGTGTAACCGAAATCGTCGGCATCAAAGATCTTGCTGATATTTGATTCGGAGAAGGCGGTATATTCACCGACTATCTTGCTGCGGTTGGTATCGTCAATAAACTTACGCTTGTTGCCCAGTGATTTGGGGGTCTGTGGCACATAGAGGGCGGTTGCGTCTATGAGCTGTACCTTGTGATTCCTGCGGGGATTGGGCTTCTTTGAGAGAATCCATATATAAGTGTATATACCGGTGTTATAGAACATCTGGTCGGGCAGAGCGACAATGGCTTCCAGCAGATGATTGGTCAGCACGTAGCGACGTATCTCACTCTCGCCGCTGCCTGCATCACCGGAGAAGAGTGGAGAGCCGTTGAGGATAATGGCAATGCGGGCATCGTCCTCAGCCTTGGCAAGTAGATTCTGGAGAAACAGGAGCTGACCGTCACTTACTCTGGGGGTGCCGGCCACAAAGCGGTTATTGGGCTGTTTGAGCTCGGCTTCAACGCTTTTCTTCTCAGTCTTCCACTCGACGCCGAATGGAGGATTTGTGATTAGAAGGTTGAATTTTTCTCCGGGGAATCTGTCCTCGGTCAAGGTGTTACCCTCGCGGATGTTGGCAGGGTTTTCATCCAGCATCAGCATTTCTGCGCAACATACTGCATAAGCTTCGGGGTTAACATCCTGACCGTAAAGGCGGACGTTTTCAGGCTTTATGCCCATGCCGGTCAGCTTGCGTTTCATGGTGGTCAGCATGCCGCCGGTTCCGCAGCAGCTGTCATAAACGCGTATGATTTTGCCGTCCTTTTTTAGCTCATCAACGTTTTCGCTCATCATAAGTTCAACACAAAGCTCGATAACCTCACGCGGTGTGTAGTGATCACCAGCCTCAGCATTGGACTTGTAGGTACGGATTATTTCTTCAAAGATATAGCCCATGGCCATGGGGCTGGTGGTTGCAGGGTGGAAGTCCACTTCTGAGAAGGCCTTCACGACTTCAAAAAGGATACCCTTCTTTATCATGAACTCAACTTCTTCCTTGAACTTCAGATCCTGCAGAATCTTCTGCACAGAGGGAGAATACGCCTTAATGAACTCAAGGAAATTGGAGTTCAGGTTATCACTGTCACCCACAAGCTGCTCCAGAGAAACGCACTTTGCATTATAGAAAGGTACATTGCACTGGCGCTTGACCATCTCTTCCAACTTATCAGGGGTCATCCCCTTAAGTTTTGAAGCTGTCTCAAGAATTTTTTCAATGGCAGAGTTTTTGTCGGCAAGTATGCAGTCAAAACGGCGGATAATCGCCATGGGGATAATTACATTGCCGTATTTCTCTGGGGTGTAAGGGCCACGGGTTTTATTTGCAATACTTTTTACAAGGTTTACTTTGCTGTTGACATCAGCAGTAAGGGTCACATTATTCATTCTCTATTTCCTCGCTATCATTTTCGAAGAGCTCAAGCAGCTTGACATTTTTATAGATGTTTTCCCGGCCTACTTTTTCTTTTGAGAGCAAACCTTCATCAACCAGGCGGTCAAGATAAGTCGCCGCCGTCTGACGGTGTATGCCTAGGTCAACTACATCGGCAATTCGGACATAGGCCTTTTTGAAGACCAGATTAACAGTCTTATACAGCGGCTCGTACTGGCCTTTCAAGGTCAGCAGGTATTCTTTATCTGTATACTTTTCCAAGAGTGCTTTGATGTTCTCCACGATGCGCAAAGTGCGTTCAGCAGTCTCTTTGAAAGAACGGAGCATGTAAGTGATAATTTCTTCATACTGCTCATTTTCCTTGGCGGTACGGAGCAATTCATAATACTCGTTCTTGTTCTTTATGATGTAAGAGCTTGCATACAGAATTGGCTTATCAAGATAACCTTTCTGACACAGGAACAGAACATTAAGAATTCTGCCTGTTCTGCCGTTGCCGTCATAAAACGGGTGGATACTCTCGAACTGATAGTGAGCCAAGGCTATTTTTATAAGTGGGTGAATATCAAAATCTTCATCGTTGTAGACATACTCAAACATATCTATAAGTAGATGCTGGAGTACCTCTTTACCGTGTGGTGGAGTGTAAATTATCTCCCTCTCACCATCTGGCTTCTCGTTTGCGATATGAGTAAGTCCACCAAAGTTAGGCAAATTAGTGCGGATACCTTTCTGTTTCTTATTTACGGGGTAATTGATCAGTTCAATATCGCTCAGGCCAATCACGCCTCGCTCCTTCAATCGGTCGTATCCGGCAAACAAGGCATCCTTATAATTGCTGACCTCTTTTGCTTCAGCAGTAAAGTCCTCAAAAACGACTCCACGATAAAGATCATCATTAGTAGTTACAATGTTCTCCACATTGCTGCTGGCCTTAGCCTCCTGCAGTGCCAGAGTATCAAGGAGAATGTCAGGGTTCGGAAGTGTCTTGACCGCGTAACGAAGAATTTCAATAGCCACTCTGGTATCTTCCGCCAGCCGCTGAAGCTCTGTATAATTGTCTACGGGAAGAATTGAAATCAAAGGCAGGTCATTATACGGTTTCAAAGGATCAAACATGGTATACCTCCTGATTTAGACATAGGGCGAGCCAAGGCTCGCCCTATTGCTTTTAATGTTCGCCGTAAGAGGGCGTATTCTTGTGGCAGTCTATACAGAGTATCTGGCAGTTTTCTACCGTATCAGGTCCACCTTTGCTTACAGGTACAATGTGATGGGCCTCCCATGCGCCAGGAAGCAAATCCATGCCACGATATTCCCACACCAACTTGTTATTACAGCCCCATATGTAATGGCCACACTTACTGTTACGACATTCACAGCGACCTTGGGATCTTTTCCAAGCAGCTAAGATTGTAGTATTGGAAAAAGCCATATTATCTTTATCCTTTCTCCGGTGGAAATTGACAAGGCGCACTTCTGGTGTTATCATTGCATTGCGTGTAACCGCGCCGAGCAAGCCACCGGTCTTGCTCATCACCGCCGTCAGTGCCAGCTGATGGCGGTTTCCGTCTTTGTAAGGTAAGTATAACACCTGCAGCTTTTCTTTACAACAATTATATATGTCGAATATTTTAAATTATTTCGACATATAGCGCTAAGGCCATGCCTATTTTAGTTTTTGAAGGTTCAAATCCTGTTACTCGCAAAATTTCCGCGCTCTTTGCTGAGCAAAGAAATACCAAAAGTAATGTGGATTTTGGGCCCTAAAATGGCAAAAAACAGGTGCCGGAATGGTATCACTAACCGTCTTGGCACCTGTTTTATTCATGTTTTTGAATATTATAAGTTGTTTCAACCATAAAATGCATAAAGAACCACAATTCGTATGGTAGACTTATTGTGGTTCTTTAGTGGAGCAGGGTACAGGAGTCGAACCTTTTCTGGTTCAAATCCACCCACCGCTAACTTTTTCCGACGACTTTGCTCAGTTAATTTGAAGTAAAAGGTGCGCGGAATTTTTGGTCCGAAAACGCAAAAACCGGCCTCGGAGCGGTACTGTCGACCGTTCCGAAGCCGGTTTTCTCTGGTTTTACAGTATTTTGGGTCGTTTTTACCCTAAAAGCAAGAAAATTGCCTGATTTATCTTGTAGACAAATCAGGCAATTACTTTGGAAAAGGTAGGCCATTTTGATACAATTCTACACGTGGGGTGCACCGGTCGAAAAGTGGGGTGCACTTCTTGTTTCGTGGGGTGCATTTGACATGACGAGAATAATATTATTCTTAGTAATTTTCCGCACGAACTTCGAAGAATGCCTGAGGATGCTTGCAGACAGGGCAGATCTCAGGAGCCTTGGTTCCTACTACGATATGTCCGCAGTTACGGCACTCCCAGATGGTA
>SFFE01000026.1 GCA_004556965.1 Clostridiales bacterium | reverse complement strand
ATAACCGTAACATACATATCATTTGACAAATAACAATCACTTTTGCGTGTTATGTTATCAGCACTTTCACAATTTGCGCTATTTGTCAAACAAAAACATAGTTAAATATTTGTAACATTATTAAACATAAATAACATAGTAAAAATCTATTGACATTGCTATCAGCAAATGCTATAATATAATCATAAAGAATGAAAGAGGTAAATACCATGAAAACACAAGAATATCTAGTTACTTTACTAAACAACGAAAACTTAGAAACTATCGACATGTTTTATATTAACGCAAACGACTTAACAAACGCTAAAGAAATCGCAAACAATATATTACACGATTACGACAACGTAAATTATTTTGATATCTTAGCAACCGTAGAGCCAGCATAATAGAAACGAGGTAAACACCATGAAAACAAGAACTAAACTCATTACACTTTTAGCAAGTGTCACATTACTAACCGCTTGCGGAAATAACCAAAAAACAGAAGATCGCTTTACTAGCTCAAAAGAACCACAAACAGAACAAACAACACAAAGCACTGAAACAAGCAAATCAACTGAAACAATTAAAGAAACAGAACAAGTAACTACACATGCATATGTTGTTAGCACCGACGATTATTTTGAAATGTATCACCCGCAGCTAGGAGGTACATATCCTGTAGGAACAAAAGCCTTTGTGTACAATTACATGCAAGGCAAAACACAAATCCATACCGCTGTAATTCCAAATGCTTCTTTAGAAGCAGGCGTAGCAATTTTTGAAAGTCAAAGAGAAGCAACATTGTTTACACAATGGCTAAATAGTGTTAACGACAAAAACACAATGACTTACGACATGCAAACTAACTTAGATTACTTTTATAAAAATGTTTATACAAATTATTGACAAATAACAATAATTATGCTATAATATTAACAACGGTTAGGAGGTGATACCAATGAAATGAAAGCATGAAAAACCTCGCAACACTAGATAAGGAGTAATCAAGTAAGATAATGTAAAGTACAACACCTATCTAGTGCTTTTGTTTATATAAATAGAAAGGAGCCAATAAATGGAAGAAGAACAAAAAGAACTAGGCTTTGCTGACATTATGAAAGAACTAGCAAAAATTATGGAAAGCCTTCAAAAGATTATGCCAACTCAGTCAGATGCAGAGCCTGAGACAGAAACCGAAACAGAATCTGAGTCAGAACCAACTCCTGCTCCTCAGCCGGAGCCTGAAACAGAAACTGAGACAGAAACAGATGACAGCGAAAAATCCGACGTCGGGGACGCTGAAGAAATCGATAAAATTTTGAAAGATGCTTAAAGGAGGTAAAAAATGCAAGCACCCACAAACCAAATGAAAGACTTTTTAACAGGAACTAATGGCGACTATAAACTATCAAAAACAGCAGAGCTTACGCCTGAAATGACTATCAGCGCTCAGGGAGCTGACGAGTATACTCGCAAAATTAAAAACATTGGAGGTACTAACTAATGACAAATTTAGGACAAACAATTGTAAACACTTTACAACAATTTAATGGCGATAACGGCAAAGCGTGGACTTGGGGCACAAACTTTGTGAGAGGTAAAAATGACACAGGAATTAAAATTGCTGACTTTGATAACTATGTAAATAATTATCTTTTTCCAAAACTAAACGAAACAATGATTATTGAATCAGCAAACGGTAACCGCTTTATATGTTATTCTAGATAGTGTTCCTGTGACCATGGACTTAACAAAAAATGCTGAGTTAATGCTCAAACGCAACTATCCAAAAATCGCTACAAAATTGTACGGTACAGGTATTCTTAAAAAACAAAAATTTACATTAAACAATAACGCCCAACGCTTTGCCTTTGCTACTCTAGGAGACGCAATCACTTATGCCGTAGCGGTCTACAAGAAAAAATTATCTGATATTAACTTGGTAGAAGAAGCTGAAATGAAAGCTATGATTATTGATTATGCAATGAATCAAGCTAAAGACGTTAGAACCGACGTGACATCCATGGAAGGACTTGTACAAAAACTTGCAACCGTCTGCTTGAATTTGCAAAACAACTCAGCAAAACATAACGAAGCTGAAACCGCTTCTGGTGGGTCTATCGCACGTTACACCCCAACACCAACAAAACTTAGCGATATACTCATCGTTACAAATGATAATGTAAAATCATATCTACTAAATTCCTTCCTTGCAAACACTTTCCACAACGAGGGAATTGACCTCACTAATCATATTGTGTCGTTTGATGACATGGGAGGGGTATACAAGATTACCGAAGAAGTAACCGTTACTTCATCCGACGTAGAAAAAATGCAAGCATATGGGGATTATCAAATTGCGGTAGGTGATACCATTCCCGTTGATACCGTACTAACCTTCGAACCTCCTAAAGACGGCGGCTTCTACAACAATACAACACCTAAATTTAAAGAAATCAAACCCGATAATGATTTGTTTGCGGTTGTCTTGGATATCAATGCAATCCGTTACAAACGTTATACTAAAGACATGTTGAAAGAACCGTTTTATAACGGTGAATTCGATGAGGTTACTTATTGGGTACACTACTATTCTATGAAAGCTATCTCACCATTTTACAATAAAGTGGTCATCAAAGGCTCACAAAACTAAAGAGAGGGCTAAAAGCCCTCTTTAGAAAGGAGGTAGGAATTGCTTGATTTTACTTCTATAGAACAAGATTTGAGCGGAAAAGTCGGTGATAGAATTGTTAATCATCGTAATGAATTCTATCAAATGTTTATAAGACGTTACGCTGAATTATTACCACTAACCATAGGCTACGAAGGCACGACAACGAAAAAAGTTAGTATAGACCCTATCCAAATAGAAGAAATTTTACGAAACGGCTATCAAGTCGCTTTGGGTCAAACGACAAAAGGCGTTACAATGCTTTTGGGAACTATCAAGAGCACGAACAATCAAATCGCACCGTACTATTATAACGTGCTAAATGAAAAAGACATTGAATTTTTCATTCCAAAAGAATTACAGCTCAAACACTACACTAACATAACACCGTTTCAAGACGGGAATTTTATCATTTTACGCAATAAACCACTCACTTACATGTCTGATTTCATGGTGGTAAGATACTACGCAAACGAGTTAGCAGAAATTGTGACATCACGCTATTCCCTCGTTATGCAATCGAAAATACTGACATTTGTTCGTGATGACGTTGGTAGCGAGGACGCATCCGAAATAGTGAATAAACTGTATAATGGTATTCCTTACGTTAAAAGCTCAAAACAATTTGACCCGGAAGAAAGCATTTTACAATGGAACGGCATAGACGCTATTTCTAAACTTGCTGAATTAAAACGTGAATATCAAAACAAAATAGCAGAACTGAATGCTATGTTGGGACTTAACACTTTAGGGGTAGATAAAGAAAGCGGTGTTAGTGACGCTGAAGCACAATCAAATAAATCTTTTAAAAAGGCAAATGAAAATATATATTTAACAGCTCGTAACGAGCCTTTAGCACTTTATAATAAAAAATTTGGTACTAACATACATGCTGAATATCGTGACCAACAAGTGAAAGAGCTATCAAGCATTGAAAGAATTAACCTAATAGAAGGCCTTACGAACGGGGGTGGTAACGGTGAAAACGACGTCACGACTTTATGATATAATCTACGGTGAATTAGAATGTCATAGAGCTGAAATCTATCGAAGCAACAACCAACTTATTTTCAATCAAAATAACCTAATGAGAAAAACATTAGAATATAAAGACCCTTACTTTATTAAAATGTTACAAGAAACTTTATTTTATGGAACAAGTACTATCAATCAGAGAGAACGATTTGAAAGAGAATTTTTACAACGTTTTATAAACCGTGTTATTAAATATCAAACAGTTGACTTATTTTCAACTTATTTAGCTACTTTTGTCAGCGAGTATCAAGAACTTATTAACTATTGCTATGATAAATATGACATGCTTGTTTTGGGACAAGTTGAAACAGTAAGCAACAATAATAGCACGTCTACAAATAAATCTAACTCTATTTATTCCAATTTACCCCAAAACCAAATTAATATGAATTTGGACATAGATACGCTTGATTATGCTGATGATAACACAATCACAAAAAGCCGTGGAACAAACAGCGGTACAGACAAGAGTACATCAAGCGCTTACGACATCGACGCCTTAAGCAAAATATCCGCATTGAAAGAACAAATCTTTAAAGATATGGATAGCTTGCTCTTTTCACAATTATATTAGGAGGTTAAAACATTGAAACATAATAACAATGAAATCCCTAGAAACGAACCACCACGACCTTTTCCAAAATATTTACCATGGTCATTTGAGGGTCACTATCAGCCTTGGTACGATGACAGAAGGGATTATAACACCAACGCTCCAACATATTATGACTATCTAGCCCACCAAAAATTTTTAAGCAATGAAGCTATCGACTTAATCAATCGCAATGCTCGTAGAAATTTTTATGTAACGGATACAAATAGTATTGACCTGACAAAAAAAGGCGATTGGGTGGATAACGAAAATCCATGTACAGGTAAAGACTGGCAACCAACAGTCAGAGAGAGATATTATTACGATGACATCGTTGAAATCGTTGCTGACTTAAAAGTTAGCAAACAAAGAGTTGACGTTACGATTTCAGGCATGACACAAACATGTCCAAACGTTTTGCGAGTTTTAACGGATGGCGCTTATGTTCCTGACTACTCAGCCTTTATTGCTGACTTGCGTAACAGAGTAAGTAGCGCTGAGGGCGAAATCAATCGCATAAATAATCGGGCTTACACGCAAACAGAAACAAACAGCTTTAAACCTTTAATAACGGGAAATTTAAACAACGGCAACACAATTAATTTTAAAGGCGACGTCAAAAAATCAGCACAAACAACACAAAAAACATGTCAAACCGCTGACGGACAAACTTACAAAAGCTATACGGCAAGCAATGAATTAGTTATCAATAACGATGGTCTATATAGTCCGGACAACACACCACTATTTAATCAACTAGCAACAGACTTGAAAAATCTACAAGCTGAAAACCAAAATCTACGCTCAGCACTACAAAAGATTGTCACAAATTTGCATCAAGCAGGAGCTATCACGTCGCAAGATATTAACAACTTTAATTTTAATAATGACACATACATCGCAAACGGTAATATTAATGTTTACGCAATGCAAGCTAACAGCAACACACTTATTAAAACACATGCAACAAATACTAATAAGACAGGTGACATCGTTGTAGGTCTTAGCCAAGAAGCACCTAGATAGGAGGTGAGGAAATTTGACACTAAAAGTTAGTGGTGAGTTTAGAATTATACAAGGCTCACTCTTTAAAAAGCAAGACTCAAACCAATCTAGCGTTTGGGTAGACTTTGAAAACACGTTAGGAGATGGAACATGGCTCGCTGATTATCGAGTAAAAATTAACTATAATATATCAAATGAGACACTAAATTCTGATGGATCTATCACTTTTAGTTATGGTGGTGTTAGCTCAGTTGAAATTTTCACGACGAGAACAGCAGGCATAACAGCCGGAGCTACCACCAATTATCAAATTTATAACTATGACAACACAGGGCATAAAAACCTGCTATGGCAATACGCACCAGACCTTGGTCAGGCTTTCAATAGTGGAAAACTAACAAACTTGCCAATCACCGTACAGGGAACAGGCACATACACCATTCCAAGAGGTGGTTCTATTGAAATTCCAAAAACAAGGGTAGCAAACTTTTATAACGATAGCGCACTTATTGATGACGAAGCCGATTTGTATTTAGGTGGTACATTTACCAATCCACTACCGCCCGCTTACACCCCTTGTAGTCGCTATCAAGGTGGGACATATCAATCAAACGACATCAGAAACCGTGAAAACCAAGTTTTCAACGGCGCAAAATTTGTAAATGTACAGCATAGCGTAAGCACCAACGAAAATAAAAATTGTGATTTTTCTGTAAACACCGCACAAATTGCCGTTTACAACAACGGCTGGAAACAAGCTAGAAGAGAGGTAGAATAATGAGTAAAAACTTTGTACGAGAAATTGACGGAATTAACAATATTAACAAGCAAGAATATTATACTAATAAAGCCAATGACTTATTAAGCACTAAAGAACATAACTACATTAGAAAAGAAACGCAAGAATATCATTGTTTGACTGATAACGTTAAGCAAACTAAAGCTACTAATGTACGTTATACAGATACTACAGCAAGCCCAAATGTAAGTTATAATTTGATTAGTGTTGATAATAGCCAAGTGCCAAAAACAAACACTAATACGATCTCGGCGGCTAGCCTTGTCGAAGCTTTAGAAGCAAAAGACCAAGAAATCCAAAAACTTGAAAATGAGATAGCGTCATTAAATGAAAAGAAACCGCTATTGCACTGTGTTTCTGAGTTTGCGGGTAAACAATTCTTTAATATGCAAACAACACAAATTTACAATTTTAATGATATTGACATTTATACAAGAGTTGCTTACCGCCTAACGCTCCCTTCAGGGTCTAATAAACGTAACTTTGACAGTGTATTACAAAATGGCGCTAAAAATTTTGAATTTGATGATTATAAAATTATTCTAAAGGATTATTATATTATTTCAGGAGCTGATGATATGTCTGTGTCTATCGATAACAGCGGCACAGGACTTGATTTTACAGCTAGCAAACATCAGGACGGTTTCATGAGTGGGGAAATCATTATAAAATTTAGACTTACTAAAGGACTAATAATATATGCTGACTAACAACTATAATAATACCGCCCCTCATTTTGAGGGGCTTATCTTGGAGGTAATAAAATGAATTTAACAACATTTACATTTTACAAAAATACCCCACTTGTAAACGTTAACAACACAATACACTTTAAAACAAACAGCGAGCGAGACAACTTTTTTAACAAACACTATTCTAAACTAGACTTAACAAGCTTGCAACCTTTCAATTTTAGACGTGACCGGGGAACGTTGAAAGTAGCCAAAAATTTTACGGAAATGGTAGGGTATAATTATTGTAGCTTTATTGATACATCTGAAAATAGACGTTATTATGCTTATGTTGCAAACGCATCTTATTTGAATGACAAAGTGACACAAATTGATATAATTGTAGACGTTATCATGAGTTTTTGCCAAGGCCATGTTCTAGAGACTATCCCAAACGTTTTAATTGAAAGGCAACATCTAACAAGTGACTACATCAAAAGTCACATGGACGAGTTACGAAACAATGACGATATTTTAGCTTGCGACACATTGCGAGGTGTATACGAAAAACGCCTAGTCTTTACAGATTTTTGGATTGTGTTTTTAAGCACGGCAGACTTGCAAGGGGACTTTGGGAATGAGGATGCTCCAAAAATGCAAACGGCAAGTGGGATACAATACGATAAAATTGTAGGTGCTCAGCAAATTTACGCACTTGCTAGTATTGAATTATTTAACGACTTAATGAAAAAGTTGAATCCTTTTCCATGGATAACACAAAACATTACAAAAATAACCCTTATTCCAAAAAACTTTATAGATGCTGATGACTGGGAGGACATTTCAGTAAAATCTACAGCCGTCAAAAAACTAAAGAGCGGGCATAGGTCTAAAAAGCCTGACGTTACAAGTCTAAACATGACACAATCTGAATTATTAAAAACAGTTGGCTTGAAAGATAATGAGTTGTATTTACTACGCTCAAACTATTGTACTATTGAATTTACTGATTTAAATGGACAAAAAATGAATCTAGACGCTGGGTTAATCAACAAGGGTATTGATTTAAACGCTAAAAGCGTGCTCGGTTATCATAATGAAATAAGAATTTACCAAAAAGGTTATAATAGCCGTGCCGGTAAAGGTAATCAATATCTTGATAATTGTATTACATTTGCTAACTTTGATGAGTTGCCAATCGCCATTAACCAAGAAACGCTACAAAAAGCACAAACAGCATACAGCAGGGAACTAGCGCAACAACGTTTAGGGGTTAATCGTGCCAAAACGATTTTTGATAGCAATGCTAGTCCGAGTGACCGATTTTTTAACGCTACGGCAACATTCTCAAACGTTCTCGGCGGCGGACTCTCAAACGCTCCTAGCAATATTTTGGGAATGTTTTCAGAAGAATATGAATATAATCGTGACTTACAAGCGCAATACAAGCAACTTGAAATAGCCCCACCAAGTATCAGCGGTGGACAGAATAAAAATAGTTTGCTTATCGCCAATGATGATTTTGGTCTCATGCTACGCATAGGCGCACTCGCCGAAACTGAATTGAATGAGGTAAGAAAATATTACAAGCGTTGGGGCTTTATGTCTAAAGAAAACTCAGAAAGCTTTTTAAACGTTGAAAGTATGTCTATTATGAATTATTTAAAAGGCTCATGCAACGTTTATTTACCTGACATTGATCCGTCATTTAATAACGAAATATCAGCTATTTTAGAAGCAGGGCTATCATTATGGCACAATAACGATACTGACAACCCCATGAATCAAAATATTTTAGAAAACGAGGTAAAATAATGGCTAATACAAGTGAGATTAAAGCATTTTGCCAAGCACCAATCAACGCAACATTCGGTCTAACTACTGATGAATTATGGAAAAAAATCAACTGGGCAAACACAGCTACAGGACGTTTTTATTACTGGTGTCATGACAATGAAAGAGAGGTGAAAGCTGTTTGGAAAAAATGCCAAGAAAAGGGCGTTAGCCCGGTTTGGTTTACGGCTTACGAGTTTGTGGAAGGTTATAACGCTAGTCTTAACTGGTTAAACCACTTTCCCTACAGACCCCCTTTAGACCCAGTGGGCGATTGTGCTACTACATGTGACTGGATTGTATCAACCTCACAAAATTCTAATCTTTCTCCAGCTTGGGACGATCCCTTCGGTGGGACGGTTGGCATGGTTCCGCAAAGCGTACGCCAAAACGGCAATGCTGAGTACGCTAAATGGGGCTTGGGTACAATCGGGCACGTTTACGGTGCTGGTACGGCGGCAGCAGCGTGGGCAATATGGTATCCCCAAGGTTTGAAAGCTGAATATAATGGTGTGCAAAATTATGGCAATCCGCTAGCTCAGTGCGTTGATTTAATAAAATCGTGGGGAGGTTCTCTTTCGTCCTATGGGGCTGAAAGTAGCCCCTCCCAAGACAACAACACAGGAAGCAATAATATAGCAAATGCAACAACCGGCATACTTAACGGACTTAGTAACGCCTTTAGTGATTTGTATAAGTCTGTCGATAGTATTCTTGATGAATTATTTAACGAAATTATGGAACTATTTAAAAAATCGCTTAGCGCTAAATCTCCCGTTGATTATTTTTCTAACGGCATACTGTCTATCAAAACCGTTTATAAAGACCGTTTGCTTAAAGTTGGGCTGGAAGATAAAGCATTACAAAACATTATTGATAAAGCGAGTCAAAACTTTAAACACAATATTGTTAACGCTCAAAACTCAGCTATCGGAACGGTGGGACAAATAACGACAGATAAGAATGATGACAATGACAAAAACATTGCTGGCGGAACACCTTCTACAGGAGGAGGAACAGAACCAGCTAATATCCGTAATGCAATTAACCAATCAGCGGGAGAGGTAGGAAAATGGGGCGGACAATGCTATCGCTATGCTGGTCTTTATCTACAGAGGGCAAAAGGGCGACAAATTTACTATGGTTTAGGTGGGACTATGTTGCCGAAACGGGGCGAGGGAATAAAAGCTGCTAGAATATCAACAGATTGGGATTGGGCAGGGGTTGCTACATCAATCACTAGCCAACCAACGCAAGCTTCTCAAATAAAAAGCGGTGATATATTTACTATTGATAGCTATCAAGCAAATTGGGGAACGGACGTTTGGGGACACGTTGGCTTTGTTGATAAAGTTGAAAATGGTACAGTTTACTACTACGAAGCTAATTACAATGGCACTGAGTTAGTCTATTATCATTCTAGAACCGTTTCAAACTTTTTAGCAGGTTGTAACGCACTCATCCATTTATGGTAACATGCTTGTAACATAAATGAAACTAAACATTAACACAAAATCCCTTGCATAAGCAGGGGGTTTTTGGTATACTATTATCAGAAAGAAAGGAAAGGAGAAATAAAAATAAAAATAAAAAAAGTTTAAAAATAAAAAAGTTTTTACTTGACATTAAAAAAGAAACTTGATATAATATAATCAGAAAGAAGATAGGAGTGATTAACATGTTAGACCAATATATTATTGAATTAAGCAACTTTACAGAAACCGCTATTATTACAACAGTTGATGAAACTGAAAACTATTGTAAAAAGTTCTTTGATCGTTGTCAGTATAATTTTAAGCTAACAGACAAGAAAACTCTTTGGGCTTATGATGATGATTTTTCTACTTACGTTTTAGTTGATGATGAGGAGTTAGAAGAAATTTTAGGTTTGCTACTAATATATGACTATTGTAAAGATTTTAAACAAAGTGAGGACATTTATCAATGAAAACTGAAAAATATTTTATCGCTTGTAATAAGCAAACAGGAACGGTAACTTTTGGAAAAGCATCAGCTAACTTTGATGAGTTTGACACGTTTTATACAAAACTTTTGGGAAGAATTCCATTCTGTTATAAAGAACACTGTGAGTATTTCTTTATTGATAAAATAGTGGATTCATGTTGGCTTATGGGGGAATTGAACGAAAGGGGTATCTTAAAATTTAATAATTGTGAGTGGATTGTTAACTTTGTGGAATTGGCTGAAAAGAAAAGAGGTGATTAACATGCTAGCACAATATTATACTATTATCATCAAGAATTATAAATTGGATGAAGTATCTAAAATTGATGAAGATAAATACAACTATTTTATGAATACTTTTGAATTTATTTATCATAATCAAAAAGGCGATACATTTAAAATGCACGAAAACATGGACGCTAACATTTATATGATAATCGTTGATGATGAACATTTTTACGAACTTTTAGACGATATGAAGGAACAAGGTTTTTATGACCCTGAGGGAGGTGATTAAATGCATGATACTTACATGATTATCATTTTTTACGCAAACGGCGAACAGCATATCCGTTCAAAAAATAAGGATTATTTAGACTCTTTACACGATAAACTTGAAAAGCGTGGAATAAATTCTTATGTTGTAAAAACGGCAGGGAGGGTGAATTAACATGTTGAATATTGCTATAAGTGTCACATTTAAGTTAATTATACTTATTATGTTACTTTATATTTTAGCTTATATTGTTGATATTATTTACTTTGATCTCTACCTCTATCCAAAAATTTTAAAGGAGGAGCTGAAAAAAGAAGATGAAAATGTTGAAATCATTGATATTACTGTAGACGATGATTTAGATAAAGCTGTAGACGATATTATCAAAAAGATTAAGGAGATGAAAGATAATGAATGAATTTGTCTTAATCGAAAACCGTGAAACGGGTGTTGAAACCTATACAGAAATCAATGAGAACATATGGGAAACAACTATCAACGGTATCGACTATTATCAAGTATTTGACGACACGGATAAAAGAACATGCTATGTTAGGAAAAATGACTATTTTCATCATGTTTATAAAAAGGTAAAAATGGACGGAAAAACAAGACTTGTAAAGGCGCCACATTTAAAACATTACATTACAAATTTTGCGGAAGTAGGTGAATTACCTTTTGAATAAAAGACAGAAAAAGAAACTAGCAAAAAGACAAGGTGCACGACACTATGACAAGCGGAGCGCCTTGGAAGCTAGTCTTAAAAATGAAAACGATTTTACAGTTAGGTGGTATAAACAACGATTTGGGAGCGAGTGGAAGGAGGAATATTATAGACAAAACGTTGGAAGAATAGGGAATGTAAGTATTACAACAGCTTACACAAAAAATGATGAAATGGTTACTAAATGCAACCAAATTTTACAACTTTACTTTAATACATTACCTTACGACAACATAGAGCTGACAGCTTATGATAGTGACCTGAGATACTTAATAAATAACGAAAATGATATATTTGATGACTATTCTTTCATACAATCACGACTAGACCGTAACTTTATTTTGAAAGAAGCCACATCAAAATATGAAGACGCTGACACGCTTTTAAGACGTGCGGTGTCAAAACATACTAATTTATCTAAATTTTTAAGAGACATTGTGAAATACACAAAAGAAATGCAAGACATTTTTGACGGTTATAATACTAATTTTATCATGGCTGAATACTAAAAAGGGGTGAATATCATGTTAAAAGATTACTACGTTATCACAATTGAAAATAATAACACGCAAACTATAAAGAGAATAGGCATTGAATTGTTATCACTTGATAACGCTTATGTTAATAAACTACGAACAATCGTTGAAATTTTTTACCCGCTTGAAAAAGTTCCTTATGAAATTGAAACAAAAGTTACTAACAAAAATACTACTCTTGTATTCTTATACTTTAATACCTTTGCCAAAGCCTACAAATTTATTGCAATGTACAAAAAACAATCCGAGAGGGAAAATAAAAAACTGATTTCAATGAGTACAGACGACACAAAACGATTTCAAGAGTTAGGTTTTGATAATATGTCGCGAACATGTGATTTTGGAAAAGATGACATCAACATTGATGAGTACTTGACTTTTTAAGCTAAATATGCTATAATTTAAATAATCAAAAATAAAAGGAGTAACTACTATGATTAACTTTAAAAACACCGGATTTATCAATTTCAACAAAGACTACAACAAAGTTTTAAAAAGCGGAGCAATTACAGCAAGTATGAGCATGTCCCAAAAAAATACAGAGGGTGAATATGAAAATAAATATGTAAATGTTATGGTAACTAAAAAAGCGCTAAATAAGAGTTTACTTAATAAAAAACTTTGTGACGTTGAAGGTTTTATTACACAAAGCGAAAACGACGGTAAAAAATATAATAACTTTGTTATTACTAAAATGACTGAACACGTTAAAAAACAAGAAACTGATGAGGATGATTTACCGTTTTAATTTAAGGGCTAGGGCTTATGCCCTAACCCTATTTTTATGAGGTGACATTATGAGTAAAAACAAGAAAAAAACAACTAAAAGTGGTGAGATTAAGCAAGCAATAAGAAAAACATTTTTATCAGAGGAAGACGAGTTCCAAAACACGCTAAAAGAATATAAAACAAAGTACTTGCCAAAGGAATATAATCAGCTTGAATTACTTGACCAACTGACAAATAAGGACATCGATTGGTATATATCAGTAACAAGTCGCGGGGACGGAAAATCTTTTAATTATATAGGTTGTATGGCTTATCTTTGCTATTATCTTGAATTTGGGTGTACTTTGTTAGTTCGTCATTGGACTTTGCAAGAAAAGGCGAAAACTCTTGTACAGGATATTATTTCTACGATTAAAATGTTTTCACTTGATGACCTTTCTTATAAAAACGACACGGATTACATTATCATTTATATCAAAAATAAACCCGTCTTTTTCATTACTGACTTAAATAGGGCTAGTGACCTAAAGCAAGCAAGTCACTTGCTAAAAGAATTTCCTATAATTCTTTATGATGAATTTTTGACACTATCAAGTGACTACGTTGCAAATGAATATGAAAAATTGAAAATTATCTATCAATCAATAGACCGTAAAGAAAACAGACCTTATATAGAACATCCTAAAATTATTTTGCTAGGGAACCCTGTTAACTTTGATAGTCCTATTCTACCTGCGTTAAAAATTTACAACGCTATGCAAAATCAAGAAATTAACACGATAAAACAACACCGAAACATTTTACTTGAATTAAGGCGTAACGATAGTCGAAACGCTATTAAAAACAGTCGTGTATTTCCTATTGAAAACGATGAGAACTATCTAGGGCAATTCCAATTTTCAAATTACTTGTTGGCGAGTGACGCTGATTACACAAAAAATATGAGAGATGCTAAAATAGCGACAATAAAAATCGAAGATAATTTAATGATGAAAATTGTGGACAATCAATTTAATACAATTTTATCAATTGAACAGTCAGACAATAACGAAAACTATTGTATCCATTTGAATGACGTTACTGAAAAACGTTTACTGATTAACGATAACTTTTATAAAGAACGTTTTATCAAAAAATATAAAAAAGATATGTTTTTATATAAGGACGCTTTTAGCAAGCAATACATAGCAAGTCATGAAGAGTTACAAATGATTGACTTTTACAAGTGTTTGCCAGCCGATACAAATATAACGACAGAAGAAATTTACAAGACTGTAGAACATAACAATATTTTAGACATGTTAGCGAAAAAATATGAGTGAAAGAGGTGTTAAGCATGCATGAGGATTTGAAACGTTTTATTAATGAATGCAACGAACGCAAAAAAGGGGTTGAAACCTTTTATTATGACTTGGAAACCTTTACCGTTAATCGTGAAGCGATTAAATCAAAACCAACCGAGCAAAAATCATACACATACTCTTTTGCATGCTCTTTCTTTCTTAATGACGGTTCGTTAGGGTGGGACATATTCCCCTGTTTTCGTGACTTTTTCGAGTTTTTAAAAGCAAACGGCTTGAAAAAACAGACATCTAGCAAAAAAATCCGCTTAATTGCTCATAACGCTGAAAAGTACGACAATCATTTTTTACGGTGGGAGCTTGTTAATTATTATCATTGTAAGTCGCATTTGCTAGATAGTAAGGCGCTTAATACTATTTACATCCAAAAAAAGCCAAAAGCGTTGCAAAGAAGAGAATCTAGAAACGTTATGCTTGAAAGTCGTGTTAGGGCTAGCACTAGACTGGAATTGCATTTTAATTTAGAGAACTATGTTTTTGAGACTGTAGACAGTTATTTAAAGACAGGTGAAAGTTTGGCACAGGGAGGATATAAATTATTAAATCATGGGCTGATTGATGAAAAGTATTTAAAGACTAGCCTTGATTATAATAAGTATGATAGTGAAAAAGATTTGCGCCTTGATTTTTTGAATGATTACAGGAACAATATTTTTGAGAATTTGACGAGTGATGAAAAAATTTATATCAGGAATGACGTTATTTTGTTAGCGCATATCTGTAAAAACTATTCTAAATTGTACTATGGTTTTGATTTTGAAAATCGTACAAAAACGCAGGGCATTATGAAGAGCTATACTGATAATGAAAACACCGACACCAAAACAAAGCAAAAAATAAAATGGCAATTGTTAAAAGAGTATGACACTAAAAAAGATGAGCGCTTGAATTTAAGTGAATATCGTGTAGATAATTTAACGGCTTTTGATTACTTTAGACGTTTTTATAAGGGTGGTTTGAATTTATATAATGATAAATTCAACGGAAAAATCCAATATAAAAAAGGTTTTTCAATTGATATTAACAGTTCTTATCCTACAATAATGTACAATAAAAAATTGCCTTATTGTCTAGAAATGTTGGAAACTTATGAAAGGCCTAAATTTATTTATGTAACGGATTACGATGACTCTTGTTATACACTTTTTACAATGCTTGAGGATGACGCTAATAAGTACATTATAAATAAATTAAAATCAAAAGTCTTAAAAAATGCTATCGTGAAATATTATAACGCAAAGGGTGGACAGGTTTATTTAAATAATGTCATTATTGAAGAGCTTGAAAGAATTGAAAAAATAAAATTTGGCAAAATACCGGTAACATCAATTGCAGGGTTCTCTTGCGATTATTTCGCAGGGCGTGACATTATCGCATATTATTATTTCATCAAAACGCAAGGAAAACTAAAGGACAAACTAGAAACTAATAACGAGTGGTATAAAATAGACCCGTCAAATATAAAAGTGTTAAAAGGTGTTAAAAAGCCTGATGAATTTAATTATACCTCTGATGAAGTAGCAGGGGCGAAGGTAAATCTTAATGGCTTGTATGGTATCCCAGCCCTCTCAGCGTCATTTGATTGTTTTAGGGTTGATGAACTTGATAAAATTGAAAATATTAACGGAGGTAGAGCCTTTCACAATAAAGAGCGCAACATCGTTTTTTCAACAGCCGTAACTAGTTACGCTTTTGCTAACTTGATATCATGCTTTGAATATTTAACACCTTCTGAAATTGATGAGTTTTTTTGGTACGCTGATACAGATAGCCTTTATTTAGACGAGCGAGCACTAGACAAAATTCCACAAGAAACTTATCACTTTTGCAATTTAGGCAAGTGGGATATTGAACACAGACATATAAGCGCTTTTTACTCCTTTAATCATAAAAAATACTGTTTGATCGATGATGATAACCCAAAAGGCTCAAAAATTGTTGTGCGTTGCGGCGGTGTTGAAAAAAATCAAGTTAAAAAATGGATAGAAGATAGCAATGATGATATTGAATACTTTGTTAATCATTATTTTAAAAATGGAACTAAAGTGAAAAATACACGGTCTTTACTAAATAGAGATTTGACGATTTCGATTTATGAGGGCTTTTCTGAATTGTCAAAAGGTTGTGAGTATCTAACAGAGTACGATCGAGAAGTAGAGAAAGAAATTGAAAAATTTATAGAAGAATTTAGAAAGAGTGATGAATATTATACTTTCATCAATAATGAAGCTAAATACTTTGAATCCAGGCTGGGCACAATATCATATAATGACTTTTTGGAAGATAGACCAATGGAAGAACTAGGCAGACTCAAATCTATTGATAGGCTTATTTATGATTATCATGAAGCCGTTAAAAAAGTAGAGGGAAGATAACCCTCTACTCTTTTTTATTGAAATGATTAACTACTACATTAACTAAATCAACTGTAAAATCTTTTAACCATGTTGCGAAGGATTTTACCTTGTCGCAGGCTAAAACGATATATCCAGTTATCGTTATGAAATTATCATAACATTTTTTGAAAAATTTAGTAAGCTTTTCCATAGACATCCCCAGTCTTATAGTCACGAATGCAAACATAGCGACGATTACCACTAAAACCGACGTAGCTAACCCAACGCTTACCGTCACAGTCGTAGACTGAGTCATATGTGACTGTGTCGCCTTTGTTAAGTTCTGCGACTCTGTGAGATAGGTCAGTTTTTGTGCTGGGAAAGTCACGAACCGCTAAACCATTAACAAGACTTTCAAAGGTTGCCGTCTCGTCCTTTACCTTTTCGGGTTTTTGGGCTGGTTTAGGCGCTGGAGCTGGTTTTGCTTGCTCTTTTTGTTGTGAGTAAATTTTAGGGCGGAAAGCGTAGTGGTATGTTGCTGAGTAAGGAAAGCGAGCGATTGAAAATGCAGAACCGCTTGCATCAGGGCTTGTTTGGTTTTCCCCTAAAAAGTTACCATATCCGTTACCTGCGTCGCTATCGAAAATGGCGACGTGAGATAAAGGCGTAACCGAGTTGCGAGGAAAAACAACAATGTCGCCTGGTTGCAAGTTATAAACTAAGTCAGTTTGTTCTTTCATACCGTTTTTGTCCATGTCAGTGTAAATATCCTGAGCATATCCTGTAGAAGTGCACCAAGCTGGTTTTAGTCCGAGATATTGCATGTAATAGGCGTAACCGTCCCAACATTGGGCAGAGTACCACCCGTCCACATCAAATGCTTTTCCTAAAACCATGTTTTTAAATTCTTGATAAGATTTTGTCATATATGTTCTCCTTTCTATTTATTACTCTATTGTAACATAAATATTGCAATATGTCAAGAGATGATACAGAAATTTAATAATGTTTTTGTTTGACAAATAGCGCAAATTGTGAAAGTGCTGATAACATAACACGCAAAAGTGATTGTTATTTGTCAAATGATATGTATGTTACGGTTAT
>SFFE01000025.1 GCA_004556965.1 Clostridiales bacterium | reverse complement strand
AGGGCCGTAATGGCCGGATAAAGTTTCGAATTTGTCTCGTTTCTTGCTGCTATCCCTTCCTCTTTGGGCAAAACTTGATTTATTCAGCGTTTACTCAAGCCCATCCACAGCCAGTTGGACGAACTTCAGGCCTCGGTTGAGGAGCTGAACCGGCAATGCGAGCAGCTGCAAAAGACGCTCGAGCAGCAAAAGGGCGCTGGCAGAAAATGAAAGCCGAAAGAAGCCCGGAGACCGGCGGACAAAGCGTCCGCCGGTCTCCGGGCGTTTGGTTATCGGATCTGTTTCCCATTCAGCGCGGCATAGGCGAGCGTGTCGCCCTCGTAGCGGAGCTTCAGAGAGAAAAACGGCGCGTCCTCTGCCAGCAGGCGGAGGAAGATTCGATCGCCCTCCCAGCCGGGCAGCGACGGCACGGCGGATTTTTCGACCCACTCCAGCGCGCCCTCGTCGCAGTCGGTCAGCGTGCCGGTGAAGCCGTCCGCCGTGAACAGGTGCATGTATTCCGTCTCCCATCGGTCGGACACGAACGTGACAATGCCGCGGTAGCGCCAGTCTGTCAGCGTCAGGCCGGTCTCCTCACGCACCTCGCGCAGCAGGCACTCCTCCGGGCTTTCGTCCGCCTCGAACTTGCCGCCCACGCCGATCCATTTGTCGTGGTTGAGGTCGTTTTCCTTCTTGACGCGGTGCAGCATCAGGTAGCTGCCGTCCCGCTCAATGTAGCAGAGCGTGGTGTTGAGCATGCTTTGGCCTTCTTTCACAGGTTCTGCGTGCAGTATACGCTGATTTTGCCGGATGCGCAAGGCGGCGCACGAAAAAGGCTCGCCTCTTTCGGGGCGAGCCTTGTTCGGTGCAATTTATGCAATTCACACAGCGCGGGTGACCTTGCCGCTGCGGAGGCAGCGGGTGCATGCATAGACGTGTTTCGGAGTTCCGTCCACGATGGCCTTGACGCGCTTCACATTGGGTTTCCACGTGCGATTGGAGCGTCTGTGAGAGTGGCTCACCTGAATGCCGAACGTCACGCCCTTGTCGCAAAACTGACACTTTGCCATGGATTGAAGCACCTCCTTGTTTCGTTGTCTGCGAGAACAGCTTTTCTATCATAGCAGAAGGGCGGAATAAATGCAAGTGCTTTTCAAAATTTCCTGTGTTTTTCAACGACGGGGGTGGCCGATGACGGTTTTTTCGGGGAAAATGGAAAAGCCATTGCCAAATGTACGCGGTTTGGTTAAAATATAGGTGTAGAATCTGAGAAATCAGAATTCCTGTTCCGTGCTTTGGAATAGGATAGTTCAGGAAGAAGGGGGCACACGCGCATGAGCCACAAATATTCCGTGCCGCTCAAAACGATCGCCGAGGAACAGGGGCTGACGGTCCTGCACGCCTGCTCGGACTACGACCGGCGGATGATCGAAACGTCGGACGTCAACCGGCCGGGGCTGCAGCTCGCCGGATTTTATAACTATTTCGACCCGAAGCGCCTGCAGATCATCGGGCGCGTGGAGAGCACGTATCTGGAGATGCTCTCGCCGGAGGAGCGGCGCAGCCGCTTTGAGCAGTTCATGCGGTACGACATCATCGGTCTCGTGATCTGCCACGGGATGGACCCGTTCCCGGAGTGCCTGGAGATGGCGGAGAAGTACGACCGCAGTCTCTTCCTCACGCGGGAGGACACGTCGGAGTTCATGGCCGACATCATCGCCGCGCTTTCAAGCTATCTCGCGCCGCGCACGACGCAGCACGGTGTGTTGGTGGAGGTGTTCGGCGAGGGCGTGCTCATCACGGGCGATTCCGGCGTCGGCAAAAGCGAGACGGCGCTGGAGCTCATCAAGCGCGGCCACCGGCTCGTGGCCGACGATGCGGTGGAGATCAAGCGCACGTCGCGCAAGACGCTCATTGGCAGTGCGCCGGAGATGATCCGCTACTACATGGAGCTGCGCGGCATCGGCGTGATCGACGCGCGGCGCATTTACGGCGTCGGCGCCGTGAAGCCGGAGAGCCGCATCGACCTCGTGGTGAATCTGGAGGCGTGGGAGGACGGCCGGGCTTACGACCGGTTGGGACTCAGCACGGAGTACTGCGAGATCATGGGCGTGAAGGTGCCGTGCGTGACGATTCCGGTGCGGCCGGGGCGCAACCTCGCCGTGATTCTGGAGCTGGCCGCGATGAACAACCGCCAGAAGAACATGGGCTTCAATGCAGCCCAGACGCTCGCCGACGAGCACGACCGCAGCATCGACCGCGGCGTCGCGTTTTAAATCCATCAACAGGAGTGTTTTATGAATCAGCTTGATCCGGTCGTCCGCCGCCTGCGCGAGCAGCTCCCGGCGCTGACCATCCTTGAAAACGAACCCATGCGCGCGCACTGCTCATTCCGCATCGGCGGCCCGGCGCGCGCGCTGGCGCAGCCGTCCTCCGCAGAGGAGACGGCGGCGCTCTGCCGCATCCTGCGCAGCGCGGACGTGACGCCGCTCATCATCGGCAACGGCACGAACCTGCTCGTGACCGACGCGGAACTGAACCGCATTGTGATCCAGATGGGTGACAATATGGCCGAGGCCGGGCAGACCGGCCCGGACACGCTGCAGGCCGGCTGCGGCATCCCGCTCGCGCGGCTGGCGCAGACGGCGCTCGCCTGCGGGCTTGGCGGCATGGAATTTGCGCACGGCATCCCCGGCTCGCTCGGCGGGGCGGTGTCCATGAACGCGGGCGCCTACGGCGGCGAGATGAAGGACATCGTCGTGACGACGCAGTATCTCGATGAGTCGCTGGAGGTACGGGAGGTGCACGGCGCGGCGCACGACTTCGGCTACCGGCACAGCCGGTTTTCTGACACGGGCGCGGTGATCCTTGCGAGCACGCTGCGCCTCACGCCGGGCGACCCGGCGGCCATCCGCGCGCGGATGGCGGAGCTGAGCGAAAAGCGCCGCGCCAGCCAGCCGCTGGAGCTGCCGAGCGCCGGCAGCACGTTCAAGCGGCCTGTGGGCGGCTACGCCGCCGCGCTCATTGAGCAGGCGGGACTGAAGGGCTATACCGTCGGCGGGGCGCAGGTGTCCGAAAAGCACGCGGGCTTCGTGGTCAACCGCGGCGGTGCGACGTTTGACGACGTGCTGCGCCTGATCGACCACATCCGCGCCGAGGTGCTGCGCACGTCGGGCATAGAGCTGGAAACAGAAGTAAAGATCATTCGAGGCTGACTATGGAATTTTTGATTATTTCCGGGCTGTCCGGCGCGGGAAAGAGCCGCGCGGCGGACGTTCTGGAGGACCTGGAATTTTACTGCGTGGACAATCTGCCGACCGCGCTGCTGACGAAGTTCGCGGAGCTGTGCCTTGCCACGCGCGGGCGGTATGAGCGCGTCGCGCTCGTGACGGACATCCGCGGGCAGGCGAGCTTCACGGAGCTGTTCGACGCGCTCGACGAGTTGTATTGCATGGGCGTGCACTACCGCATTCTGTACGTCGAGGCGAGCGAGGGCACGATCGTCCAGCGCTACAAGGAGTCGCGCCGGCCGCACCCGCTGGCGTCGGACGGCTGCTCCATTCAGGAGGCCGTGCGGCGCGAGGCGGAGCTGCTGCGCCCCGTGCGCGAGCGCGCGGATTATGTGCTCAACACCACGGGGCTGACGCTCGCCATGCTGCAGCACCGGATCTACGGCTTCTTCGTCGGCGATCAGAAGCGGCGCGACATTCTGGTGAACGTCGTGTCCTTCGGCTTTAAGTACGGCATCCCGATGGACGCTGATCTGGTGTTCGACGTGCGCTTTCTGCCGAACCCGTATTACGTGGAGGAGCTGCGGCCGCAATCCGGCATGGACGAGCCGGTACAGGCCTACGTCCTGCGCAGCGACACGGCGAAGGACTTCCTCAACCGGCTGACCGGCATGATCGACTTCCTCCTGCCGCAGTATGCCGAGGAGGGGCGCTATGCCGTGACGATCGGCATCGGCTGCACCGGCGGGCGGCACCGCAGCGTGGCCGTGGCCAAGGCGCTGGCCGATCACCTGGCGGAGCGGGATGAGGACGTCCGGCTCGTCAACCGCGACCTGAGCAAGAGCTGATATGGACGGCAAACGCTACTTTCCGTCGCAGCCCCGCGTCGTCGCCATCGGCGGCGGAACGGGGCTTTCGACCATGCTGCGCGGTCTCAAGCGCTACACGAGCCGCATCACCGCCGTCGTCACCGTGGCGGACGACGGGGGCGGCTCCGGCGTGCTGCGGCGGGAACTCGGTATGCCGCCGCCGGGCGACGTGCGCAACTGCATCTGCGCGCTCGCGAACACCGAGCCGACCATGGAGCGGCTCATGAGCTACCGCTTTTCCGAGGGCCGTCTCACGGGGCAGAGTCTCGGCAATCTCGTGCTCGCGGCGCTCAACGATATGTCCGCCAGCTTTGAGGAGGCCGTGCGCCGCATGAGCGACGTGCTCGCCATCACCGGGCGGGTGCTGCCCGTGTCGAACGAAAACGTCCGGCTCATCGCGGAGTTTGACGACGGCGCCACCGTCGTCGGCGAGTCGAAGATCGCCGGGATGAAGCACGGCGCCGACCGGCGCATCGCCCGCGTATATCTGGAGCCGGAGCGCCCCGCCGCCGTGCCCGAAGCGCTGGAGGCCATCCGTGCGGCCGACCTCATTGTGATCGGCCCCGGCAGTCTCTACACCAGCATTCTGCCGAACCTGCTTACCGACGGCGTGGCGCGCGCGGTGGCGGAGTCGAACGCGCTGAAGGTGTACATATTAAATGTTATGACGCAGGACGGGGAGACGGAGGGCTATACCGCCGCCGACCACATCCGCGCGCTGTTCGACCACTCCGGCGAGCATTTGTTCTCACTGTGTCTGGCCAACAGCAGCCCGATCCCGGAGCCGGTGCTGCAGAAGTACGCCGCCGAGGGCGCGGAGCCGGTTCGGCTCGACCCGGAATGCACGACGCGGCTCGGTGTGGAGATCTTCCACGCGCCGGTCGCGCGCGTCACGGGCGATCTGGTACGCCACGACCCGGAGACGCTCGCACGCGAGCTGATGTGGCTCTACCGCGCCCGCGCGGAGACGCAAATTTACGATTGACCCGGAGGAAGCCATGTCTTTTTCATCCGAAGTGAAAGCCGAGCTGTGCCGCGCGCCGGTCTCGCGCCGCTGCTGCGCGGTGGCGGAGGCCTACGGCGTGCTGCTCTACAGCCATACATACACCCCACGGGAGATCCGCATCGTCACGGCGAGCGAGCCGTTCGCCGCGCGGCTGCCCAAGCTGTTTCACCGCGCGTTCGGCGTGCGGTTCGACGCGGACACGGAGAAGTCCGGCGGCCGCTTCGTGCTGACCATCACGGACCCGGCCGCGATCGAAGTCATTTTCTCCGCCTTCGGCGCGGAGGTCGGCCGCACACTCTCGCACCACATCAACCTCGGCGTGCTGGAGGAGGAGTGCTGCCGCGTGTCGTTTTTGCGCGGGGCGTTTCTCGCGGGCGGCAGCGTGACCGACCCGAACAAGAACTATCATCTGGAGCTGATCACCGCGCACTACAGCGTCAGCCGTGAGGCGTATTCCATCCTCGCGGAGATGGGCTTTCAGCCGCGCGAGATCAGCCGGGGCGGGAACTACATTCTCTATTTCAAGAAATCCGAAGCCATCGAAGATCTGCTCACGACGCTCGGCGCGTCGCACGCGGCCATGGGCATCATGTCCGCCAAGGTGGAGAAGTCGATGAACAACTCCATCAACCGCAAGGTCAACTGCGACACCGCGAACGCGGACAAGGTGGTCGCAGCGGCGCAGGAGCAGCTCAACGCCATCAAGCGCATCGAGCGGGAATATGGGCTGGATGTGCTGCCGGAGAAGCTGCAGGAGGCGGCACTGCTGCGCATTGCAAATCCCGAGGCCAGCCTGGCCGACCTCGCCGTGCTGTCCTACCCGCCGGTGACGAAAAGCTGCCTGAGCTACCGGCTGAAAAAGATCGTGGAGTTTCACCCGGAGGACGAATAAGGAGTCGTTATGGCGTTTACACATCTGCATGTACACAGTGAATACAGCCTGCTCGACGGCGCGTGCCGCATCGAGCGGCTTGTCGCGCGCGCAAAGGAACTGGGGCAGAGCGCCGTGGCGATCACGGATCATGGCGTGATGTACGGCGCGGTCGCGTTTTACAAGGCGGCGTGCGCGGCGGGACTCAAGCCGATCATCGGCTGCGAGGTGTACGTCGCGCCGCGCGGCCGCACCGACCGGGAATACGGCGTGGACAGCGAATACACGCATCTGATTCTCCTCTGCCAAAACGAGACGGGCTACCGCAACCTGTGCTATCTCGTGTCCGCCGCGTTCACCGACGGGTTTTACATCAAGCCGCGCATCGACTGGCCGCTGCTGCATGCGCACGCCGAGGGGCTGATCTGCCTTTCCGGCTGCGTCGCGGGCGCGATCCCGCGCATGCTGCTGCGCGGCGACTATGAGGGCGCGAAGGCCAAGGCGCTGGAGCTGTCTGCGCTCTTCGGCGCGGACAATTTCTATCTGGAGCTGCAGAACCACGGCCTTGCGGACGAGGCACAGGCCGCGCAGGGCATGCTGCGCATCCACCGTGAGACGGGCATCCCCGTCGTCGTGACGAACGACGCGCACTATCTGGAGCGGAAGGACGCCTACTATCAGGATGTGCTCATGTGCATCCAGATGGGCAAGACCGTGGACGACCCGGACCGGATGCGCTTTGCCAACGACGAATTTTATCTCAAAAGCGAGGACGAGATGCGCGCGCTGTTTCCGGAACTCCCGGAGGCGGCGGACAACACGCAGAAGATCGCCGAGCGCTGCAATTTCAACTTCACCTTCGGCCACTATCACCTGCCGCGCTTTCTCCTGCCCGCGGGCGAGACCGACAGCGACGCCTATCTCACGAAGCGCTGTAACGAGGGCTTCCAGCGCCGCTACGGCGACGGCCGGCCGGAGGTGCGCCGTCAGCTCGACTACGAGCTGAACATGATCCGCCGGATGGGGTTCGTGGACTACTTCCTCATCGTGAGTGACTTCATCGGCTACGCCAAGAGCCAGAAGATCCCCGTCGGCCCGGGGCGCGGCAGCGCGGCGGGCAGCGTCGTGTCCTACTGTCTCGGCATCACGGACGTCGATCCGATGAAATACAGCCTGTATTTTGAACGCTTCCTCAACCCCGAACGCGTGAGCATGCCGGATATCGACGTGGACTTCTGCGTGAACCGCCGGGGCGAGGTTATAGATTATGTAAACCGAAAATACGGCTCCGACCACGTGGCGCAGATCGTCACGTTCGGCACCATGGCGGCCAGAGCCGCCATCCGCGACGTGGGGCGCGCGCTGAATCTCACGTATGCGGAGACGGATGCGGTGGCAAAGCAGGTTCCCAGCACGCTGAACATGACGCTGGACGAGGCTTTGAAACTCTCCAAGCCGCTGCGCGAGATGTACGACTCCGACGAGCGTCTGCACAAGCTGATTGACACGGCGCGCGCCCTGGAGGGCACGCCGCGCCACGCCTCCACGCACGCGGCGGGCGTGGTCATCACGGAAAAGCCGGTGTACGAATATGTACCGCTGGCGAAAAACGACGAGTCCGTGGTCTGCCAGTTCCCGATGACGACGCTGGAGGAGCTGGGGCTGCTGAAAATGGACTTTCTCGGCCTGCGCAACCTCACGGTGCTGGAGGACGCGGCGCGGCTGGTGCGCCGCAGCGTGCCGGGCTTCGCCGTGGAGCAGATCCCGGAGGACGACCCCGAAACGTTCGAGATGCTCGCCGCCGGGCGCACGGAGGGCGTGTTCCAGCTCGAAAGCACGGGCATGACCGGCGTGTGCACGGGACTCAAGCCCAAGAGTATTGAGGATATCACCGCCGTGATCGCGCTCTACCGCCCCGGGCCGATGGACAGCATCCCGCGCTTTCTGGAGTGCTCCGCGCACCCGGACAAGATCGTCTACAAGCACCCGCTGCTCGAGCCGATTCTCTCCGTCACCTACGGCTGCATCGTATATCAGGAGCAGGTCATCGAAATTTTCCGGAAGCTCGCGGGCTTCTCGCTCGGCCAGGCCGACCTGATCCGCCGCGCGATGTCGAAAAAGAAGGAAAAGGAGATCAAAAAGGAGCGCGAGGCGTTCATTCACGGCGACGCGTCGAGAAACATTTGCGGGGCGGTGGCAAACGGCGTGCCGGAGGACGTGGCCAACAGCATCTACGACGAGATTCTGGACTTTGCGAGCTACGCCTTCAACAAGGCGCACGCGGTGTCGTATGCCATCGTCGCCTACCGCACGGCGTACATGAAGCGCCATTTTCCGCGCGAATACATGGCGGCGCTGCTCACGAGCGTGCTCGACAGCAGCGCGAAGGTGGCGGAATACATCGCCGAGTGCCGGGAGCTTGGCATCCGGCTGCTGCCGCCGGACGTGAACGAGTCCGACGCGGATTTCACCGTCGTGGGCGAGAACCTGCGCTTCGGGCTGGTGGCGATCAAGAACATCGGGCGCGGGTTTATTCATGCGCTCATGCGCGAGCGCGAGCAGAACGGACCCTTCACGGCGTTCGACGAGTTCTGCCGCCGCATGAACGGACACGAGCTGAACCGCCGCGCGGTGGAAAGTCTCATCCGCGCCGGGTGCTTCGACAGCATGGGCTACAAGCGCAAGGCGCTCATGCAGGTGGTTGACCGCGTGCTCGACGGCGTGGCCGCCGAGGGGCGCGCGAACATCGCCGGGCAGATGGATCTGTTCGGCATGGCGCTCGACAGCGAGCAGGACGACGTGCCCGCGCCCGCCGCGCTGGTGCTGCCGGACGTGGCGGAGTTTACGCGGCAGGAGATCATGGCCATGGAGCGCGAGGCGACGGGGCTGTATCTCTCCGGGCACCCGATGGACGAATACCGGGAGCTGGCGCGCCGCGCAGGCGCGGCGCCGATCGGCGCGATTTTGAGCGACTTTGCAGCGGAGGACAGCGCGCACCGCTTCCGCGACAACCAGCGCGTCACCGTCGCGGGCATCGTGACGGGCAGCAAGACGCGCACCACGCGTAGCAACACGCTTATGACGTACATCCAGCTCGAGGACGACTCCGGCAGCATGGAGCTGATCGCGTTTCAGAAGGCGCTCGATCAGGGCGGCGGGTACATCCGCGACAACGCGCCGCTGCTGATCGCCGGGCGCATCTCCGTGCGCGACGAGAAGGAGCCGCAGCTCATGGTGGACTCCATCCGCCCGCTGGAGGAGGCGTCCCTGCGCGCAGCGGAGCAGGAGCGTGCGCCTGCGCCCGCGCCGCAGCAGCCGCGCCGGCTCTGGGTGCGTCTGCCGGGCCGGGACTGCCCGGAAATGCACCGCATCGAGCTGGTGCTGCAGATGTTTCCCGGTCAGGAGCAGCTCGTGCTGTATTTCGAGGACACCGGCAAGCGTGCCGGGGCGCACTGTCTCATCCACGAGGCGTTCGTGCAGGAGCTGCGGGAGATCGCGGGCGCGGAGAACGTCGTCGTGAAATAGATTGACGCCGCCGGCCGCGTATGGTATAGTAACGCTAATTGCATCCTTCCCGGATGTGGAAAATGGACTGCGCCGGCGCCCCCGGCGCAGGGAACCAATCAGGAGTGTGATGATCCGTTATGGATGAGGGCAGTCGATTGTCCGGCCTTATAATTCTTTTGCTGCTCTGCGGCGCGGCGTATTTCGCGCTGATGGAGACGGCGTTTGCTTCGGTCAGTCGAATCCGAATCAAGGCGCGTGAGGAGCGTGGCTCCCGCCACGCAGAAAAGGTGCTGTACGTATTAGACAATTTTGACAAGGCGATCTCCACCATTCTGATCGGAACGAACATCATCCACCTCACCACCGCAGCGTATGTCACGGTGCTGGTGACGCGCAGGTGGGGCGTGTCCGCCGTGACCATCGGTACGCTGGTGACCACGATCGTCGTGTTCTTCATAGGCGAGATGCTCCCGAAGAGCATCGCAAAAAAATACAGCGAGCGGTTGGCATTGGCAACTGCTGATTCGCTGTGCTTTTTTATGCTCATTTTCACGCCGCTTTCCTATGTGCTGACCAAGATCGGCGAGGGCGCGGCGAAGCTCACGCACGGCGACCCGGAGGTCACGGTGACGGAGGATGAGCTGTATGACATCATCGAGAACATGACCGATGAGGGCGAGATCACCGCTGAGCGCGGCGAGCTGATGAGCTCCGCGCTGGAGTTTGCGGACATCCCGGTCGAGAGCGTGCTCACCGCGCGCGTGGACGTGGCCGCCGTGGACGTGGAGGACAGCCCGGAGGAGATCATGGCCTACATCCGCGAGCAGCGGCACAGCCGCTTGCCTGTGTATGAGGGCAGCGTCGATAACATCATCGGCATTCTGCAGATCCGCAAGTACATCAAGGCCTGCATCGCCAACCACGGGCCGGTACAGGATATCCGTCCGCTGCTGGACGAGGCGATGTTTGTGCACCACAGTAAGGACATCGACGACCTGCTCCCCGAAATGAGCCGCCGCAAGATGAATCTCGCCATCGTCACCGACAACTACGGCGGGACGCTCGGCATCGTTACGGTGGAGGACATCGTTGAGGAGCTGGTGGGCGAGATCTGGGACGAGGACGATCTTGTGGAGGAGAGCTTTGTGCCGCTCGGCGGCGGTCGCTTCGAGGCGGACGCGGAGCTGACGGTGGGCGAGGTGTTCGACCGGCTCGGCTTCGAGGATCCGGAGGACGATGAGGAATTGCAGTATAAGCTGCTCGGCGAGTGGACGTATGAGCAGTTTGCCGACATTCCGAAGGAGCGCGACGCGTTCTGCTATCACGGGCTGGAGGTGCGCATCTCCGGCATGAAGCAAAAGCGCATCGTCAAGCTCGTCGTGCGCGTGCTGCCGGAACCGGCGGAAGGAGGCGACGGGACATGATCTGGTATTTTGTCGCGCTCGTCGTGCTCATTGCGCTGTCGGGCTTCTTCTCCGCGTCGGAAATGGCCTATTCCTCCTCCAACCACATGCGGCTGGAAAACGCGATGGAGGACGGCTCCAAGCGCGCCAAGGCGGCGTACGCCATCGTCAGCAACTTCGACCGGGCGCTGTCCGCCATCCTCATCGGCAACAATCTGGTGAACATCGGCGCGTCGTCTCTGGCATCCGTCATTGCGCTGCTGCTGTCGGGCACGGACGACTGGTCGTGGCTCGCGACCGTGATCCTGACCATTCTGGTCATCATCTTTGGCGAGACGATCCCCAAGATCCTCGCCAAGCAGAACGCAAACGGCCTGTCGCTGCGCTTCGCCTATGTGATCCGCGCGCTGACCATCGTGCTCTCGCCCGTGATCTGGCTCGTGGTGGGACTGGTGAAGCTCATCACGCTGCCGCTGCGCGGCGAGCGGCCGGATGAGGATCCGGAGGACGCGGCCTCGCAGGAGCTGCAGTCCATCATCGAAACGGCAGAGGACGAGGATGTGCTCGACGAGGACCGCTCTGAGCTGCTGCTCTCGGCGCTGGAGTTTTCCGATGTGAGCGCGAGCGAGGCCATGACCGCGCGCGTGGACATGGTCGCCATCGACGTGGACGACGACTGGGACGACATTCTCGCCACCGTCGAAGCGACGCCCTATTCCCGCCTGCCCGTGTACGAGGACAGTGTGGACAACATCATCGGCTTTCTGTATCTGAACCGCTTTTACCGCACGGTGCTCGACGGCGTGGCGGATGAGAAAGCGCCGCCCGTGCCCGTCGATTTGCGCAGCATGCTGATCGAGCCGTGCTTCGTGTACAAGACCATGAAGCTGCCGAGTGTGCTCGCGGAGCTGCGCCGGCAGAAAAAGCACCTCGCCGTCGTGACGGACGAATACGGCGGCACGCTCGGCGTCATCACGATGGAGGATGTGCTCGAGCAGATCGTGGGCGAGATCTGGGACGAGACTGACGTGGTAGAGGACGAGGTCGTCGAGCGCGGGCGCGGCGTCTATGAGCTGGACGGCGACATGGTCATCTCCGACTTTCTGGAGCTGCTCGGCTGGGACGAGGAGGAGCTGGACACCGACAGCGCCACCGTCGGCGGCTGGACGATCGAGCGCTTCGGCGCGTTCCCGAAGCCGGGCGACAGCTTCCACTATGAAACGCTCACCGTCACGGTGCTGGCCATGGACGGCCTGCGCGTGGAGAAGGTGCTCGTGGAGGTCGCGCCGGAGGACGACTGACTTTTTTGGACATATGCGCCGGTTTGCACAAATTTTGCGCAGACCGGCGCATTTTTTGCCATTTCTCCTCAACAAATCCGAAACTTGGTTTCGGATTTGAAAGGCCCCCCGCATCTTCGAACCGAAGCCCAGCGGCAGCGGGTTCGGTTCGAAAAAGGAGGAATGAAGGCGCGGATGCGGAATTTTCGCGCTTGCGCGCAAATGGAGCAAAGCAAGTTCATTCTGACGCGGCGAAGATGGTTACACTTGCACGAAATGTGGCGAAAATTCGAGAAAAATGCGGTAGCGCGTGAAAGCTTTTGCAGATTTTGAACGCGAAGATTTCATTTTTGACTTGAAAATGGAGCGTATATGCGGTATAATGCGAATATAATGAATTTTTTTGAGCGGAATTATTCAAAAAAGTTTAACTGTGTAAGGAGAGAGGTATATGAAAAAGTATGTAGCTTTGCTGCTGGCTCTGTGCATGGTGTTTGCGCTGTGCGCCTGCGGCAACAAGAACGAACCCACGAAGACGGATGACACCGCTCAGGCAACGGATACCAACACCGTCGCTGTCGGCGCTGTCGTCATCGCGCGCGACGATGTCCCTGAGGACGAAATCTATGCGTTCGTGTCCACGATCTTTGAGAACAAGGACGCCATCACGGCGCAGCACGCCAAGGGCGGCGAACTGGATCTGGAGTTCGCGTCTTCCATCACTTCCGTGCCGTATCACCCCGGCGCTGCGAAGTATTTCAAGGAAAAGGGCATTGAGGTCGCTTCCGTCAAGGAAGGCGCCGGCACCGGCACCGCTGGTGCGCTGACCTTCACCACCGGCGGCGAATCCGGTACTTACTATGCGTTCGGCGGCGTGCTGGCGAGCTATGTCTCCAGCAACACCGATTACTCCGTGACCGCGGTCACCTCCGGCGGCTCTCAGGCCAACATCGAGGATATGATGAGCGGCAACGCGCAACTCGGCTTCGTGCAGTCTGACGTGATGAGCTATGCTTACAACGGCGAGCGTCTGTTCGACCAGAAGGTCGAGGGCTTCTCCGTCGTCGCCGCGCTCTACATGGAGCAGGTGCAGATCGTCACCACCAACCCGTACATCAAGTCCGTTGCCGATCTGGAGGGCAAGAACGTCTCCATCGGCGCTGCCGGCTCCGGCGTGTACTTCAACGCCATTGACGTGCTCGGCGCTTACGGTCTGACCGAGGAGAGCATCAAGCCCGTGTACCAGAGCTTCGGCGATTCCGCCGAGAGCCTGAAGGACGGCAAGATTGACGCCGCCTTCATCGTGGCGGGCGCGCCCACCACGGCGATTGTGGATCTTGCGACGGCGGGCAACGTCTACCTCGTCAGTCTGGACGAGACGCACACCGCGCAGCTTCTGCAGTCCTCCCCGTATTACAGCGAGGCTGTGATCGCGGCGGACACCTACGCCGGCAAGTAATCTTTCCGGAATATTTACGAGTTTTTCGACTACGGTGCCGGTTTCGGCACCGTAGTCCGCCGTCTTTCCGGCGGCTTTACCCGAACGGAGGTTTTCCATGTCCGATACGAAGAAAAAAGCGACCGCAGCGGCGGAAATGCCCGCGGCGGACGATATGGACGCCGTTATGCGCAAGTATGACCGCGAGTCTGCTACCCGCGTCTGGGAGGGCAAGCCTCAGGTGGTCATCCGCGTGGTCATGGCGCTGTTTTCCGTCTACTGCATCTGGTCCACGCTGTTCAGTACAGCAGCGCTGGAGATCCGTCTGACGGCGTTCCTCGGGCTGATCGTCATCATGGGCTATCTGACCTACCCGGCCAGCAAGCACCATGTGAAGCCCAACAGCCTGCCGTGGTACGACATCGTCCTGATGGTGCTCGGCGCGGCTGCGTTTTTCTATTACTGCGCAACCTATTCCTCACTGGTCAAGGTTCTGACCAGCGCCGCGAAGATGACCCCGTTTTACATTGCGGTGGGCGTCGTCGGCGTTTTGTGCCTTGCGGAGCTGTGCCGCCGGTGCGTGGGACTGCCCATCCTCGTGGTGGTCGGCGCGCTGCTGGTGTACACCTTTGCAAGCATGATGTCTGCCGGGCAGACGTTCCTGCAGGTGCTCGGCAGAGTCATCTACACGCTGTTTTACGGCACGTCCGGCGTGCTGGCGACGCCGGTGCAGGTGTGCGCCAAGTTCATCGCCGTGTTTATCATCTTCGGCGCGTTTCTGGAGCGCACCGGTATTTCCAACTTCTTTATTGATCTGGCCAACTCCATCGCGGGCTGGGCCAGCGGCGGCCCGGCCAAGGTCGCGGTCATCTCCTCGGCGCTGTGCGGCATGGTGTCCGGCTCCTCGGTCGGCAACACCGTGACCACCGGCTCCGTCACGATCCCGATGATGAAAAAGACCGGCTACAAGCCGGAATTCGCCGGCGCGGTCGAGGCGGCCGCTTCCACCGGCGGTCAGATCATGCCCCCGATCATGGGCGCGGCCGCGTTCCTGATGGCCGAGTACATGGGCGTGACCTACGGCAAGGTGACGCTGTACGCCATCCTGCCCGCCGTGCTGTATTTCTCCGGCATCTTCATCGCCGTGCATCTGGAGGCGAAAAAGCTGGGACTAAAGGGCATTCCGCGCGCGGAGCTGACGCCGTTCCGCAAGCTCGCACGCGATCTGTATCTGCTGCTGCCGCTGATTATTCTGGTGTGGATGGTCACGGCGAACGTCCGCTCGCTGCAGTTTTCCGCGGCGATCGCCATCCTCGTCGCCATTGCCGTCAGCCTGATCGGCACGGTGCGCGACAGCGTCGCCGCGCACAAGGGCGCGCCCGGCGCTGCGGCCGGCGATGCGGCAAAAAGGACCGGCTCCATGATCCTGAGCGCGCTCGAAGCCGGCGGCAAGGGCAGCATCACCGTTGCGGTGGCCTGCTCCATGGCCGGCATCATCGCGGGCTGCATCACCGTCACGGGGCTTGCCTCGAAGCTCATCAGCGGCGTCGTCGCCATCAGCCGTGCAATCCCGAATCCCACGCTCTCGATGCTCATCGCGCTGTTTTTGACCATGCTGTGCTGCATCGTGCTCGGCATGGGCGTGCCGACGACTGCGAACTACTGCATCATGGCCTCCACCTGCGCGCCGATCCTCATCACCCTCGGCGTGCCGAAGGTCGCGGCGCACTTCTTCGTGTTCTACTTCGGCATCGTGGCCGATATCACCCCGCCGGTCGCACTGGCCGCCTACGCAGGCTCCGCCATCGCCAAGTCCAACCCCATGAAAACAGGCGTCAACGCCACGAAGCTCGCCATTGCGGCGTTCATTGTGCCGTATATGTTCGCCATGAATCCGTCCATGCTGCTGATGGATCAGGGTGTGCTGGCCGCGATCCAGGTCATCATCACGTCGTTCCTCGGTATCTTCGGTGTGTCGTCCGCGCTGGAGGGCTATATTGTGGCGCGCGCGCCGTGGTGGCAGCGCATCCTGCTCGCCGCCGGCGGCCTGAGCCTGATCGACCCCACGTGGCAGACGGACCTGATCGGTCTCGCCGTCATCGCGGTTGTGGTCGCCATTCAGATCGCTACCCGCAAGAAGGGCAGAAACACCCCCGCGGTTGCGTGACGCAGTTTCAAAAAAACAGCCATTTCCAAAAGAAATGGCTGTTTTTTGTTCTGGCTTCATAGAATTTTCATACTTATTGGGTATGATATCTGATAAACGTGGATGTATCACTTTTCAGGAGGAAACGACGATGAAACGAGCAGCAGCCATTCTTCTCATTCTTGTGCTGTGCCTGTCCGTCGCCGCTTGCGGCGAACGGGGCGTGCCCGCTCAGAATGCGCCGACCCCGAACAGCGCGTCCCAGAGCGCGACGACGCCTGTCACCACGCCGGACACGGCGGTGCAGAATAGCCCGACCGCGGTCGTGACGGCGTTTTTCGAAGCGTTTGCAGACGCGGACTATGAGACGATGAAGACCTATTGCACCACGGACTGCGTGCGCGACGACTTTCGCACGGACGGCGTTTACGGCATGGAGCGCGCTTCGGCGGTCAGCATCGGCGCGGAGGAGCTGTCCCGCGATCAGGACGACTGCGCCATTCAGGTGACGGTCGAGCTGACGCCGAGCGTAAACTCCCGCTTCGCCGGGCAGACACAGGCCACCTTCTTTGTCGAGTTGGAGCTGGAACGCGGCGTCTGGCTGATCGATGATTTTGATCAGAACAGATAGGCAGCCAAAAAAAGAACCGGGAGCGGCGCTCCCGGTTCTTTTTTTCGGCTTTAGCCGGAAGCGGCGCGGAGCGCGTACTCCGACGAGACGTAAGCGCAGCGGTCTCGGAGGAAAAGGAAGAATGAAGAAGCGGATGCGGAATTTTCGCGCTTGCGCGGAAATGG
>SFFE01000049.1 GCA_004556965.1 Clostridiales bacterium | reverse complement strand
ATCAAAATCCAGCGGGGCCTTACCACTTCCAGCGTGGCCGTGTTCGTCCCCTTTGTGACGCAGGAGCTTTTTCAGGGCGGCGCAGCCATGTATTACGGCGTCAATGCCAAGTCCCACAACATGATTATGCTGGACAGGAAACAGGCCCGGTGTCCCAACGGTCTGAAATTAGGCACCCCCGGCAGCGGCAAGTCCATGAGCTGTAAATCCGAGATCGTCAGTGTGTTCTTAACGACGCCCGACGATATTTTTATCTCCGACCCGGAGGCCGAATACTATCCGCTGGTAAAACGGCTTCACGGACAGGTAATCCGGCTGTCGCCTACCAGCCGGGACTATGTGAACCCGCTGGACATCAACCTGAACTATTCCGAGGACGATAACCCGCTGGCTCTGAAATCCGACTTTGTGCTGTCGTTCTGCGAGCTGGTCATGGGCGGCAAGAACGGGCTGGAACCCATTGAAAAGACGGTCATTGACCGGGCCGTGCGGGTGATCTACCGGCCCTATCTGGCAGACCCCCGCCCGGAAAATATGCCGATTCTGTCCGACCTCCACAAAGCCCTGTTAGATCAGCATGTCCCGGAGGCTGACCGTGTGGCGCAGGCTCTTGACCTGTATGTGTCCGGCTCCCTGAACGTCTTTAACCACCGTACCAACGTGGACATTGGCAACCGGCTTGTGGCCTTTGACATCAAGGAGCTGGGCAAACAGCTCAAAAAGCTGGGGATGCTCATTGTCCAAGACCAGATTTGGGGCCGCGTCACCGCCAACCGCAGCCAGGGCAAGGCCACATGGTACTTTGCCGATGAGTTCCACTTGCTTCTGAAAGAGGAACAGACGGCAGCCTATTCCGCTGAAATCTGGAAGCGTTTCAGGAAATGGGGCGGCATCCCAACCGGCGCGACGCAGAACGTGAAAGACCTGCTTTCCTCCCCGGAGATCGAAAACATTCTGGAAAACAGCGATTTTATTACGCTGCTCAATCAGGCGTCCGGGGACAGGAAAATCCTTGCGGAACGGCTCAACCTGTCGGCAGACCAGCAGAAGTACATCGACAATTCCGAACCCGGCGAGGGCCTTTTGATCTTTGAAAATGTGGTGCTGCCATTTACCAACCCGATCCCCCACAACACCCAGCTCTACAAGATTATGACGACCCGGTTAAGCGAGGTGGTAAGCCAATGACCCCAAACAGCAAAGGAGGTGATGGTCATTGAAAGAGCTGAAAGCAAAGCCCAAGGTGACACAGGCCATGACCCGCGACGGCCTGACGCTGGAAAATCAGGCCACCGGCGAGGTAGAGAACATTTCCAGCCGGGAGGCCGAACAGGACTATACCCCGGAGGCTGGCGGCACAGCGGAAAAGCTGCTGGAACGGGCCGACAATGCCCATGACCGGCATAAGACCAAAAAGTCCGCAAAGCAGGCAGCGGCCACCGCTGCCGAGGGGAACGCCGCCCTGCACCGGCCATCCTCCCGGCTCCAACTGACCGAGGAAGAACGGGCCGACCCGGACTTACAGCCCTATATCCGCAAAGCAGATAAGAAAGCTGACAAGCTGGATGCAGCCCGTGACGCCATCCCGAAAAAGCGTGTTGTCGTGAAAGAAACGGTCTATGACGAGGCCACCGGCAAGGCCAAGAGCACCCTGCGTTTTGAACAGGAGGACAAAGGGCCTCCAAAGTTAAAGCCCAACCCGGCAGGCCGTCCCGTTTCGGAGGCGCTGCTATTCGCCCACGGGAAAATCCACGAAGTTGAGCATGAAAACGTGGGTGTGGAGGGCGGCCACAAGGGGGAGGAACTTGCCGAGCGTCAGGCTGGCCGGGCCATTCGCAGCAGTATCCGGCACCACAAGCTGAAACCCTACCGGGCCGCAGAAAAAGCCGAGCGTCAGGCCCTTGCCGCAAACGCGGAGTATTTTTACCAGAAGTCCTTGCGGGAGAACCCGGAGATCGCTCAGGCGGCCACCAATCCCGTTTCCCGGTTCTGGCAAAAGCAGCAGATCAAGCGCCAGTATGCCAAAGCCGCCCGGACAGCGGGCCAGACCGCAGGGACGGCGGCACAGGGCACAGCCAAGACAGCCGCATCCTCCACCAGAGCGGCCAAGGCAGCCGCCGAGGAAAGCAAACGGGCCGCCTCTTTTGTGGCCCGTCACTGGAAAGGTTCACTGTCCGTTCTGGTGCTGGGGCTTTTGCTGCTGATGGTTCTGATCGGCCTGCAATCCTGCACCGCCATGTTCGGCAGCGCCGGAAGCGGCATTGCGGCGTCCTCCTACTTTTCCGAGGACAGCGATATGCTGGCCGCCGAGGACGCCTACGCTGCACTGGAAGCCGAGCTGCAAGCATATCTGGACAACTACGAGGCCACCCATGACTATGACGAGTACCACTTTGACCTTGACAGCATCGAGCATGACCCCTATGTGCTGATCTCCATTCTGTCGGCGCTCCATGACGGGAAGTTTACCATTGGAGAGGTGCGAAGCGACCTGCAAATGCTGTTCGACAAGCAATACATCCTGACGGAGAACGTTGTGAAAGAAGTGCGCTACCGCATGGAAACCCGGACGGACGGTCACAGACCCGGACACCGGCGAAACCTCAACCGAGGAATACGAGTATGAAGTAGAAGTACCGTATGACTATTACATCTGCACTGTGACGCTGGAAAATTTCAACCTGTCCCATGTGCCGTTCTACATCATGGACGAGGAAACGCTAAGTGCCTATTCTCTGTATATGTCCACGCTGGGCAACCGGCCCGACCTGTTTTCCGGCAGCCAGTACCCCCACGCCTCCACCCTGAAAGAACCGACCTATTACGACGTTCCCCCGGAGGCTCTGGAGGATGAACAGTTTGCTGCCATGCTGAAAGAGGCCGAAAAGTACATCGGCTATCCCTATGTATGGGGCGGCAGTTCCCCCAGCACCAGCTTTGATTGCAGCGGCTTTATCTCGTGGGTCATCAATCATTCCGGCTGGAACGTGGGACGGCTGGGGGCGCAGGGTCTATACAACATCTGCACCCCTGTTTCCAGTTCGCAGGCCAAGCCCGGCGACCTTGTGTTTTTTGTGGGCACTTATGACACCCCCGGCGTGTCCCACGTCGGCCTGTATGTGGGCAATTCGGTCATGCTGCATTGCGGCGACCCCATTTCCTACACAAATCTCAATTCTCAATTCAAACTATTGGCAATCCCATTTTTACAGTTTCGGGCGTCTGCCCTGACGCCAGAAAGGAGTTTTGACTATGGCAAGTAAACTTGACCGCATTGAAAAGGACATCCAGAAAACCAAGTCCAAGATCGCGGAGTATCAGAAGCAGCTTCGGGAGCTGGAAGCACAGAAAACCGAACAGGAGAATTTGCAGATCATCCAGCTTGTGCGCGGCATGAACATGAAGCCGGAGGAATTTGCCGCGTTCCTGCGTTCCGGCGCAATGCAGGCCGCCCCTGCTGTCACAGCGTACCATGAACAGGAGGACAATGCCCATGAAGAATAAAACCAGACGAATTTCCCGGATTCTGCCCGCAATTCTGGCCGTGATGATCTGTGTCACGGCCTTTCCTGTTACCGCCTTTGCAGGCGGTGCCGACCCGGCCCCGGAGTCTTTGCCGGAAGCTGCCGCCGAGGCAACCGGCGGCGTTAAGCCTGACGCGGAGAAGCCCGACAAGACGAATACCGCAGCCGCAGGCAAAACGGAGGATGATAAAAGCAAGAGCTTGACCGGCAAGGAGGCCGCCGACCTGCTTTCCTCCCTGTTCGGCTCCAAAGTAAACATCACCGCTACGGACGATGGCATCCAGATCACCACCAGCGGCACGGAGGAAACTACCCAGACCGGCACCGTGACTACAAACGGTGGAAAGCTGAACGTCCGCACCGGCGCGGGGCTTGATAAGACTGCGTTCGCCCAGCTCCCCAACGGAACGCAGGTGGAAGTGATCGGCACAGACGGCGATTGGGTGAAAATTCTTCTGCCGGAGCGCATCGGCTATGTCCATTCCGACTATCTGACCGTCAGCGACACCAAGACAGAAAGTACCGCCGAGGGCAGCTTCTCCCTCTCCCTTGATGAAGAAGAACTTGCCGCCCTGCTGGGGTTGTTCACCGGCAGCCAGACCGGCGGTAGCGCTGCCCTG
>SFFE01000024.1 GCA_004556965.1 Clostridiales bacterium | reverse complement strand
ATTATTGTTTGCTGCTTCGGGATTGTGTGCTGTGTACTGATTCTCCTGTTCCCCATCGGGCTTCGGTGCTTCCGCTGTGCTTGGAATATTCTTACATAATTACTGCGAATACAAGAAAAGGCGGCAGAGAGTTGGTACTCCCTGCCGCCCTTGGTCATATATCCTTATGCGAAAATCAGTTCTGCATTTACGATCTCCATAGCTCGGTTTCGGATGCTGTTCATTTGTCTGACCCATTCCATTTGGTCGCTGGCTTTCAGCGTTTCCGTAATGCCCTCTGCATCTGCCATTTGTTTTACCAACCGAAGAAAAAGTTTCTCTGCCTGCAGGTCAATATCTGCAAGATAGGCATTCAATTCACCGCTGGTCAGCAGATTGGCATATCGCACACGGTGGCACTCTCTGAGATAGCGGAGATGCCGCTGCCCCCATATCCCGATTGGCTCTTGTTCCGGCTCATCGTCCCCGGCAATCAGATAATAGTCACCGACCAATTCATATTTCAGCCCTGTGCGTTCATCGGTAATGTACTTTTCCATCATTAGCGCCTCCATCCCCACAACATTGACTTCTGCGGCTTTGCCTTGGCGACTTTGATTAATATCTCATCTACGGCATCTGTGTACCGTCCCGCCGCAATCAACTTGTTGCGGAACCGGTTCAGCCCCTCAATGATAAGCCGCCATTCCTGCCGGTTCAGTTCTACATAGTATTTCTGCTTCATACGCTGTTCCTCCTTTGATTTTCTGCAATTATTGTAGCAGGAGAATTAGCGTAAATCGAATGTACGGATATAAGAAAATCACCGAGAAAAGTCTGTGATAGACTGATCTCGGTGATTTTCCTTGCCATTGCTACGCCTGACAACTAAGTCCTTTTAACATTTCGTTTTCAGTCCGTGGCTTTGCAACTCGGTTTTTCTCCCATTGCCGATTCAGCTGCGGTGATAATTTGATTTACTGCCTTATCAACGAAAACCGAATGATTACAGGGCTTTTTTCAGCGCTCCCATGATTTCCGGATCTGCGCAAAATGAGAAAAATCCCTGCAATCCTGGGATTGCAGGGATTTTTCTCGTATCAAAAGGAACTCCCGTTTCGCCAAAACAGCCCCCCTCGAGCTGCTTGTGCCTGTTGAATTACTTTCAACTGTGCAAATTATACAATATAAAATTCCACCTGTCAAGATGCCAGTTGGGATTCCAGAAAGAAAACATTCTGTTTGGCTTTGCGGTTATAGCGGACGCATGTTGCGCGGGAAAAAAGAACGCTCTGATATCGCTTCTGACAGGCTGAAAAGAATTTTTCCAGAACACTGTAGCTGATACAGAGCTTTCTAAAAATAGAATATAAATAAAATATTATAAAATGCAAGAGAAATTTAATTCTGCTGAAAAGAATGACGATGAGCATAGAAACTGCTTCCTTAGAACGGGGAGGACAAACCGGCTTGCAGACAGACTTGACCACGCATAAATGCAGCGGTATAGTACACATATAAGCGGGGTCCGAACAGCCCGCATAATCTCAGCTTTTGGAGACTGCAATATGAAGATTCTCGCAATTGACCTGGATGGAACGCTGCTCAACGGTGAAAAAATGGTTTCGCCGCGAAATTACGCGGCGCTTCAGGCAGCGGCGGCGCAGGGCTGCTGGATCGTCCCGGCGACGGGACGCGCGCTGAAAGCCATTCCGGAGCAGGTGCTGGCGTTCCCATTTGTGCGCTATGTAATTTCCATCAATGGCGCCAACGTTTCCGATGTCCAACAGCAGCAAACCTTGCTTTGCGAAGAGATTCCACAGAGCCGCGCACTGGAGCTGCTCGAATTTGTCACGCGCTATGACGCAATGTACGACTGCTACTGGCAGAATACCGGCTGGGTAGACCGCGATTTTTTGGAGCGTGTGCGATATTACAACGCAGACGAGGAAGTGGTTCAGCTGATCCAAAAAACGCGCGCACCGGTCGAAAATCTGCGGGCGTTCATCCAAGGCCGGGCGGAGACGGTCCAGAAGGTGCAGCTTTGCTTTCGGAATATGGACGAGCGCAGCGCAGCAGCGCAGGAGATCGCGGTGCAATTTCCGGATATTGCCGTTACGTCGTCTTTTCGAAACAATCTGGAGCTCAACTGGAAAAATGCGAATAAGGGCAATGCGCTGCACTTTCTGGCAGACTACCTGCATGTCCCGATCGAGGATACGGTCGCGTTTGGGGACAGTTCCAATGATCTGGCCATGCTTGCCGCCGCTGGGACAAGTGTTGCAATGGGCAACGCCGCGCCGGAGGTTCAGGCCGCGTGCGACTTTGTGACATCGTCCAATGAAGCAGACGGCGTCGCCATGTTTCTGGAGCGGCACCTGCTGTGAAGCGTTCTTGATATACGCTACTTTTCTGAAATTCTTTTGGAGCCGCTGACAAAGGCGATCAGATTCAGAAGAATCGTGACCAGAATCAGAATCAAGGAACTGCAGGCCACAAATTCCATGGTGTCCATAACGGCTGTAAGATCGTTGATCTGTATTCGATGCCTGATTTCGAGCAATTGAAGGAACAGTGCGGTCAGACAGGCGCTGAAGCTGATGGCGGAGAGAAGATACGGCTTTCGCTTGGATGCGCCGATGGCGCACGCGCCCGTAATCCATGCGGCAAGCCCCAACAGCAGGCTCCCAATGTTGAAAAAGCCGGAGTCATTGATCCGCAGCGCGATCGGGATAATCCCAAGGACGCAGATGCCCCCGGCGATGATTGCTGCGGTGTTTTTCCGTGCCTGTTTTCGCTGCTGCTGCGCAAGATGGAACGTGTCCGTCAGCACGGCGGAAGCGTCTTCCCGTGAGATGTCTTCCGTCAGCCGTTCCGCTTTCATCACTTCCAGAACGCTGACGCCCAAAGCACTTGCCAGTGGTTCGATTGTGTTGATGTCCGGCAGCCCCACGCCGCGCTCCCATTTGCTGACGGCCTTGTCGGTCACTTGCAGTTTTTGGGCCAGATCGGCCTGCGTCAGATTGTTTTCTTTTCGAAGCTGCGCAATAAAAAGCCCCAACTTTTTTGCATCCATGTGTTGCACCTCCCGGATGCCACAAGCATACACCAGCTTTGACCGTTCGCGCAACCGACGTGTTGTGGAATTGCAGGGCTTTGTCGACTCTACGGAGCGTTTACCCATGTGCAAAAAAATTCCCCTCCACCGGAGGGGAATTTTTTTGCTCAGAAATCTTACTTCTTGATGTTTGCCTTGATGACTTCGCCGAGAATGGTCATGCCCTTTACGATCTTTTCGTCCGGCATGCAGCTGTAGTTCAGGCGGATGCAGTTGTCGTGACCGCCGTTCGGGAAGAAGCCCTCGCCGGGAACGTAAGCGACGTTCCGCTCCAGGCACTGCGACGCCATTTCCTTGGTGTCGATGTAATCCGGCAGCTCGATCCAGGTGAACAGGCCGCCATCCGGGTGAGTGAACTTTGCCTCGGGCGGGAACTCTTTTTCCATGGTCTCCAGCATCACGTCGCGGCGATGCTTGTAGCACTCGCGGATGGTGCTGACGTGCTCGTCGAGATCGAACATGTCGATGAACTTGGACACGACGAGCTGCGCTTCGGAGGAAGCCTGCAGCGCGGCAGCCTGCGCCATGAAGTTGTACTTTTTCAGAATCTCGTCATCCGCGCAAACCCAGCCAAGACGATAGCCGGGGGCGAGAATCTTGGAGAAGGTGCCGAGGAAAACGACAAGACCCTTGGTGTCCAGGCTCTTGAGCGCGGGCATGCTCTCGTTCTCGTAGCGGAGTTCGCCGTACGGATTGTCCTCAATGACGGGGATTTCGTACTTGTTGATGATCTCCATGAACTTCTGACGGCGCTCCAGCGGCCAAGTACGGCCGGAGGGGTTCTGGAAGTCGGGGATGACGTAGATCATCTTCACGTTCTCGGTGGTGGCGAGAACCTTTTCCAGCTCTTCCATGATCATGCCGTTGTCATCGGTCGGGATCTCGATAAAGGTAGGCTCGCAGGCCTTGAACGCATTGATCGCGCCGAGATAGGAGGGACTCTCCAGAAGGACGACGTCGCCCTTGTTGAGGAACACGCGCGCGGAATAGTCCAGACCCTGCTGGCTGCCTTCGGTGATGAGGATGTTAGCAGCGGAGGTCTTGATGCCGTTCTTCGCTTCCATACGTTCCGCGATCTGCTCTCTCAGCCGCGGGAAGCCCTCTGTGCTGGAATACTGGAGCGCGACTTTGCCCTGCTCGTCGAGCACGGCATTGGTCGCCGCTTTGATTTTCTCAACGGGGAACAGTTCCGGGGCGGGCATACCACCGGCGAACGACAGCACTTCCGGCTTATTCGCCAGAGCGAGCAGCTCACGAATGGCGGAGCCCTTTAGCAAATCCATTCTGCTAGAAAATTGTACCATTATCTTTTTTCCTCCTTATTTCGCGGTAATGACTTAACCACTATCATGCCGCATTTATTATTATTAAAGCACAATTTCAAAGCAAAGTAAACCATTTCTGAAAAGGATCGGTAGAACGCTCAAAAAAATTATGCAGATTGCATGAAAAAAACGCGGATTGTACGTGTTGGGGAGGTAGGGCAGGCGCACGTCAGAAAAACGGTCGTATTTTGCATATTCATAAATTTTTCTGCGAAGATTATTTGTTGACATATTTCCTGCGGGCGGTTATGATAGGGGAAAGGGGTGCTGCGGTATGATCGGAACCACACTGAAACGGCTCCTGGAGGAGCAGAATATCAATGTCAGCGAGCTGGCGCGCCGGACGAATGTCTCAGCGCAGACGCTGTACAGCATCATTCGCCGGGACAATATGAAAATTGATTTTGATCTGCTGCTGCGCATCTGTGATGTGCTGGACGTGCCGGTCGAGACGTTCTGCGAGCGGAGCGATGCGCTGCGGATGAGTCCGGAGGAACAGAAGCTGCTGCGCAAGCTGCGCGCGCTGGACGTGCATGGCCGTGAGATTACGATGACGGTTATGGACGCCGAGCTTGCGCGCATGCAGCGGGAAGCCAGGACACAGGCGGAAGCACAGGCGCATGCAACGAAGATCATCCCGCTGTACGCAACGCCGGCGGCTGCCGGATACGCTTCGCCCGCGCTGGGAGACGATTATGAGGACTATGAGGTGGAGGCGAGCACGGAGGCCGATTTTGCGGTGCGCATCGCCGGCGACAGCATGGAGCCCTATATCCACGACGACTCCATTGTGTTCGTCAAGCGCGGCGCCACCATCCGCGACGGCGACGTTGGTCTGTTTTTCGTGGATGGCGATATGAAGTGCAAGCAGTATTGTCAGGACTATCTGGGGAATGTCTACCTGTTTTCCGCCAACCGTGCGCGGAAGGATGCCGATGTGGAGATTCCCGCCTCATCCGGCATTACGCTCTGCTGCTTCGGCAAGGTGCTCTTAAAGGAGCATGTCCCGCTGCCGGTCAATTGAAAAGAAAAGAAGAACAGCCGGAACGCACCGTTGATCGTGAGTTCCGGCTGTTTTTAGGTATTTGGGAAATGAATTTGAATGGTGGTACCCTTGCCGGGGGCGCTTTCCAGATGAATATCCGCATGGTGCTGCTGCGCGGCGTGCTTGACGATCGAAAGCCCCAGCCCGGTGCCGCCGCTTTCCTTGGAGTGGCTTTTGTCCACACGGTAGAACCGCTCAAAGACCCGGCTTTGTGCTTCTGAAGGGATACCGATGCCCGTGTCGGCGACCGAGAGGAGAACGCCGTCACTTTCCTTGGAAACAGACACCTTCACGCTGCCGCCGTCCACGTTGTATTTGATGGCGTTATCACAGAGATTGTACACGATCTCATACAGAAGCCGGCGCACGCCCTGCATCTCCGCGGGCGCTCCTTCTACGGTGATGGTCACGTTTTTCGCGCCCGCCGCGCCCGAGAGCGCATCCGCAGCCTCTCCGGCCAGAGCGGTCAGGTTCACGGACTCTACCGGTAGTTCTCCGCCCTCGTCCAACTGGGACAGGCGAATGATGTCGTCGATCAGCGTCACAAGCCGCCCGGCTTCGGAGCGGATGTGGCCAACAAAGCGGGGAAGATCCGCCTGTTTCACAAGACCATTTTCGATCAGCTCCGCCGAACCCATGATGGACTGCAGCGGCGTTTTCAGCTCGTGTGAGACGTTTGCGGAAAACTCGCGCCGCATTTGCTCGGCTTGCGCCTTTTCCGTGACGTCAAAGGCGAGAATGCACACGCCGATGCGCTTGTCGTTGGAGGTGACGGGGCTTGCGTCGATCTGGTATGTGCCGCCGGCGAGCGCAACGACCGCTTCGCCGCGCGTACCGGCCTGCGCGTCGGCAATCAGCTTCTGCATGGCGAGGCTTCGGTCTACGGTCAGCATGTTCTGACCGATGCAGGCGGCGTCTGTGCCGAAGAGCCGCGCCGCGGCGGGATTGATGCTCAAAATGGTGTTCTTATCGTCGAGCAGCACAAGACCCTCGCTCATGCTGCCGGTGATGGCGGCAAATTCATCCTTCTTCTGGCGGAGCTGTTCGAGCTGACTGTTGATCTGGCGGTGCTGCCGCTCAATGCGCGTGAGCACGGGGGAGAGCTCCTCATACGTCTCGTTTTCCAGCGGACGGTCCAGATCGAGCGCGTTGAGCGGCTCCGTGATCTGCTTCGATACGCGCTTTGCCAGAATGACCGAAAGGACAATCGCGGCCAGCAGCACGATGGCGATCGGCTGCAGCATACCGAGCAGCAGCGTTACGACCGTGTACTGCGTCACGCCGATGCGCAGCACGGACCCGTCCGAAAGCCGAACGGCGCGGTAGAGCGTTTTCTCGGCCAGTGTGGCGGAGGTGCGTTCGCTCTCGCCGACGCCGGTGCTGAGCGCCTCCTGAATCTCCTCGCGGTCGGCGTGGTTTTCCATAGCCGTTTCATCCGCCCGGCTGTCGTAGAGTACCGTACCGTCGGCCTGAATCCATGTCAGGCGGTAGGTGCTCTCCTCCAGACCGTTCAGATAGCCGAGACCCTCGTTCTGCACGCCCTGCGCCGCCAGCGTCATCTGTGCGGCCAGTGTGTTGCGCTGCATGGTGTTGAAGTATTCATACAGCACGCCCATGATGAGGATCAGGCAGGCGAGCAGGACGGCGACTGCAACGAGAAAGATGGAACGGAAAATTCGTTTTGTCATGCAGACGGCACCTCCATCCGATAACCGACGCCGCGCACCGTTTCGATGCATGCGCCGCATGCGCCGAGCTTTTGCCGCAGCGTGCGGATGTGCACATCGACCGTGCGCGTTTCGCCGTCATAATCCATGCCCCAGATTTCCGACAAGAGCTGGTCGCGCGTAAACACCAGGCCGGGGTGGGACAAAAACAGCTTCAGCATTTCATATTCCTTGAGCGTGAGCGTGACGCGCGCCCCGTTTGCCGTGACGATGTGTTCTCCGGTGTGCATCGTCAAACCGCCGAGCGAGAGAATTTGCGGATCCGTCTTTGGCGCGGCGCGGCGCAGCACGGCCTTCACACGCGCGACCATCTCCATCATGCCAAAGGGCTTTACAAGATAATCGTCTGCGCCGAGATCGAGGCTCACGATTTTGTCAAACTCTGCGCCCTTGGCCGTGGCCATGATAACAGGGATGCTGCGGGTCTTGTCACTGGCCTTCAGCTTCTTGAGAATGGACACACCGTCCTCGCCCGGCAGCATGACGTCCAGCAGCATCAGCTGCGGTGTCTTCGTCTTGAGTGCGGCAAAGAAGGCGGCGCTGTCCGCAAAACCCTCCGCCTCAAAGCCGGTGGACTGGAGCGTGTATACTTCGATATCGCGGATGCTGGCGTCGTCTTCCACACAGAAAATCATAGTTCGCTTTCTCCTTTGTGCACGCCGGTGACGGAAAACTCCACCCACTCGGCGATGTTGGTGGCGTGGTCGCCGATGCGCTCGAAATACTTGGCGATCATCAGCAGGTCAATGGCAAATTCTCCGTCCTGCGGATTTTGGGCGATCATGTCGATCAGTGCCTGCTTGACCTTGTTGAAGAGGTCGTCCACAAGATCGTCATGCTCGATCACGGCTCTCGCCAGCACGACGTCCCGTTTGACGTAGGCGTCGGTGCTCTCCGTGACCATGCGGATGGTGGCGCGCGCCATTTCTGCGATGTATTCACACTCGCCGCCGGTGCGGCCGTGCAGGAAGGGGATGATCTCCGAAATGTCGTCCGCCTGATCGCCGATGCGTTCCATGTCGGTAATCATTTTCAGCGCGGCGGAGATCTGACGCAGGTCGCGCGCGACCGGCTGCTGCTGCAAGAGCAGCTTCAGGCAGAGCGATTCGATGTTGCGCTCCTTCTGGTCGATCTCGCCGTCGAGCGGACGCACCGACTCGGCCATTTTTGTGTCCCCGGCCAGCAGTGCTTTTGCAGCCAGCGCGATCGCTTCTTCGCACAGAGCGCCCATGGCGATCATTTCCTGATTGAGCAGTGCAAGCTGCTCGTCAAATCGTGCTCTCATCAGCCAAACCTCCCGGTAATGTAATCTTCGGTGCGCTTTTCCTGCGGCTGGGCGAACAGCCGCTCCGTGTTGCCGTATTCGATCAGTTCGCCAAGGAGGAAAAACGCGGTGTTGTCTGAGATTCGGACGGCCTGCTGCATGTTGTGCGTCACGATGACAATAGTATACCGAGTTTTCAATTCCATTGCAAGCTCTTCGATCTTGGCGGTGGAGATCGGATCAAGTGCGGAGGTCGGCTCGTCCATCAGCAGCACCTCCGGCTCCACGGCCAGCGCGCGGGCGATGCACAGGCGCTGCTGCTGCCCGCCGGAGAGACCCAGCGCGGATTTCTTGAGCCGGTCCTTGACCTCATCCCAGATGGCCGCGTCACGCAGGGAACGCTCCACGATGTCGTCGAGCTTCGCGCGGCTCTTGATGCCGTGCGTGCGCGGTCCATATGCGATATTGTCATAGATGCTCATCGGAAACGGATTCGGCTTTTGAAACACCATACCGATCTCCTTGCGCAGCGCGGTCGCATCCACGCCGGGCGCATAGATGTCCTGATTGTGATATTTGACGCTGCCGGTGATCTTCACGCCCGGGATCAGGTCGTTCATACGGTTGAGCGTTTTCAAAAACGTTGATTTGCCGCAGCCGGAAGGCCCGATAAACGCAGTGATGCTTTTTTCCGGGATCTCCATGCTGACGTTTTTCAGTGCCTGGGTGTTTCCGTACCACAGGCAGAGGTCTTGGATTTCTAGGATGTTCATGCGCCGTTCCTCCTTTTGAGGTGTTTTCCGACCAGCGCAGCGGCCAGATTGATGAGAAAGGTCAGAATCATCAGGATGGCGGCGATGGCGAAGGCCACCTCAAACTCACCCTGTTCTTTTGCATAGACATACAGCGCGACGGTCAGTGTGGCGCCGGCGCTTGTAATACCGTCGAAGAAGCCGTTAAGTGCATGGGCAAAGCCAGCGGTGAACAGCAGCGCGGCGGATTCGCCCAAAATACGGCCGATGGAGAGAATACAGCCGGTGATGATGCCGTCGATGCTGCCCGGCAGAACGACGGTACGGATGACATGCCATTTGCCCGCGCCAAGGCCGAACGCGCCCTCGCGATAGCTCTGCGGCACGGTTTTCAGACTCTCCTGCGTGGTGCGGATGACGGTCGGCAGATTCATGATAACGAGCGTCAGCGCACCGGCCAGCAGGGAAGTGCCCATATTCAGAAACTGGCAGAAGAACAGCATGCCCACCAGACCATAGATGATCGACGGGATGCCGGAGAGTGTTTCGGCTGCATATTCAATGACGCCGACCACTTTTTTGTTCTGCGCATATTCGGTAAGATATACTGCCGCGCCGACGCCCAGCGGAAGCACAACGATAAGCGAGGCGATGACGATATAAAGCGTGTTGAGGATGTCCGGCAGGATGCCGATCGTGTTGGAAAGGTAGCTCGGCTTTGTGGAAAGAAGCTCCCATGTGATGTTGGGCAGTCCCTTCAACAGCACATAGCAGATGAGAAACAGCACCAGCGCACAGCAGAGCGCGGCGGCGAGCCACATCAGACCGCGCATAAGCGCGATATAAGCCTTGCGTTTTCCGGAGATCTTCTGATTCATTGATCGCCACCCCGTTTCAGAAGCAGATTCAAAACTGCGTTGATCAGCATGATGAACAAAAACAGCACCAGCGCGATGGAAAACAGCGCCTGCCGCTGCAGGCCGGAGGAGTAAGACATTTCGCTGGCAACGGCGGTGGTCAGAAAGCGGACGCTTTGAAACAGCGACGGCATGTTTGCCACGTTGCCGGCGACCATCATGACGGCCATCGCTTCGCCGATCGCGCGGCCGACGCCAAGGACGACGGCAGCGGCGATACCGCTTTTCGCCGCCGGAACGGATACGCGGAAGTAGGTTTCGATCGGCGTTGCGCCCAGCGCGAGCGACGCGTCCTCATATTCGGCCGGCACCGCATCCAGAGCTGTGATCGAGACCTTGATGATGGAGGGGAGGATCATGATTGCGAGCACGATGATGGCGGCCAGCAGGCTCGCGCCATCCGGGACATGGAACACGTTGCGGATCAACGGCACAAGCACCATCATGCCCACAAGACCGTACACGACGGAAGGAATCCCGGCCAGCAGGCTGACAGCAGTCTCCATGATGCTTTTGACCTTCGGCGGCGCGGCTTTGGACAAATATACCGCTGTGAGAAATCCGACCGGCACGCCCAGCAGGATCGCGCCTGCCGTACCGTAGACGGAGGTGAGGATAAACGGCAGGATTCCAAACTCCGGCTCCGCGTTGGTGGAGGCCCATTTGGTTCCGAACAGGAAGTCGAACAGTCCGATCTGCCGGATCGCTGGAATGCCGGAGATGATCAGATAGACCGTAATCAGAAGCACGAAGCCGACCGCAACGAGACCCAGCAGCAGGAAGACGATATGGATGACCGTTTCGATCACTTTGTTTTTATTGTTTTGTTTCAGCATGGTTCTTCCTCTTTGTATAGCTGTGCGGCGGATCTTCCTTGCAGAGGACCCGCCGCGAGACATTGGCCGTATGGATTAGAAGAGCGCTACGACGCCGGCGCCGGAGATAATCTCTCTTGCGTCTGCAGAGGTGGCAAAGTCGAAGAAGGCCTGTGCCACATCGGAGAGAGGCTCATCGGTGCGGGTGACGAGGACGAACGGTCTCTGGATGGCGTAGCTGCCGTCCTTCACGGTGTCTTCGCTGGGCTGCACGCCGTCAACGGAGAGCGCCTTCACGCTGTCTTCCACAGAGGCGAGGGAGGCGTAGCCGATGGCGTCCGGATTCTGCGCTACGGTGGTAATCACATCGCCGGTGGAGGTCAGCTCCTGACGGTACTGGCAGGCTTCCCCGGTGCCGGTGATGGACTCGAAGCCGTCGCGGGTGCCGCTGCCGGCCTCGCGGCCGATCACAACGATCTCAGCGTCGTTGCCGCCGACTTCACTCCAGTTGGTGATCTCGCCGGTATAGATCTGCGCGATCTGCTCCAGCGTCAGGTCTTCCACGGGGTTTTCGGGGTTGACGACCACAGCGATGCCGTCGAGCGCGAGCTTCGTTTCGGTCAGACCCTGCGCGACCTCTTCATCCTTCAGCGAGCGGCTGGAGAGACCAATGTCACAGCGGCCTTCGGCTACGGCGGTGATGCCGCTGCCGGAGCCGGTCGGGTTGTAGGTGAAGGTCACGCCGTCATTGGTTTCCATGAAGGATTCACCCAGCGCGCCGATGACTTTTTCCATGGAGGTGGAGCCGTCGGTGGAGACAGTGCCGCTCAGTTCAGTTTTGGGCGCTTCGCTCGGCACCGCGTCGTCCTTGCTGCCGCAGCCTGCCAGCATACCAAGTGCCAGGACTGCGGTCAATGTGATGGTAGCAATTCTTTTCATATTTGTGCTCCTTTTGATTTCATTTGATTTCTGACATTTGATTTCTGAGGTACGGCTTTATCCTATCCTCGGCAGGTAAAATACAAAAGGAGCATTGTGTTAAATATATGTAAAGCCACGACGCAAACAATGCATCGTGGCTTTCTATCGCAAAAATCAGGGTTCAGCCGTTCAGGAACGAATAGTCCACGTTGAGATCGGGGCCGGTGAACGTTCCGTCCAGTTTGCTCATCGCGCGTGCATATTCCTCGGAATCCTTTTCATACGGTTTGGGACGGTAGTCGTTGACGCCGCTCATGCTCGACAGGCAGCAGGGGATCAGCGAAAATCCCTGCAGCTCGACTGTGCCGTCGGTATTCTGCATTACGGTCACCTGCGCGATGGCGGTATCCCGGTCGCGCGGGGCGGTGTTGCCGCCGAAGCTCCAGTTGCCGAGGCTATAAAATATGTAGCCGTTGTGATAGGTCTCCGTCCGCTGCAGCACGTGTGGATGCGTGCCGAACACGATGTCCGCGCCGGCGTCGATGGCGATATGCGCAAACTGCTCCTGTGAGGCTGTGACAGTATAGCTACCCTCCGTGCCCCAATGTACGGACATGATGATGACGTCTGCGCCTGTCTGCCGGAGCGTTTCGATGCCGCTGACGATGTTGCTCTCGCTCAGTCCCGTCCAGCCGGGACAGTATACGCCGATTTTCAGACCGTGCTCTGTGGTATATACCTTGGACTCGCCAGGTCCTGTCCAGCCGACGCCGGCGCTGTCGAGCGCGGCCTTTGTATCGGTCAGACCCTTTTCTCCAAAATCATAGGTGTGGTTATTGCCGAGCGTCACATATTCCACACTGCCGTTTTTCAGAATGTCCGCATAGGAAGCCGGCGCTTGAAACTGAAACAGCGTGGAGGAGGACAGCGACTGGTCGGAGAAGGTGCATTCCAGATTGGCAAGTGAGAACTCGTCGTTTTCGAGATATTCCACCGTCCCGGAAAACGGCCACGAGAGGCCGTGCTTGTTGATATAGGAATCGTAGTCGTTGTTATACTGGCTGGAAGCCAGCGTGCAGTCACCCACCATGGAAATCACGAACGTTTTCGGCTTCTCTGCCTTTGGCGTCGTTTGTGCGCCTGCCTGTGTATTTGCGGATGGCTGGGGAGCCTCCAGAGCTGGGAGCGTAAAGCTGCTGCTGACGATTGCGTTGTGTGCGAGAACGCCCACGCCAACGCCAAGCAGCAGCGCGGCAATGGCAGCGACGATGAGAAAAATGCTGGAACGGGAACGCTTCATAATCACAATTCACCTACTTCGGGCAACATTATAAACGAGACGGCGGGAAATGTAAATATCCGTACTTGCCGCAATGCGGGTAAAGGAGTAAAATAGATGCCAATCTGGAAATTTGGAGTCGCAGTTATGGAACGAATCTATCCAATTTTAACGGTAACGGACAAAGCGGCGCGCGCCCTGCGCGGCGGTCATCCCTGGGTGTATGGCGAAGAAGTGCTGGAGACGTGCGGTGAATGCCGTGACGGCGGCATCGTCGATGTGCAGACCCGAAGCGGGCACTGGCTTGGCGCGGGATTTTTCAACAGCGCGTCAAAAATCCGGGTACGCATCCTTTCAAGGAACAAGAACGACCAGTTTGACGAAGCGTTTTGGGAGCGTCGGCTGCGCTACGCCGTGGATTACCGACGGACGGTGATGGGTGCGGATTTCTCCAACTGCCGTCTGATCTTCGGCGAAGCAGACGGTTTTCCTGGGCTGACTGTGGATCGGTTCGAGTCTGTGCTGGTGGTACAGGTGCTCTCGCTCGGCATCGAGCGAATCAAAACGGTATTGATCTCCGCGTTGGTGCGCATCCTGCGGGAGTACGGACAGCAGATCGACGCTGTCTATGAGCGCAACGACGTGAAGCTCCGCGCCAAGGAGGGGCTGGAGCAGGGGAAGGGCTTCCTCACGCTGGATGGACTACGCACGGATCTGCCCGGCCACGTGGAGATTACGGAAAACGGCATTCGCTATGATGTGGATTATATCAACGGCCAGAAGACCGGCTTCTTTCTCGATCAAAAGTACAACCGGCGCGCGGCCGCACAGCTTGCACGGGGCAAGCGCGTTCTGGACTGCTTTACGCATACCGGGGCGTTCGGCCTCAATTGCGCAGCCGGCGGTGCGGAGCACGTGGTATCGGTGGACGTCTCGGAGGACGCGCTGGAAACGGCGCGGCACAACGCGCGGCTCAATGGTTTGGAGCAGAAGATTGACTACCGCTGCGCGGATGTGTTCGAGCTGCTGACGGCGCTCTCGGCGGAAAAGCGCGGCGCGTATGACTTCGTGATCCTCGACCCGCCGGCGTTTACAAAGAGCAGCGCGACGGTGCAGAATGCGATCCGCGGCTACAAGGAGATCAATCTCAAAGCCATGCGTGTCCTGCCGCGCGGCGGCTACCTCGCTACGTGCTCCTGCTCACATTTCATGACGGACGAACTGTTTCGCAAAATGCTTGCAGATGCAGCCAAAGATGCGCAGGTGTCGCTCCGGCAGATCGAAGCGCGCCAGCAGGGGCCGGATCACCCGATCCTGTGGAACGTCCCGGAGACCGATTATCTGAAATTTTATCTGTTCCAAATCGTATAACGGCATACAAAAAGCGCCCGGTGCTAAGCACCGGGCGCTTAAAATTTCACATTAGAAGATGCCGCTCACGGAGAACAGAGCCGCAAACACGGTGGAAACAACCGTCATCAGCTTGATGAGGATGTTGATGGAAGGACCAGAAGTGTCTTTGAAGGGATCGCCGACGGTGTCGCCGACAACCGCAGCCTTGTGCGCTTCGGAGCCCTTGCCGCCATGGTTGCCTTCTTCGATGTACTTCTTCGCATTGTCCCATGCGCCGCCGGAGTTGGACATGAACATGGCCATCATAACACCGGTGACCAGCGCGCCGGCCAGCAGGCCGCCGAGCGCGGCGGAGCCAAGGATAAAGCCGACGAGCAGCGGAACGACGACTGCCATGATGCCGGGAACCAGCATTTCCTTCAGAGCAGCGGTGGTCGAAATCGCAACGCAGGTCTTGTAGTCCGGCTTTGCCTTACCTTCCATGATGCCGGGAATCTCGCGGAACTGACGGCGAACTTCTTCGATCATCTTATAAGCAGCCTTGGAAACGGAGTCCATGGTCATGGCCGAGAACACGAACGGGAGCATACCGCCGATCAGCAGGCCGATGACGACGTTCGGGCTGAGGAGGCTGATTTCCGCACTTGCGAGGCCGGTGGCTTCTGCGAAGGAAACGAACAGAGCCAGAGCCGTCAGCGCGGCGGAGCCGATTGCAAAGCCCTTGCCCATAGCGGCGGTGGTGTTGCCGACAGCGTCCAGCTTGTCGGTGATGTCACGGACGGAGTGATCCAGACCGCTCATCTCAGCGATGCCGCCGGCGTTGTCGGCGATCGGGCCGTAGGCGTCGACAGCGACGGTGATGCCCGTAGTGGAGAGCATGCCAACCGCAGCGAGGGCGATGCCATAGAGGCCAGCGAACTGATAGGAAACGAAAATGCCGACGCAGATCAGAACCACAGGGATCCAGGTGGACATCATACCGACGGCGACGCCGGAAATGATCGTGGTTGCAGAGCCGGTTTCAGACTGCTGCGCGATCTTCTTGACGAATTTGTAATCACCGGAGGTATAGATTTCCGTGATGATGCCGATGATCAGGCCGACGATGAGGCCGGAGATGATTGCGTAGGAAGCATTGTAGCTGCCGAGCATGATCTTGCTGAACACGACGGATGCGATGACAACGAGAAGTGCGGAAACATAGGAACCCATTTTCAACGCCTTGTGCGGGTTGGAGCCTTCCTTACCGCGGACAAAGAAAGTCGCGATCACGGAGGCAAGGATGCCGCAAGCGGCGATGACCAGCGGGAAGAGGGTGTTCATTCCGCCATTGCTGAAGAGCTTGAGCGTGCTGCCAGCAGCACCGAGGGTCATAGCGGAGATGATTGCGCCGACATAGGACTCAAAGAGGTCGGCGCCCATACCGGCGACGTCGCCGACGTTGTCACCGACGTTGTCCGCGATAACGGCAGGGTTGCGAGGGTCGTCTTCCGGAATGCCGGCCTCGACCTTACCGACCAGGTCGGCGCCGACGTCAGCAGCCTTGGTGTAGATACCGCCGCCCACACGGGCAAACAGGGCGATGGAGGAAGCGCCGAGAGAGAAGCCAAACAGAACGTTGGTGCTCTTGGTGATGATGAAGAGCACGCTTGCGCCGAGCAGGCCCAGACCGACCACGCACATGCCCATGACGGAACCACCGGAGAACGCAATGGCAAGCGCCTTGTTCATTCCGTTCGTTCTTGCGGCGTTTGCGGTGCGGACGTTTGCCTTGGTGGCGACGTTCATGCCAATGTAACCGGCGAGAATCGAGAACAGAGCACCGCAAAGGAAGCAGATCGCGGTGACCCAGTCAATGAACAGGCCGATTGCAACAAGCAGGATAACGATGAAGATCGCAAGAATTCTGTATTCCGCGAACAGGAAAGCGCGGGCGCCTTCGCTGATGCTTGCGGCGATTTCCTTCATGCGATCCGTTCCGGCGTCAGCTTTGGAAACAAAGCAGATTTTGTAAACGGCAAACAGCAAAGCGACGATTGCCATTACAGGTGCCAGATAGACCAGAGAATCCATAAGTTTACTCACTCCTAAATTTAAAATTCAATTCTCTTCTTAGGCTAGGCCATTTCTGTATTCTATACCGTCTTGTCCTAAAAATCAATCAAAAGTTGCCTCAATTTCGTACACATTCCACAGTTTCATCATTTTCTTGAGAAACTTAGCGGAATTATGACAGAGAGCTGTATAAAACACACAAAGTAAAAGAAACAGAAAAAGGACGCCGATCATTCGGCGTCCTTTTTGATTTGGATTGCCTTACTTCTTCGCAAGACCCTTCTGGCGTGCGTACTCAGCAGCGCCAAGAGCACCCATCAGCTGCGGGTCGGTCTTCAGCTCAACGACCTTGAACTTCAGCACGTGCTCGATCGCCTGCTTCAGGCCGGCGTTCTTC
>SFFE01000023.1 GCA_004556965.1 Clostridiales bacterium | reverse complement strand
ACTCGTTCGCTTTGCTGCTCGTCCTTTCAAAACCGAAACATCGTTTCGGTTTTGCGAGGAGAAACGGAGGAGCGGATGTGGAGCTTTCCGGCTTGCCCGAGAAGCGGAATGGGGCGAGTCCGTTTGGACGTTATCCGCTTCCCCGTTCTTCCTGATCGAACCGAATGGTCCAGACCACTTTCTCTTGCCGCTACGCGGCAATTCACCTTGCCCGCTGCGCTGGGCTTCGGTTCGAGGACACGGGGTGCGTAACGTGTCGCCTCAAACAAACTAGCACCCCGTTTCGCATTCAGGTATGCCCCCTGTGTCCCACAGTTGCAAATAGAGAAAGAGAGAAACACAATATGAGTATCATTTTAAGCGTGATTTTTGTGCTGGTAATCCTGTTTGCCGCGTGGGGCGGCTACAAACGCGGATTCATCCTGAGCACGGCGAATCTGGTCGCAATCGTGGCGTCGCTGTATCTGGCGTGCCTGCTGTCGGCGGCATTCTCGAACGAGCTGGTCACCGTGCTGCGCCCGTTCGCTGAGGGCTACGTGGAGCGGCAGATCGACGATGTGGCCATGCCGGAGCTGGGGCTGAACGACGCGGGCTTGTCCGCGGCCGACGCACTGGCGCAGAATCCGGAGCTGACGGATGATTTCTGCGCGGCAGCGTTCCGCGCTGTCGGCATCTATGACGGGCCGGCTGAGCAGATGGCGCAGGAGGCGCAGGAGTACGCCGAGGTGCAGAAAACCGACCTCAGCAGCGCCATCGTGGAGGTGTTCTGCGAGCGGATCGCCTATGTCGGCGTCATCATTCTGGGCTTCGTTTTGATTTTGATTTTGCTGCTCGCCATCGGAAATCTGCCCAACCTTACCTTTAAGATCCCCGAAAAGGAGAAACTGGACGATGTCGGCGGCGTGATCGTCGGCGCGGTCAACGGCGTGACCTACTGCGTGCTGCTGTGCTGGGCGCTGCAGTTTCTCGGCATTCTGATCGGCCGCGACACGCTTTCCCATACCTTCTTGGCAAAAATATTCCTGTGGATTGACTTTATCACGCTCGGCGTCGGGATCTGATATCATCGAGACTTTGAAATCGTATATAATATCATATTAATATTATAGATCGTGAACCAACAGCATTGAATTTGACAGGAGAACAACTATGCAGCCTACTTTGTGTGCCCGCTGTAAGAAAAACATGGCGGTCATCTTTATTACCCGAATTGAAAACAACGAATCGCGCAACGAGGGACTTTGTCTCAAGTGCGCGCGCGAGCTGCACATCAAGCCCGTGGATGACGTGATCGAGAAAATGGGCCTCAGCGACGACGATCTGGAGAGCATCACCGGAGACATGATGGAGATGTTCCGTAACGCCGAGGAGCTGCCCGATCTCGCCGGCGGCGATGCGGACGGCGACGAGGAGGACGACGGCAAGACCGCGACCTTCCCGTTTTTGAACCGGCTGTTTGGCAACAGCAGCATGCAGCCCGTGAACGACCAGAGCGGCGAGACCCGCCCGCCGAAGGAGACGCCCCCCGCCCGCGACGGCAAGGAGCAGCCCCGCAAGCACAAGTTCCTTGACAGTTACTGCATCAACCTCACCGCGCGCGCCCGCGACGGCAAGCTTGACAGCATGATCGGCCGCGCCGAGGAGCTGGAGCGCGTCATCCAGATCCTCAACCGCCGGCAGAAGAACAACCCCTGCCTCATCGGCGAACCGGGCGTTGGCAAGACGGCCATCGCCGAGGGACTGGCGCAGCGCATCGCGGCGGGCGACGTGCCCTATAAGCTGCGCGACAAGGAGGTTTATCTCCTCGACCTGACGGCGCTCGTGGCTGGCACGCAGTTTCGCGGCCAGTTCGAGAGCCGCATGAAGGGACTCATCGACGACATCCGTAAGGTCGGCAACGTCATCCTCGTCATCGACGAGGTGCACAACATCGTCGGCGCGGGCGACGCCGAGGGCAGCATGAACGCCGCCAACATCCTCAAGCCCGCCCTCTCGCGCGGAGAGATTCAGGTCATCGGCGCGACGACGTTCACCGAATACCGCAAGCACATCGAAAAGGACTCCGCGCTTGAGCGCCGCTTCCAGCCCGTAACGGTCACGGAGCCGTCGCTCGACGACAGCGTGGAGATCCTCAAGGGCATCCGCCATTATTACGAGGACTTCCACGACGTGACGATTACGGACGAGATGTGCCGTCAGGCCGTGCTGCTCAGCGAGCGGTATATCACCGACCGCTTCCTGCCCGACAAGGCCATCGACCTGATCGACGAGGCGTGCTCGGACGTGAACCTGAAAAATCCGGATCTGGCGCGCCGCGAGGAGATTGAAAAAGAGCTTGCGGACTATGACCGCGAGCGCGAGCTTTTGATGCAGGATGCGGAAAACGAGCATTACGAACGCATGGCGGAGTTGCGCAGCCGCAGCCTGCAGCTCCATGACGAGCTGACGCAGCTCAAGGCGAAGGGCCGCCCGGAACTGACGGCGGAGAATCTCGCGCGCATCATCGAGATGTGGACGAAGATCCCTGCTTCCAGCATCCGCGAGGATGAGTTTGAGCGTCTGGCAAAGCTGAACGACCGGCTCAAGGCGCACGTCGTCGGGCAGGACGAGGCGGTGGACGCCGTGTGCGCCGCCATCCGGCGCAGCCGCGTCGGCCTGCAGGCCAAGCGCAAGCCCGTGAGCTTCATCTTCGTCGGCGGCACCGGCGTTGGCAAGACAGAGCTGGTCAAGCGGCTCGCGGCCGACCTCTTCGACTCGCCGGAGTCGCTCATCCGGCTGGATATGTCGGAGTTCATGGAGAAATTCTCCGTCTCGCGTCTGATCGGCTCGCCTCCGGGTTACGTGGGGTATGACGAGGCCGGACAGCTTACGGAGAAGATCCGCCGCAAGCCGTATTCCGTCGTGCTCTTCGATGAGATCGAAAAGGCGCACCCGGACGTGCTGAACATCCTGCTGCAGATCCTCGACGACGGCCGCATCACCGATGCGCAGGGTCGCACCGTGAATTTTGAAAACGCTGTCATCATCATGACCACGAACGCGGGCAGCAATTCGAAAACCGGCGCGCTGGGCTTCGGCATGACCGTGAACGACCAGACGCGCGAGCGCGTCATGAAGGCGCTCAACGAGTTTTTGCGCCCGGAATTCATCAACCGTGTGGACGAGATCGTGTATTTCAATCGTCTTACAGAGGAGAACTTCCGCGCCATCGCGGGGCTGATGCTCACAGAGCTGCGCGACACGATGGCGGAGCGCGGCATGACCCTTGCGTGGGACGACGCCGTGGTGGACGCCCTTGTGAAAAAGAGCTTCAGCGAGACGTATGGCGCGCGCAACCTCTGCCGCCTGATCCAGAAGGAGGTCGAGGACGCAATCGCGGCCAAGGTCGTCGAGCGCCGCGCGCATGCGGCGTCCGTGCGCCTCACCGCCCCGGAAGGAGCGATCGAGGTCACGCTGGAAGCCTGAAATAAAACCTTATGCGCGCACGGCGCGCCGTGAAAAACAGAAGCGGGACGCAGCCAAAGGCATGCGTCCTGCCGGCTAGAGGAGGAAACGATCATGAAAGACCGCATAGAAGTCATTCAGGGCGACATCACAAAGTCTGAGGTGGATGCCATCGTCAACGCTGCGAACTGCTCGCTGCTGGGCGGCGGCGGCGTGGACGGCGCGATCCACATGGCCGCCGGCCGCGAGCTGCTCGAGGAGTGCCGCACGCTGAACGGCTGCCCGACGGGCGAGGCCAAGATCACCAAGGGCTACCGCCTGCCGGCCAGGCATGTCATCCATACGCCCGGCCCGCGCTGGAGCGGCGGCAAGCGCAACGAGCCGGAGCTGCTTGCGAGCTGCTACCGCAACTGCCTGAAGCGCGCCAGTGAAAACGGCTGCAAGACCGTGGACTTCCCGTCCATCAGCACCGGCATCTACGGCTTCCCGCTCGACCAGGCCGCGCCCATCGCCATCCGCACCATCGCGGCGTATCTGGCCGAACACCCGGAGATCGAGCGCGTGCGCATGGTCTGCTTCGATAGCCGCACCAAGAAATACTACGACGACGCGCTCGCCGCGCTGTGACGCCCCGGACGCTGACGCTCACCGTCTCGCCGGAGCAGGCGGGGCGCACTGTGAAAAGCCTGCTGCGGCGAAATCTTGGCGTCTCGGACGGGATGCTTGCGCGCCTGCGGCAGCGGCCGGACGGCATTTTGTGCAACGGCAGCTCCATCCGAACCATCGACCGTGTGCAGGCCGGGGACACGCTCGCCGTGCAGGTGGGCGATACGCGGCAGGGCTTCCGGTTCGAGCCGGTGGACGTGCCGCTGCACATCCTGTTTGAGGACGACGATCTTCTGGTGCTGGACAAGCCCGCCGGCATGGCCGTACACGGCCGGAGCGACCACGGCGAGCCGACGGTAGCGAACGCGCTGGCGTACCACTTGGGCGCGGACGCGGTGTTTCACCCCGTGAACCGGCTCGACCGGGGCACCTCGGGCGTGATGGCCGTGGCCAAAAGCGGCTACGTGCACGACCGGCTGCGCTGCGCGCTGCACACGGCGGCGTTTCAGCGGACGTATCTGGCTGCTGCGGAGGGCGCTGTCACGCCGCCGGACGGTGTGATCGACCTGCCCGTCGCGCGGGAAACGCCCGGCGGCATCCGGCGCGTGGTGCGCGAAGACGGCGCGGAGGCGGCGACGGAATATCGCACGCTCTGCGTTGAGAACGGCCGCACACTGCTGCGCGTCGTGCCGCGCACGGGGCGGACGCACCAGATCCGCGTGCACTTCGCCGCGATCTCGCACCCGCTCGTGGGCGACTGGCTCTACGGCACGGAATCGGCAGACATTGCGCGGCCCGCGCTGCATTCCCACGCGCTCGCGTTCACGCACCCCGTCACGGGGGTGCGGCTGCGGTTCACGGCGCCGGTTCCCGATGATCTCAGAGGACTGTTTTCACAGTTTGCGATGCAAGAGGACCTATGAAAAAACGTTCGATCACAATTTTATACAATTCCCCGGTCATTTTGACCTTTGCGCTGCTGAGCCTGCTCGCGCTCGCGCTCGGCAAGCTCACCGGCGGCTGGACGACGCAGAACCTGTTTTGCGTCTACCGCTCGCCGCTGACCGACCTGCTCACCTATCCGCGCTTTTTCCTGCACGTGCTCGGAAACCCCGATTTTGCCGCGTGCTGCACGAACATCGTCATCATGCTCGCCGTCGGGCCGATGGCGGAGGAGCGCTTCGGCAGTAAGCGGCTGCTGTTCGCCATCGCCGTCACGGCGCTTGTGACGGGGCTGGTGCTGTGGTTCTTCTTCCCGAACGCGGCGCTCATGGGCGCGTCCGGCGTGGTGTTCATGCTGATCGTGCTCGCGTCGTTCGCGGGTGTGCGCGGCGGCACCATCCCGCTCACGCTCATTCTCGTGCTGGCGCTGTATCTCGGCGGCGAGATCGTCCAGGCCGTCACGGGCGAGGCAGGGCTGCAGCAGCTCACGCACATCGCCGGCGGCGTGGTCGGCGTCATCTTCGGCTTTTGGAGCAGCAGGGGGAAACGCAAATGAAACTTCTCATGAGCGCGTGCTTGCTTGGCGTGAACTGCCGGTACAACGGCGAGCGAAAGGCGCTACCGGACGACGTTCTGCAGCGGCTGTTGGAACGGCATACGGTCGTCCCGGTGTGTCCGGAGCAGCTCGGCGGGCTGACGACGCCGCGTGAGCCATCCGAGCGGCAGGGCGAGCGCGTGGTGATGCGCTCCGGCCGGGATGTGACGGTGGAATACACGCGTGGCGCGCAGGAGGCGCTGCGGCTGGCGCGGAGATTCGGCTGCACGGCGGCGGTGCTCAAGGAGCGCAGCCCGTCCTGCGGGCGGGGCGAAGTTTATGACGGCACGTTCACCGGGACGCTCACGCCCGGCGACGGCGTCACGGCGCAGCTTCTGCTGGAAAACGGCATCGTCGTCTACGGCGAGAGCGAGATCGACAAGCTGGTGTAAAAAAAGAGTCCCACTTGGGACTCTTTTTTTATGCGTCTGTTAGTTTACATAATTAAAATTGGGTTCGACTCTGATAAATTAACATAATCTAAATATGCGAAATTGTTTTTGTTGGAAAATCTGTTTGGATTGTTGAAAACAGTTTCCATAATACCAGAACCTTAGTCTCTGATATGAGAAATAGTTTGAACTTTCAGGTTACATAATCACAATGGCGCCCGGCGCCTGGATGCACCGGCGCGTCTTCTTCCTTTCCAATCCGAAACATTGTTTCGGATTTGGTGAGGAAAAACGGGGAAATGGATGTGGAGCTTTCCCGCCCCCTCGCATCACGACCCAACGAAGTGGGCGTGATGCGATAAGGAGAAGCCGGGAAGTGGATGTGGAGTTTTCGCCATAAGGCGGAAACGGAACGGAACGCGCCGGCTTCGACGCCGTGCGGGGCGGCTTGTGGGCCGATGTTATTGTTCTGACGCCAGATGCGCGGCCTTCTGCCGTGCGAGGGCGCGGCGGAGACTGGCCTCAGCGCGCGCGGCGTCGAGACCGGCGGCCTTTTGCGCAAGCCGCTCGCGGGCGCGCTGCCCGGACGCTTCCGCGCGGGGGAGGTCGATCTCCTCTGCCGGCTCAGCGGCGCGCACCAGCAGCGTCACCTCGTTGTGCACGACGTTGGCCACGCCGATGCCGACGGCGATATACGCGTGCCCGTCCTCACCGAACGCGCAGCGGACGACGCCGTCCGTCACCGCGCCCATGAGCGGGGCGTGGTCGGCCAGGATCCCGCACTCGCCGCCGGAGAGCGGCAGCGTTACGGTGTGGACGTAATTTTCATACTTCGTGCCGCCGGCGGTCACGATCTGAAGATGGATCCGGTCTTCCATATATCACACCTGATCCCGCTTTTGCAGCACCTCGTCAATGGTGCCGCAGAGCATGAACGCCTGCTCCGGCAGATCGTCGCACTCGCCGCCGAGAATGGCCTGAAATCCCTTGATCGTCTCGTCGAGCGGGACGTATTTGCCGGGCGTGCCGGTGAAGTTTTCCGCCACGTGGAACGGCTGGGACAAAAAGCGCTGGATACGCCGCGCACGGTTGACGGTGGCCTTATCCTCCATGCTCAGCTCGTCCATGCCGAGGACGGCGATGATGTCCTGCAGCTCCTTGTACTTCTGCAGCACGCGCTGCACGGCGCGGGCGGTCTCGTAATGCTCCTTGCCGAGAATGTGCGGCTCCAGAATGCGGGAGGTGGAGGCCAGCGGGTCCACGGCGGGATAGATGCCCAGCTCCGAGATGCTGCGGTCGAGCACGGTGGTCGCGTCCAGATGCGCGAAGGCGGTGGCCGGGGCCGGGTCGGTCAGGTCGTCCGCGGGCACGTAGATGGCCTGTACGGACGTGACGGAGCCGCTGCGTGTGGAGGTGATGCGCTCCTGCAGCGCGCCCATCTCGGTGGCCAGCGTCGGCTGGTAGCCGACGGCGGAGGGCATGCGCCCCAGCAGGGCGGAGACCTCGCTGCCCGCCTGCGTGAAGCGGAAGATGTTGTCGATAAACAGCAGCACGTCCTGCCCGCTCGCGTCGCGGAAGTTTTCCGCGATGGTCAGACCCGACAGCGGCACGCGCAGACGCGCGCCGGGCGGCTCGTTCATCTGGCCGAAGACCAGCGCCGTCTTGTTAATGACGCCGGATTCGTTCATCTCGTTCCAGAGGTCGTTGCCCTCGCGCGAGCGCTCGCCCACGCCGGCAAAGACGGAGTAGCCGCCGTGCTCGTACGCGATGTTGCGGATCAGCTCCATGATGAGCACGGTCTTGCCGACGCCCGCACCGCCGAACAGGCCGATCTTGCCGCCCTTGGCGTAGGGCGCGAGCAGGTCGACGACCTTGATGCCGGTTTCGAGGATCTCGGTCGCGGGGGCGACGTCGGTGAAGGCCGGGGGATCGCGGTGGATGGGCAGGCGCTCCGCCGTCTCCACGGGCCCCTTGCCGTCGATCGGTTCGCCGATGACGTTGAACATGCGGCCGAGCGTCGCTTCGCCCACGGGGACGGTGACGGGGTGGCCGGTGTCGAACGCGCGGCAGCCGCGCGAGATGCCGTCGGTCGAGAACAGCGCGACGCAGCGCACGCTGTTGTCGCCGAGCTGCTGAACGGTCTCAATGACGACCTTGCGCCCTTCGAGCGGAATCTCGATCGCGTTATAAATGTCCGGCAGCCTGCCGGAGGGAAATTGAACGTCAACGACCGGGCCGATGACCCTTGTGACGATGCCTTGTTCCATAGGAATCCTCCTTTTGGAGTCTCGTTTTGCAGCCCGGCAAAGCGGTTTGCCGGATGAAGCGGTTATTCGCGTTTTTTCAGTGCCGATGCGCCGCCGACGATCTCGGAAATTTCGGTCGTGATTGCATTCTGGCGGGCGCGGTTGAGCTTCAGCCGCAGCTCGTCGATCAGCTCGGCGGTGGCGTCCGTCGCGGTGTTCATGGCGGTCATGCGCGCGGCGTGCTCGCCGGTCTTGGCCTCCAGCATGACGGCGTACACCGTGTTGTTGAGATAGAGCTGCATCACGTTTTCGAGGATCGCGGCCTGATCCGGCTCAAAGAGATAGTCGTTCGCGGCCTCGTTTTTCGCCTCCGGCGCGGCGGGCAGAAGCTGCAGCGCCGTGGGCGTCTGCTGGAGCACGGAGCGGTAGTGCTGGTAGACCAGATGGATCTCGTCCGCCTCGCCCGAAAGGTACATGCGCTTGAGGTACTCGGACAGCTCCAGCGCCTGCTCCATCGTGGGCGTGTCGCTCATATCGGGGAAGGTGTGTACGATGGGAAGCGTGCTGTGCGCGAACACCTCGCTGCCCCAGCGGCCGCAAATGACCACGCTGCAGGTACGGCCGTCCTGCTGCAGGCGCTCCTCCAGATACCGCAGCACGGCGGAGTTGTATACCCCGCAGAGGCCGCGGTTGCCGACGAACAGCACATAGCACACGCGCCGGACCTCTGCGCGCGGCGTGAGGAAGGGGTTGTCGTACTGCGCGTCGCCGGCCAGCAGCGTGTCGAGGATCTCCTGACTCTTTTCCGCGAAGAGCCGCATGGCCGCCATGCCGGACTGCGTCCGGCGCAGCTTTGCCACGGCGACCATTTTCATCGCCTTGGTGATCTGCTGGGTGCTCTGCACGCTCTTGATCCGCGTGCGGATCGCGCGCATATTGGCCATATCGACTCATCTCCTTTCTTTTTTTTGAGGAGACGCTGCTTCCATCGCCTGCAGTGTCTAGCGGAAAATTTGCGCCCTGATTTTGTCACTTTTTCTTGCAATACACAAAGTATTCCGGCGAAAAAGTACTTTCCTCAGAACCCAAATTTTCTCGCAATTCGCTCTTGCCGATGGAAGCAGCGTCTCCTCCGCTGGAGCAGTCCATCGACGTATGCAGTCCTTCAAAACGTTTTCTTAAAATCTTCGATGGCGCCGCGCAGCTCGCTCAGCTGTTCGGCCGAGAGCTTTTTGCCGGTCAGAATCGCGTCATGCAGCGCGGGAAGCGTGCGGTTGACGGATGCGAGCAGCTCCGCTTCAAAGCGCGCCATATCCTGCAGCTCCACATCGTCGGCATAGCCCTCGCCGGCGGCGAAAATGGCGATGACCTGATCGGCCGCGTCCATCGGGGCGTACTGCCCCTGCTTGAGCAGCTCCGTCATATGCGCGCCGCGCAGCAGCGCCTGGCGCGTGCTCTTGTCGAGATCGGAGCCGAACTGCGAAAACGCGGCCAGCTCGCGGTACTGTGCCAGATCCATGCGCAGACGGCCCGCGACCTGCTTCATCGCGCCGATCTGCGCCGCGCCGCCGACGCGGGACACGGAAAGACCCACGTTGATGGCCGGGCGCACGCCGGCGTGGAACAGGTCGGTTTCGAGGAAGATCTGCCCGTCGGTGATGGAGATGACGTTCGTCGGGATGTAGGCGGAAATGTCGCCCGCCTGTGTTTCAATGATGGGCAGGGCGGTCATGCTGCCGCCGCCGTTTTCTTCGTTCAGGCGCGCGGCGCGCTCGAGCAGGCGGGAGTGCAGATAAAACACGTCGCCGGGGTACGCCTCACGTCCGGGCGGACGCTGGAGCAGCAGGGAGATCTCGCGGTACGCCACAGCCTGCTTGGACAGGTCGTCGTACACGATGAGCACATCCTTGCCCTGATACATGAAGTATTCGCCCATCGCGGCGCCCGCGTACGGGGCGATGTACAGCATGGGCGCAGACTCGGAGGCGTCCGCGCAGACGACGGTGGTGTATTCCATTGCGCCGAACTCGCGCAGGCGCGCCACGACGCTGGCCACGGTCGATTCCTTCTGGCCGATGGCGACGTAGATGCACAGCACGTCCTTGCCCTTCTGATTCAAAATGGCGTCGATCGCAATGGCGGTCTTGCCGGTCTGCCGGTCGCCGATAATCAGCTCGCGCTGGCCGCGGCCGATGGGCACGAGCGCGTCGATCGCCTTGATGCCGGTCTGCAGCGGGACGGAGACGGGCTTGCGCGCCAGAACGCTGGGCGCGGGGCTTTCGATCGCGCGGAAGTGTTCGGCGCGGATGGAGCCTTTTCCGTCGATCGGGTGGCCGAGCGCGTTGACGACGCGGCCGATCATGCACTCGCCGACGGGCACCTCCATGATGCGCCCGGTGCGGCGCACGCTCTCGCCCTCCTGCACGTGTGAGAATGAGCCGAGCAGAACGACGCCGACGTTGCCGGGCTCCAGGTCCATGACCATGCCGCGCAGCCCGTCCTGAAACACCAGCAGCTCGCCGGCCATCACCTCGGCCAGGCCCGACACGCGGCAGATGCCGTCCGACACGCGCACGACCTCGCCGGTCTGGAACACGTCGATGCCGTCGTTGGCCGCGCGGAAGGTCTCCTTCACGGCGTCGGCGATCTCGTCCGCACCGACCGCGTGGGAGGACACGCCGTTGGCGGCGTCCTGCGTCAGCCGGTCAAGCTGGTGCGAGAGCGTATCGTCATACACCGTGTCGCCCACGCGCAGGCGCACGCCGCCGAGCACGTTTGCGTCTACGGCGAACGTCACGTCGCGGATGGCGGTATCGTCTCCGCCCGCGGGCAGGAGCTTTTCGTGCAGGATCGCGCGCAGCGCCTGCTGCTCTGCATCGCTGAGCGCTTCGGCGGTGGTGACGGTGATGCCGAGCGCTTGCGCGGACTGAATTTTCAGCTCGTCGCTCGGCGTGGCGGTCAGCAGATCGCCGACCTGCTGGAGAAACTGCTCGGTCAGTGTTTGGCGCGCGTGAGCGAATTCGGGCTGCGCAACCACGCCGCGGGTCAGCTCTGCCGCCTTGCGGATGGCGCCGGCGCGGACGCCGTCGTACATTTCCTCGCGCAGATACTGCTCCGATTGCCCGGTGTTGTACAGCACCATGTCCGCCTCCGCCTGCCGGTGCGCGGCGGCGGCTTCGCTGCCGCTCTGTGCCTGCCGGCGCGCGCCGTCGAGCAGCGCTTCCGATTGCGCGGCGGCGTCCGCCTGTGCGGCGGCGATCTCCGCGGCGGCGCGTTCGGCGTCCTCATGCGCCTGCTGCGCGCGCTCCAGCTCCTGCGCGATGCGCTCCTTGCGTTCGCGGAACTTGCGCACGACCATTTTGCGGCCGATGAAATACAGCGCCACGGCCAGGATGAGGAAGTTGATGATGGCGTATACCAGTTTCATGTCTGCCTCACCCTCCTTCTTTCTCTAAAATTGTCTGTGATCATATGGTTAAGATTCTCCTGCGGCTGTGACGCACCGGCGGATGATCTCGTCCTGTCCGGGAACGTCGCCCAGCAGCGAGCCGGTCAGCACGGCGACAAGCTCCGGCATGCGGCTGTCGATTTCAGCCTCTGCCGCAGCCTGCTCGGTGCGGATACTTTTGCGTGCTGCCTGCATCGCCTGCGCGGCTTCCTGATGCGCGCAGACCAGCGCCTCGGCGCGCTCTCGCTCGTCGGCGTCCTTGGCCTCAGCCAGAATGCGGCTGGCTTCGGCGGTATGCTGCCGGAGCGCGTCGCTCAGCATGGCGTCATTTTCCGCTCTGGCCTGCTGCGCCTGACGGCCCTCGGCCAGACCCTGGTCGATCCGCGCCTTGCGCTCGTCCATGAATTTCACCAGCGGGTTGAACAGCAGCGCCTTCAACACAAACAGCAGCACGAAAAAGCAGATCACAGTCCAGATCAGTTCTGACAGATTGATGCTCAAAACGTGTGCCTTCCTTTCTGCCAGACGCTCAGATCTTACCGACGAGCATGAACGCGATCAGAAGGCCATAGATGGTCAGCGCTTCCATCAGCGCCATGGCGATGATCATGCTGCTGCGGATGTTGCCGGCGGCTTCCGGCTGACGGGCGATGGCGTCCATGGCCTTGGCTGCGGTGATGCCCTGTCCGATGCCGGGGCCGATGGTACTCAGGGCGACTGCCAGTGCGGCGGCCAGTGCGATGATGGCTGAACTCATAGTATGTTTCCTCCTAAAGATATGTTCAAATTATTTTTAAACTTAAACTGAAAAAACCTCGTAGAGTTTCGCCGCCGGAGCGGCGAAAGAAAATTCAATCATTTTCTCCAGCGACATGTGCGGTGGAGAAAATACTTCTCGGCCTGCAAACGTGCGAGTTGTCCGACTTTGGCGGACAGCGAGTGCGTTGCGGCAGGCCGCTTCCCCCTCTAGTCCAAAAAGCACAGCTTTTTGGACTACTTATTCTTCGCCGGTCGCTTCCGTGATGTAGATGGACAGCAGCATGGTGAAGACGATGGCCTGGATCAGGCAGAACAGCAGACTCAGCACCTGCATGACCAGCGGCAGACCGATCGGGAACAGCTCGCCGAGCTGCTCGGTGACCATTTCCTCGCCGTAGAGGTTGCCGTACAGTCGCAGCGCGAGCGAGAACGGACGCACGACCTGCTCAATGAGCGTGAGCGGCAGCATCAGAAGAAACGGCTTGAGAAACGATTTCAGATATCCTCCGACGCCCTGCCGCTGAATGCCCACAGTGTGCGTGGTGAAAAACGCCACGGCAGCCAGACCCGCCGTCACCGACAGGCACGCCGTCGGCACGGCGAAGCCGCCGCCCGCGCCGGGCAGCAGGCCGGAGTAGTTTGAAACGACGATAAAAATAAAAAACGTCGCCATAATGGGGAAATAACGGCGGGCGTTCTCCTTTCCCATGATGTCGCCGAAGAAGTTCTGTAGGCTTTCAATGGCCATTTCCGCCGCATTTTGCAGCGGGCCGGGCACGTCCCTGAGCTTCCGCGTCGCCAAAAAGGAGACCAGCGCCAGCACCGCGATGATGACCCACATCGTGACGACCACTTTTGTAACCTCCAGCGGACCGATGCTGAACAGTACGTTTGATGAATGCTCCAATTTCCTCACCCTCCGGGATCATTTTTGCTCCATCTTTTTGGTCAGGAGCCAGACGAACAGCACGTTGCCGGCGGACAGACCGAGCGCGGTGCCGATGAGCGTGCCGTAGACCGGCAGCGGAATGACGTTGCGCAGCAGGAATACCAGCGCCAGCGCGGCGATGTTGATCACCTGCCGCAGGACGTTCACGCCCATGATCGCCGAAGCCTCCTGCTTCTGCATGCTGCGCTTGGTCAGCAGCATGTTGCACCATGCCACGGCAAGCCCGAACACGAGTCCGGCCAGACCGCCGAGCACATACGATCCTGCACCCAATTTTGTCACCTCCGTGCCGCGCGCCGTCTGCGCGCGATCTTAGCGAAAACTTAGCAAAAATACTATATCATGTTTTGAAATACTTTGTCAAAACTTTCAATACTGCAAAGCGAAAAAACAGCAAATCGACCAAAGTCGAGGAACATTTGCCTTTGCCGACGCACACCGGCGCGGAAAGTTCTTCACAAACGGCTGGAAATCGTATATACTACAGAAAATGCATACAGATGAAAGAGAGGCTCTGGTTTATGAAATATCTGCTCATCATCGGCGACGGCATGGCCGACCACCCCGTGGAGGAGCTCGGCGGAAAGACGCCGCTGGAGGTTTCCAACAAGGCTGCGATCGACGAGCTTGCTGCGCACGGCGTGCTCGGCAGCGTGAAAAACGTACCGGACGGGTACGCCCCCGGCAGCGACACGGCCATCATGTCGATCTTCGGCTGCTCGCCGCGCAAATACTTCTTCGGCCGCGCGCCGCTGGAGGCTGCGGCCTCCGGCATCGTGCTCGAACCCGGCGACGCCTGCTACCGCTGCAACATGGTGACATATGAGGATGGGGACATACCGCTGGAGGAAAAGCGCATCCTTTCGCACAGCGCCGGCTCCATTGAGGGCAAGGTGTCGGACGACCTCATTACGATGCTGTTTGACCACCCGGATTTCCGTCCGCTGGCGGACTACGCCGGGATGCGCGTGCACAAGGGCTCGTCGTTCCGGCATCTCGCCGTGCAGAAGCACGCGGATCTGAAGGGCATCCGGCTCGCGCCGCCGCACGACCATCTGAACGAGCAGGTCGGGCCGCTGCTGCCGAGCGGGTGCGACAACGCCGCAGTGCTGAAAAACCTGATGCTCCGCGCGCATGAGATTCTCGACCACCACCCGATCAACGAGGCGCGCCGCGCGGAGGGTCTGCTGCCCGCGAACGGCATCTGGTTCTGGGCGGAGGGGACGGCGGCGTCCCTGCCGGATTTCAAGGCGCGCTACGGCGCGGACGGCGGCGTGGTCTCCGCCGTGCCGCTGTGCCATGGCATCGGCGTGCTGTCGGGACTGGAGCCGGTCACGGTGCCCACCGCCACCGGCGAGTGGGACACGGACTACGCCGCGAAGGTGGCCGCTGCGCTCGACGTGCTGAAAACGCACGACTTCGTGGCGCTGCATCTGGAGGGGCCGGACGAGGCGACGCACAACCATGATCTGGAGCATAAGATCTACTCCATCGAGCGCCTGTCGGATTCCGTGGTGCAGCCGGTGACGGACGCGCTGCGCGCTGCGGGCGAGGATTTCCGCATCCTGTTGCTGAGCGACCACATGACCTATATGAAAAACGGCGCGCACGGCGCAGACCCGGTGCCGTTCGTGATCTATGACAGCCGCGTGCGCGAAGGCTCCGGCCTGCCGTACACGGAGGAAAACGGCCGCAAGGGGCCGAGCGTGGACGACGGCGTGGCGCTGATGGACATGCTGTTTGAGAAAATGTCGATTGGCAACCGCTAACGCTGGGTTGCCAATCGAAGGGGGAGTGCGCTGCGCTCAGCGCACGCGCCGGAGGCGCGCACGTTCCCTCCGCGAGAAGTGTTTTTCCCACCGCACATGTCGCTGGGAAAAACGATTGGAATTTTTTCGCCGCTGCGGCGGCGAAACTCTGCGAGGCTTTTTTGAAACCGCTGATAGGAAGTGGGGCAAATCCCTTTTGACGTTGGGAGAATGGGTATGGACACAATTCGCACGAAGGCGTATGCAAAACTGAATCTCTCGCTGGACGTGCTTGCGCGGCGGCGCGACGGGTTTCATGATCTGCGCATGGTGATGCAGAGCGTGGCGCTGCACGACGACGTGCACATCATTCTGAACCACTCGGGCGCATTTTCCGCGCAGTCGGACCGGCGCTTTCTCCCGTGCGACGAGCACAACATCGCCGTGCGCGCGGCGAAGCTGTTTCTCACCGAGACGGGACATTCCGACCTCGGCGCGTTCGTGCGCCTGCGCAAGCGCATCCCCGTGTGCGCGGGGCTGGGCGGCGGCTCGTCCGACGCGGCGGCGGTGCTGCGCGCGCTCAACGCGCACCTGCACGCGGGACTGTCCTGCGCGGAGCTGGAGCGGCTCGGCGCGCAGTTGGGGTCTGACGTGCCCTATTGTGTGGCGGGCGGCACGATGCTGGCCGAGGGGCGGGGCGAGATCCTCACGCCGCTGCCCCCCATGGCGCGCACGGACGTCGTCATCTGCAAGCCGGATTTCCCGATCTCCACGCCGGAGCTGTTTTCCCGCGTGGACAGCCGCGCCTCCCGCTGCCGCCCGGATACGGACGGCATCCTCGCCGCGCTGGAGCACGGCGACCGGCAGCGGCTCGCCCGGCGGATGTACAACGTCTTTGAGGACGTGCTTGACCGCCGCGCCGGGGAGATCAACGCCATCAAGAGCACCCTGCTCGACTACGGGGCGCTCGGCGCCGTCATGAGCGGCACCGGCTCGGCAGTGTTCGGCCTGTTCCCGGATCGTGCCAGCGCCGAGAACGCGTGGCGCGCGCTGCACAAAAACTACCGCGAGTGCTTCTGCACCGAGACGATCGACCGGCTCGAAGTGTAAAAAATGAAAGCTTCTTTGGATTAAAAACCGGAAAATCCGCCGACACTATCTGTGCCGGCGGATTTTGTTACATAGCAAAGGAGTTGTCATACATGGAAGCGGAACGGAAACTGAGACCCTGGGAGCTGGCGCTGCTGCTGGCGCTGTGCTTCACGCTGCTGTGCGGCACGTGGGCGCAGGGACGGCAGCAGGTGCTGGCGGGCAAGCTCGTGCGCCTGCACGTGATCGCGGCGTCCGATGCGGACGAGGCGCAGGCGGTGAAGCTGCAGGTGCGCGACGCGGTGCTGGCGTACCTCGAACCGAAGCTTGCGGATGTGACGGACGTCGATGCGGCGCAGGAGATCATCGCCGCGAATCTTGACGGCGTTGCGCAGGCCGCTCGCACCGTTACGCCCGACGCCGTGACCGTCACGCTCGGGCCGGAGCGCTACCCCACGCGGGAGTATGAGACATTCTCGCTCCCGGCAGGCGTGTACACGTCGCTGCGCGTCACGCTCGGCGCAGGGGAGGGGCACAACTGGTGGTGCGTCATTTTCCCGCCGCTGTGCATGGAGTCGAGCCTGTCCGACCGCGCGGTCGAAACGCTCTCCGACGACGATGTGAAGCTCATCACCGAGGACGGCGACGGCTACGTGCTGCGCTTCCGCCTGCTGGAGCTGTGGGGGAAGCTGACGGAGCGGCTGGAGAAGTGAACTTCAATGATGGAAACCGCACCGTGCCATCCGGCACGGTGCGGTTTATTGCACCCCCGCGTCCCCCGTCCGCAGACCAAGCCTTCCCCTTGAGTAAACGCTGAATAAATCAAGTTTTGCCCAAAGAGGAAGGGATAGCAGCAAGAAACGAGACAAATTCGAAACTTTATCCGGCCA
>SFFE01000007.1 GCA_004556965.1 Clostridiales bacterium | reverse complement strand
CTGACACCGATGGAATTTCGGTGCCAGTATGTTGCTTAAAATTTCATATCCCTGCATAGGGGGGCTTTTTGTGCTGTCCGCACAAATTGGTGCGGTTCAGCAGCTTGCTCCGGGCGGGGGGTTTTTCGCGATTCTGCCGAACGGCAGGGGAACTTTTGCGCCGCCGGAACGTCACAGAGATGAACACTCTTCCTGCGGGGCGAACCGGTCAAATCCCATTTTCACCGGCGCTCCTTCGTTGCTGCGCAAAGAAACCGATCCGAATGGGGGCGACGCCAATGAAACGAGCGATTGCCGCGCTGCTGCTGGTAGCGGCGGTGCTGCTGAGCGGATGCGCGCCGCATGTGCGGCCAAGGCCGGCCGGGCAAACGCCGCTGGCCGCCGTCCGGAACGCGGTGACGGCGTATGGCACCCCCTCGGGCGACGGCACGTACTGCCTGCAGCAGCAAAAAGGCGCATTCGTATTTACCATCGCCGCGCCGCGCGAAAACGGTGTGCGTAGCTCGCTGCAGATGAACGCGGGCGCGCTGTGTCACTCGTTTGAAATTCTGCTCGACGCGCCCAACGGCGACTGTCCCTGCTCCTACACCGTGACCGGCGGAGACGAACCGCTCCGTCTCACCGGCCGCATCGACGCGCGCGCCTATCCGAAAGCCGGCAGCATCACGGTGGATGAGCACGGCGATTACCCGGCGGCACAGGCGCGCGAGCTGTTCGAGCAGTTCACGCCCTTGCTGCTGCGCGCCATGCAGGAAATGCTGGCGGAATGCGGCGCTGCCGCTTCCGTTCAGGACTTTTTCCCCAACTTTTCGTGTGAATCCTCCACCCGGCTGTGACCGCCCCGATCGGGGCGGTCTTCCCTTTTTCCACACAAAAACTTTCGCCGCCGCGGCCTTTCTTGCAATAGAAAGGACCTCTCAAACATTACTATATTGAGAGAATTTGATTGACAAGCCGCTTGTTTTTCGGAACCCTCTGCGGATCGCCCGTACAGGGGGCGCGCAGCGTCCTGTTTCCGAATCAGGCTTGCTTGTCACAGCGAGAGCTGATTTCAGACGCCTGGCATCCCGGCGCCGGGGGACGGAGGTTTTCCATGAATTTTACATCGAAGCTTCAAAAGAAACTGGCGTTGCCGCTCCTGTTTTTGTTTATGGCGGCGTTGCTGTTCTGTGCGCTCAGCGCCCCGGCTCACGCCGGCGACGTTGCGGGCGTAAGCACCCGCCTCTACCTCACCGTGACCGGTGATCTGGACTGCGACGCGACGTTCTATGTCTCATACACGGATGCGCTCGGCCCGCACACAAAGGTGTATTATCCCGGTGTGGAGATCGCTGCGTGGACGCCGGTCACGATCACGGTCGTGGATCACACGGCAGAGCATTGGACGCTGGATGCGGATGTGCAGGAAAACTGGCTGCAGGGCGTCGGCGGCGTGACCACGCATGGCGATGTGTTCCGCGTGACGGGCACGAATACCGTGCAGGTGTTTGCCACGAACTTCGGTCTGCACTACGTGAACGTCCATGTCGCACTCAGCGAGCTGGATGACAGCAGCGGTGATAACGGCGGCACGGGCGGTGATAACGGCAGCAGCGGCGGCATCGACCCCAGCGACCCCGGCAATGGCGGCAGCGGTGGCGGCACCGATCCCAGCGTCCCCGGCAGCGGTAGCGGCGGCAATGGCGGCAGCGGTGGCGGCACCGATCCCAGCGACCCCGGCAGCGGTAGCGGCGGCAATGGCGGTAACAGCGGCGGCAACGACCCCAGCAATCCCGGCGGCGGCACCGGCGGCAATGGCGGTAACGGCGGCGGCAACGACCCCAGCAATCCCGGCGGCGGCACCAGCCCCGACGATCCCAACGGCGGGTCGGATTCGAACGACCCCAATGGCGGATCTCAGCAGGACACTCCCAGCAGCACCCCCGGCGGCAGTGACAGCAGCACCGGCAGCACCTCGCCCAAGACCGGCGACACCCGCGCGATTGGCGTGCTTGCAGCGCTGGCTCTGCTGTGCGCGATCGTGTTCGCGGTGACGTACATCAAGCGCAAAAAGGGCGCCAACTGACAGTTGACGTTCCACGAAGGAACAAGATACAATGTGGGCAGCACCTGTCAGTGCTGCCCACTTCTTTATCAGGTGATCTCCCATGAAGCACAAACTCAAAATCGCCGTCCGAATCGTCAGCGCAGTCGTGTTTCTTGCGTGCGTCGCCGGACTGCTCTGGTATTATATTGACGACCGGCACGACTGGAGCGTCATGGAACGCGTCGCGGCGCTGCTGGACACGCGCACGCAGGCCGCAGACAGCGCGGTGCTGGAGCAATATCAGGCGCTGGTGGCTGAAAATCCCGAAACCATCGGCTGGCTGAAGATCGACGGCACGACCATCGACAACGTCGTCATGTACGCGCCGAACACGCCCGAAAAATATCTGCACACCAATTTCTATGGCGAGCACTCCTACCGCGGCACGCTGTATGTCGCCGAGGCGTGCGACGTGCAGACGTCCGACAACGTCATCATCTACGGCCACCATATGAAGGACGGCAGCATGTTCGGCGCGCTGGTGGACTATCAGGACGAGTCTTTCTGGCGCGAGCACCGGTACATCCGGTTCGACACGATCTATGCCGAGCAGCGCTACGAGGTCGTCGCGGCGTTCTACACCCGCATCCTCGGCGAGAACGAGCCGGGTTTCCGCTATTACGACTACACCGGCGCAGACGACGCAGCGCAGTTCGCGGAATACGCCGCGTTCATCGATCAGAACCGATGCTACGACACCGGTGTGACGCTCACACCCGGCGACAAGCTGCTGACGCTCTCCACCTGCGCATACCAGACCACGGACGGCCGGTTCGTCGTCGTGGCCAAGCGAGTAGAGCCGGAATAAAAACAGCAGCGCGGTGCGATATGCGTCCAGCCCAAGGCTTCCCCCTTTGGGGGACGCTGTCGGCGTAAGCCGACTGATGCGGGCAATACCGCACTGCGTTGTGCGCCTGGGAACCACCTCATCCGCCACGCTTCGCGTGCCACCTTCCCCTCGTAGGGGAAGGCTTTGGGTGCAGTGCATATCCCAGCACATCAGCGCTTTCCTTTACACAATCTTCCTCTGTAGAAAACCCAGTTTTTCTACAGACGCAAAACGGCAGGGAGCGGAAAACCGCTCCCTGCCGTTCTTATGTCTCTGTTTCAATTTCGCCGTGCTGCGCCTCATACTCCCGCACGTACCGTTCCAGCACGAATTCGATCTCTTTGTTTGCAGAGCGCTTATTTTGAACCGCAATCTGCTTGATTTTTCCGAGAAGCTCCTCAGAAATGCGCAGCGAAAAAGGCGTATAGTAATTTGCCATCCTCGATCACCCACTGAAAAGTAAAACTTTTTTGACAAACTGAACAGCCCGAATCCAATTTGGATTCGGGCTGTTCAGTTTGCATGCTTACACGATTCTCTTATCGCGGACCTGTGCGTCGTAATGCTTGTTCAGGAGCGGGCGGATCACGTAGTAGATCAGCTTGTTCTCCAGATTGAACATGTAAAGGGTGAACGTCGCAACAAAGCCGATAAAGCCGAAGAGACTCACCTTGCCGAGGATCTTTGCAACCAGTTTCATATTCATAGCTCTTACCTGCCTTTCTTAGTACGCCTGAGAATCGTCGAACTCGACGATCGTCGGGTCAAGCGGCTTCTCGTTCAGGACGACGGACATGTACTGGTTCACGCAGTTGCGCATATCCTGGCGGGAGACGGTGCGGCAGTCCTCCAGATCATGCTCGATGAAGATGAAGTAGAAGCCCAGCTCGCGTGCCTGCTCCTCCATCACGGCGTGGACGCCGAGCATGCCCTTGCAGGCGATGTTGTCGTTAAACAGCACCATGTCGCAGTTGAAGTTCTTGGCCCACTCCCAGATGGCGTTGACATTGTCCCAGCCGCCGACGGCGTGGTGACGCATAACGCCCTTTTCGGAGAAGAGCGCCAAATCCTGAATCGCCTGCTCCGGATCGTCGGTGCTGATCATGTTGTGGCCCATGGTGGAGTCCATGTTCAGCACGATATTGATGCCCCAGCAGTTCTGAATCCAGGTCGGGAAGTCGGTGTAGTACACGGCGGAGGGTCCCCACAGGAACGCGCGGTGGCGGGTCTTGCCGCCGAACGGCTCGTACTTCTTCTCGTAGCTCTTGCGCATGATCTTGATGACCTTGCGGTCGGTCTTCGTGAAGTAATCCTCCTGGCCGTTGACGGAAGCCCAGGCGTACAGGCGATACAGCGTCTCTGCGATGCCGCACAGCGAGCAGTACGGCGTCTTCATGTAGTCCCACTTTTCAAGCTCGATCTGGTTCTGCTCGTTCATGTGCTTTGCGCGGGCGAACAGCGCATCCCAGTTGTACTCGACGCCGTATTCCTTCTCGATAAAGGCGATGCAGTCCTTCAGCACCTGTGCGGAGTACGGGTGAGCGCCCGGCTCGTTGTGGATCATGGCCATCGTCGCCGGGAAGTCGGGCAGCGCGATGCGGCGGCGCTGGAACATGGAGGTCGCCTCGGACGCGTTGCAGGGCATGTTCGTGGAAATCATGGCCTTGCCGAAGATCGGGAACGCGTCGTCCATGGCAACGCCGGTCTCCGCCGCACAGCGGGAGCAAACGTCCGCCGGCAGGCCGAACGACTCGGCCACGTCGATGTAATACGGCTCAATATGCTGGTCAACGTCGCAGATGATGAATTCCGGCAGGGTCTGCAGCGGGATCGGGATCAGATCCGGGAAGCCGGCCATGAACAGCGGGGGCAGCACTTCGTCCATCGGGACGATCTTATCGGACAGCGGGCCGCCGCCGAGACGCTTGTCGTTCGCAAGAACGAGTGCGATCTTCTTGGTCAGACTCTGTACGATGGCGTGCATGTTCAGGTGCGCAACCTTCAGCTCGTCGCCGCGGAAGCCTTCAAACAGGCGGTCGATGAACATGAACGTGCCGAGATAGGAGCCCATCCAGCGGTATTCCCAGAAGCCCTTCAGGCAGGCGACCGGCGCGGAGCCGACCATCTGCACCATGGACAGGACGTTCTTCAGCCATGCGCCGTAGTCCACCATCGTGTCATGCACGCCGCGCCACTCACGGTACTTGGCGACGCCGGTCTTGTCATAGTAACGGCTGCGCTGGCCGCCGACGCCGTTTTCCGCCTGCCAGATAGGGTCAAACTTCTGCAGCTTGCTATCAATCAGTTCAACAATCGGATTTTTCATATTCTAACTCCTCCCTCACGCGTTGATCTTCTTGATCTCCAGGCTCTCAACAAAGGCCTGGAAACGGGTGCGGAGCTGGCCGACCGAGCCAAGGGCGTATTCCTTTTCAATGGTGCAGCAGGGCACGCCCATCTCCTCGCTCAGCACATGGGAGGCAAGGACCTTCTCATAGCTCCAGAATTCGCAGAACTTCATGTTCTCGTAGATCACGCCGTCGGCATGGAATTCGTCCACCAGCTTCTTGATCTCGGTGTGGCGCTGTTCGATCTTCATGCCGTCCATGAAGCGGGCGCACTGGTTCCAGTGCAGGTAATGGCGGCAGATCGCGTCGAACGCGGTCTCGCCGTCCTGAATCTCAATCTGTTCGCGGCTGGGGAAGCTGCCGAAGCAGTACCGGTCAGCCACGACCATGGCGCCGCACATCTCGATGAGCTTCGTGAATTCGGGATCGTCGATCTCGGAGCCGGCGACGACCACGCGGGCGCGGAATGGGAACTCCGGCTCCGGCTCTCTGGTCTTGAGCTCTTCCAGGGTCTCCTTCAGGTAGGGCAGAATGAGATCGTGCGGGCATACCTGAGACACGAGCTGGATCACATGGAATTCATAGCCCGTGATGGGCGGGTTCGCCAGCTTGCGGAAATTGCCGATCTCGGTGATGACTTCGCACAGCTCGTTGTGCTTTTCGATCGCAGCGCGCATGGCGGCGTCGGAGGTGTCCACACCGTAGGCCTTCGCCATCGGCTCGACGACCTTGCAGGTGAGCTGCTGCTTGTAGTAATCCAGATTGGTCTGGTCGCCCTTCATCGGCGGGTCAATAATCGTAACAAAGAACTTGTCATTCTTCACGGGGTTGAGCAGGTAGAAGTGCTCCTCCATACGCTCCATGGCGGCGCAGCTCTCCGCGCCGAACAGCGCGCCAAGATAGTTGTAGCCGCCCTCGATCGCGCGCTCCAGAATGGAGCGGACATAGGGGCAGGTACGGCCGGTCATGTAGTAGGTTGCAACGTCCGTGGAGGTGCAGCGCGGCGCGCGCAGACGGGTGGAGAAGCAGCCCTTCAGGTTGAGCAGCACCTCGGGGATGTAAAAGCAGTTATACCCCAAAGCGACGTTCCCTTCCTCGATCGCCTGCGTGACGAGCTCATTCTGCGCGTCCTGCAGGAGATTTTCGAAGAAGATCAGATGTTTTAAGTCTTTCATATTGTCCCTTCCTTCCAAAATTTCCACGATGCAATATAGTAAAAGACGCCAGGATGTCATTCATCATGGCGTCTTTGACGTACGTTTTCAGGCGCCGCCCCGTGTCCGGATACCGGCCTTCCCCCGCATGGCCGCGGCGTCCCGCAGCTTGCCATCAAACACGCTGTGCCCGGTCTCCAATTGCCATTTTCTTGACAATTAAGGGCGCGTTTTTACAAATTCACTAACGTATCATCATAAAAATATCACGTGTTTTGTGAGCTGTCAACAGCAAAAAGCCAATTCTTGCACAGAAGCCGCATGTTGGGGTAGAAATGCCCGCTCAGTCGTGACCGCACCCGTGCGAGCCGCAGCCGTGGTCCCCGCAGGCGTGTCCCGCCTCATGGTGATGGTGCTGGCACATGGTGTCCGGATCATAGCGCAGGGAGCCCGCCAGCAGCGCCTGCACCGCTGCGTCCGCGTCGCCAGCAGCGCCGGGATACAGCTCGATGCCCGCCTGCGCAAGCGCCGTGCGCGCGCCGCCGCCGATACCGCCGCAGATCAGCACCTGCACATCCATGCCGCTCAGCAGCGTCGCCAGCGCGCCGTGGCCGCTGCCGTTCGTGCCCACGACCGACGCCGAGACGACCTGTCCGTTTTCAACCTCGTAAACCTTGAACTGTTCCGTGTGGCCGAAGTGCTGAAAGATCATTCCGTTTTCATATGTAACCGCGATTTTCATATGGAAGTACTCCTTTTCTGTCGTTTCTGACATATGTCATTTACGCCATTGTAGCACAATTCCTGCAGATGTCAATGGTGCGAAACGGGCTCCCCCGCAAGCAGGGAAGCCCGAAGCGCAATGTTTCGTTTTCCGGCGCACTTCACGCCTTTTCGCAGCCGCAGCCACAGCCGCAAGACGCACTGCCCTGACAGCAGGCGCAGTTGCGGTGCACACAGTTTTTGCCGCAGCAATTCTGCGCGCGGCTGCACAGCGTGTAGCTGCCGCCGGTGATGACGAGGCGCTTGCCGTTCACAAGCGCGTCGGCAACTTTGACGCGCGCGGCGTTGTACATGGCCTGCACGGTCGTCCGGGCGACCTGCATCTGCGCGGCGCACTCGTCCTGCGTGAGCTGGAGATGGTCAATCAGGCGAACGGTCTCAAACTCGTCCACGCCGAGCACGACGGCTTCGCCGTCCCCGCCGCCCTTGGGGCAGAACTCCCCCGTCGTCGGCAGCGCGCAGATATTCCGTTTTTTGACCGGTCTCGCCATCGGCACGTCCTCCCCGCCCGTTTTTCTACTAATTATAAATGGTTTCCCCCAAATGTCAAACCGGGTCGGCGTGCTGCCCGTGCATCAGCCGGAGATACGCCGTGCTCTGGCGGAGGAACGCGTCCGAATCGAAGTCCGTATTGCGCAGCGCCTCCTGCACGATCAGTCCGTCGGACGCGAGCAGGATCAGCCACGTGAGATAGTCCGCCTGCACGGCGTCGGTGCGCTCGGCGATCTTTTCCGCGATGAGCGTTTCGAACGCGCGGTAGCGCTCCAGCAGCTTTTCGCGCAGCACCTCGTCGCCGAGCATGGCGGCATGGATCAGATGCAGACGCATCCCGGCCGAGGCCGTGTTGCGCTCCACGACGTATTTGACCAGACGGGGCACAGAGGTGTCCTTCTCCTTGTTCTCCGTCCACGCGATCAGCTCGTCCCACTGCTGGTCGAGATAGCGGTCGGTGATGTCGAACAGGATCTCCGTCTTGGTCTTGTAATGGTAATAGAGCGTCCCCTTCGAAACGCCGGACGCCGCCGCGATCTCGGCCAGCGAGATGTCCGAGAGCGTCTTGTGCTCCAGCAAGCCTGCGGTCGCCTCCAGAATCTTTTCCTTCACATTGTCCTTGCGCGGTGCAGCCATCGTATTCTCCGTTCTGAATGAGATGTCCCTATTCTATGCCCTTTTCCCCGAATTGTCCAGAATAAATAAAAATTTTGAAGCTTTTTGCGAAAAGATGCACAAACTTGACAACGCGCAGCAAAAGAAGTATGATGCTTTTATCCAGTCGGTCGATTGGCCGACTTTGTTTCGAGGGAAGAGACATGAACATCTCCGCATGCAACCGAAAACTGAACAAGGCCTTCGGCGGGCGCGTACACGCCGCGCTGGAGGACAACTGCATCGTGCTGCGCGGCACGCTGGATGCGTGGGACGACGTGGTCCGCGCCTGCCAGATGGCCGCGACGAAAGCCTCCGACTGCCACGTGGTGAACGACATCACCTTCACCGGGGCGGAGATCCCGCCCATGCGTCTCCCGTCGCTGTGCGACGATGCGCTGGAGGGCAAAACGCCGGATGTGCTCATCATCGGCGGCGGCATTTCGGGCGTGTCCATCGCGCGCGAGCTGTCGCGCTGGAAGCTCGACATCCTGCTCGTGGAGAAGGAGGCCGACCTCGCGCTCGGCGCCTCCGGCCGGAACGACGGCGAGGTGCACCCCGGCATCGACCTCGGCCGCGGCTCGCTCAAGCACAAATACGTCCGGCGCGGCAACGCCATGTACGATCAGGTCTGTAAGGAACTGGATGTGCCTTTCCGGCGCGTGGGGCAGTACGTCAACTTCCTGTGGTACTGGCCGCTCCCGCTCGCGGCGGTCTACTGCCTCGTGCGCAAATACCGCGACGGCATCTCCGACACGCGCATCGTCTTTCGCAAAGAGCTGCGCGAAAAGGAGCCGAACTTCAACCCTGAGACGAAATTCGCCATCTCAAACCCGGACTCCGGCTGCGTGTGCCCCTACGGGCTCACGATTGCCTACGCGGAAAACGCCGTGACCAACGGCGCGCACATCTCGCTCAACACCGCCGTGACCGGCATGGACGTGCAGGACGGCAGGATCACCGCCGTACATACCAACCGCGGCACGCTTCGCCCGGCGCTCGTCATCAACGCCGCGGGCGTGTTCAGCGAGGAGGTCGCGCGCATGGCGGGCGACCGGTTCTTCTCCATCCACCCGCGCCGCGGCACGAATTCGATCCTCGACCGCAAGGCCGGCGCGCTCATGCAGTCCATCGCCTCGATCAAGGGACTGCAGCTCGTCTCCAATACGCACACGAAGGGCGGCGGCATTCTGCACACCGTGCACGACAACCTGCTCGTCGGACCCGACGCGGTGGAGACGTATGAAAAGGAAAACACCGCCACGAACCCGGAGAGCATCGAGCGCGTGTTTGCCAAACAGAAGATCACGATGCCGCAGCTCACGGAGCGCGACATCATCACCTATTTCACCGGCGTGCGCGCGGCCACCTTTGAGGAGGATTTCATCATAGAACAGGGCCGCAAAACGCACAATCTCATCCACTGCGCCGGCATCCAGTCGCCGGGGCTCACCACCGCGCCCGCCGTCGCGTGCGACGTGGCGGACATGGCCGTTCGGGAGCTGCGCAAAGCGAAGTCCGTCGCCCGCAACCCGGACTTTGACCCCTGCCGCAAGGGCGTTCCCGTGCTGCGCGACATGGACGACGCGGCGCGCGCAAAGCTGATTGCGGAAAACCCGGACTACGGCGTGATCGTCTGCCGGTGCGAGGAGGTCAGCCGCGGCGAGATTCTCGACGCGCTGCGCTCTCCCGTCTGCGTGCCGACGGTGGACGGCGTGAAAAAGCGCGTCCGCCCCGGCATGGGACGCTGCCAGGGCGGGTTCTGCTCGCCGCAGGTCGTAAAGATCATTGCGGAATTTCTGGGCGTGCCGCTCAGCGAGGTGCGCAAGTCCTCGGCGGAATCGCCCATCGTATTCGGCCCGACGAAGTAAAGGAGGGGCGCTGTCATGGAACAATATGATGTCATCGTCATCGGCGGCGGCCCGGCGGGTCTGGCCGCGGCGATCTCCGCGCACGAAAACGGCGCGAAAACGCTGCTGATTGAGCGCGAAGCGCGGCTCGGCGGCATGCTCAAGCAGTGCATCCACGACGGGTTCGGTCTCTCTCGCTTCGGTGAGCGGCTCGCAGGCCCGGAATATGTCGAGCGCTTCATCGACCGGTTCCGCGCGCTCGGCATCGAAGCGCAAACGCGCACCTTCGTCACGCGCGTGGAGCGGCACGAAGCCAGCTTCACCGTCGTGACGGTCAATCAGGACGGCCTGACCCGTTACGGCACGAAAACGCTCATTCTCGCCACCGGCTGCCGGGAGCGCACCGCAAAGCAGGTGTCCATCCACGGCACGCGTCCCGCGGGCGTGTTCACCGCCGGAACGGCGCAGCATTTTACGAATCTGCTCGGCGTCCTGCCGACGAAAAAATGCGTCATCCTCGGCAGCGGCGACATCGGCCTCATCATGGCGCGCCGCCTGACGCTGGAGGGCGCGCAGGTGCTCGGCGTGTACGAGGCGAAGCCCACGCCCTCGGGTCTCACGCGCAACATCCACCAGTGCCTGCATGATTACGACATCCCGCTGCACCTGTCGCACACCGTCACGCGCGTATTCGGGCAGGATCGGCTCACCGGCGTGGAGATCGCAGAGGTGGACAATGCCATGAAGCCCATCCCCGGCACGGAGCAGCGCCTGGAGTGCGACGCGCTGATCGTCTCGGTCGGCCTCATCCCGGAAAACGAGCTGGCGGAGTCCCTGAACGTGCCGCTTGACGCGCGCACGAACGGCCCCGTCTGCGACGGGCAGCTCATGACGGAGGTGCCGGGCGTGTTCTCGTGCGGCAACGCGCTGCATGTGAACGATCTGGTGGATTACGTCTCCGCAAGCGGCGAGGAGGCCGGCAGAAACGCCGCGCACTACGCGCAGCGCACGCGCGACGAGATCGTGCTCGGCGCGTCGGAGAATTTTCAGTATCTCGTGCCGCAGCGGCTCGACCGCGGGGCAGACAATTCCGCCGTCACGGTCTATTTCCGCAGCCGGGACGTGCTCGGTAAATGCCGCGTCACGCTCACGGTGGACGGCAGGGCGGTCTGGTCGAAGCAGTATCCGTTCCTGCGCCCGCCCGAGATGCAGCAGCTCACGCTGGATTTTGGCAGCTTCGGCATCGCGGACGCGGCTTCGGCGCAATTTGAGATCGAGGTGGAGGCATGAAGGAGCTTGTCTGCATCGGCTGCCCGCGCGGCTGCCAATTGAAGATTGAAAAAAACAACCGGGACGAATGGGTCGTCACCGGCAACACCTGCAAGCGCGGCGAGGCGTTCGCCATCTCCGAAATGACCGCGCCGAAGCGCACCATTTGCTCGGTCGTGAAGACCGCGTTTCCCGAAACGCCGGTGCTGCCCGTGCGCGTGTCGGCGGACATTCCAAAGGAGCGCATTTTCGACGTGATGGCGCAGCTTCGCACCGTCACCGTGACGGAGCGCATCGGCCGCGGCGACGTGGTGATCCCAAACGTGCTGGGGTTGGGCGTTGACATTATCGCCACCAGCAATATACTGAGAACATAAGAGAGAATGGTAACAGAGAGCAAAAATAAGAGGCCGCAAGGCCATGGGAGGGATCTGCTTGAACAAACCGCTGGTGCTGACCTGCGACATCGGCACACAAAGCGCGCGGTCGCTGTTTGTCGATCCGGACGGCAACATTCTGGACGTATGTCAAAGCAAATACGCCGAGCCGTACTTCTCGAAGGAACCGGGCTGGGCGGAGCAGAAGCCGGAGTTCTATTTTGACCGGCTCTGCCAGACCGCGAAAACGCTCTGCGCGCGCAACCCGGCGCTGCTGCCGGACGTGCAGGCCGTGACGATCACCTGCATCCGGGACACGGTGCTGTGTCTGGACGAGAACAACACGCCCCTGCGCGACATCATCCTCTGGCTGGACAAGCGCGTCTCCGATCCGGAGGGCGCAATGCCCGCGTGGAAGATGCTGCTGTTCAAGCTTGTCGGCATGGAGGAGACGGCGAAGATCGTCTACGCCGCGTCCGCCGGCAACTGGATCATGCGCAACGAGCCGGAGATCTGGGCAAAGACAAAAAAATACGTCATGCTCCCTACCTATCTCAACTACAAGCTCACCGGAAATCTGGTAGACTCCGCGTCGAACATGGTCGGCCACGTGCCGTTCGACTACCGGCGCCGCCGCTGGATGAAGGCGAGCGACCTCACCCGCTGCTTCTGCGACATTCCGGTGGAAAAGCTGTGCGACCTCGTGCCCTCCGGCACGGTCATCGGCAGCATCACACCGGAGGTCAGCGCGCTGACCGGCATCCCGGCGGGGCTGCCGCTGATCGCCACCGGCTCGGACAAGGGCTGCGAGACGCTGGGTCTCGCCGTCACGGGCGCGGACAAGGCCGCCATCTCGTTCGGCACGACCGCGACCATCCAGCTCAACGTGAAGGACTATTTCGAGCCGCAGCAGTTTCTGCCCGCCTACCCCGCCGTGCAGAATGACCGCTACAATCCGGAGATTGAAATCTACCGCGGGTTCTGGCTGCTGTCGTGGTTCGTCAAGGAATTCGGCGCGGCGGACGCGGCGGACGCGCAAGCGCTCGGCTGCGCGCCGGAAGCGCTGCTCGACCAGCGCATCCGCGACCTGCCGCCCGGATGCGACGGACTGCTGCTCCAGCCGTACTGGACGGCGGGCATCCTGCAGCCGGACTCGCTCGGCGCGGTCATCGGCTTCACCGACCACCACACGCGCTACCACTTCTACCGCGCCATCATCGAGGGGCTGTGTCTGGAGCTGTACATGGCGCTGCAGATCATGGAAAAGCGCTCCGGCCTGCACATCGGCGAGATCCGCATCGGCGGCGGCGGCGCGAAGAGCGACGTGGTCTGCCAGATCGCGGCGGACGTGTTCGGTCTGCCCGTCACGCGCACACAGACGCACGAGGCCTGCTCCATCGGCTCGTCGATGGCGGCGTTCGTGGCGCTCGGCGTGTTCGACGGCTATGACGCCGCCGTCGCCGCCATGGTGCGCGTGAAGGACACCTTCCAACCAAACGAGGAAAACCATCGCATCTACGCTGCGATCTATCAGCAGGCGTACAGCAAGATCTATAGCCGGCTTCGCCCCATTTACCGAAAAATCATCGGACTCAAAAGGAGGACTGCACCATGAGCAACAAACCGTACAAAGGCTTTGAGCCGAAGTGGCTTCTGACCCCCGCGCCGGCGGGCAGCTACCGCTCCATTTTCCGCTGGGGCGACCCGAACTTTTTCAAATACCCGAAGGAATCGCTCTACAAGCTCATGAAGGAAACCTTCAAACTGACAGACGACGATTTCAAAGAATATGCCGACGATATCGGCTTCGACCAGGTTGATCTCTCCGATCACCCCGTGCAGCTCGCGCAGGCGCACATCGACGCGCTGGCCGCCATCGTGGGCAAGGACGGCGTCTCCACCACAGACTACGACCGCCTGAGCGTCGCCTACGGCTTCACCGCGTACGATATTCTCCGCCTGCGCCACAAGCGCATCGACAGCGTGCCGGACGTGGTGCTCTATCCCGACACGACCGAGCAGGTGGAGCAGATTGTCGCCTACGTCACCGAGCACGACATCCCGCTGTACGTCTACGGCGGCGGCAGCAGCGTTACACGCGGCGTGGAGCCGGTCAAGGGCGGCGTCTCGCTCGATATGCGCCGCCGGTTCAACAAGGTCATCAGCTTCAACGAGATCGACCAGACCATCACCGTGCAGGCGGGCATGTCCGGCCCCGACCTCGAAAAGACGCTCCAGAACGCGCCGGAGCTGTTCGGCGCCAATCGTCCGTACACCTGCGGCCACTTCCCGCAGTCGTTTGAATACTCCAGCGTCGGCGGGTGGACGGTCACGCGCGGCGCGGGCCAGAACAGCACGTACTACGGCACGATCGCCGACATCGTGCTCTCGCAGAAATACGCCACGCCCATCGGCACCATCCAGACGCCGCACTGCAACCGCGAGGCCACCGGCCCCGATCTCAACGAGATCATGATGGGCAGCGAGGGCACCTTCGGCGTGCTCACCGAGGTCACGCTGCGCGTGTTCCGCTGGATGCCCGAAAACCGCAAGCGCTTTTCGTACATCTTCAAGAGCTGGGACGTCGCTATGAAGGCCGCGCGCGAGATGATGCAGTGCGAGGCGGGCTTCTCCTCCGTGTTCCGCCTGTCCGACCCCGAGGAAACGCACCTCATGCTCAAGCTCTACAACGTGGACGAGACGCCGCTGCAGCCGCTGCTCGACGCCGCGGGCTACAAGGACATGGAGCGCTGCCTGTTCCTCGGCTTCACGGACGGCGAAAAGGGCTTCAGCAAGAACGTTGCCAAGAACATCCGCAAAATTGCGCTCAAGCACGGCGGCATGCCGCTCACCGGCTACGTCACGAAAAGCTGGGAGAAGGGGCGCTTCAACGATCCGTACCTGCGCGACACGCTCATGGACTTCGGCATCGTCACTGACACGCTTGAGTGCTCCGTCAACTGGTCGAACATGGAGCAGGTGCACGCCGACGTGCGCAAGGTCTGCCACGCGCTGCCGAACACCGTCGTCACCACGCACATGTCCCACTGCTACCCGCAGGGTGCGAACCTGTACTTCATCTTCCTCACAAAGATGCAGGACGAGGACGCTTTCAAGGCGTACCACACCACGATCCTCGACGCGATCCAGCGCTCCGGCGCGGCCATCAGCCACCACCACGGCATCGGCAAGATGTTCGCCCCGTGGCTGGAAGGGTATCTCGGTGAGAAGGAATACGGCGTGTTCCGCGTCCTGAAGGATTACTTCGACCCGAAGTACAACATGAACCCCGGCGGCACGATCGGGCTTGACCTCAAGCCGGAGGAGAAGAAGTTCCTCCGCGAGCACACGGATTATCTCCAGCAGCCAAAAAAAGATTGATCGCTTCATTGGGAAACGGAAGAGGGAAAAGGCGCCCCGTCGATGTTTACATCGGCGGGGCGCTGAATCTGGCGAAAAACAGGTTTTCGCCAAGAGCGCTTGCAGCCCGCTGCAGCGCACTCGCTGCACTCGGCGAATTCTATTCGCCGCGAAGAAGGAAGAACGAAGGAACGGATACGGAGCTTTTGGCGAAGCCGAAAGTGAAGTGGAGTGAGTTTGTTCTGACGTTGCCGCACATGTCGCCGGAGAAAATAATTGAACGTTCTTTCGCCGCTCCGGCGGCGAAACTTTACGAGGTTTTTTGACAAGCTGAAAACAGCCTGACCGGGCAACCGGTCAGGCTGTTTGCTTCGTTATGCCTGCTCGCCCGGCGACTCCATCCGGAGCGCCCGGCGCGCCGCTTTCAGCAAATACGGCAGAACCACCGCGAACACGACGCCCTTGCCGATGCTCAGCGCAATGCGCGGTATCAGCATCCCGAACACCACAGCCTTGGAATAATATCCGTAAATGATGCTGTCCACGCAGATCACACCGGTGTTCAAAGCCGTGATCAGCAGCTCGTTTGCCACCGTGATGCCCATGAGCTGGCCGCGTGTGAGGTCAAATTTCCGGCGCGCGGCATACAGACCGACCAGCAGCCCGCAGATACCGTACGGCAGCATCCACAGCAGCGTCGTGGCGCTCACGCCGTAGCGCAGCAGCTGGTAAATCAGCGTGCCGACCAGGCCGATGGCCACGCCGTCCACCGGGCCGAACAGCAGCGCCCCGATCAGAATGGGCAGGCTCTCGAAGGTGATCTTCATGCTGATGAAGTCCAGCGCCAGCATGCCGAGCACCGTGCACATTGCAGCAAACATTGCGTCTACTGCCAACCGTTTTGCGTTCATTTTTTGCATAAAAAAGCTCCTTTCGTGACAGTTGCCACGAAAGGTCGCCCTCAGGTGGCAGCGGAAGCGGAGACAGTACCGCGACGCTGCGTCGGATTGCTTGGGCAAGGTCATCTGATACCGCAAGCGGCATCAGATGACCGGCACAAGCAATCCTCCTTCTTCGCTGCAAATCCGCTTCGCTTGGCTTTGCCGCGAGGGGGGGATGCTCGTGCAATGGGTCATCTGCCACTTCAAGCGGCATCAGATCGACCGGCACAAGCAATCCTCCTTCTTCGCTGCAAACCCGCTTCGCTTGGCTTTGCCGCGAGGGGGGAACGCAAACGTTCTTCGTCAGCGGGCAACTTCCCATCCCGCTGCACTTGACGCACTGCTCCTACTCTGTCCAATTATTTTAAATTTTGTACCTTTTGCGTACCTATCATACACCCTTACCCATCAAAGTGCAAGTCCAAAAAAGCAGACCGCAAAAAATTGCGGTCTGCCCGGCGGGTTTGCGTCATTCCATCATTTTTTTCTGCATCTTTTCCAGCAGCGCATCGGCCATTGACCGGTGCTGCTCCAAGTGCATCTCCGCCTCGCGGATAATCGTGCGGACGAAAATCTCGTCCTGCATATACTTCGAGAGCGCGCGGATCTCCGCCTGCATGCTGTAGATCACAGCCAGGCTCAGATGCACGGCAGTGACAATACAGACCGCGCCCTCCGCATTGCATACATCGCCGATCTGGTCGAGCAGCTCAATGCAGCGGCACATGACAAACACCATATCGCTCGGAATGCCGCAGGCCACGCGCGCGGCGCTTTCCAGGTGATCCTTCTCCTCCGGCTTCTGCTTCCGGCGGTTCAGCGGTGCGCGGGCCTTGGTGTCGTCGTCCACCGTGTTCAGCATATAAACTCGCATCTGGTTCAGCTCGTCCGCCGCCGTTTTGACGTGCGCCTCCGCCTCGCTCCCCGCAAGATTCACCGCCAGAGAGCCCAGCGACGCCGCCAGCGCTGAAACCAGCGCGGCCACACTGCCGACGAACGGCTTGCCCTCCGCCGACGCGGTCAGCTCGGCATACTCCTGCAGCGATTTTTCGCTGTACTTTTCCAGTTTGATTGAAGTTGATCCACATCCGGACATACAATAACCTCCTTCTCGTTCCGCCCCCCGGCGGGACTAATTTACTACGTTCTAGTAGGAATATATCATGGATACGATTCCCTGTCAAGTACGGAGCCTGCATTTCCGTCTTATTTGTCAAATAAATAATCTGCACAAATTTGCGGCTGAAATCTTGGCTGGAATTGTTCGGTTTTTCCGGGCAAAATCCATTCCACTTTTCCGACATTTTTGGTATAGTTGGTATCATAGCGTTGAGCAAAGAGGCTCAAAGAGACGAAGAAAGACGGGAGCGTGGAATTCTTGGGGATTTCCAATGTGATCTCCCTGCTGGGCGGCGTAGCGCTGTTTTTGTTCGGCATGTCCCTGATGGGGGACGGGCTGAAAAAAGTCGCCGGCAACCAGCTTGAGATCATCCTCTATAAATTGACCAGTACCCCGCTGAAAGGCGTATTGCTCGGCACCGGCGTCACCGCCGTGATCCAGTCCTCCTCCGCAACTTCGGTCATGGTCGTGGGCTTTGTCAACTCCGGCATGATGCAGGTGCGGCAGGCGATCGGCATCGTGCTCGGCGCCATCCTCGGCACGAGCGTCACCGGCTGGATCCTCTGCCTGTCGGACATCAGCGGCTCCGGCTGGGTATCGCTGCTGTCCACCGAAACGCTGACCGGAGTTGTCGCCGTGGTGGGCATCGTCCTGCGCATGGTCTCCAAAAAGCAGACGCATGTACACGTGGGAGACATTCTGCTCGGCTTCGCGGTGCTCATGTTCGGCATGCAGGCCATGAGCGGCGCGGTGGCTCCCCTGCGGGAGAGCGAAGCGTTCATCCGCCTGCTCACGAAGTTCTCCAATCCCCTGCTCGGCATTCTGGTCGGCACGCTGTTCACGTGCGTGCTGCAGAGCGCGTCGGCCGCCGTCGGTATTCTACAGGCGCTGTCGATGACGGGGACGATTAGCTTTTCTGTTGCGTTTCCAATCACGATGGGCATCGCCATCGGCGCGGCCGTGCCGGTGCTGCTGTCCGCGCTCGGCGCGAACGTCAACGGCAAGCGCACCGCGTTCGTATATCTGCTCATCGACGTGCTCGGTGTCGTCATCTGGGCGAGCGTGTTTTACGCGCTCAATGCGTTTTTGCACTTTTCCTTCCTGCACGCGACCATGACGACCGTCAGCATCGCCATGATGAACACCCTCTTCCGCTTCGCCACCGTACTCGTGCTCACGCCGTTCATCGGTCTGCTGGAGAAGATGATGTGCTCCCTCGTCAAGGACAAGCAGCACGGCCAGACTCAGGCCGAGGACATGGACCGGCTGGAGGAACGCTTCCTCGCGCACCCCGCGCTGGCCATCGAGCAGAGCCGCATCACGGCGGACTCCATGGCGCGCAAGGCGGAGCAGAACCTGCTCGATGCGTTTGCGCTGCTGAAAGCTTACAGCGACGATGCGTTCCGCGCCGTGCAGGATGCCGAGGAATCCATCGACCACTACGAGGACAAGCTCGGCACCTACCTCATTAAAATCACGAGTCGGGAACTCAACCCGCAGCAGACCGCCGACGTGTCCAAGTACCTGCACACGATCGGCGATCTGGAGCGCATCAGCGACCATGCGCTAAACATCGCCGAGACCGCCAAGGAAATGCACGAAAAGAAGATGCATTTCTCGGACGAGGGCTCGCACGAGCTGAGCGTGATGATGGCCGCCGTAACCGAGATTCTGTCCGTGGCCGTGCACGCGTTCGTGGAAAACGACGTCGAGCTCGCCTACCACGTCGAGCCGCTCGAGGAGCTGATCGACAACCTCTGCGACGAGCTGAAGCTGCACCACATCGACCGCCTGCAGACCGGTATCTGCACGCTGAACCATGGCTTCGCGTTCAACGACCTGCTCACCAACTGCGAGCGCGTCGCCGACCACTGCTCCAACATCGCCGTCGCCATGATCGAGCTGGAATCCGACTCCTTCGATGCGCACGAGTACCTCAACAGCCTCATGGAAATGCGCACCCACAGCTTCGACCAGTATTACGCGGAATACAGCAAGAAGTTCTCGCTATAATCCATCCGCAGCATAGAACCACCGCCGCCGGGAAAGCCCGGCGGCGGTGGTTTTTGTCAAAAAAGCCTCGCCGCGGATTTTCATCCGCGGCGAAAGCGAAGAATGACGTGGTCTGTTCTGGGGCGTTGCTTGCGGCGTTCCAGAACATTGCCGCGTCACTTCTGAGCCGCGTTGTGCCGCTCGATGGCGGCGCGGATGCGGTTCATGCCCTCCTCGATGATCGCGCGCGGCATGGCGAGATTCAGGCGGATGTAGCCCTCCGCGTTGCCGACGAAGAGGGAATTGCCGCCCTCAAGCAGGACGCCCGCCTCGTTGGCGAAGAACTCCGGCAGGTCCGCCACGCCGGGCAGGCACTTGCGCATGTCCACCCACGCGAGATACGTCGCCTCCGGCACCTCGAACACCGCGTCCGGCAGATGGTCGTCCAGAAACGCCTTCAAATATGCAAAATTCCCGTCCAGATACGCCTGAAGCTGCGCGAGCCAGTCGCCGCAGCGCTCATAGGCGGCCTGATGCGCCGCGACAGACAGTGGATTGACGAAGCCGACGATCTTATCCCGCTCGCAGAAGGCGGCGCGGAGCGTCTCGTCCCGGATGATGATGTCTGAGAACATCAGCCCCGCCATGTTGAACGTCTTGCTGGCCGACATGCAGGTGACCAGCTTCCGGTAGTCCGGCATGATTTTTCCCATCGGGATGTGCTTTCTGCCCTGCCGGGTGAGGTCGCAGTGAATCTCATCCGAGATGATCCAGAGGTCGTTTTCCTCCACGATTTCGGCGACGCGGCGCAGCTCCTCCGCCGTCCACATGCGGCCGGACGGGTTGTGCGGGTTGCACCAGACCACGAGCTTCACCTTTGGGTCGGCGGCCTTTTGGGCAAAGTCCTCAAAATCAATGGTGAAGTGCCCGCCGTCGCGGTACAGCTCGGAGCAGACCAGCGCAATGTGGTTATACTCCGCCGTGTGCTGAAAGTAGCCGTAGGCCGGGGTGACGATCAGCATCTTCTCGTCCTTTTCGACCAGAAGCTCCGCAAGCTGATACAGCGCAGGGATAATGCCGGGGGAGAATACCAGCTCCTCCTTGGGGAAGCTCCAGTCATAGCGCGTCTCGCACCAGCGGCGCAGCGCCTCGTAGTATCCGTTGTCGAACACCATGCTGTAGCCGAAAATGCGCTTGTCCACGCGCGCCTTGATTGCGTCGCAGATCTCCGGCGGCGTGGCAAACTCCATGTCCGCCACCCACATGCGCACGAATTCCTCGTCCTTGTAGGCAAAGGTCTTTTCCGGCCCCGCGTGGAAAATGTAGCTGCGGAAGCCGTCGGTGTTCATGGCGTTCGTATTTCTGCGCTCGATGATCTCGTCAAAGTTGTATTTCATATCCAGCACTCCTTATTTCTGCTTTGCAACATAGCAATGCCATTCTTCCTCGTTGAAATGCTCCAGGATCGCAAACCCGTTTCTGCGCAGCGCGGCGGCCACCTCATCCTGCCGCCCCTCGATGATGCCGGAGCAGAGGAACACGCCGTCCGGCGCGAGAAATTCCCCCACAATGCTGGAGAGCGGAATGATAACGTCCGACACGATGTTTGCCAGCACGAGATCATACCCCGCGCCGAGCGACGCGCGCATCGGCGCGTCGGCGAGCACGTCGCCCGCGCAGACGCGGAAGCGGTCGGCGTGCAGGCCGTTGAGCGCGGCGTTGGCCTCGGCCACCTCCGGTGCCTTGGGGTCGATGTCGCACCCGGCAACGCTGTCGCAGCCAAGCAGCAGCGCGCCGATGCCGAGGATGCCGCTGCCGCAGCCGAGGTCGAGCACGCGCTTGCCCGGCGCGGCGCAATGCTCCAGCGCGGCGAGACACATGCGCGTCGTGGCGTGGCTGCCCGTGCCGAAAATCAGGCCGGGGTCAAGCCGCAGCGGAATGCGCCCGTCGTCCGGCGTTTCGAGCCATTCCGGCACAACGACGAGCTTTTCGCCGATCTCGATCGGCTGGTAATACTGCCGCCAGTTGTTCTCCCAGTCGCTGTCCTGCACGTAAGCGGTGGTAATCTCCCGGCCGATACCGGTGCGGATCGTCTCCAGCAGCGCACGCCCTTCGTCGTCGTCGGAGAGATAGAATTTCACACGCGACACGCCTCGGAACTTGCTTTCCAGCTCGTCATCGACGTAGTCCCAATACTGGTGGTTATTGGCCAAAAACGCCTGAAAATCCGCCTCGTCCTCCACGACCATGCCGCCCGCGCCCAGCGCCGCGAGCTGCTCGCAAACCGCGTCGATCTCCTCGCTCTTGGTCGCCACGGCGGCTTCGATCCATTTCATATGCGTCTGCTCCTTTGCGCTTGATTTTGCACCATTATAGCAAAGCCCCGCTGCTTTCGCAACGGGGCACTGCTTATTAAAAACCTCGTAGAGTTTCGCCGCCGGGGCGGCGAAAGAAAATTCAATCATTTTTTCCGGCGACATGCGCGGCGGAAAAAATACCGCTCGCGGAGTAAACGTGCGCGCCTACGGCGCGTGCGCTGAACGCAGCGCATCCCCCTCGTTTGGCAACCCAGCGAAGCGGTTGGCAAACGAAATTATTCGCCGTCGTCCGAAATCAGGCCGTAGCCGCCGTTCTTTCTGCGGTAAACGACGGAAAATGCGCCGTCGGCCGCCTCGTCGCGGAACGCAAAGAACTCGTGCTCCAGCAGATTCATCTGCAAAATGGCTTCCTCCACGGACATCGGCTTGATGGAGAACTGCTTTTTGCGCACCACGTTGAACTCCTCCGCCTCGTCGTCCGCGGCGTCGTAGACAAGCGGCTGCACTTCACGCTCAAAAGCGCCCTCCCTGAGCTTCTTGGCCAGACGGGTTTTGTTCTTGCGGATCTGGCGTTCAATGGTGGCCACTGCGGAGTCCACGGATGCATACATGTCGCCGGTTACCTCGCTGGCGCGGAAGAACGTGCCGTTGTTCTTGATCGTCAGCTCCACGCGGAAACGGCCGCGCTCCACACTGTAGGTGGCGTGCGCTTCGCTCTCCGTCTGGAAGAAGCGGTCAATCTTGCTGGCTTTTTTCTCCGTGTAAGCACGCAGGTTGTCCGACGGCTCCATTTTTTTCTCCGTAAACGTGAACTTCATTTGGCTCAGCTCCTTTCGGGTTTGTACTGTCATTATACCCTACTTTCGTATGGAAAGGAAGAACAATTTGTAAAATACGCGACGCGGCTTCGGAAACCCGTCACGGCGTGTCCGGACTGTCCGGCGGCAGCGGCACAACGGCGACCGGCGTGTAGGTGAGCGCGCCGCCCACGCGCGCGCTCTGCAGCAGCGCGATCTCCGCCACCGCCTGCCGTGCACTGCACGCGGGCAGCGCTTCGCGCTGGAAATCCTCCGGCAGCACGACGCCGCGGCCAAGCGTTACGTGCGCGCGAAATGGCTTTTCATCCACGGAAAAGCCCACCCGCGCCAGTTCCCTGCGCAGCCGCCGGGCCAGGGCCTCCAGCGGCAGGCTCGGCTGCGTGCCGACCCACCAGACGTCGCCCCGCTCCTGACGGAAGCGCCCCGGCGCGGCGAGCGTCAGCGCAAACGGCGCGATCGCCGCGCGCTCCATCGCCTGCCGGAGCTGCGGTACAGCGCGCTCCGGCTGCTCGCCGAGGAAGGCCAGCGTCAGGTGCAGGTTTTCCCGCGCGGTCATGCGGCCGCGCAGTTTTATGCGCGCGAGCGCATCCCGCGTCCGGCACAGCTCGTCGAGCGCGTCGCCGCCGAACCGCACGGCCACGAACAGGCGCATCTTACGCCTGCTTTGCCTCGGCCTTGGCGAGAAACTTCGCCGCGTCGATCAAAAACCGCTCGTGCGTGCCCTTGCCGATCACGCCCGCCTCGTCATACGCGGTGACGTTCAGCACGATGCGGCGGCGGTCCACCTCGACGACCTCGGCCTCGGCGCGCACCTGCATGCCGACGGGCGTGGCGGCGTCGTGCGAGATGCTCAGCTTCGTGCCGACGCTGCTCTGTCCCTCTTCGTAGTACGGCGCGAGCGCGTTGCAGGCGGCCAGTTCCATCATGGCGACCATGTAGGGCGTGGCAAACACGCGCACGGTTCCGGAGCCGACGGCGGCTGCGGTCAGTTCTTCAGTGACAACCTGTTCGGCGGTCCCTTTTGCTCCAACGGGAATAGACATCGTTTTTCAAGCTCCTTTTTCGGTAGTTGGGCTTAGTGTACCACAATCGCGGACAAAAGCCAATCACCAATCAAAAAAGGAGCTGCCAAAAGACAGCTCCCCATTTGCGCCCGGCGTGCGGTCACACGGCGTAAGCAAACGTCTCCAGAATTTCGCCCGAAGCCGCATCAATCACAACGTTGAAATCCGCCCGCACCGGCTCAGCCGGTGCTCCGGCCGGACCGCCGCGCTCGATGGTCACGCCCGAAAACGTCACAATCCACGCACGAACGTTCGTCATGGATTCGTCGCTTTCCGGCAGAACAGGCGTCTCCGTGTCGGTAAAGTCCGCCAACACCGCGTTCACGGACACCGCACCTTCCGCGCGCGCCTGCGCCGCCAGCACAGCCGTCTCGATCGCCGTGTCGCGGTCAATCATCGGCTCTGCGGAAAGCGGCGCTGCCGCGTCCGAAACGGGGTGCACCTGAAAGCCGTGCTGTGCAAACTGCGGGTTGTCCGTCAGCACCGTAAGCGACTCCGTCGCCGGAATTTCTTCCTCCTGAAACGTTACCGTTTGCAGCGCGATGTCCTCACCCGCTTCCGAAGCCGGAACAGCCAGCGCATAGATTGCAACAGACAGCACAGCCACAACTACCAATGCAATCAACAGAAACCGAGCATGCTTTTTCATGATTCATCCCTCCTTACTTAGTATCGGGAATCCCAAACTTCCCAATTGGTTGCTCCCGCCGATGGGATATTATTTCTCTGCGTCGTCAGGGAGCCATATCCTACTCCAACTGCCGCAAAACTGTTCGTACATGATGCCGATACCCAAGAATCAGATGTTGTCTTATATTTTGCGCCGCCCATAGAAACTGGATTTGCCCCAGATCCTGGGCTTTGATCCGACACCGCATGTGTTTCGGCTAAAATTTCAACTGTATTGCGTGTAAACGGAATGGAAGTTAATGCAACTGTTCCATAAACAATCCCATTAATTTTGAAGTACATCGTGTGATTATCACAGCCTACCATAAATTCATTATGACTTCCTGTGCTGGCAGTCCCTAATGTTTTTTGAAACCATGTACCAGACGATCCATAAGAATATTCATAAAAATATTTTGGGGCCGTGTCACCATAAAACTTTACATATCCGACTTGTGCATAACGGTTGGAATATGAACTATCACAGGTCATAGCCCACGCAGAAACAGAACTGCCATTAAACACATATGGATTCTGTGTCTCAATGGTTGCAGCCGCTCCTTTATTGGTTACCCTTCTGCAACCACCATTAAAGTAATAGCCAGATACAGCCGATGCCGGAGTGAAAAATGATACCGAAAAAATGCACAGTCCAAGTGCGAATGATAAAATTGCTTTCATCGCCACTGATAATTTCTTCTTTTTCATTCGATTGTTCCTATCTCTATAACACTTTTCTATTTCCTTTTTTCTACGGTCAAAAAGATTCTGCAGAAATCTTCTTCTCTGTTTATATATTCCTTCAAAGGACTATAATCGGTCTGGGGGTGTTGTGCACTTTTCGCACAGCACCCCCAGTCGTCAAACGCTATTCATAGATATAGATAGAGTCAATCATTTTCTGAATGTCGCTCACAGACGGCGCGCCCGTCAATTCAATCCGGCAAAAGCACTGGCCGGTATTCCAGCACACCAGCGTTCGATCTGCATTGGAATCAATCCAGTAGCAGACGCCGCCTGTCGTATATTGCAGAGCGCCACCGGCAGGAAGAGCCGCCTGCATATTACGCTGCTCGCCGCTTGTAACGGTCATACTGCCCCCGCCGTTGGAAAGCGCGGCGGTGACCTCGCCGCCTGTTTCCCACACCTCGCAAGCTACAGTCTCCGGCGTGCAGTCGTTCGGAAACCAGCGCGGCACAACGGACTCCGGAATTCCGGCAGCGGAAAGTGCCGCATCAAGCTCGCCGCCAACGGAAGACCCTGCTGTGCTTGGAGTCGGCTCCGCCTCTGCGTCAGATAAGAAAACCTCATCCGACCAGCGGCCAACCGTCTCCCGCGCAGAAGGAACAGCCAGTGCTATCATAGCGGCCGCGAACAGCAGTCCCGCCATAACGGCCGCCGCCACCGCCGCGAAGAACGCCCGGTGCGAATGGACGTGCCCGTGCGGAGGCTCCGGCTCAGCCAAACGCAGCACCTGCTCCCATGCGGCGTCCGCGTCCACATCCGGCACGTCCGCCTGTTTCAAATATTCCTCCGCCAGCGCCTGCAAGTTTGCAAACTCCGCATCGGTTTCGACCGACGCATCCTGAAGCTGCATGCGCAGCCGCTCCGACTCCGGGCGCTCATCGTGAAGCTCCGCCATCGTCCGTTCCCTCCTCTCCCGGCGCTAGCAGCGTGCGCGCCCGCACCTTCAGTTTATACAGCCGCTTCCGGCACGCGTCATACGAAATGCCATGCGCCGCGGCGATGTCCGCAATGCGCTCCTGCCGGATGTACGCGCGCTGAAGCATATCCCATTCCTCCGGCGTAAACTGCGCCCGCAGTGCCTGTAATTCCAGACTGTAAGCATCCGGCGCTGCGGGATGGCTTTGTTCCGGAAGCGCCTCCAGTGAACAGCACAGCTTCAGCATCCGCTGCCGCGCGCGGTATTCGTGCTGAAGCTGATTTTTCACCGCGCGAAACAGCCAGCCCTTTGGATTCGGGCTGCGCATGACCACGTCCGTCTTCTCGATTGCGAGCAGGAACACATCCTGCACCAGCTCCTCCGCGCGCTGCGGATCGCGCAGCACAGCCAATGCATACGCATACAGGCTTCGGTAGGTATCCAGAAACAGCTTATGGATGAATTTCTCCTGATTCGGCTCGATTTCGACCACCTTCTTTGTTGTGTCGCGCCCTCATATTAGCACAATTAGGGAAAAATGCAAGTCATCTGGAAATCTCCCTGTTAAGGATGTGTCATTGCTTGCGGCGGGCGAGAGGCGGTGCTATAATGATATTCTGTCATATTGGGCATGTTTCTGATAGGACATATCCCGCCGAAGCCATCGGCGGAGATTGATTCGCTTCCGCCATCGCCATTGGCGGAGCAAGGAGGAAATGCAAATGCAAAATACAGAGAAAACCATGGACAAGATCGTCGCCCTGTGCAAGAACCGCGGCTTTGTATACGCCGGGTCCGAGATCTACGGCGGTCTCGCAAACTCCTGGGACTACGGCCCGCTCGGCGTGGAGCTGAAAAACAACGTCAAGCGCGCCTGGTGGCAGAAGTTCGTGCAGGAAAACCCCTACAACGTGGGGCTGGACTCCGCGATTCTGATGAACCCGCAGGTCTGGGTGGCGTCCGGCCACGTGACGACCTTCAACGACCCGCTCATCGACTGCAAGGCCTGCAAGATGCGCCACCGTGCGGACAAGCTCATTGAGGACTGGCTCAAGGAAAACCCCGTGGACGCCAACGTCGAAGCCATGACGAATGACGAGATGGTCGCTTTCATCCGCGAGCATCAGATCCCCTGCCCCGGCTGCGGCAAGAGCGACTTTACCGATATCCGCAAATTCAACCTCATGTTCAAGACCCATCAGGGCGTCACGGAAGACACCGCCGCCGAGGTCTATCTCCGTCCGGAGACGGCGCAGGGTATTTTCGTGAACTTCAAGAACATCCAGCGCACCACCCGCCGCAAGATCCCGTTCGGTGTCTGCCAGATCGGCAAGAGCTTCCGCAACGAGATCACGCCGGGCAACTTCATCTTCCGCATCCGCGAGTTTGAGCAGATGGAGCTGGAGTTCTTCTGCGAGCCGGACACCGATCTCGAGTGGTTCGACTACTGGCGCAGCTTCTGCCACGAGTGGCTGAAGAATCTGAACATGAAGGACGAAAACCTCCGCCTGCGCGACCATGAGAAGGAGGAGCTGAGCTTCTACTCCAAGGCAACGACGGACTTTGAATACCTCTTCCCGTTCGGCTGGGGCGAGCTGTGGGGCGTGGCCGACCGCACGAATTACGACCTGACCCAGCACCAGACCCACTCCGGGCAGGACATGGACTACTTCGATCAGGAGAAGAACGAGCACTACATCCCCTACGTCATCGAGCCGTCTCTCGGCGCCGACCGTGTGACGCTCGCATTCCTGTGCGAGGCGTACGACGAGGAGGTCGTGGACGCCGCGAAGAACGACACCCGCGTGGTCATGCACTTCCACCCGGCGCTCGCGCCGTTCAAATGCGCGGTGCTGCCGCTGTCGAAGAAGCTGAGCGCGCCGGCCACCGAGCTGTACCACAAGCTGCAAAAGCGCTTCATGTGCGACTATGACGAGTCCGGCTCCATCGGCAAGCGCTACCGCCGGCAGGACGAGATCGGCACGCCGTTTTGCGTGACGTTCGACTTTGAATCCGAGACCGACGGCTGCGTCACCGTGCGCGACCGCGACACCATGCAGCAGGAACGCATCCCGGTCGAGGCGCTGGAAGCCTACATCGCAGAACGCATTGCGTTCTGACGGGAGGCCGCCATGCCGCAGATCGTACCGCCCCCGGATCAGCAGCAGCCGGAAAATCCCGGCGTGCAGATCGTCCGCTGGCTGCGCCCGGCAGGGTGCGTGCTGGTGCTGCTGCTCTCGGCGCTGATGCTGGTGTTCTGCTTCACGCAGGGCAGAGACCCCATCCCCGGCTACGAGCCGCCGCACGATGATGCGTACTACGCGCAGCACCTGCCGGAGCTGGCTGAGGAGCTGAACGCCCACGTCCTGCCGGAGGTGGACGAGACCGCCTCTGCCGCGGCGGACGGCAGCACCGTGACCATCACAATGGAAGCGCGGCGTCTGGCCAACACCCGCGCCGCGGTGCTCCGGTATTACGACGTATCCCTGTTTGTATTTGAACCGATCGAAACAACCACTGAAAATTAGAGAAAAGAGTGAATGGAACATGAAGCACGGATTTGTGAAAGTTGCGGCCGCTGCGCCCGAAATCAAGGTTGCAGACCCGCAGTATAACGCTCAGCAAATCATCGAAACCATGCGCAAGAGCGATGAACTCGGCGTGAAGCTGCTGGTGCTCCCGGCGCTGAGCCTGACCGGTACGACCTGCGGCGACCTGTTTTACCAGAACACGCTGCTGCAGGGGGCGGCTGCCGCGATGCGCCAGATCGTCACCGCCTCCATCGACATGGGTATGCTGACGTTCGTCGGCCTGCCGGTCGCCAGGGACGGCAAGGTGTATAACTGCGCCGCCGCGGTCTACGGCGGCGACCTGCTCGGCGTCGTGCCGATGAGCTGCGCGGGCGACAAGCACTTCTCCGTCCCGGAGGACGACGCGGTGCGCGAGGTGAAGATCGGCGATCTGTACGCCGTCGCCTGCGGCACACGCCTGCTGTTTGAGTGCGAGGCGCTGCCCGGTCTGAAGGTCGCGGCGCAGGTCGCCGGCGACGCCGGCGCGCCGGTACCCCCGGCGGCAGATCACGCGCTCGCGGGCGCGACCGTCATCGCGCAGCTTTCCGCGTTCAGCATGACCGTCGATTCCACGGAGCGGGAGACCGCCGCCGTGCGCGAGCAGAGCGCGCGGCTGCACTGCGGCTTTGTGATGGCCGCGCCCGGCAGCGGCGAATCCACGACCGACCACGCCTACTCCGGCCTGTGCGTCGTGGCGGAAAACGGCTGTGTCCTCGCCTCCGCTGAGACCGGCTGCAGCACCGCCGTGACGGAGCTGGACGTCGAAGCGCTGGAAGCCGCGCGCCGCAAGGCAAAGAATTTCAGGGGCAAAGCCACCACGCACATGACTGTCAAGTGGGGCGCGCTCACCTGGGGCGGCGTGCTGGAGGATACGACCCTCACGCGCAGGTTCTCCAAGTACCCCTACCGTCCGGCGGATGAAAGCCAGTATCACGCCGCGGCTGAGCGTCTGCTGAACATGCAGGCAGCCAGCCTCGTGCGCAGAATGCGCTATGCCGACCTGAAGTTCCCGGTCGTCGGCATCTCCGGCGGCGTGGACTCCACGCTGGCCGTCATCATCTGCGCAAAGGCGGCGGAAATGATGGGTCTGCCCGCGTCGAACGTCACCGCCGTCACGATGCCGTGCTTCGGCACGACCGACCGCACAAAGTCCAACGCCATCATCGTGTCCGAGCAGCTCGGCGCGACCGTGCGCGTGATCGACATCGGCGAGAGCGTCATGCAGCACTTCAAGGACATTGACCACGACCCCGAAAACCGCAACGTCGTATACGAAAACGCGCAGGCGCGCGAGCGCACGCAGATCCTCATGGACATCGCCAATGAGCTGGGCGGCATCCACGTCGGCACCGAGGACATGTCCGAATTTGCCGACGGCTGGTGCACCTACAACGGCGACCACATCTCCATGTATGACGTAAACGCCGGCTCCACCAAGACGATGGTGCAGATGGTCGTGCGCTACGTCGCCGAGACGACGGACAACAAGGTGCTTGCCGACGCGCTGTTCGACGTGCTGGACACCCCGGTGTCCCCCGAGCTGCTTCCGCCGACGCGCAACGGCGAGATCGCCCAGAAGAGCGAGGATTCCGTCGGCCCGTACAACCTGCAGGACTTCTTCCTGTATTATCTGGTCGAATGCGGCTTCACGCCGGAGAAGGTGCTGCGTTTGGCCGACATCGCCTATGGCGACGAATTCGACCACGACACGCTGAAAAAGTGGCTGCGCAGCTACTGCCGGCGCCTGTTCAGCCAGCAGTTCAAGCGCTCCTGCCTGCAGGACGGCCCGACGCTCTGCGGCTTCAGCTTCTCGCCGCGCACGGGCTTCCTCATGCCGTCCGACGGCTCGCCGGAGCTGTACCTTTCCATGGTGGACGCGTTGGAATAACTGCACACCCAAAAATCAGGGGCAAACGGCAAAAAAGTCGCTTTTGCCCTTGATTTTTTTCTGTCAGTCTGCAATAATACCCCTGCACTATATCACACGCCGAAGTGTGAACAGTAGCAGGAGGTAATTGAATATGCAAAACAACACTGGAAAAACCCGAAAACTCACGGGAATCGCAATCTTCACGGCAATCGTCATCGTGCTGCAGCTCCTCGGAAGCTTCATCCGGTTTGGTCCGTTCTCGATCTCACTGGTGCTGATCCCGATCGTAGTCGGCGCGGCAATGTATGGCACGGCTGCAGGCGCGTGGCTGGGCTTTATCTTCGGTCTGGTCGTTCTCCTCTCCGGGGACGCGGCGGCCTTCCTGGGCGTGAACGCACTCGGCACGATCATCACCGTGATCGCCAAGGGCACGCTCGCCGGCCTGTGCGCCGGTCTTGTGTTCCGCGCACTGGTGAAAACGAACACGTATGTGGCAGTCATCGTGTCCGCCGTCGTTTGCCCGGTCGTGAACACCGGGGTTTTCCTGCTCGGCTGCCTGCTGTTTTTCATGGAAACGATCAACGGCTGGGCCGCTGCCGCTGGCTTTGCCAGCGCGGGCACGTATATGATCGTCGGGCTCGTCGGGCTGAACTTCGTGTTCGAGCTGCTCGTAAACGTGATCCTCAGCCCCGTCATCGTCCGCATCATTTCCATTGGCAAGAAAGGAACCGCAAACTGACATGCTGCTTGCAATCGACGTTGGAAATACAAATATCGTCCTCGGCTGTCTGGAGGACGGCGAGATTATCGGCATCACCCGCATGGAGACCGACCGCGACAAGACGGCGCACGAATATGCCATTGCGCTCAAGCAGGCGCTGGAATTCGGCGGCATCGACCCCTCGCAGCTCGACGGCGCGATCCTCTCATCCGTCGTTCCGCCGATCAACGGCGCGCTGCGCGCGGCCATCCGCATGGTCGCGGGACTTGACACGATCGTCGTCGGCCCCGGCATGAAGACCGGGCTGAACATCGGGCTGGACGACCCCGGCACGATGGCCAGCGACCTCGTCGTCGGCGCCGCCGCCGGTCTGAGCATCCATGAGCCGCCGCTCATCATCATCGACATGGGAACGGCCACCACCATGACTGTGATCGACGGCTCCGCGCGCGTGCGCGGCGGCGCGATCATTCCCGGCGTCGGTCTGTCGGCCGACGCGCTCGCCAACAGCGCAGCGCTGCTGCCGCACATCTCGCTCGACGCGCCGAAAAAGTGCATCGGCTCGGAAACGATCGACGCCATGCGCAGCGGCAGCGTCTACGGCACGGCCTGCATGCTCGACGGCATGATCGCGCGCATGGAGGAGGAGCTGGGCGAAAAAACCACCGTCATTGCCACCGGCGGTCTCGCCGGCTTCATCGTCCCGCACTGCAAGCGCGAGATCATCTACGAGAAGAATCTGCTGCTCAACGGTCTGTGGGTCCTGTATCAGAAAAACAAAAAACGCAAATAATCCCGCAAAAATCCCGCCCAAGCATGGGCGGGATTTTTTGATCTATAATTTACCTTTTCTTTTTTCCGCCGAAGATACCGCCGGATTTCCCCTCGCTCACGGATTCGTGCATGGAGGCGGCGAACTGGCGGAGCTTTTCCTTCTGCTCGCCGGTCAGATTCTGCGGCACCGTGACCGTAATGGTGACGAACTGGTCGCCGCGCCCGCTCTTGCTCTGCAGGTACGGGATGCCCTTGCCGCGCAGCCGGAACACGCTGCCGGGCTGCGTTCCCTCCGGAATGGTGAGCTTGACCTTTCCGTCGATGGTCGGCACCTCGATCTCCGCGCCGAGCGCAGCCTGTGCAAAGGTGACGGGCATTTCCATCAGGACGGAGTTGCCGTCGCGCTCGAACAGCGGGTGGGGCTTCACCATCACGGTGACGAGCAGATCGCCCTGTGCGCCGCCGTCCTGTCCGGCGTTGCCCTGACCACGCAGAGAGATGGTCTGGCCGTCGTCGATGCCGGCTGGGATCTTGATGTTGATCTTCTGATTCTTGCGCACCGCGCCGCGGCCGCCGCACTTGGGGCAGGGCTGGTGGACGATCTTGCCGCGGCCGCCGCACTTTTTGCACGGCCCGGTGGACTGCACCATGCCGAACGGCGTGCGTTGTGTGGTGCGCACGGAGCCGGTGCCCTTACAGTCCGGGCAGACCTCCGGCGTGGTGCCGGGCGCGCAGCCGCTGCCCTTGCAGTCCGGGCAGGCCTCCACGCGGCCGACGTTGATCTCCTTGTTGCAGCCGAATGCAGCCTCCTCAAAGGAGATCTGCACGCGGGCGCGGAGATTCTCGCCCCGGCGCGGGCCGCTGCGCTGCTGGCCGCCGCCGCCGAAAATATCGCCGAAGCCGCCGCCGAACAGGTCGCTGAAAATATCGCCGAAGCCGCCGAACCCGCCGAAGCCGGGGCCACCGGGGCCGCCGAATCCGGAGGACGGGTCAAACGCTGCGTGGCCGTACTGGTCGTACTTCGCGCGCTTGTCGGGATCGGAAAGCACCTCATACGCCTCGTTGATCTCCTTGAAGCGCGCTTCGCACTCCTTGTCGTCCGGGTGCAGGTCGGGGTGATTGGCCTTGGCCATCTTGCGGTATGCTTTTTTGATCTCGTCGTCGGATGCGCCCTTCTCGACGCCGAGCACTTCGTAATAATCTCGTTTTTCAGCCATACATGTACCTCAATGCAAACACTTCAATTGCGGGCGCACAAAAATCCATGCGCCCGCAATGATTTTCCATGTTGACGATTACTTGTCGTCATCGACCACGGTGTAGTCCGCGTCGTAATACTGCTGGCCGTCGCCGCCGTTATTGCCGCAGTCGCCATTGTTGCAGTTCGGATCGCAGCCCGCGTTCGGCGCGCCCTGCGGGTTAGCCTGCTGGTACATCTTCTCGCTGAGCTTATAGAACGCCTGGGTCAGCTCCTCGGTCGCAGCCTTGATGGCGGCGGTGTCGGTGCCAGTGAGGGCGGTCTTCAGCGCGCCGAGCTTGCTCTCGATCTCGGCCTTCTCCGCGGGATCGACCTTGTCGCCCAGCTCCTCGAGCGTCTTCTCGGTCTGGTAGACCATCTGATCGCCCTGGTTGCGGGTGTCGATTTCCTCCTTGCGCTTGGCGTCCTCGGCGGCAAACTGCTCCGCCTCGCGGACGGCCTTGTCGATGTCCTCCTTGGACATGTTGGTGGAGGAGGTGATGGTGATGTGCTGCTCCTTGCCGGTGCCGAGATCCTTCGCAGAGACGTTCACGATGCCGTTGGCGTCGATGTCGAAGGTGACCTCGATCTGCGGTACGCCGCGGCGGGCCGGGGCGATGCCGTCCAGATGGAAGCGGCCAAGGGACTTGTTATACTGCGCCATCTCGCGCTCGCCCTGCAGGACGTTGACCTCGACGGAGGTCTGGTTGTCGGCTGCGGTGGAGAAGATCTGGCTCTTCTTGGTCGGGATGGTGGTGTTGCGCTCGATCAGCTTCGTGCACACGCCGCCGAGGGTCTCGATGCCGAGGGACAGCGGGGTCACGTCGAGCAGCAGGATGCCTTCGACGTCGCCGCCGAGCACGCCGCCCTGGATGGCCGCGCCGTCAGCCACGCATTCGTCGGGGTTGATACCCTTGAAGCCGTCCTTGCCGGTGAGCTTCTTGACCATTTCCTGCACGGCCGGGATACGGCTGGAGCCGCCGACGAGCAGGACCTTCGTCAGCTCGGAAGCGGAGATGCCCGCGTCGCTCATGGCCTGACGGACCGGGCCTGCGGTCTTCTCGACCAGATGCGCGGTCAGCTCGTTGAACTTCGCGCGGGACAGGGTCACGTCCAGATGCTTCGGGCCGGTGGCGTCCGCCGTGATATACGGCAGGTTGATGTTCGAGGTGGTCACGCCGGAAAGCTCAATCTTGGCCTTCTCAGCCGCTTCGCGCAGACGCTGCATGGCGACGCGGTCGGTGGACAGGTCGATGCCCTCGGTCTTCTTGAACTCATCGACCAGATACTTGGTGATGCACTGGTCAAAGTCGTCGCCGCCGAGGCGGTTGTTGCCGGCGGTGGCCAGAACTTCGATGACGCCGTCGCCGATCTCCAGCACGGACACGTCGAACGTGCCGCCGCCGAGGTCATAGACCATGATCTTCTGGTCGGTCTCCTTGTCCAGACCGTAAGCCAGTGCGGCCGCGGTCGGCTCGTTGATGATGCGCTTGACGTCGAGACCCGCGATCTTGCCGGCGTCCTTGGTGGCCTGACGCTGGGCGTCGGTGAAGTAGGCCGGGACGGTGATGACCGCTTCCGTGACGGTCTGGCCGAGGTAGGCTTCCGCGTCAGCCTTCAGCTTCTGCAGAATCATGGCGCTGATCTCCTGCGGGGTGTAGTTCTTGCCGTCGATGGAGACTTTATAGTTGGAGCCCATTTCGCGCTTGATGGAGCTGATGGTTCTGTCGGGGTTCGTGATGGCCTGACGCTTTGCGACCTGGCCGACCATGCGCTCGCCGGTCTTGGAGAACGCGACGACGGACGGCGTGGTGCGATGACCTTCCGCGTTGGGGATGACGACAGCCTCGCCGCCTTCCATGACGGAGACGCAGCTGTTGGTGGTGCCAAGGTCGATACCGATAATTTTACCCATTGTAATATCCTCCTGTATTGAAAAAGAATTTTATATACGATATATATTACACTTAGCAGCTTTCTGAAAAATGAAAGTCTGTCAATGCCTCGCAGAGTTTTGCCGCCGCAGCGGCGAAATAAAATCAAATCGTTTTTTCCGGCGACATGTGCGGTAGAAAAAACTCCTATCGCGGAGCGAACGTGCGCGCTTCGCGCGTGCGCTGAGCGGAGTGCAAGCCTTCTCAAAAAAGTGCAAGCACTTTTTTGAAATCAGTTGGCCACTTTGACCATGGAGTAGCGCAGGATCTTGTCGCCGATCTTAAAGCCCTTTTCAAACTCCTCGACGATGACGTTCTCGCCGTAATTCTCATCCTCGATGTGCATCACGGCGTTGTGCAGGTTTGCGTCGAACGGCTGGCCGACCGCCTCGATCATGACGACGCCGAGCTGCTCGAGCGACTTTTCATACTGCGTCATAATCATTTCGAGTCCCTTGCGGCAGGCGTCGTCCTCCGGCGTCTGCGCGAGTGCGCGGGACAGGCTGTCGTACACGGGCAGGAACTTCTTGAGCGTTTCGCACCGCACGTCGGTGTAGATGTTCTCGCGCTCCTTGGCGCTGCGGCGGCGGAAGTTGTCGTACTCAGCCAGCAGGCGGAGGTATTTGTCCCGCTCGGCGGCGAGCTCCTCCTCCAGCGACTTTTTGGTCGGAGCCTTTTCGGACTTCTTCTCAGCCTTTTCGGACTTCTTCTCGGCCTTTTTGTCCGGCTTCTGTTCGGCTTCCGGCGCTGCCTTGGTTTCTTCTTTGACTTCCGCTTCGGTTTCCGGCGTCGTCTGCTCTTTTTCCGGAGCGGTTTCCTGCTTGTTATTGCTCATCTGTATCTTCTCCCTTGATAATCAGCTTGTTATCCAGCCCGGGGGGCGGCATGCTGCCGCCGCCAAGCCGCTGGGAAAGGCCGGCCGCGATGAAGCTGAGCTTTGCGGCCACCTTGGAGTAGTCCATTCTTGTGGGGCCGACCACACCGATCAGTCCCCGCATATTGTCGCCTGCGTCGTAGCTCGCGATGACGACGCTGGAGTCCTTCAGCTCCTCGGCTACGTTCTCCGGGCCAATCAGCACGCGGATCTCGTTCTCACCGCCCAGCTCGGAGAGCGGCAGATCCAGCAGATGCCCGCCGTCCGACAGGTAGCTCATCAAGCGGTGCGCCTTGTCCGGGTCGCGGAATTCCGGCTGGTGCAGAAGCTGCGTCTCACCGACGAGGTACGCCTCCGCCGTTTCGGACTTGGCCAGCACCTCCAGCGCGAAAGCCGCGATTACGGCCGTCAGCCCCATGCTGTCCTCCGCGGCGCGCTCGGTCGCGTGGATCAGCACCGGGGTGATCTGATCGCCGGTCAGTCCCGTGAAGTGCGCGTTAAACAGCGTCGAAAGCTTTTGGATCATGCTCTGATCCACCGAAACCGGCAAATGCACAAGCTTATTTTGCACCGTATCGTTCGAGAGCATGACGACAATAATAAAGGTGTTCGCGTCGATGTAGATCAGATCAAAGCGCGAAATCGTCGCCGGGGCGCGCGCCGTAAGCGCCAGCGCCGGGTAGCTCGTGAGCTGCGAGGCCAGCCGCCCCGCGTCGTTCATGAGCTGGTCGAGCTGCTTCATCTTCTCGTTGAGACTGCGGTTGATCTCCTCCGTCTCCTCGATGGAGAGCTTTTGCTGTTCCATCAGCTCGTTGACGTACATGCGATAGCCCAACGGGGTCGGCACGCGGCCGGCCGAGGTGTGCGGCTGTTCCAGATAGCCGAGGGAGACCAGCTCCGCCAGCTCGTTTCGGATGGTGGCCGAGCTGCAGCCCAGACCGGCGTTTTCCGCGATGGACTTCGAGCCGACCGGCTCCGCGGTGCGGATGTATTCCTCAATGACCGCGGCAAGTATTTTCTTTTTCCGGCTGCTGATGTCCATGCGTTCCTCCGTCGCGTTGGCACTCGATCCGCTCGTGTGTTGGCACTCTTTGCTTTCGAGTGCTAATTTACCACGCTTCTCTCCCGATGTCAAGGGCTGCGGTGTGAGATTTGACACTTTGTTCATAAACCCTCGCTACTTTGTTCATATTTAGGATGGGTGCGGAGCTGGGCGATTATACATCTTGTGTCTGCATCTGCAGCAAACCACAATTTGAAAAAAATTCGGAAAATCGCTTGCAATCCGGGCAGCCGTATGGTAGAATTCACGTTGCGTCTTGTAACCACGTGCGCGTGCTCAAGACAGTCTGACATGAGGTGAAAACATTATGAAGTCTGGTATCCATCCGAATTATCAGCCGACCACCATCCGCTGCGCCTGCGGCGCCGTGTACGAGACCGGCTCCACCAAGCAGAATATTACCGTTGAAATCTGCGCAAAGTGCCATCCGTTCTACACCGGCAAGCAGAAGCTCGTTGACACCAGCGGCCGTGTGGATAAGTTCAACAAGAAGTACGGCATCCAGTAAAATCATCAAAATGCAAGCATGATTTACGCCCGCGTCAGATGACGCGGGCGTTTGTCGTTGGATAACAGACGTTTGCAAACCGCAGATTTTGCGGTATACTATATAAAATACTCCCATTAACAGAGGAACGATATGCAAAACACCGCAGAGAAAAAAGAACGCGCCGTGCTGGCAGGACTGGCGGCGGCGAGCATGGAGCCGCGCGAGCGCTCAACGGACGTGTCCATGCAGGAGCTGGCCGCGCTGGTGGAGACTGCCGGCGGCGAGGTTGTGGGTATGCTGCTGCAAAACAAACAGACTCCCGACCCGCGCAGCTTCCTCGGCGAGGGCAAGGTCGCCGAGCTGAAGGAATGCATCACGGCGAACGAGTGTGATCTCGCCGTGTTCGACAACGAGCTGTCTCCCTCGCAGATGCGCGTGCTGTCGGAGGAGCTCGGCGTGCGCGTGCTCGACCGCTCCGGCCTGATTCTGGACATTTTCGCCCAGCGCGCGCAGACGCGCGAGGGTCAGCTTCAGGTGGAGCTGGCGCAGTATCAGTACCTGCTGCCGCGCCTGACCGGTATGTGGACGCATCTGGTGCGCCAGACCGCCTCCGGCGGCGCGTCGCCGATCGGCACGCGCGGTCCCGGCGAGACGCAGCTTGAGACCGACCGCCGCCACATCCGCCGCAAAATTCAAAAGCTCGAGGACGAGCTGGAGGCCGTGCGCAAGGTGCGCAGCACGCAGCGCCGCCGCCGCGAGAAAAACGCCATGCCCGTCGTGGCGCTCGTGGGCTACACGAACGCGGGCAAATCCACCCTGCTCAACCGGCTCACCGGCGCGGACATCCCGGCAAACGACCGCCTGTTCGACACGCTGGACACGACGACCCGCCGCATGAAGGTGGACGACGCGCAGGAGGTGCTGCTGTCCGATACAGTCGGCTTCATCCGAAAGCTGCCCACGCACCTCGTCGAAGCGTTCAAAGCCACGCTGGAGGAGCTGGCCTACGCCGACGTGCTGCTGCACGTGATCGACATTTCCAGCCCCGAATGGGAGGCGCAGGCCGAGGTTGTGGATCGTCTGATCGACCAGCTCGGCGCGGCGCAGACGCCGTGCCTGCGCGTATTTAATAAGTGTGATGCCTATCTCGGCGTGCTTCCGCACGGGGACAACATTGTGTGCATCTCCGCGCGCACCGGCGAGGGCACGGCAGAGCTGCTGCAAAAGATCTCGCAGACGCTCGCGCGCAAAAACCACCGCGCCGTGCTGCGCCTGCCGTACAGTCAGGGCGCACTGCTGGAGCTGCTGCACCGGAGCGCCGCCGTGCTGCGCACGGAGTACCGCGACGACTGCATCGAGATCGAGGCCGTCGTCAAGCCCGAACAGTGGGGGAAGGTGTCCTGTTATGCAGTATCCGAAAACAATTGAGACAACGCGCCTGCTCCTCCGCCCATGGCGGGAGGACGATGCACCGGCGCTGTATACCTATGCAAAGGACGACCGTGTCGGCCCGGCAGCGGGCTGGCCGGTCCACACGAGCGTGGAACACAGCGCGGAGGTCATCCGCACGGTGCTCTCTGCACCCGGCACCTATGCCGTGACGCTGCGCGGCAGCGATACGCCCATCGGCTGCATCGGCTTCAAGCCGACCTCCGCCGAGCCGGGTCTCGGTCAGCTGGAGATCGGCTACTGGCTCGGTGTGCCCTTCTGGGGCAACGGCTACATGCCGGAGGCCGTGCGCGCCCTGCTCGGATGCGCCTTCGGCCCGCTGCGGCAGGACACGATCTGGTGCAGCCACAGCGCGGACAATCACAACTCCCGCCGCGTCATCAAAAAATGCGGCTTTACCTTCCGCTTTGCGTGTCAGGAGGACGTTCCCCTGCTGCAGGAGCGGCGGGAGATCTGGTATTATACACTCGCCGCCGGTGACCGGCGGACGCTGGAGACAGGAGGCTGCCCCGATGGAACCGTATCGGATCCCGACCGCCCCGGGTGAGGCGGAATTTCAGGAAAAACGCTCCACCTTTCTGGGGCACGTGCGCCCGGTGGAGACCGAGGACGAGGCCAAGGCTTTCGTTGCCGCGATGAAAAAGCAGTATCACGACGCGCGGCACAACTGCTGGTGCTACCTGCTGCGCGGCGGCGTGGAGCGCTACTCCGACGACGGCGAGCCGCAGGGCACGGCCGGCATCCCGATGCTGGAGGTGTTCCGCCGTGCGGGCGTGACGAACGCCGTGTGCGTGGTCACGCGGTATTTCGGCGGCATCCTGCTCGGCACGGGCGGCCTGCTGCGCGCCTACACCAAAAGCGCGAAGGACGCGCTGGACGCGGCGGGCGTATCCGCCGTGCGCCGGTGGGTGAGCGTTGCGCTTCCGTGCTCCTATGCCCTGCTGGAGCGGGTGAAAGCTGCCGTCGCGGCGGCGGACGGCGTCGTGTCCGACCTCGAATACGGCGCGGACGTTGTCCTCCGTGCGCTGCTGCCGGAGGAATGCGCAGAGCCGTTCCGGACGCAGGTGCGCGACCTCTCTGCGGGCGCAGTGGAAGTCACCGTGACGGGCGAGGCGCTGCGCGCCGTGCCGGTTCGCTGAAAAAAATCAAAAATTTTTTCAAAAAGAAAAAGGAAAATAACCGGGAATGTCGTATTAGGGTATTGCAGGGGTTTGCAATACCCTGATTTTTACGGAAACGGAAGTGAGAATCGTGCCCTGTCCGAGAGAAAAACGCGAAGCCGCCGAGCGTCTGTTTATCGGCTCATACGGCGTATTGTCCGCCGACTCCAAAGGCCGCCGGCAGCCGGAAGCCCCATGCGAAATCCGCACCTGCTTCCAGCGCGACATTGACCGCATCACGCACTCAAAATCCTTCCGCCGCCTGAAGCACAAAACGCAGGTCTTCCTCCAGCCGGAGGGCGACCATTACCGCACGCGCCTGACCCACACGCTGGAGGTCGCGCGCATTGCGCGCACCATTGCCCGCGCGCTGGAGCTGAACGAGGATCTCACCGAGGCCATCTCCCTCGGCCACGACCTTGGCCACACGCCGTTCGGCCACGCGGGCGAGCGCGCGCTCAACGAAATCTACGCGCCCGGCTTTCGCCACTATGAGCAGAGCCTGCGCGTCGTGGACCGGCTGGAGCGCGACGGGCGCGGCCTGAACCTCTGCGAGGAGACGCGCACCGGCATCCTCAATCACACCACCGGCCAGCCGCGCGGCACGCTGGAGGCCGACGTGGTGCGCCTATCCGACCGCATCGCCTACATCAATCACGACCTCGACGACGCCATGCGCGGCGGCATCGTGCTGCCGGAGAACGTACCCGCCATCGTGCGCGAGCGCATCGGCGAGCGCAACAGTGTGCGCATCAACTCCATCCTCACGGACGTGATCGAGCACAGCGGAAACGGCGTGCTCGCCATGTCGCCGGAGATGCAGGAGGCCGTGGACGTGTTCCACACGTTCATGTACTCCGACGTGTACCGCAACCCCGTCGCCAAGGGCGAGGAGCGCAAAGTGAAGAATATTCTCGGCGGAATATGGGAATATTATGTCAACCATTTAAAGGAGCTGCCGGAGGTGTTTCAGCAGATCGCGGCAGAAGAAAGCCCGGAGCGCGCCGTGTGCGACTATGTCTCCGGCATGACGGACAGCTACGCGATGGAGGTCTACAGCGCGCTGTACATTCCCGTCGCATGGAGCATCAAATAATCCTCAAAATGCAGGCATTTTGAGGAGAAGGCTTGCGACATTCTAGTACGGTGCGTTGTTTGTAGCGCGGTGCGATACGCACCCGCATCCTCGCGGCGCAGCCCAACGCAGTGGTTGCGGCGCGAAAAGGAGAAGCCGGGAAGTGGATGTGGCGTTTTCGCCGTTCGGCGGAAACGGAACGGAACGCGCCGGCTTCGACGCGAAAGGGGGCGTCAAAGTGGCATTTTCGGAAGCGTTTTTGCAAGAGCTGGCGGAACGGAACGACATCGTCGATGTCGTCGGCAGCTACGTGCGGCTGACGAAGAAGAGCGGGTCGAACCTGTTCGGCTTGTGCCCGTTCCACAGCGAAAAGACGCCGTCGTTCTCCGTCTCGCCGGACAAGCAGATCTATCACTGCTTCGGCTGCGGCAAGGGCGGCAGCGTCATCGGCTTCATCATGGAGATTGAAAACCTCTCCTTCCCGGAGGCGGTGGAGTTTCTGGCCAACCGCGCGGGGATGAAGCTGCCGGAGCAGGACGACGGCGGCGCCTCCCGCAAGCGGGAGCGGCTTTTGGCGCTCAACCGCGATGCGGCGCGCTTTTTCCATGAGCAGCTTCGCACGCCGGGCGGGCAGATCGCGCGGGACTATCTCGCAAAGCGGCAGCTCAACGGCCGCACCGTGACGAATTTCGGACTCGGCTTCGCGCCGGACACGTGGGACAGTCTCACCAGGGCGATGAAGGCCAAGGGCTACTCTGAGCTGGAGCTGTTCGATGCGGGGTTGGTGCGCCGCGGCAAGACCTCCGGTGTGTACGACACGTTCCGGGGGCGTCTCATGTTCCCGGTCATCGACGTGCGCGGGAACGTCATCGGCTTTTCCGGCCGCATCCTCGGCGACGGGGAGCCGAAGTATATGAACAGCCCCGAAACGCCGGTTTTCAGCAAAAGCCACAATCTGTTTGCATTGAATCTGGCTAAAAAGTCAAAAAGCGGGTATATCATACTTTCAGAGGGTAATATCGACGTAGCCTCCCTGCACCAGGCGGGGTTTGACAGCGCGGTCGCCTCGCTCGGCACCTCGCTCACACCGGAGCAGGCGCGGCTTTTGTCTCGCTACACAAACGAGATCGTCATCGCGTACGACAACGACGGCGCAGGGCAAAAAGCCGCGCAGCGTGCCATCGGCATTCTGGAAAAGCTCGATCTGCGCGTGCGCGTGCTGCGCATGGAGGGCGCGAAGGACCCGGACGAGTATATCAAGACCTTCGGCGCGGACGCATTCCGCAACCTGCTCGAAGCGTCGGAAAACCACATCGAGTACCGGCTGCAGTCCGTGCAGAACCAATACGATCTCGCGGTGGACGAGCAGAAGGTCTCCTTTTTAAAGGAGGCCGCCGGGGTCATCGCGCAGCTTCCCGGCAGCGTGGAGCGCGAGGTGTACGCCATGCGCATCGCCTCGAAAACCGGCGTGCCGGACGCGGTGGTGCTCGACGAGGTCGCGCGCCAGCGCAAGCGCAAGCTCTCGCAGGCGCGGCGCAGTCAGGAGCGTGAGCAGCTCCGGCCCGCGCGCAATCTCCAAACCGCAGTGCGCGGCGTCCGGTATGAGAATCCCCGCTCCGCCGCAGCGGAGGAGGGCGTTGTCCGGCTGCTGTATCTCGACCCCAGCCTGTTTCAGGGGCGGGATCTCCCAAAGGCCGGGCAGTTCTCGTCGCCGGAGCTGCGGCACCTCTACACCGTGCTGCTGGAGCGGTGCGGCACGGGCGGCCCCGTCAGCATCGCCGCGCTGGGCGACGTGCTCACGCCGGAGGAGACCAGTCTGCTGACCAGCGTCATCCAAAAGCCTGAAGTGCTCGCAAACGGGGCGCAGGCGCTGGACGACTACATAAAAATCATCCGGGCGGAAAGCTGTATTGACCGCGACGCGCCGGACTTGCTTGCATTTGCAAATCAACTCAAAGAACAAAAAGGGTATGGTGGTAAAGATGGAACCGAATAAGAACAAACCGGAAATGAACGACTCTGCCGCGCTCGAGGCCATGGCCGACGCGCTGCTTGCCGAGGCCGACGCCGCCGAAGCGACGCAGGCCGGCGAATCGGACAAGCCGGCTGCGGAAAAAAACACGGAGGAAAAGCTCAACGAGCTGCTGGAAAAGGGCAAAAAGGCCGGCAAGCTCTCCAGCCGGGATCTGCTGGCGCTGGAGGAGATGAACCTCTCTGCCGACGAGATGGAAAAATTCTACGACCGGCTGGAAAGCCTGAACGTGGACGTCCTCAGCGACGATGCGCTCCCCCCGCTGGACGATGTGGTGCCGGAGCTGGAGGAGATCGAGGAGATCGAGGAGGTCACGGAGGAGGAGATCGCCGAGACCGAGGCCATGGCGGACACGTTCTCCACCGACGACCCGGTGCGCATGTATCTCAAGGAGATCGGCAAGGTGCCGCTGCTCACCCCGGAGGAGGAGCAGGAGCTGGCCAAGCGCATGGCCGAGGGCGACGAGGACGCCAAGCGCCGCATGGCCGAGGCGAACCTCCGTCTCGTCGTCAGCATTGCCAAGCGCTACGTTGGCCGCGGCATGCTGTTTCTCGATCTCATTCAGGAGGGCAATCTCGGCCTCATCAAGGCCGTCGAGAAGTTCGACTATACCAAGGGCTACAAGTTCTCCACCTATGCCACGTGGTGGATCCGGCAGGCCATCACCCGCGCCATCGCCGATCAGGCGCGCACCATCCGCATCCCGGTGCACATGGTCGAGACAATCAACAAGGTCATCCGCGTCTCGCGCCAGCTCCTGCAGGAGCTGGGGCACGATCCGTCTCCCGAAGAGATTGCCGCCGTGATGAACATGCCGGTCGAAAAGGTGCGCGACATTCTGAAGATCGCGCAGGAGCCGGTGTCGCTCGAAACGCCGATCGGCGAGGAGGAAGACTCCCACCTCGGCGACTTCATCCCGGACGAGGACGCCTCCGAGCCGAGCGAGGCCGCGAGCTTCTCGCTGCTGAAGGAGCAGCTCATGGAGGTGCTCGGCACGCTCACTCCGCGCGAAAAGAAGGTGCTGGAGCTGCGCTTCGGCATCGTGGACGGCCGTACCCGCACGCTGGAGGAGGTCGGCAAGGAGTTCAACGTCACCCGCGAGCGCATCCGCCAGATCGAAGCCAAGGCGCTGCGGAAGCTCCGCCACCCCAGCCGCAGCAAAAAGCTCCGCGACTTTTTGAATTAACCCGGTCGGCGCGCAAAGCGCAGCCTGATTCGGACAACGAAAAAACGCCCTGAATCATCAGGGCGTTTTTTTCTATGATTTGATTACTTTGCTTCTTCAATGAGCCAGTCGGCGATCTTCACCTCGTCAACGCCGAGACCCTCGTGCAAAAATGCTACAGCCTCGTTGAAGTTCAGGCTCTTCAGGTGCTTGAAGTTGCTCTCGACGTTCTTTTTTTCTCCATCTACAAGCTTTTCAATATAGCCGCATTCATAGCACATATAGATCGGATACTTGCGGTGATGATCCAGCGTCAGTTCGCCACCGCAGCGCGGACACTTCATATATGGTTCCCTCCTCGTTCTTGTTCCAGACAATTTCACGCATTGCGTGGGGGTCGTTGCTTTCATGTGAATCCATACCGGTTGATGATGCAGGCTTTCGCGCGCCGCTTGCGCCGGCACGGCGGCCTGCGAATGCCGGAAGCCCGGCACGGGAAAGAAAAAGGCTGAGGGACATGGTTCTCAGCCTTTTTCAGTTGGTTGGGATCGCCTTATTGCGCTGCTTTCACGCTGTCCGCCTGATAGAGCAGGATGCCGCGCGGGCAGATGTCGGAGCAGTGTCCGCAGCCGACACACTTGTCGTAGTCGATCGTGCAGACGAAGTTCTCGATCTTGATGGCCTCCGCCGGGCACTCGCGCTGGCACTTCATGCAGCCGATGCAGCCGACGTCGCAGATCTTGCGGGTAACTGCGCCCTTGTCCTGATTGCGGCAGCCGACCAGAACGGCCTGGCTGTACGGAACCTTCTTGATGATCTTCTTCGGGCACGCATCGGCGCAGGCCATGCAGCCGACGCACTTGTCGCGATCGACCTTGGCGACGCCGTTGACAATGTGCATTGCATCAAACTTGCAGGCCTTGGCGCAGTTGCCGAGACCGATGCACGCGAACTGGCACTCCTTGTTGCTCTTGCCGCCAAACAGCATGGCAGCCTGGCAGTTCTGGGGTCCTTTGTAGTTGAAGCGCTTGACCGCGACGCCCTCCCCGCCGGAGCAGGGCACGAACGCGACCATCTTTTCCTCAGAACCGGCGTCGACGCCCATGATGGCGGCGATTTTCTCGGCAGCTGCCGCGCCGCCGGCCACGCAGCAGTTGACCGGCGCCTTGCCAGCCGCGACCGCAGCGGCATAACCGTCGCAGCCGGGGTAGCCACAGCCGCCGCAGTTTGCGCCGGCGAGACATTCACGAACCGCTTCCTGCTTGGGATCGACTTCCACGTAGAAAATCTTCGCAGCAAATGCGAGGACCGCGCCAAACACGGCGCCCATGATGCCAAGGACGGCAACGGCTTTTACAATCAGCATAAAATCCATATCTTTGCCCTCCTTAACCGCCGATCTTCATGCCGGAGAAGCCCATGAACGCAAGCGCCAGCAGGCCGGCAGAGACGAGACAGATTGGGAAGCCCTCGAAGCACTCCGGATAGTCGGCAAACTCCAGCTTTTCGCGCACGCTTGCAAACAGGCAGATCGCAACGAGGAAGCCGATGCCGCCGGTGATGCCGTAGACCACGCTCTGCAGGAAGTTGAAGCTGTACTGCGTGTTGAGCAGCACGACGCCGAGCACCGCGCAGTTGGTGGTGATCAGCGGCAGGTAGATGCCGAGCGCGGAATACAGGGACGGAACCGCCTTTTTGAGGAACATCTCGACGAACTGCACGAGCACCGCGATGACCAGAATGTACGCGATGGTCTGCAAAAAGCCGAGTCCCAGCGGCATGAGGATGTATTCATTGACCACCCAGCAGATCGCGGACGCAAGGCCCATGACGAAGATGACGGCCAGACCCATTCCGGCGGCGGTGTCCATCTTGGACGAGCAGCCGAGGAACGGGCAGCAGCCGAGGAACTGGGAGAAAATGAAGTTGTTAATGAGGATGGCGCTCAGCGCGATTGTAATCAGAGAAGTATTCGCACCCATACTTTAAGCCGCCTCCTTTTCTTTCTGTTCCGCAAGCGCTTTTTCTTTCTTCTTTTCCGATTTCTTCAGCGCATACTGCATCAGCGCGATCAGGCAGCCGAGGGTGATGAAGCCGCCGATCGGCAGCGTCATGACCAGAGCGCCGTATTCCGCCGGGAAAATCTGAATGCCGTTGCCGGTTCCGATCACACCGTCCACCAGATGGAAGATGCCGGTGCCGAAAGAGCCCTTGCCGAGGAATTCGCGGATCACGCACATCGCGATCAGCACGAGCGTGTAGCCGAGGCCCTGGAAGATGCCGTCGAAGAAGGACGGGCCGATCGGGTTCTTCTGGCAGAACGCCTCTGCACGGCCGATGATGATGCAGTTGACGACGATCAGCGGAATGAACACGCCCAGGGATGCGCTCAGCGCGGGGATATAGGCCTGCAGCAGCAGGTCGACGATGGTAACGAAGCCCGCGATGACCAGCACGAAGATGGCCAGACGGATGTCGTTCGGGATCACCTTCCGGATCAGGGAGACAACGACGTTGCAGCAGGTGAGGATCACCAGAACGGAGATGCCCATGCCGATGCCGTTGAACAGGCTGGTGGTGATGGCCATGGTGGCGCACATACCGATCAGCTGAACCAGAACCGGGTTGTTGGTAATCAAACCTTCCTTGAATTGCTGTTTAATGTTCATCGTTCAGCCTCCTTTAACCCAGCGACTTGGCAGCCGCGATCACGGACTGCACCTCGTTGACGACCGCGCGGGAGGTGATGGTCGCGCCGGAGATGGCCTCGATCGTGCCGCCGTCCTTGGCAAGCGCCGTACCCTCAGTCGCGCCGACCACATTGTCGCGCCACGCGCCTGCGGTGGTCTCCGCCGCCTTGGCGCCGAGGCCGGAGGTCTCGGAATGCGCGGTGATATACACGCCGGTGCAGGTGTAGGTATCGTCCAGACCGACGACCATCGTAATCATGCCCTGCGCGCCGGAGAACGTGGTCTCCGCAACGTAGCCGGTCGTCTCACCGGCGTCGTTCTTGGCGACGCTGAGCTTCGTGATGGTCTGGTTTTCATCGTTCGTGAAGTCCGTCGCCTCATCATAGGTGGGCGCTTCCAAGACGTTTGCATATGCCGTGGCAGTCTTCTCTGCGGCGATCTCGGCAATGCGGTCCTTGGTGATCTCATTGACAATGCCCAGAACGAACGCCATAATTGCGGCGACTGCAAGCAACACCAGCGCCAGCTTTACAATCTGATTGCCGGATTTCTTTTCGGTCTTCTCAGCCATTTGCAGCAGCCTCCTTTGCCTCTTTCTTCGCGGCCTTTGCAGCGGCCTTCTTCGCCTTGAGGTCCTCCTTCGTGACGCCGAACTGGCGCGGCGGGGTCAGCTTATCGAGGAACCACGCGCAGCAGTTCATGATGAGGATGGCGAAGGACACGCCTTCGGGGAAGCCGCCGAACACACGGATGAGCACCGTGAGCGCGCCGCAGCCGAAGCCGTAGATCAGTCTGCCGGGAGCGGTGACCGGGCTGGTGGAATAGTCCGTCGCCATGAAGATGGCGCCGAGCATCAGACCGCCGGACAGCAGGTTGCAGACCATCCAGTCCACACGGCCATAGCCCTCGTGGCCGAAGAGGAGCGTCAGCACCGCGACCGTGCCGATGAATGACACGGGGATGTGCCAGGTGATGACCTTGCGGCAGATCAGATACAGGCCGCCGATGAGCAGCGCAACCGCGCTGATCTCGCCGAAGCAGCCCGGCATCTTGCCGAGGAACATCGACATGTAATTGTAATACTCCGGCAGCTCCGCGCCGGCCTTCATGTAGCTCAGCGGGGTCGCCATCGTGGTCGCGTCCACAACGCCCTTGAGCGCCGCGGGAGTGACCCATTTGGTCATGATCGTCGCATAGGACGCGAACAGGAACGCACGGCCGGCCAGCGCCGGGTTGAGGAAGTTCTTGCCGATGCCGCCGTAAAGCTGCTTGACAATGACGATGGCAAAGAACGCGCCGATAATCGGAACCCACCAGGGAGCGCCCGCCGGGAGCACCATCGCCAGCAGCAGGCCGGTGACGACGGCGGACAGGTCGCCGATGGAGCTGTCCTTCTTCAGCAGCTTGCGGTAAGCCCACTCGAAGAACACGCAGGAGGCGACGGACGTCGCAACCGGGATCAGCGCCGCGAAGCCAAACTGCCACACGCCGACCGCGATGGCGGGCAGCAGGGCAATGATGACGTCGAGCATGATGTTCTGCGTGCCTCTCTTGGCACGGACCTGAGGCTGATAGGCAGCGTCAAACGTATATTCTTTCGGTGTCATTTGTGTTCAGCCTCCTTTGCGGCAGCTTCCGCGCGCGCCTTTTCCTCGGCCGCCTTGGCGGCGAAGAGGAGCTTCGCGGTTTTGAACGAGTGCGTCAGGGGCAGGCGGCCCGGGCAGTTGTACGAGCAGCTGCCGCACTCGAAGCAGTCCAGAATGTGGTACTTCTGCATGTTCTCGAAGTCGCCCTTCTGGAAGTACTTATACATGTACAGGGGCTGGAGCTTCATCGGGCAAACGGTGAGACATTTGCCGCAGTGGATGCAGGTCGGGTTCTCGATGGAGCGGTCCTCTTCCTCGGTGAAGAACAGGATGCCCGCGGTACCCTTGATGTTGACTGCCTCCAGATTGGTCGCGATCAGACCCATCATCGGGCCGCCGAGGACGATCTTCTTCGGCTCCTTGACGAAGCCGCCGCACTGCTCGACGATGTAGCTGAACGGAGTGCCGAAGCGGCACTGCGCGTTGACGGGCGCGGCCATGGCGCTGCCGGCAACGGTGAGGATACGCTCAATGCAGGGCACGCCCTCGTAGCAAGCCTTGTAGATGGCGTATGCGGTCTGGGTGCTGATGACGTTGCAGCCCACGCCCGCCGGCAGGCCGCCGGGCTTGACCTCACGGTTCGTGATGGCCTTGATCTGCATCTTCTCAGCGCCCTGGGGGTACTTGACCTCTTCCGGCACGATCTCGACGCCGTACTGCGCGGGGTTGAGGGAGTTGAGCAGATCAATCGCGTTCTGCTTGTTCTTCTCAATGCCGTAATACGCCTTGTCGAGGCCGCTCGCAATGCGCGCGAGCTGGATGCCTTTGAGCAGCTCCTCAGGGTGGTTCATCATGGTCAGATGGTCGCCGTTGAGGTACGGCTCGCATTCTGCGCCGTTGATGATGAGGGTATCGACCTTGCCGATGCCGCCGCGGATCTTGAACGCAGTCGGGAACATGGCGCCGCCCATACCGACAATGCCGGCTTCGCGCATCCGGTCAAGGATGGCGTCCGGATCCTGCAGCTCCGCTTCGGTCAGCGGGGCGAGATCGGTGCAGGGGGTGTCTTTGTAATCGTTCTCGATCACGATCGCCGGAATCATATCGCCCAGCGGATGCGGACGCGGCTCCACGGCAATGACTTTGCCGGAGACAGTGGCGTGAACCGGGGCGGAAACAGGAGCCGGATTTTCACCGATCTTCTGGCCCATCGTCACATAATCGCCCACTGCGACCAGCGGCTTGCAGGGCGCGCCGATGTGCTGTGCCATCGGGATGACGACCTGCGGCGGAGGTGCAATGACAGTCACCGGAACGTCCGGCGCCTTCATGTAGTCGGGATGTACTCCGCCATGAAACTTAAAGGGCATTTGCATCACCTCTCTATTTTTTGACTCAAATATATTAGCACACCCGCCCGTGCAAGTCCACCAAATTTGGCGGAAAAACGGGTTTTTATACTAATTTAAATATTAACAAGTTTGTAAAAACGTTGGCAATTCAGTGGAAGCAACGCTTTTTTCCGGAATCTTTGCGGCATCGGGAATGTTTCTGCAATTTTTTCCTCAAAATGCTGAAAATTTGCCCGAAGGCCTTAACAAGACCACAAAAATCCTGTAAGATAAAATCATCCGCAATCCGTGTTTTCCGGCGCATCCGCCGCCCGTCCGGGCGGTCTCAGAAAGGCAGGGAGCATCCATGCAGGCACAGAAGCTCGGCGTCCGAAAGTGGGCCGTCCTGCTGCTGATCGGTCTGACCGGTCAGTTCGCGTGGACGATCGAAAATATGTATTTCAACGTGTTTTTGTACAACACGATCTCGACCGACCCTTCGTACATCGCAGCCATGGTCGCGTGGAGCGCAGCGGTCGCCACCGTGACCACGCTGCTCGTCGGCGCATGGTCGGACCGCGTGGGCAAGCGCAAGGCGTTTCTCTGCGCGGGGTATCTGCTCTGGGGCCTGTCCACGGCGGCCTTCGGCTTCGTCACGGTGGAAAATGCCCACGCGCTCTTCCCCGCCGCCAACGCCGTCACCGTCGCCGCCGCGATGGTCATCGTGCTCGACTGCGTGATGACGCTGTTCGGCTCCACCGCGAACGACGCGGCCTTCAACGCATGGGTCACGGACGTGACCGACCGCAGCAACCGCGCGCGGGTGGAATCCGTGCTGGCCGTGCTGCCGCTGATCTCGATGCTTGTGATCTTCGGCGCGTTCGACGGCATGACGCAGCAGGGGCGCTGGAAAGAATTCTTCGGCGTCTTCGGCCTGCTCATCACCGCCGTCGGCGTTGCGGCGCTCTTCCTCGTGCAGGACGCGCCCGCCGCCGCGCGGGAAAACGCCGGCCTGCGCGCGCTGGTCTACGGGCTGCGGCCGTCGGTCGCGCGGGCGCACCCGGAGCTGTACTGGTCGCTGTGCGCGTTTTCCCTGTTTTCCGTTGCGGTGCAGGTCTTTTTCCCGTACCTCATCATTTATATCCAAAACTTCCTCGGCATCGACAATTATGCCGTCGTACTCGGTATCGTACTGCTCACGGCCTCGCTCGTGAGCGTGCTGTTCGGCCGGGTCATCGACCGCGTGGGCAAGCTGCGCTTCGTGCTGCCGGCCGCCGGCGTCATGCTCGCGGGACTTGTCGGCATGTTTTACGCGCGCGGGATGCTTGCGGTGACCATTGCCGGGATCGTTATGATGTCGGGCTACATGCTCGTCACCGCCGCGCTGAGCGCGAACGTCCGCGACTGGACGCCGCCGGACAAAGCCGGCCATTTTCAGGGCATCCGCATGATCTTCGCCGTGCTGCTGCCGATGATCATCGGCCCGGCCATCGGCTCTGCCGTCATCCGCGGCAGTGACAGCACGTATGTGGAGCTTGGCGTGGTGAAGACCGTGCCGACGCCGTCGATCTTCCTCGCTGCCGCAGCCGTTCTGCTGCTGGTGGTCATCCCCGTCATCATTCTCCGAAGGAGGGAACACAAATGCTGACCGAATGGGGCGAAACCCTCGACCGGGAGCATCCGCTGCCGGAATATCCGCGCCCGCAGCTGGTGCGCGACAGCTATCTGAATCTGAACGGCCCGTGGAGCTATGCCATCACGAAAAGCACGCAGAAGCCGCAGCAGGCCGACGGCACGATCATCGTGCCCTTCTCGCCGGAGAGTGAGCTGTCCGGCGTCGGGCGTACGCTGCAGCCGGACGAATATCTCTGGTACATCCGCTCCGTCGAGCTGCCGGCGGGCTTCAACATCGGGCGCGTGCTGCTGCACTTCGGCGCGGTGGATCAGACCGCCACCGTCTGGTGCAACGGCGTGGAGCTTGCCACGCACACCGGCGGATATCTCCCGTTCACGGTGGATCTCACCGAGGTGCTCGGCCCCGTGAACACAATTCTGGTGTGCGTGCGCGATCTCACGGACCGCTCGCTGCACACGCGCGGCAAGCAGAAGCTGCGCGCGGGCGGCATCTGGTATCCGCCGCAGAGCGGCATCTGGCAGACCGTGTGGCTCGAGAGCGTGCCGAACGAATACATCCGCAGCCTGAAGGTCACGCCGCACTTTGACGAGCGGCTTGTGGAGGTGCTCGTGGACGGCAGCGGCAAATGCGTGATGGAGCTGGACGGCAAAAAGTTCTCCTTCCCCGCGGGCGTGCCCGCGCGCGTGCCGGTGCAGCGTTTCGAGCCGTGGACGCCGGAGCGCCCCGTGCTGTACCCGTTCAGCATTCAGATGGGGCAGGACACGGTCTACAGCTACTTCGCCATGCGCAAGTGCAGCGTGGAGGCCGACGAGACCGGTATCAGGCGCCTGTACCTCAACAACAAACCGTATTTCCACAACGGCCTGCTCGATCAGGGCTACTGGAGTGACGGACTGTACACCGCGCCGAGCGACGAAGCGCTGCTCTATGACATTCAGACGGCCAAGGCCATGGGCTTCAACATGCTGCGCAAGCACATGAAGGTCGAACCGGACCGCTGGTACTATCACTGCGACCGGCTCGGCATGCTCGTCTGGCAGGATATGCCCTGCGGCGGCGGGCGGTACGATCCGCTCATCATCTCCGCGCCGCTCGTAACGCACTGGCATCTGGACGACAGCTGGTATCCCCTGTTCGGCCGCGCCAACGCCGCCGGACGGCGGGAGTTTCTCAGTGATCTGCGCGAGATGGTCTCGGCGCTCTATAACCACCCCTGCATCGTCCTGTGGGTGCCGTTCAACGAAGGCTGGGGCCAGTTCGACAGTCTCACCGCCGTGCAGACGATCGAGGAGGTGGACCGCACGCGCACGATCGACCCCGCCAGCGGCTGGCACGATCAGGGCTTCGGCGGCGTGCAGAGCCTGCACGTCTATTTCCGGAAGTACAAGTTCAAGCCCGACAAGCTCGGCCGCGCCGTGCTGCTCTCGGAATTCGGAGGCTATACGCACCGCGTCCACGGCCACACACGCAGCGGCAAGAGCTTCGGCTACAAAAACTGCGCCGCGCCGCATTCGCTGGAGTTCTCCCTGCAGGAGCTGTACGACGAGCAGATCCGCCCCGCGAAGGAGCAGGGCCTGGCCGCCGCCGTGTATACGCAGCTCTCCGACGTGGAGACGGAGCTGAACGGCCTCATCACCTACGACCGGCGGAAGGTGAAGCTCCCGGTCGAAACCCTGCGCAAAATCTTCGAGATTGAGAATCCGTAACCCATGTTTGACAAAAACCGTGCCCCGCTGCCAATGGCAGCGGGGCGCGGTTTGTTATTGATCAGCAGCTTTTTGGTCGCGTCGCGATTGCTTCCTTTTCACCCGGAAGATCGCCAGACACACCAGCGCCGCGCACAGATACCCGGCAAAATCAAGCCACACGTCGCTGATCTGCCCGCTGCGGCCGGGGACAAAGAGCTGAATCGTCTCATCCGTCAGCGCCGCCGTCAGTCCGCACAGCAGCACGGCCGGAAAATGAAACCGGCGTGAAACCCGAAACGCGCAAAAGCACAGCGCACCGAGCACGGCGTATTCCGTGAAGTGCGCCGCCTTGCGCAGCAGGTGCTCGGTCATCCACGGCAGCAGATTCTGCACAAACAGCAGCAGCGCGCCGCTCTCTCCCTTGCTCTGCGCCGCGGGCAGCAGCGACTGCCCCCAGATCACCAGCAGCCACACGACCGCCAGCACGGTAAAAACACGGCGGCGCACGGATGCGCCGCCGTTGGAGACCTGCTTCATTCCGTCACCCTTCGCTCTGCCGGCGGATCTTGTCCTTCCAGCATTTGTGGCACATGGCGATATAGCTGTCGTTGCCGCCGAGGAAGATCTGGCCGCCCTCGGTGACGACGCGGCCGTCGGCGTCGATGCGGGCGTTGACAGTGGCCTTGCGGCCGCAGGCGCAGACGGTCTTGATCTCCGTGATGGAGTCCGCCAGCTCCATGAGCCGCCGCGAGCCGGGGAACATGTGCGTCAAAAAGTCCGTGCGCAGCCCGAAGCACAGTACGGGCAGATCGCGCTCGTCCACCAGCGCGCGGAGCTGGTCGATCTGCTCCGGCGTGAAAAACTGCGCCTCGTCCGCGATGATGACGTCCGCGCCCGGCGTTTTGTCATACGTCTCGCAGATATTCTCGTCCGGCGTGATGACCTGCGCTTCGCGGTACAGGCCGATGCGCGAGCGGATGATATTCGCCCCGTCCCGGTCGTCTATGGACGGCTTGATGAGCCAGACGGTCATGCCCAGCTCCTCATAGTTAAACTGCGTGATGAGCGCCTGTGCGGACTTCGACGAGCCCATAGCGCCGTATTTAAAATAGAGTTTTGCCATTATGCTCTGCCCTCCACGTGGGCGCGGATGCGCTCCATGACGAAATCCACGGCGACCTGATTGTGCCCGCCCTCCGGAATGATGATGTCCGCGTTGCGCTTCGACGGCTCGACAAACAGCTCGTGCATGGGCTTGACCGTGGTAAGGTACTGTGTCACTATGGATTCCAGATCGCGGCCGCGGTCGCGCGTGTCGCGCAGAATGCGGCGCAGAATGCGCACATCCGCATCGGTATCCACGAAAATTTTAATGTCCATGCGCCGGCACAGCTCCGGCTCGGCGAAAATGAGGATGCCCTCGACGACGATCACCTTGGCCGGGCGAATGGTGACCGTTTTTTCCGAGCGGTTGTGCACCGTGTAATCATACACCGGGCACTCCACCGGCTCTCCCGCCTTGAGCGCCTCCAGATGCTCGATGAGCAGCGGCGTGTCGAACGCATTGGGGTGGTCGTAGTTGAGCTTCGTGCGTTCCTCATACGTCAGGTCGTCGTGCCGCTTGTAGTAATTGTCATGGTAAACGACGCTCACGTCGCCGCCGAATTCCTGCATGATGCGTCTGGTAATGGTCGTCTTGCCGCTGCCGGTGCCGCCGGCAATGCCGATCGTGATCACGTCGCCCATAGCGTCGCCTCCAAGGTCTCAGTTCATTCGACGTTATTTTACCACAGGCATGGGTCTGTTGCAATTTGACTTTTACATTTTTTCATACTATAATTTTGTTCATTGATTCCATACGAAAAAATTCGAAAAAACGGAGGTTTTTTTATGCCTGTTCCCACTCCTCATATTGCCGCGAAGGCGGGCGAGATCGCCAAGACCGTGCTGATGCCGGGCGATCCGCTGCGCTCGAAGTTCATTGCGGAAACGTTTCTGGAAAATCCCGTCCTCGTCAACAACGTCCGCGGCGTGCAGGGCTATACCGGCACGTGGAAGGGCGTGCCCGTCACGGTGATGGCGTCCGGCATGGGCATCCCGTCCATCGGCATCTACAGCTGGGAGCTGTTCAACTTCTACGATGTGGACAACATCATCCGCGTCGGCAGCGCGGGCGCGCTGGCGGACGAGCTTCAGCTCATGGACGTCGTCGCGGGCGCCGGCGCGTGCACCGACTCGAACTTTGCCCACCAGTTCGGCCTGAACGGTACGTTCGCCCCGATCGCGGACTTCACGCTGCTCTCCAATGCAGCCGAAGCCGCGCGCGACAACGGCGTGGAGCTGCACGTCGGCAACGTCCTCTCCGCCGACAATTTCTACAACGACGGCTCCGACGGGTCCGACCAGTGGAAGAAGATGGGCGTCCTCGCCGTTGAGATGGAGGCCGCCGGCCTGTACATGAACGCCGCCCGTGCCGGCAAGCGCGCGCTCGGCCTGTTCACGATCTCCGACCACATCTACCGCGCCGAGGAGCTGACCAGCGAACAGCGGCAGAATTCCTTCGTCCAGATGATTACCATCGCGCTGGACACTGCCGTGAAGATGGCAACGCTTTGAGAAAATGCAGCTGTAATCCCTGATTCAGGGAAGTATGTCCGCGCAGCGCGGACGGGCGCGCGAATTTCATGAATAATTTACATTTCTGTAATATTTCTTGTTGCCTGTCAAAAATCCGCGTGGTATACTGTACGCAGCATGGAAACCGCCATGCTGTAAAGGAATGTCCGAACAACGGATAAATTTAAAATGGAGGAAAATTGCATGAAAAGAACGATTGCTCTGCTTCTCGCTCTCGTGATGGTTTTCGCTCTGTGCGCCTGCGGTAACAAGGAAGAGGGCAAGCCCTCTGACAACGCTGCCGAATCCGAGTACAGAGTCGCAATGATCACCGACTACGGCGACATCACCGACCAGTCTTTCAACCAGACCACCTACGAGGCCTGCAAGGCATTCTGCGAAGAAAACAGCATTGACTTTACGTACTACAAGCCCGCCGGCGACAATACCCCCGACCGTATCGCCATGGTCGAGAAGGCCGTTGACGAGGGCTACAACGTCATCGTGATGCCCGGCTTTGCGTTCGCCGGCACCATCTCCGGCACCCAGGATCAGTATCCGGATGTGAAGTTCATCGCTCTGGACGTCTCTGAATCCGACATCACCAGCTCCTTCTATAAGACCGACGCCAACGGCAACGTCACGGACGAGCTGCTTGATCCCAACAACGAGCCCCACATCGCCAGCAACGTTTACAGCGCCGTTTATCAGGAAGAGCTGTGCGGCTACATGGCCGGCTACGCGGCTGTGAAGCTCGGCTACACCAAGCTCGGCTTCCTCGGCGGCATGGCTGTTCCGGCTGTCCAGCGCTACGGCTACGGCTTCGTGCAGGGCTGCGACGCGGCTGCTGCTGAGCTGAACACCACGGTCGATGTGAAGTATGCTTACGGCAACCAGTTCTTCGGCGATGCGGACATCACCGCCGCTATGGATACCTGGTACGGTTCTGGCACTGAGGTCGTGTTCGCCTGCGGTGGTGGTATCTACACCTCCGCTGTTGACGCTGCCAAGAAGGTCGAAGGCGCCAAGGTCATCGGCGTTGACGTCGATCAGGCCGGCGTCATTGCCGACTACTCCGAAACCGAAGGCATGACCGTCACCTCCGCGATGAAGGGTCTGGCTCCCACTGTTAAGACCATGCTGACCGAGACCATCCTGAACAACAACTGGGATAAGTACGCTGGCAAGGTCGAGACGCTGGGTCTCGTCTCCGGCGACGATCCGGAAGCCAACTACGTGCAGATCCCGATGGAGTCCACCCAGTGGGCGGACGGCAAGTTCACTCAGGACGACTACAAGGCGCTCGTCAAGGCAATGTTTGACGGCACCGTCAAGGTTTCCTCTGACATCTCCGCGATGCCTGCCACCACGGCCGCGCACGTTGAGGATCTCGGCAACATTAAGTAATCCAAGTCAAATTTTTAAAAAAGACGCAGCTTCGGCTGCGTCTTTTTTCTGTGCAAATGCTTCAAAAATCAGAGCATTTCCGACGATTTCCCTTTACTTTGCGCCGCCGCGTATAGTATACTACTGGTATCCTATTGACATGCGATACGCAGTATGGTTTCCGTCCCCGCGAAACGTCGCGCGCGGGCCATAAAAACGGAAGGAGGGCGTTTCACTTGGAGGCTCAGTATGCCATTGAAATGCTGAACATCACCAAACGGTTCCCAGGCATCGTCGCCAACGACAATATCACGCTGCAGCTCAAAAAGGGTGAAATCCACGCGCTGCTGGGTGAAAACGGCGCCGGTAAATCCACGCTCATGTCGGTGCTGTTCGGCCTGTACCAGCCGGAGGAGGGTACCATTAAAAAAGACGGCAAGGTCGTATCCATCAAGGATCCGAACGACGCCAACGATCTCGGCATCGGCATGGTACACCAGCACTTCAAGCTGGTAGAGTGCTTCTCGGTGCTGGACAACATCATCCTCGGCGTGGAGCCGAACAAGCACGGCTTTCTTCAGAAGAAGGAGGCGCGCGAAAAGGTTCTGGCGCTGTCGGAGAAGTACGGCCTGCAGATTGATCCGGACGCACTGATCGAAGACATCACCGTGGGTATGCAGCAGCGCACGGAGATCCTCAAGATGCTCTACCGCGATAACGAGATCCTGATCTTCGACGAACCGACTGCGGTTTTGACCCCGCAGGAGATCGAAGAGCTGATGCAGATCATGAAAAATCTCGCGGCGGAGGGAAAATCCATTCTCTTCATCTCGCACAAGCTCAATGAGATCATGGCGGTGGCCGACCGCTGCACCGTGCTGCGCAAGGGTAAATACATCGGTACGGTCGATACCAAAAGCACGACAATGGAGGAGCTTTCCGCCATGATGGTCGGGCGCAACGTCAATTTCCACGTGGAAAAGGGCGCCGCAAAGCCCGGCGAGGTCGTGCTGAACGTCGAGCACATGACGGTCGCCTCCAAGGTACACAAAAACAACGCCGTGCGCGACGTCTCTTTCCGGGTGCGTGCGGGTGAGATCGTCTGCATCGCCGGCATTGACGGCAACGGCCAGACCGAGCTGGTCTACGGCCTCACGGGGCTGGAGCCGCTCAAGGAAGGCAAGATCGAGCTGCTCGGCGAAGATATCACGCACGCCTCTATCCGCAAGCGTTCTGCCAGCGGCATGAGCCACATTCCGGAGGATCGCCATAAGCACGGCCTCGTGCTGGATTACTCGCTGGAATACAACATGATCCTCCAGCGCTATTTTGAGCCGCAGTTCACCAACAAGGCGGGCTTCCTCAAGCGCAAGGAGATCCGCGAATACGCAAACCAGCTTATTGAGCAATACGACGTACGCTCCGGCCAGGGCGCGGTCACGATCGCGCGCAGTATGTCCGGCGGCAACCAGCAGAAGGCGATCGTCGCCCGCGAGATCGACAAAGATCCGCAGCTGCTCGTCGCCGTGCAGCCGACCCGCGGTCTGGATGTCGGCGCGATCGAGTATATCCACAAGCAGCTCGTCGCCCAGCGTGACGCGGGCAAGGCGGTGCTGCTCGTGTCGCTGGAGCTGGACGAGGTGATGGATGTGCCGGACCGCATCCTCGTCATGTACGAGGGTGAGATCGTCGGCGAGCTCGACCCGAAGCAGACCACGGAGGAAGAGCTGGGTCTGTACATGGCCGGCGCAAAGAGAGACGAGGTGAAAGCATGAAGAAAAATCTGCTCAAAAGCAGCGCGGTGCAGTCGCTGATCGCCTCGCTCATCTGCATTGTGCTCGGCCTGCTCATCGGCTATATCGTGCTGCTGTTCATCAATCCCGCCGGTGCGGGCGACGCGATCATGACCGTCATCAAGAACTTCTTCACCTACAACCGTTCGGAAACGCAGTTGAAATACCTCGGCAGCACACTGGTCAAGACCGCGCCGCTGCTGATGTGCGCGCTGTCGGTGCTGTTTGCCTACAAGGTCGGCCTGTTCAACATCGGCGCTGCCGGCCAGTATGTCGCCGGTGCGTGCGCCTGCCTGTACGCAGCGCTCGGCTGGGGCTGGAGCTGGCTGCCGTGCATGCTCTTCGCCATTCTGGCCGGCGCAGCGTTCGGCGCGATCGTCGGTCTGCTGAAGTCCTACTGCAACGTCAACGAGGTCATTTCGGGTATCATGCTCAACTGGATCGCATTGTACACCACCAACATGATCCTCACGAACGTCAAGGAAGTCGCAAGTCCCTACACCTACCAGATGAAGAGCGCCGGGCCGGACGCGATCCTGCCGTCGCTGGGGCTGGACAAGCTCTTCAGCAACAACGAATACGTCACCATCGCCATTCCGCTGGCGATCATCATCGCCATTCTCGTCTGGGTCGTTCTGGAAAAGACCAAATTCGGCTATGAGCTCAAAGCGACCGGCTTCAACAAAAACGCCGCAAAATACTGCGGCATGGCGGAGCGGCGCAACATCATTCTCACGCTTGTGATCGCAGGCGCACTGGCCGGTCTCGGCGGCTCGCTGCTGTATCAGACGGGCTACGAACAGTGGCAGTGCACGCACTCCTCCGTGCCCAACATGGGCTTTAACGGCATCGCGGCCACCTTCCTCGGCGGCCTGAATCCGATCGGCACGATCTTCTCCTCGTTCTTTATCCAGCACATCACCGCGGGCGGCGCATACGTGGATAAATCCATGTACTGCTCGCAGATCTCCGACCTAATCTCCTCGCTGATCATCTACCTGTGCGGGTTCGTGCTGTTTTTGAAGCACGCAGGCTGCCGCCGCAGACGAAGACGATGAGAAAGGGGGCGATGCATCATGACATTGCTGCTGCAATATACGCTGATTTTCGCCTCTGTTCTGATTCTCGTCGCACTGGGCGGCTGCTTCTCGGAGCACTCCGGCGTGATCAACCTCGGTCTGGAGGGCATCATGGTGCTCGGCGCGTTGGGCGGCGCACTCGTCATGAAGTACATGCCCGCCGTCTCTCCCTTCGTTATGATTCTCGGCACCGTGCTCGGCAGCGTCCTGCTCGGCGTGCTGTATTCCGCGCTGCTGGCCGTGGCCTGCATCAACTTCAAGGCGGATCAAACCATCGTCGGCACGGCGCTGAACATGCTCGGCGTTGCCGCCGCGACGGTCATCGTCAAGGCAATCAACACCGCCGCCAATCCGGACGACGTCTCCTCCACCATCCAATATGCGAGCGCAAAGAAGGCCTTCCTTGTGAACATCGGAGGCTTCGAGTTCAACTGGTTCATGCTGATCGCGCTCATCGCGCTCGTCATCGCCTACGTCACGCTGTACAAGACCAAGTTCGGTCTGCGTCTGATGGCCTGCGGCGAGCACCCCCAGGCGGCGGACTCCGTCGGCATCAACGTCTACAAAATGCGCTGGGCAGGCGTTTTAATCTCCGGCGTGCTCGGCGGTCTCGGCGGCATCTGCTACATTCTCGCGGGCGTCTCCGAATGGAAGTTTGAAAACGGCGTCGCCGGCTTCGGCTTTCTCGCGCTGGCCGTTATGATCTTCGGCCAGTGGAAGCCCTCCCGTATCGCGCTTGCCGCGCTGCTGTTCGGCCTATTCCGCGCGCTGTCGAACGTGTACTTCGGCTTCGACTTCCTCGTGAGCCTGCACATCCCCGGTTCTGTGTACAACATGCTGCCGTACATCATCTCTCTGATCGTGCTGGCGTTCACCTCCAAGAAGTCCAGAGCGCCGAAAGCGGAGGGCATCCCCTACGATAAGGGCAGCCGATAGCGTCAGAGCGGGCGCGCTCCACTCCACTTTCGCGCAAACGCGAAAGTTCCGTATCCGCTTCCCCGGTCTTCCTTACAACTCCGAAATATCCATTTCGGAGTTGTTTTTTATGCGTATTTCTGTAAATTTTCGGTCGATTTTGCTGGTTTTCCCTAGCTTGTTTTCGGATTTCACATCAAAATTTACGAAAAATTAAAAAATGGTTGACAATCTGGTGCCATACACTCTATACTGTGTTTAATTTCATAAGCATGATAGAGGCGCGGTCATCATCAGTACCTTCGCAAAGCCGGCAGGAACCGGGGAAGGGAAAGGGATTGCCGCCGAAGGGTCTTGCAGTTTCCTGGCTGTTGGGTTCCTGGGCCGTCGGAGAACATCCGGCGGACTGTCGCGTAAGCGGAGCGCTGTCATTGACGAATCTGGTTTTGTGTTTTTGCAATGTCGTGAACAGCACTTTGTTCACGACATTTTTCATTTTTGGAGGACTTTAGCATGAACACAAGACGCAGAATTCTGGCCATTTTGACGCTGATCGTCATGGTCGTATCCATGCTCACCGTGTTCGCGTTCGCCGCCAATGACGAAGACGCGCCCGCAAGCAGCATCGTCTGCTCCACCTGCGAGGGCACCGGTCTGGTCAACGGCGAGGAATGCGGCGAGTGCGAAGGCGCCGGCGAGCTGACTTCGGACAGCCGGATGGCCTTTACGTTCTGGGCGCTCGTCCCGCCGATCGTCGCCATCGCGCTCGCGCTCATCACCAAGGAGGTCTACTCCTCTCTGTTCATCGGCATCGTGCTCGGCGGACTGTTCTATACGAACTTCAAGCCGATCGGCGCGCTCAACGCGGTCATCAACGACGGCGTCGTTCCCGCCGTAGCGGACAGCGCCGGCATCTTCCTGTTTCTCGTCATTCTCGGCATCATGGTCGCGCTCATCAACCGCGCGGGCGGCTCCGCCGCGTTCGGCCGCTGGGCCGAGACCCACATCAAGTCCCGCGCAGGCGCCATGCTCGCCACATTCGTGCTCGGCGTGCTGATCTTCGTGGACGACTATTTCAACTGTCTGACCGTCGGCTCCGTGATGCAGCCGATCAGCGACCGGCACAAGATCTCCCGCGCCAAGCTGGCCTACCTGATCGACGCCACCGCCGCGCCGGTATGCATGATCGCCCCGATCTCCTCGTGGGCAGCCGCCGTCTCCGGCGTGGTGGAAAACTACAACGGCATCGAGCTGTTCGTGCGCGCCATTCCGTTCAACTTCTACTCCCTGCTGACGTTCGTGTTCATCATCGCGCTGGTCCTCATGAAGTTTGACTACGGCCCGATGAGCCTGCATGAGATGAACGCCAAGCTCAACGGCGACCTGTACACCACCGGCGACCGCGTGGACGAGGGTCTGGAGACCGGCTCCTTCAACCCGAAGGGCCGCGTGATCGACCTGATCCTCCCCGTCATCGTCCTGATCGTCTCCTGCTTCATCGGTCTCGTGTACGTCGGCGGCTACTGGGAAGTCGGCGGCGACTACTGCGGCGACTTCATCGGCGCTTTCGGCAACACGGACGCCTTCGTCGCGCTGCCGTGGGGCTCTCTCATCGCCCTGATCTTCACTCTGATCTACTTCTGGTGCCGGCGGCTCATCCGCTTCAAGGACTCCATGGCCTGCGTGCCGCAGGGCTTCATCAACATGGTGCCCGCCATCACCATTCTCACCTTTGCAACCGCTTTGAAGAACATGACCGGCCTGCTCGGCGCAAAGTACTTCGTTGCCTCCGTGATGAGTTCTGCCGCCGGAACGCTCTTCAGCTTCCTGCCCGCCATTATCTTCCTCGTCGCCTGTGTGCTGAGCTTCTCCACCGGCACGAGCTGGGGCACCTTCGGCATCCTGATCCCGATCGTCACCTATGTGTTCCCCGCGGACAGCACGCTGTTCATCATCGGCGTGTCCGCCTGCCTCGCAGGCGCGGTCTTCGGCGACCACTGCTCCCCGATCTCCGACACGACCATCATGGCCTCCGCCGGCGCGATGTGCAATCACGTGAACCACGTGTCCACGCAGCTTCCGTACGCAGGCACCGTCGGCATCATTTGCTTCGTCAACTACATCATCGCCGGCTTTGTGCAGAACGCGATCGTCTGCCTGGCCATCGGCGTGGCGCTGGTTCTTGGTACCCTGTTCGTCATCCGCTCCATCGTGCGCAAGAAGGGCGCCAAGGCTGCGTAAGCATATCTGCCGTGCAAGGATGCGCACATCGCATGCCCCCAAATCTCAATACAGCAATCTGCCCCCTGACGCGGAAGGGTCTGCGTCAGGCGGGCAGGTTTTGTTTTCCGGCCGTCCGCCCGGGCGGGCTTTCGGTCGTTTGAACTTACCAACTCTCCAATTCCTATATTTTTCTCTGATGTCCGGAGCAGTCTTCCACCTGCCGCCGGACGACCCCAGGCCCTGCCGGAGAGGCAGGAAACCGGCGCCGTGTCCGCGGAGCCGGTTTTCTGCGCTTTTCCCAGGCATAATTCGCAAATTTTCCTGCCGCTCCAATGTAAATTCGCACACAAACGCGCAAAATAACGGTTGACCTTTCCGGCTTGATATGGTATAGTATCTCTACCTGTCGGCTGAGAGGTTTCTTTTTCATGCGCTTTTTGGCCCATACAGGGAGGCAATCGCAGCTCTGCAACAGGAGCGCGAAATCTATAAGGAGGTGCCGAAACATGGCGAAAGCTGGATCCCGCGTGAAAATCACGCTCAGATGCTCGGAGTGCAAGCAGAGGAACTACAACACCGTGAAGAACAAGAAGAACACCACGGAAAAGCTGGAAATGAGCAAGTATTGCCCCTTCTGCCGCAAGCACACCAAGCACACCGAAACCAAATAAGACTTTCGAAAGGACGTAGAACAAATGGCTGAGAAAAAAGAAGTCACCACTGCTGCCGTTAAGAAAGTCGACACCAAACTCCCGTTCTTCAAGCGCGTCGGAAAGTGGTTCCGCGACATGAAGAGCGAGCTGAAGAAGGTCGTATGGCCGACGCCCGCACAGCTTGCGAAGAATACCGGCGTTTCTCTGGTCGTCATGGCGGGTTCCGCCGTGGTCCTCTGGGCATTCGACACGCTGGCAGATCAGGGCGTGCAGCTCCTTCTTAAACTGGGTGGTTAAGCATGGCAGAACTTGCTAAATGGTACGTTGTCCACACGTACTCCGGCTACGAAAACAGCGTAGCCGCAGCAATCCTCAAAGCGGCGGAAAACCGCAAAATGCAGGATCTGATCCAGGAAGTCAACATCCCGATGGAAACGGTCACCGAATTCACCGACGCCGGTGAAAAGACCGTGGAGCGCAAGGTTTTCCCCGGCTACGTGCTGGTGAAAATGGTGCTGACCGACGAAAGCTGGCATCTGGTGCACAATGTGCGCGGCGCCGCGGGCTTTGTCGGGTCAGACGGAAAGGCGATCCCCCTGACGGAGCAGGAGATCTACGATCTCGGCGTCGAGCGCCACGAAATCGTGGTCGGATTCGCCGTCGGCGACACCGTGAAGGTCACGGACGGGCCGCTGGAGGGCTTCCTCGGCACCGTGGACGAGCTGGAGCCGGACAAAGACCGCGTGCGTGTGGTCGTCTCCATGTTCGGCAGAGAGACTCCGGTTGACCTTGAACTCGATCAGGTCGAAGCAATCACAGAATAATCAAGAAAGAGGTGCTTTCAATTGGCACAGAAAATAGTTGGATACGTCAGATTCCAGGTTCCCGCCGGCAAAGCGACGCCGGCGCCCCCGGTTGGCCCGGCTCTGGGTCAGTACGGCATTAATATCGGTCAGTTCACCAAGGACTTCAACGAGCGCACCAAGGGCGACATGGGCATGATGATCCCGGTCGTCATCACCGTGTACTCTGACCGCAGCTTCACCTTCATCACCAAGACCCCGCCCGCCGCGCTGCTCATCAAGAAGGCGTGCGGCATCGAGACCGCTTCCGGCGTGCCGCAGAGAGACAAGGTCGCCACCATCAGCAAGGAAGACGTGCGCAAGATCGCCGAGCAGAAGATGCCCGACCTCAACTGCACCGACATTGAGTCTGCCATGAGCATGATCGCCGGCACCTGCCGCAGCATGGGCGTCGTGGTCGGCGAGTAATCGCGTCCATACGCTTTCCCTTATCGTGGGAGGATCATCCATCCGACGAACCACATTATTAGGAGGAAACCAAATTGTTCAGAGGTAAAAATTATAAAGAGAGCGCAAAGCTCATTGATAAACAGGCGCAGTACGAGCCGCAGGAAGCCTTCGAGCTCGTGACCAAGGCCGCCAAGGCCAAGTTCGACGAGACCGTCGAGTTGCACGTCAAGCTGGGCGTTGACTCCCGTCACGCCGACCAGCAGGTCCGCGGCGCGATCGTTCTGCCGCACGGCACCGGCAAGACCGTCCGCGTGCTCGTGTTCTGCAAGGAAGAGCGCGTTGAGGAAGCCAAGGCCGCCGGTGCGGATTACGCGGGCGGCATGGACATGGTCCAGAAGATTCAGGGCGAGAACTGGTTTGAGTTCGACACCGTCATCGCCACGCCCGACATGATGGGCGTCGTGGGCCGTCTCGGTAAGCTCCTCGGCCCCAAGGGCCTGATGCCGTCCCCGAAGGCCGGCACCGTCACGCCGAACATTACCAACGCCGTGAAGGAAGCCAAGGCCGGTAAGATCGAGTACCGTCTCGACAAGACCAACATCATCCACTGCCCCATCGGCAAGGTCAGCTTCGGTGCGGAAAAGCTCACCGAGAACTACAACGCGCTGATCGGCGCCATCATCAAGGCGAAGCCGGCAGCCGCCAAGGGCCAGTATATCAAGTCCTGCGTCACCGCGTCCACCATGGGCCCCGGCGTCAAGATCGCAGCAAAGCAGTAATTCGATTTGCAAAAAGAGCACCGGTTCATTGAACCGGTGCTCTTTTTATGAACGAAACCGATGGATAAATGCCGCGCCGTATGCTATCATGAAGCAGGCAGCGCACCGCAAACACTCGGAATTTCGGAGGTCGATGCAATGACGGAACGCGAAAAAATGCTGGCAGGCGCGGTTTATGACTGCGGCGACCCGGAGCTGCTGGCGCAATGGCACAAGGCGAAAAAGCTGATGCGCGATTACAATCTGACGGATTCGGACGATCTCGCGGAAAAGGACCGCATTTTGGCGGAGCTGCTGGGCGGGCGCGGCGCAAACCTGTGGATCACGGCGCCCTTCTATGTGGATTATGGGAGCAACATTTACTTCGGCAACAACTGCGAAGTGAACATGAACTGCACGTTTTTGGACGACAACCGGATTATCATCGGCGACAATGCGCTGATTGCGCCGAACGTGCAGATCTATACCGCGTTTCACCCCACCAGCGCGGGCGAGCGGTTCGGCGCACCCCGGACAGACGGCGCGTTTCCCTTCTGCAAAACGCAGACGGCTCCGGTCGTAATCGGAAACAACGTCTGGATCGGCGGCGGCGCGATCATTATGCCCGGCGTGACGATCGGCGACCATGTCGTGATCGGCGCGGGCAGCGTCGTGACGCGCGACATTCCCGACCACGTGATTGCCTGCGGCGTGCCGTGCAAAGTGGTGCAGGAAAACCCCTGACCCGGCACAAAGGCCGCTGAGAGACAAGGAGAACGCCATGCCCAACATCATCGAAATCACCGATTTTGCCGCGCCGGAGCTGGACGTCTACGCTCGGCTCACGGAGGCGCAGCTTCTCAACCGGCAGGAGCCGGAGCAGGGACTGTTCATTGCCGAAAGTCCCAAGGTCATCGACCGCGCGCTCGACGCCGGATACGTGCCGGTCTCGCTCCTGCTGGAACGAAAGCACATCGCGGGACAGGCCAGCGGCGTGATCGCCCGCTGTGGGGACGTGCCGGTCTTTACTGCCGAGACCGAGGTGCTCACGGAGCTGACCGGCTTCCGGCTGACGCGCGGCGTGCTGTGCGCCATGCGCCGCCCGCTGCTGCCCAGCGTGGAAGCGGTCTGCGCCGGTACGCGGCGCATCACCATTCTGGAAAACATCATGAACCCCACCAACGTCGGCGCCATTTTCCGCTCCGCAGCCGCGCTCGGCATCGACGCCGTACTGCTAACACCCGCGTGCAGCGACCCGCTGTACCGGCGCGCGGCCAGAGTCAGCATGGGCACCGTGTTTCAGGTGCCGTGGACCTATCTCGGCAGCGACTGCGCCGAATGGCCGCATCCGGGCATGGAGCGGCTGCGCGCGCTCGGCTTTCGGACGGCCGCCATGGCGCTGAGCGACAATGCCGTCAGCATTGCGGATCCGCAGCTCATGGCGGAGGAAAAGCTGGCCATCGTGCTGGGCACAGAGGGCGACGGGCTGGCGGCCGGAACGATTGCGGACTGCGACTATACCGTGCGCATTCCCATGTCCCACGGCGTGGATTCGCTGAACGTAGCGGCGGCCAGCGCCGTCGCATTCTGGCAGCTCGGTCTCCGGTAAGCGCGCGTCGAAGCGGAAGCGGAATGGAGCAAGTTCCTCCTGTCGCTGCGAGGCTTCTTTTACAAGCAAAAAGGAACACCGGTTCACAGAACCGGTGTTCCTTTTTGTCTTGCGCGGCGGTTGGCCGCCGTTGATTGCTTTACGAGCAGACCTTGCCGGGGTTCAGGATGCCGTTCGGGTCGAACACGCCCTTAATCGCCTGCATGAGACGGAAAGGCACTTCGCCGACGGACTCCTCCAGGTACTGCTTTTTCGCGTGGCCGATGCCGTGCTCGCCGGAGACCTGACCGCCGATGTTCTTGCACTCGGTGTAGCACTTGGCCATGAGGATCTCGTTGCGGCGCCAGAACTCGTCAAAGTCCAGATCGTTGGAGCAGGCGTAAATGTGCAGGTTGCCGTCGCCCGCATGGCCGAAGTTGCGCACGGAAAGGCCGACCTCGTCGCCCACGCTGCGCACGAAGAACAGGTAATCCGCGATCTTATCAACCGGGACGACCACGTCCAGCTCGTCCATGTACTTGGTGTCGGCTTCGATGGCGGTGAGGAACGCGCTGCGCGCCTCCCAGACCTCCTTCTTCAGCGTCGGGGTATCGACGACCAGCGTGTCGATCGCGCCGCACTCTTCGGCAAGCTCCGCGAGCTTTTCCATCTTGCCATCCAGCTCGTCCTCCGACTCGCCCACGAACGTGACGAGGATGGAGGCGCCGACCTCCTGCCCGTTGACCTCGGTCGGGAAGATCTGCTTGCCGGAAAACTCGGCGGAGGATTTTACAATGTCCGCGCCCATGAACTCGATGGACTGCGGGTCCAGATTTGCCATCTTGATCTTCGGTACGGTGGCGATGCAGCTTGCCATGTCGGCAAACGGGAGGATGAGCGACACGTCCATCGACGGCTTGGGAATGAGCTTGAGCGTCATTTCCGTAATGATGCCGAGGGTGCCCTCAGAGCCGACCATCAGGTGCAGCAGGCTGTAGCCGGTGCTGGTCTTGCAGACGGTCTTGCCGAGCTGCATCACTTCGCCGGTGGCGAGCACGACGGTCAGCGCCAGAACATAGTCGCGCGTGACGCCATACTTCACGGCGCGCATGCCGCCCGCGTTCGTGGCCACGTTGCCGCCGACCGACGAGGTCTTGGAGCCGGGATCGGGCGGATACATCAGGCCGTGCGCCTCTGCGTCCGCCGCCAGATCCTGCAGCAGCACGCCGGGCTGCACGCGGACGGCCAGATTGTTCAGATCGTAGCCGAGGATCTTGTTCATCCGCTCCGTGCAGACGATCACGCCGCCGTGCAGCGGCACGCTGGCGCCGGTCAGGCTGGTGCCGGCGCCTCTGGGTGTAACGGGGATGTGGTTTTCGTTGCAGATTTTCAGGATGGCCGCAACTTCCTCGGTGCTCTCCACCTCGCAGACGCACTCCGGACGGTGCTTACCGTACAGGGGCATTTCATCATGGCAGTAGTCCTCACGGATGCGCTCGCCCATGTAGAAACGCTGTTCGCCGACGACCGCTTCCAACTGCTTGGCGATTTCCGGCGACACAGAATTGTACTTGCTCATATGTGTTCTTCCTTTCTGAATTTCTCTCTCAGCGGCCGGCGCAGGCACGCCGTCCACCATGGAATATATCATACTTTATTTCAAAATTCCACTGTAAGCCGATTTAAATTGCAAAAATCCCCGCACTTTGCGGGCGTTTCCGCTTATTTTTTTCTGTTTTTCATCCTTTCGTGCTCCTCGGCGATGGCGCTGTGCAGCGCGACTGAGTTCCACTGTGCGTTTGTCTCGGTCAGCATAGCCTTGAGCGGCACGGGCGGGATGCGCGACTGCCGGAAGCCGTTCAGAAATGCGTCCATCATACCGGGGCGGAAGTTCGCCATGACAAGCATCTCGTCCGAAAACGTCTCCTCCGGCACGGGGTACGTACCCGCATCCTCCAAGCCGGCGAGCGCGGCGAGCGGCACGCCGTATTCCTCCGGCGGTACGGCGCGGACGCGGATGCCGAGCCGCAGACAGAGCACCTGAATTTTGGCGAGCTTCGCCGGGGCGATGTGATAGGTGAGCAAAATCGGGGTCATAGCAAATTCCACTTCCATTTCAGCAGGATGTATGCCGCCAGCGCGAGCTGGCAGACAAGGATGGCCGGAAAGCCGACGGTAAATGTCTTGTGCTTGGTCTTGTGGCGAAACAGCTGTATGCCGAGAATGCCGCCCACGCTGCCGCCGAGCACCGCCAGCAGAAACAGCGTCGCTTCCGGAACGCGCCACGCGCCCGCCTTCGCCTTGGCCTTGTCGATGCCCATGGCGGCAAACGCAGCGACGTTGACAGCCGCGAGGCAGATCAGCAAATACTGGGTCATTTCCGCTTCTTCCCCCCGCCATGCGGCTTTCCGGGCTTGGGCTTTTCGCCGCTGTGTCTGGGCTTTGCCGTTGCGGCGCGGCCATAGACCTTGCCGTATTTGCGTTGGGGCTTCTCCGGCGCGGTCTGCTTTTGCGGCTTGCGGCGCGCGTCGTTCAGCGGACGGACAAGGCACTCCTTGCCGTAGCCGATCAGATCCTCGCGTCCGGCCTCCTTGAGCGCCTCGATCACGAGGCGGCGCTTGTCCGGCCGCTTCCACTGCAGCAGCGCGCGCTGCATATTCTTCTCATGCGGCGTTTTGGCGACGTAGACATGCTTCATCGTGCGCGGGTCGATCTCCGTATAGTACATGCAGGTGGAGATTGTGCCGGGCGTGGGGTAAAAGTCCTGCACCTGCTCCGGCTGGCGGCCCGTTTGATTCAGATACTCCGCCAGCGCCACCGCATCCTGCAGCGTGCTGCCGGGGTGCGAGCTCATGAGATACGGCACGACGTACTGCTCCATGTCGTAGCGGTGGTTGAGCCGCTTATACTTGTCCAGGAACCGCTCATAGGTGCCGATGTGGGGCTTGCCCATATAGTCCAGCACGGAGTCAATGCAGTGCTCCGGCGCAACCTTGAGCTGTCCGGAGATGTGGTATTTCACAAGCTCGGAGAAAAACGCGTCATTGTCGTCGCAGAGCAGATAGTCATACCGGATGCCGCTGCGCACGAACACCTTTTTCACGCCGGGAATGGCCCGGAGCTTGCGCAGCAGCGCAAGATAGTCCGAATGGTCGGCGTCGATGTTCGGGCAGGGCGTCGGCGCGAGACAGAGCCGGTTCGGGCACATGCCGCGCTCGGTCTGCTGCGCGCAGGAGGGGTGGCGGAAATTCGCCGACGGGCCGCCCACGTCGGACACATAGCCCTTCCAGAGCGGGTGATGCGTCATGGCCGTCACCTCGCGGATGACGCTCTCGTGGCTGCGGCTGGTGACCATGCGTCCCTGGTGGAACGCCAGTGCGCAGAAGTTGCACCCGCCGAAGCAGCCGCGGTTGTGGATGACGGAAAAGCGCACCTCCTCGATCGCGGGCACGCCGCCCTCCGCGTCGTACATTGGGTGCACCTCGCGCGTATACGGCAGCTCCGCCACGCGGTCCAGCTCCTTCGTGTCCAGCGGCATGGCGGGCGGGTTCACGACGAGATACCGCCCCTCGCACGGCTGGATGAGCGCGCGGCCGCGCACGGGGTCGTGCTCGGCGTACTCGGTGCGCGTCGCCTCGGCATAGAGGCGCTTGTTGTCGCGCACCTGCTCGAACGACGGCAGCTCGACGCGCTCAAACGCGCACACGCCGGGGTCGCGCGTGATGTAGCCGGTGCCGGGGATGTCCGTCATCTCCGAAACCGGCAGCTTCTTTTTCAGGCGGCGGGCAATCTCCAGCGTGGCGGTCTCGCCCATGCCGTAGACCAGGAGGTCTGCCTGCGAGTCGAACAGGATGCCGCGGCGCACCTTGTCGTCCCAGTAGTCGTAGTGCGCAAAGCGGCGCAGACTCGCCTCCAGCGAGCCGAGGATGATGGGCATGTCCGGTCCGAACGCCTCGCGCGCACGGTTGCAGTAGACGATGGCGGCACGGTCGGGCCGGCGGCCGGTCTGCTTGCCGGGCGAATAGAAATCCTCGCTCCGGCGCTTTTTGGCAGCGGTGTAGTGCGCGACCATGGAATCGAGATTTCCGGCGCCGATGAACACGCCGAGACGCGGCCGGCCCATGGCGCGGAACGCGTCCGCGCTGTGCCAGTCCGGCTGCGGCAGCACCGCCACGCGGTAGCCTGCCGCCTCCAGCACGCGGCTGATGACCGCCGTACCGAAGCTGGGGTGATCGATATATGCGTCGCCGCCGACGACCAGCGCGTCGTACCACCACCAGCCGCGCGCGTGCATCTCCTCTGCGGAGACGGGCAGGAAATCAGACGCTTCCATGGTAGGCCTTTCCCTCCAACGGCTTTTCCATCAGATACAGGTCGGAGCTGACGCCGGGGTCGCGCCCGATTTTCTCAAAGCCGTAGTGCTCATAAAATTCAATGGCGCGCGTATTCGTCTCCGCCACGTGCAGCCGGACAGCGCGGCGCGCGCACGTTTCAAAGTACCAGAGCGCGTGGCCGAGGAGCTGCACGCCCCAGCCCAGTCCGCGAAACTCCGGCAGCAGATACAAAAAGCTGACCCAGCCGTACCCGTCCTGCTCCCCGCGCGCGGGGTCCAGCTCGATCACGCCCGCGACACGGTCGCCGCTGAGGATCTTCACGAGTGTATCCGGCGTTTTGGCGTGCCGGTGCGCGCTGCGCAGGTAGAGCGACGGCACGAAGCCGTCCGTGCTGCCGTGCGCGGCCTGCCACGCGTCGGCGTAGCAGCGCATATAAAACTCGTCGTCCTCCGGAAAGTGCAGCGGCGCAAAGCGCAGGTTGCCGAGGTCGGGGCTTTCGCTCTTCCACCAGGTCTGGCGGTTGAAGGTGCTCAGCTCCGGCGGCAGGTGGCTGTTGTCGTTGTAATATTCCAGCGACGGCACACCGTTTTCAAACCGGACGAGCGTAACGGCGGTGTTGTCGCCATGCGGGATCCTGGAGATCTCCGCGCTCGGCACGCCGAGCACCGCGCAGATATACGCGCGGATGGCCATGCCGTGGCTCACGGCGGCGATGGTCTGCCCCTCGTGCCGCTGCGCCAGCTCACGCAGAACATCGCTCATACGCTGCTGCACCGCGGCGAACGGCTCGCTGCCCGGCACCGACCATTTTTCCGGATCGTTGTTGAAAAAGTGCATCTGCTCCGGCTGCTCATATTCCACGTCGCCCCACGGGCGGCCTTCCCATGTACCCATGCAGATCTCACGAAGACGCGGCGTGGTCTGCAGCTCCAGCGCATGGTAACGCGTGATCGCGCCCGCAGTCGTGCACGTGCGCTGCAGGTCGCTGGAATACAGCGCGTCGAGCGGAATGTCCCGAAAGCGTTCTGCCAGCGCGTCGATCTGCCGCAGGCCGCGCGGGGTAACGCGTCCGTTCCAATGCCCCTGAATGCGGCGGTAGAGGTTGCCCTCCGCCTCCGCGTGCCGAATCAGATAAATATTTGTCATTGCCGAGCCTCCAAACCTTGACCATCGAAATCGGATACAGTATAATATATTAATTATTGCAAATGTATTATATCGTGTTTCCCCTCGATACACAAGTGCTTTGGAGGCAGATGTGAAAGTAATCCATCTCATCAGCGGCGGCGACAGCGGCGGCGCCAAAACGCACGTCTATTCGCTGCTGCGCTATTTGAATCAGGTGATCGACGTCCAGCTTGTGTGCTTTCGGGACGGGCCGTTTGCAGAGGGCGCCAAGGCGCTCGGCATCCCGACGCGGGTGCTCGGCGAGCGCTTTTTGACCTGTCTGCACATTCTGCGCCGCGAAATTCGCGAGGGCGGCTACGACTTTGTTCACTGCCATGGCGCAAAGGCAAACCTCATGGGCGCGCTGCTGCGCCCGTCGCTGCAGATTCCCGTGCTCACAACCGTGCACAGCGACTACCGGCTGGACTATCTCGGCCGTCCGGCGGCCGCTCTGACTTATGGCACGCTCAATAAAATCGCGCTGCGGCTGCTCGACTACCGGGTCTGTGTGTCCGACCCCATCCGCCAGCGGCTGATCGACCGCGGCTTCGAGCCGAATCGGCTGTTTGCGATCTACAACGGGCTGGATTTTTCCCACAAGGTTCCCAAAATCGACCGCAAGGCCTACTTCGCCGGCTTTGGCTACACCGTGTCGGATGACGACGTGATCGCCGGCATCGCCGCGCGGCTCGACCCCGTGAAGGATATGCCCACGCTGCTGCGCGCCGTGGCACAGGCGCGCAAGGCCAGCCCCAATCTGCGTCTGGCCATCGCCGGAGAGGGCAAGGATCGCGCAAAGCTGGAGGCGCTCGCGCAGGAGCTGGGGATTGCCGAGCACGTGTTCTTCCTCGGCTGGCTCACCGATCTGGACAGCTTTTACGGCGCGCTGGACATCAACACGCTCACCTCCCTGTCCGAAACCTTCCCCTATGCGCTCACGGAGGGCGCGCGTGCACACCTGCCGACCGTCGCTTCCGACGTCGGCGGCGTTCCGGTACTGATTCAAAACGGCGTCACCGGCCTGCTGTTCGAGCCGGGCGACGTGCGGATGCTGGCAGCCTGTCTCGCGCGGTACGCGCTCGACGCGGACTACCGCCAAAAGATGGGCGATGCGCTCTATACGTACGGGCGGGAAAACTTCTCCGAGGAAGCCACCGGCCTGCGCCAGCTGGAGATCTACAACACCATCTACCGCTTGGAGCAGCAGAAAAAAGGCGTGCGCTACGGCGTGCTGATCTGCGGCGCCTACGGCTTCGGCAACGCGGGGGATGAAGCGATCCTGGAGGCAATCATCGGCGAAATGCGGCGTATTGACCCCAACATGCCGGTCACGGTGCTGTCCCGCCGCCCGAAGGAGACCCGCAGGCTTTATGGGGTGAACGCCGAGCACAGCTTCAACCTTCCGCGGATGCGCCGCATCATGCGCCGCTGCCCGCTCTACCTCAACGGCGGCGGCAACCTGATGCAGGACGTGACGAGCCGCGTCAGTCTCTGGTATTACCTCTACACCCTCACCGCTGCGAAAAAATGCGGCTGCGCCGTGCAGATGTACGGCTGCGGCATCGGCCCGATCATCTATCGCAAGGATCAGGCGCTGGCCGCGCGCATCATCAATCAGAATGTGGACGTCATCACCCTGCGCGAGCCGGACAGTCTGGAAACGTTGGCGGATTTCGGCGTGACCCAGCCGGAAATCATCCTCGCCTCCGACCCGGCGCTGACGCTGCCGGCCGCCGCCTCCAGCCGCATCGACCATTTGATGGCGGAGCACGACATGGATCTTCAGGGGCGCTATATCGCGCTGGTGCTGCGCAAGTGGCACGGCTTTGAGGAAAAGGCAACCGTGTTCGCGGCGGCGGCGGTCTACGCCTATCTCACGCACGGGCTGACTCCGGTGTTTCTCTGCATCAATCACCGGACGGACTGGGAGGCGGCGGAAATGGTGACCGAACACCTGAGCATTCCCTATTACGTCATCGACCAGCCGATGGAGTCCGGCATGACGATCGGCCTGCTCTCGCGCATGACGGCGGTGATCTCCATGCGTCTGCACGGGCTGGTGTTCTCAGCCGGGCAGGGCGTTCCGCTGATCGGCGTGTCCTACGACCCGAAGGTTTCGGCATTTTTGGATTACATCGAGCAGGACAATTACCTGCAGTTTGAAGATTTGAAAGAAGAGCGCATGACCCGGATGATCGACCGCGCCGTGTCGCTTGCCGGCAGCCAGCAGGAACTGCGGCGGCGCACGGAGCTGCTCAATCAGAAGGAGGACAACAACCGGCGGGCGGCTGCCAAGCTGCTGGAAAGGGGGAGCTGACATATGATCCGTGGCGCGGTTCTGGTATCCGGAAACGGTACGAAATTTCAGAGTCTGTTGGATTCCATCTTCTTCGGGGAGATCCCGGAGCTGTCTCTGGTCGCCGTGATTTCCTCCGACCCGGCGGCATATGCCCTGACGCGGGCAAAAAACGCGCAGATCGAAACCGTTGTCGTGGAGCCAGGCATGTTCCCGAACGAGAGCAGCTACGATATGGCGATCCGCAACAAGCTCAAGGACATGGACATTGACTTCGTCATCGTGGCGGGCTTCCAGCCCGGCGTCGGCCGCGAGACGGCCAAAGCCTTCCGCAACAAGATCATCGCGGTGCACCCGTCTCTGATTCCGGCATTTGCGGAGCTGCACGGTCTGGACGTACACGAGGCGGTGCTGCGGATGGGGCTGAAGATCACGGGCGCCACAGCGTATCTCGTGTCCGAAACCGGCGGCGTCGGCCCGGTGCTGCTGCAGGCCGCCGTCCCCGTGGAGGAGGACGACGATGCCGTAACGCTCCAGCGCCGCGTGCTGATGGACGCGGAGTGGAAGCTGCTGCCCGAAGCGGTGAAGCTCTGGTGCGCGGGCAAATTCGAGCTGCACGGCGGCCGTGCAAAGCTGGTCAAGTAAACAAAATTGCGTGAAAAAGGCCGCGCTGGGCATCACCCCGGCGCGGCCTTTGTTTTGCAGTTCAGTCCAGTGTGTCGAGCCACGCGTCGATCCGCGCGCTGCGCTTCACCTTCGGGCGGCGCAGGAGCTTCCCGCGCGCCACGACCATCTCCACGTCGCGCAGGGCGGTGAGATCGTCGAGCGGGCTGCGGGGGAGCACGATCATGTCCGCGCTTTTTCCCGGCTCGATGGAGCCGGTGACGCTGTCCAACCCGATGATCTTCGCGTTGCCGAGCGTCGCCGTGTGCAGCGCAAATACGTTCGTTACGCCGCAGTACTCCGCAAACCAGCAAACCTCGCGCCACATGTTGTACGGCGTGACGAGCGGGCAGGATTCATCCGTGCCGAGTCCGATGGGAATGCCGTTTTCCATGGCGGTCTTCGCGCCGGCGATCATGCCCTCGAACACGACGTTCGTGTTATAGGTGCACAGCTCGTCGAGCTTCGTAACCTCCGGCGGGAGCTTGGCCAGCGGCAGCGCCGGAGAGGTTGTGACGATGTAGGCCGCGCCACGTTTCTGAAACAGCGCCACCAGCGCGTCGTCGAGGTAGCTGCCGTGCTCAATCGTGTCCACGCCGCCCTCAAGCGCAACGCGCACACCCTTGCTGCTCTCGGTGTGGGACGCGACGTGGTAGCCCAGCGCGTGCGCACGGTCGCACACGGCCTTCGTCTGCTCGAGCGTCATCTTGGCCTCGCCCGGCCTTCGACCCGGCAAAGGCGATGATGGCCTTCTGCGCGCCGCCCCCGCCGAGCACCTTGCTGGGCTTGCCGGTGCCGAACAGATGCGCGTGCAGGTTCACCAGACCGGGCATCAGGTATTTGCCCTTCAAATCCACCTTGCGGTAGCCGCGCGGGATGCGCGCGCCGCGCTCGAGCACGGCGGTGATGGTCTCGCCGTCCGTGAGCACGGTGACGTCCTCGCGCAGGGCGGCGTCTTGCCTGCCGTCCCACAGGTTGGCATGGGTATAGGCGTATTTCATTGCGTGTGTCCTCTCTCCTGCGGCGCGCTCACATGAGCGGCGCCAGTAATTTCAGCAGCATGCCGGCAAGGCGCGTGTGCAGCGGGATCTTCTTCAGATCCTCGTGCAGCACCTCCTGCGATTTTGCGCGGGAGTCCAGATAGTCTGCCTCGATCTCCTGAATGGCCGGGCAGCCGTACAGGTACGCCGCGCACTCGAAGTGCAGGTACAGGCTGCGGTAGTCGAGGTTGATCGTGCCGACGACGGCCTTGCAGTCGTCGCTGACGAAGACCTTCGCGTGCACAAAGCCGGGCGTATACTCAAAAATGCGCACGCCGGCGTCCAGCAGCTCGCGGTAGTGGCTCTTGGCGAGGGCGAAGGCGAATTTCTTGTCCGGTACGTGCGGCAGCAGCAGCTCCACGTCCACGCCGCGCTTGGCCGCGAATTTCAGCGCCGTGAGCATCTCGTTGTCGATGATGAGATACGGCGTCATGATGTGCACATACCGCTCGGCGTGATTGATGATGTCGATATACACCATCTCGCCGACCAGCTCGTCGTCCAGCGGGCTGTCGCCATACGGCAGGACATAGCCGGGCGCGTCGAGCTTCGGCTGCTCGATCTCCAGATAGCGCGGGTAATCGTCCGCCTCCCGCTCGTCGATCGCCCACATCTGCAAAAACATGAGCGTGAAGCTGCGCACCGCGTCGCCGCGCAGCATGACGGCGGTGTCCTTCCAGTGGCCGTGCACGCGCTTCTGGTTGATATACTCGTCCGCGAGGTTGATGCCGCCGGTGAAGGCGACCTTCCCGTCGATGACAACGATCTTGCGGTGGTCGCGGTTGTTGTAATAGGTTGACACCATCGGGCGCAGCGGCGCGAACATTTTGCAGCGGATGCCAAGCTCCGCGAGCTGCTGCGGATAGTGGTAGGGCAGGCGGTAGAACGCGCACGTACCGTCGTACAGCAGGCGGACCTCCACGCCCTCGCGCACCTTCTGCTCCAGCACCTTCAGGATCCGGCCCCACATGGTGCCCTCGTCGATGATGAAATACTCCAGAAAGATAAAGTGCTCCGCCTTGCCCAGCTCCTCCAGCAGCGCCTCGAACTTCTGCTCGCCGAGCGGGAAGTAGGTGACGGCGGTGTTTTCATAAACCGGACTGGCTGCAACGCGCGTCATGTACGTCGCAAGACCGTGCAGCTCCGGCTGCTCCGTGCGCAGGCGCTCCATCAGCTCCTGCTGCGCCGGCATGTACTCCGCGGTCTCCGCGATGGTCTCCTGCAGGCGGTGGTTGATGAACCGGTGGCCGACGTCCATCTGCACGAACAGGTATAGCAGCATCCCGAACACGGGCAGCGCCATGATGAGCACGATCCATGTGATCTTCGGCATGGGGTTGCCCGGCCGGTTGACCAGCCACAAAATACAGAGCACCGCCAGCACCCGGCCCGCCACATAGAACACGGGCGAATGCCGGCCGAGGAACTGCGCGCCCCAGAACAGAAACACGAATTCCAGCACCAGCAGCAGCGCGATGACGGTGAACCGGCCGAACACCACGTTCAAAGCGCTGCGCTTGCCGCGCTGCAGCAGATGGATTTCCTGCTCGTCCTCAAACCATTTTTGCCTCATGGCGTCCCCCTTTCTCCGCAATGGATATTTCATCCCATTGTATATTATGCTTATCTATGTATTTTAAAGCACCTGCGCGACAAATGTCAATTCCATTCGGAAAATTTTTTCTGTTGCAAACATAACAATTCTTGTGAAGCGTCCGGTTTGGGTGTATTCTGAAAGCAGAACCGCAAAAACACGAGTTTTGGAAGCAGAGGTGCATCGTTATGAGCGAACCCATGAAAATCAGCACCGGCATCGAAGGGCTTGACCATGCGCTCGACAGCCTGCGTACCGGGGACAACGTCGTCTGGCAGATCAACAGTCTGGCCGATTATATTTACGTCGCCAACCGCTTTGTGATGAACATCGCGCGCGCCGGCAAGCGCATCGTGTACTTCCGCTTCGGCGAGCACGTGGAGGTCGTGGATGCGGACGCACTGGCAGCCTCCGGCGCAAACGCGAAGAAGTACGAGCTGGACGCGCACATCGGCTTTGAGAGCTTCACCGTCGCCGTCCACCGCATCATCCGGCAGGAGGGCAAGGGCGTCTTTTACATCTTCGACTGCCTGACCGAGCTGCAGAAGTTCTGGTTTTCCGACCGGATGATCAGCAACTTTTTCTGCCTGACCAATCCGTATCTGTCGGAGATGGAGTCGATCGGCTACTTCCCCATTATGTACGAAAGCCACACATACGACACGATCTCCCACATCCGCCACGCCGCGCCCGTGCTGCTGAACATGCGTACGATGGACGGCGCGCTGTACATCCATCCCGTCAACGTCAACGGCCGGAGCGCGAAGACGATGTACTTTCCCATCTGCCTGCGCGGCGACCAGTGCACGACGCTGACCTCCAGCGTGGACACCTACTCCATCTTTGAGAAATTCGTGCAGATCGGCGAGCAGCGCGACTGCTGGGACAAGATGTTCGACGCCGTCATGGCCGGGGACAAGGACGATGCGCAGATCGACAACATTCTCCAGTGTCTGCTCGGCATCGAGCCGCAGCGGCTGGAGCTGTGCCGCCGCTACTTCTCCGTCAAGGATCTCATCGACATCAAAAACCGGGAGATCGGCACCGGCTGCATCGGCGGCAAGGCCGCCGGCATGCTGCTGGCGCGCAACATCCTGCGCGATTCCGACCCCGAATTCTTTGAAAAGCGCATCGAGCCGCACGACTCCTATTACATCGGCGCGGACGTGTTTTACACCTACTTTGTCGACAACAACGGCTGGGGACTGCGCACCAAGATGAACGAGGTGCGCGACTATCTGGAGGTCGCGCCGCAGATCCAGCAGGAGCTGCTGCACGGCACGTTCTCGCCGGGCATCAAGGAGCAGTTTCTCTCCATGCTCGAATACTTCGGCCAGTCGCCGATCATCGTGCGCTCCAGCTCCCTGCTGGAAGACGGCTTCGGCAACGCGTTCGCCGGCAAATACGACAGCGTGTTCTGTGCAAACCAGGGTACCCTGGAGGAGCGCTACGCCGTGTTCGAGCAGGCCGTGCGCACCGTGTACGCCAGCACCGTGAACATCGACGCCATCCAGTACCGCGCTGACCGCAACCTGCTCGACCGCGACGAGCAGATGGCGCTGCTCGTCATGCGCGTCTCCGGCGACTGCCACGGCAAGTATTACTACCCGCACATCGCGGGCGTCGGCCATTCGAAAAACCTCTACATCTGCCGGAACAACACCAGCACGGAAAACAAGGGCATGCTGCGTCTGGTGCTCGGCATGGGCACCCGCGCCGTGGACCGCGAGGCGGACGATTACGCCCGGCTCATCAGTCTGGATAATCCGCGCGCCCCGCTCATGTGCGAGTACGGCGACGAGTACCGCTTCTCGCAGCACCATGTGGACGCAATTGATCTGGAGAAGAACGAATTTGTCACCATTCCGGCGGAGTCCATCGACCGGCGCGAGCTGAAGGCCGACATGTCCCTCTTCACCGAAGCGGATCTCGCCACGATCAACCGCTTCCGGGAGCTTGGCATCCGCGACAAGGCGCCGGACATCCTGAGCTTCAAAAAGCTCCTGTGGCAGACGGACTTTGCCGCAACGATGACACACATCCTCTCCCTGCTGCAGGAGAAGTACGACTACCCGGTCGATATCGAATACGCCTGCAACTTCCGCGAAGGGCCGGACGCGGATTATCGCATCAACCTCCTGCAGTGCCGCCCGCTGCAGACCAAGGGCATCGGAAGCGCATCCGTCGCGCCGGAGATGTCGGAATATCTGTACAAGATCCACGGCAACTTCATGGGCGGAAACATGTGCCAGCCCGTGCGCTACATCGTTCAGGTCAAGTCCAAGCCCTATCTCGATCTCGTGCCGCAGATGAAATACCAGACCGCGCGCACCATCGGCACGCTCAATGCCCTGCTGCGCGGCAAGCAGGCCGTGCTGATCGGGCCGGGACGCTGGGGCACCACAACAATCAGTCTGGGCGTACCCGTGAACTTCATGGAGATCAGCCACTTCATGTCCGTCGCCGAGGTGTCGTACAACGAGCACGGCCTCGTGCCGGAGCTGTCCTACGGCAGCCACTTCTTCCAGGACCTCGTCGAGGCCGGCACGTTCTACTCCGCCATCTATCAGGACGAGGCCGGCTGTGACTTCCGCGAGTCTCTGCTCTCGACGCTGCCCGACCGGTTCACGGAGCTGGTGCCGCCAAGCGCCAGCGCAGGGCTGGAGGACGTCATCCATGTCTACGACGTCTCCGACCGCGGCGCCATTCTCTACGCCGAGGTGGAAAGCCAGGAGTGCTTCCTCGGCTGGAACTGATCCCACATACAAAAGCACTTGCCCCGGCCAAAGGCCGGGGCAAGTGCTTTAGTCGTCTGTGATACAGATCGCGCGGACCGGCGCGCCGTCGGACTGCTGGAATTTCAGCGGCAGTGCGGCAAACCAGACGGTTTGACCGCAGACCTCCGACAGATTGCACAGATTTTCGATGGAGAGTATCCCATGCTCGAACAGCACATGGTGAACGGGGAATTCCGTGCTGTCCATCGGATCGACGCTCATCGCGTCCACCGCGACGCCCTTGAGTCCCAGTTTCGCCAGAACCTGCGCGGCCTCGACCGTCAGCACCGGGAACGCGCCGAAATAGTCCGGCGTACCCCAAAACGCATCCCAGCCGGTGTGCAGGAGGAGAAAATCAACCGTTCGCAGCTCCGGCACAGCGCGGAGCATCTCCGCCGTCACCCGTCCGCCCGCGCCGAGCGGCGCGCAGTCGAGCACATAGCCCTTGCCGCAAAACTGCGCCGCGTCCAGCTCGTCCAGATACGGCGCGTCCGGCAGCATGTGCGCCGGGGCGTCCATGTGCGTGCCGGTGTGGGAATACAGGCGCAGCCGCGTCTCGCGGAAGCCGTCGCGCTCCAGCGTATTGGCCGGGGTCAGCTCTGCCGGCTCTGTGCCGGGATAGACCATCGTGCGGCCGGAGACCGTTTGGGTCAGATCAAGAACTTTCATGGGCGTTCCGCTCACAGATAGACAGCAGGGGTGCACACGCCGGAGCACATCTTTTTCAGGGAGCCGCGCGCTGCGAGCATGAGCGGCGCCGGGATCTTGCGCGCCGTGTTCGGGCAGATCATGATGCAGCGCATGCAGGAGATACATTTGTTCTTATCGAGCTTTTTCGGGTTTTTCGGGTCGATTGCCCCGGCCGGGCAGTTCTTGGCGCAGAGGCCGCAGCCGGTGCAGCTCATCGACACCACAGGCTTGAGCGGCAGCCCCTTATACTCCCGCAGCGGCTGATTGCCAGGCGCGGTGATCTCCGCCGCCCTGGCGCTTTCCGCGGCGGCGGCCTTGGCGGCAAGCTTTTGGGCAAAATCGTTCAGAATCGCCACATCGTCCGCATTCGGGCGGCCCGCGCCGTACTGCGTGTCGATCGAGTGCGGCGCAATGAACGCCGCCGCCGCCACCGTGACGAAGCCCTGCCGGTTCGCCAGAAGCTGCGTCTCCAGCAGCGCGTCGTCCACGGCGCGGTTGCCGTACACCGCAACAAGCGCCAGCATCGTCTGCTCGCCGGTCAGCTCGCGCACACGGCCGCAGAACGGCAGCGGTACGCGCCCGCCGTACACCGGCACGCACAGCACCACCAGCTCATCCGCGCCAAAGCGCCGCGCCTGCTCCGGCACGCTGACGGTAATGTCCGCCTCCTCGGCGGACAGCGCCTGCGCCAGAAGCTGTGCGACCTTCTTCGTGCCGCCGGTCGGGCTGAAATACAAAACGGTCGTTTTTCGGATCTGCACAAAAATTCCTCCTCATTTTTCACGCCCAATCGGCGCGCGTCGTCATCGAATCTCTGCCCCCACTATACCATACCCCATGTCCCGGCGCAATCATTTGCGCCGAATCGTGCCATTTTTCAGCGTTGCAAACACCGGAGAAGTGTGGCATACTAAACGCAGACCCTTTTCCCGGCCATCCACCGCCGCCGCTGACGCGCCGGGCGGAACTTGTTTGAGGTGAAACTGCCATGAAACGCAGCGAAGAACGCGCGTATAACATCCAGAAAGTCATCAAAACTGCGCAGAGCCTGTTCATTTCCGACGGCATCGCCGCCACGCCGATCACCCGCATTGCCGAGGCCGCCAATCTCACGCCGACCTCGCTGTACCGCTATTTCCAAAACAAGGACGCGCTTGTGTTCGCCGCGTGGCAGGACGCGCTCGTCACGTTTTACAGCGCCTTCATGGAGCGCTATGTCCGCATCACGCCCAAACCGCAGAACGGCTATGAAAAATTCGTCGCCTGCATGGACATATATTTCAGCTTTTATCACGAAATGCCGGAATGGTACGACTACACCCGCGAGATGTTTTCCTCCTACTCCGAAAAGACGCAGGGCAACGAGGTTCAAAACGTCTTCTGGAATTACTACGATAAGGAGATCCCGATCCCCGTGCTCAAGGCGCTGCGCGAAGGCGTGGCCGACGGTTCGATCCGGCCGGACGTCAACATTTACGCCGTCTACCAGTGCCTGCTGAACGCATATACCGGTACCACGATCTATGAAAATGTATCGTTCGGCGTCTCCCCGGTCGAAATCGTGCGGTTTACCGGCGAGTTGATTGCCAATTATATCAAAAACGAACGTTGAAATTTGTGAATGTTGATTAAAAACAAATTTCTGCCTCTTTGCGTAACAAATAGCACGGAAAAGCGGCGTGTATTTGCTAAGATATTAACATCCCAATGAAAATTCCCGCTGTATGCACAGAAAATTTTTTTACAAACAAATGTTAGTGCAAATAACATAAAACGATATCCATAACACATGTGAGTGCAGCTTACAGATGTTTGCGTCTGCGCAGGAGATCTCATTATGACGGAACGAAAGACAAAAAACTACGATTTTTCTTTCTGCCTCCCTTTTTGGGATGCGCTTTCCGAAGACCAGCGCAATCTGCTGCGCCGGAACACCATCGTCCGCTCCTATCGGGCGGGAGACAGCGTTGAGTTCACCATGCCGGAGAAAAACGGCCTGTTCATGGTGCTGGAGGGCGCGCTGCGCGTCTACATCGCCGTCGCCTCCGGGCGTGAGATCACGCTGATGATCCAGCATCCCGGCTCCTGCTGTTATTTGCTCACGCTCGACAGCGCCGCCGCGGGGGACACAGTCCCCATTCTGCAGGCGAGCTGCGACTCGGTATTCGCCTATATCAACACCGCCTGTCTGGAGCCGCTGAGTCTGGCCGCGCCGGAGATCACGCCGTTTCTGGTGCGCACCGCGGCGGCTAATATGCAGACCGTTCTGAACAACATTGAGTTCTACTTCTTTAACCCGCTGCGCAGCGGAATCGCGCGCGTGCTGCTGGAAAAGGTGGAGTCCCACCCGGAAGACGGCTTTGCCCGCATCACGCACGAGGAGATCGCGCGCCATCTCGGAACCACGCGCGAGGTTATCAGCCGCGAGATCGACGGGCTCCGGCAGCTCGGCCTGCTGCGCACCAGCCGCGGCAAGATCCGCATTGAGGATTGGACCAGTCTGGAGGAGCTGGCGCAGGTCTCAAAAGCGTCTCCGGGCAGAGTCCCGCGCCGAAAATAAACGGAAGGCCGGAACCGGCGCGCTCCTAAACGTCGTTGACTTCTGATCTGCAAGCCCCCGCAGGTCTTTCCGTATACACCCCGGCCGGGTTGTGCACCTCCGGCGCGCCCCGGCACTCCCTTTTTCAGCAGCAACCCCCGGCATCTTTGCATGCCGGGGGTTGCTTGTATGGTCGGCGCTGTTATGACTTTGCTTTGGCGCCGTGTTTTCTGCGGTTCAGCCACCAGTCCTTGATCTGGTCGGTCAGCCGGCTGAAAACGTTCAGCACCGGCCAGGCCAGCATGCCGAACACGATGAGGATGAGCGCACTGGAAAAATCCAGAGTTGTGAGCGTGAACAGTTCCGGCAGGAAGAAGTAGGCGATCACGAACAGCACGAGCAGCGCGATCATCATAGCCTTGCGGATGGGGTTGTACGGCTTGCAGGTGCGATGCACCATCATGAGACCGACAATGCCCATAACGCCGGTGCAGATGGTGCTCATGGCGCTGTCGTCCAGTTGGAACGCAATGTAAAACAGCAGAATGCCGACGATCAGCACCAGATCGGTCGCCGCGGTGGGCAGCGCCCGGAAAATGACGTTGCGCAGGAATTTGCCGGTGATCAGGTTCTCGTTCGGCTCCATGGCCAGGATGAACGACGGGATCCCGATGGTCAGCGCGTTCACAAGACTGAGCTGTGCCGGGCTGAACGGGTACGGCAGCGTGGCAAACAGCGTGATAAACGCGAGGAAAAACGTGAAAATGTTCTTGACGAGATACAGCGAGGCGCTGCGCTCAATGTTGTTGATGACGCGGCGGCCCTCCGCCACGACGGACGGCATGGACGCAAAGTTCGAGTCGAGCAGCACGATGTGCGACACCTGACAGGCCACGTCGCTGCCGGAGGCCATGGCGATGGAGCAGTCCGCCTCCTTGAGCGCGAGCACATCGTTCACGCCGTCGCCCGTCATGGCGACGGTGTGGCCGTCGGCCTTGAGCGCCTGCACGAGCTTGCGCTTCTGCGCGGGCGTGACGCGGCCAAAGACGGTGTACTGTCCTGCGGCCTCGCGGATCATGTCGTCGCTCGTGAGCGTGCGCGCATCGACAAATTTGTCGGCGTTTTCAATGCCGGCGCGCTTGGCGACCTCGGAGACGGTCAGCGCATTATCGCCGGAGATGACCTTCACGGCCACGCCCTGTCTGGCGAAGTAGCCGAACGTCTCGGGCGCTTCTGCGCGGATCTTGTTCGAGAGCAAAATGAGCGCCAGCGGCAGCAGGTCGGCCGAGAGCGTCTCATCCTCCAGCGAGCCGTCGTACATGCCCAGCAGCAGCACGCGGCAGCCCTTGGCGGAGTACGCCTCGATCTGCTCGGCATAAGGGTTTTCCCGCCCGGCGAGCAGCACGTCCGGCGCGCCGAGCAGGTACGTTTCGTCATCGTGGAAGGACACGCCGCCGTATTTTTTCGCAGAGGAAAACGGCAGCGCCGCAATGGACTGCTGCGTCACCTCGCCGGTGAAGTACCGGCGCAGGGCGGCCATGGTGTCGTTGTCCGCCTGCATGGCGTACACGTAGTCGGACATGATCATGCGGATATCGTCGAGCGTGAAGCGGTCCTCACACAGGAGGTGCACATCCTCCACGATCATCTTGTTTTCCGTGACGGTGCCGGTCTTGTCCACGCACAGCGTATCCACGCGTGCGAGCGTCTCGATGCAGTCCAGCTCATGCACCAGCGTTTTGCGCTGCGCCAGACGCACCACGCCCGCGACGAGCGCAAGGCTCGTCAGCAGGTACAGCCCCTCCGGAATCATGCCGATGATCGAGCCGACCGTGGAGGTCACGGCAACGGGGATGTCCCGACCCAGCCAGATGAATTCCTTGATGAACATGATGACGCCCAGCGGAATAACGATCACGCCGATCCACTTCACGAGACTTTGCAGCGAGCGCATCATTTCGGAGGTCTGCGGCTTTTTGGCCTGCTTGGCCTCCAGCGTCAGGCGCGAGACGTAGGAATCCGCGCCGACGGCGGTCAGCCGCGCGCGGCAGAGACCGCTCACGATGAAGCTGCCGGACAAAAGCTGGTCGCCGGGCTGCTTTTTGATCTCGTCCGACTCGCCGGTGATGAGCGCCTCGTTCACGTAGCACTCCCCGTCCGCCACCACAGCGTCCGCATAAATCTGGTTTCCGGCGGCGAACACCACGATATCGTCGCGCACGAGCGTTTCGGTGCCGACCGTACTGCGCTTGCCGTCGCGGACGACGACGGCCTTGGGCGAAGCGAGGATGTTCAGCTTTTCGAGCGTACGCTTCGAGCGGATCTCCTGCACGATGCCGATGGCGGTGTTGATAATAATGATCCCCATGAACGTCAGGTTCAGCCACTGCTGCACGGCGATGACGCACAGCGCCAGCAGGAAGAAGATCATGTTGAAGTACGTGAACACGTTGCTGAAGATGATCTGCTTGACGGATTTTCCGGGCGGATCGACGGGCGTGTTGGCCCATCCGCGCTCCGTCCGCTCGCGCACCTGCGCGGCGGTCAGACCGGTCTCCGGGTCGGCTTCGACTACCGGAACCGCCTGCCGGACAGGCAGATCGTCTTCTTTCTTTTTCGGGTTTTGTAGCTTTTGAAGCAGTTTGTCCAAGATTGCGGCCTCCGCGTCTGTTTAAGCTGCCTGTATTCTAGCAGGAAATGCAGGAATAGATAACAAATATTTGTGAATTTTCAGAAAATTTCAGAGTTTTCAAGCCGGATTTTCAAACCCCGCGTAAAAATCCGGCGATCGCGCCCTGCGCGCCGTCATTTCTGAGCAGCTTCGACCACGTGGGACAGCAGCAGCGTGGTCGTTACGCTGCCGACGCCGCCGGGCACGGGGGTGATCGCCTGCACGATCGGCTCGGCCTCCGCAAAGCGCACGTCGCCGCAGAGCGTGCCGTCCGCCGCGGTGTGGATGCCCACGTCGAGCACGATCTGGCCGGGGCACAGGCAGTCCGCGCCGATCAGGCCAGCCTGTCCGGCCGCAGCGATGAGAATATCCGCCTCGCGGCAGCACGCGGGCAGATCGGCCGTGCGGCTGTGGCAGACCGTCACGGTGGCGTTGCGCGCCAGCAGCAGCATGGCGACGGGCTTTCCGATGACGAGACTGCGCCCGACGACGACCGCACGCTTGCCCGCGGGATCGACGCCGTAAAAGTCCAAAATCTCCATGCATGCCTGCGCGGTGCAGGGCGGAATGGGCGTCCGGTTGGTGAACACACGCGCAAGCGCCCCGGTGGACACGCAGTCCATGTCCTTTTCCGGCGAGAGCGCATCGCACACGGCGCGCTCGTCAACCTGCTTCGGCAGCGGGCGCAGCAGCAGGCAGCCGTGGATGGCGCCGTCGCCGTTGACGCGGTCGATCACGTCCAGCAGCGCCTGCTGGGTGCAGTCGCCCGGCAGCTCAAAGCACACGGTCTCCACGCCGAGCCGCTCGGCGCGGCGCTGGATGCTGCGCTGGTAGGCGAGATCGCCCTCCTGCGCCCCGGCGCGCACGATGGCGAGCGTGGGCGTGACGCCCTGCTCCCGCAGCGCTGCGGCTTTCGTTTTCAGTTTTTCTTCCAGAGCGGCGGCCACAGGCGCGCCGCGCAGCAGTTTTTCCATCGTCATTGCCCTCCACGCAGACGCCGCATGGCGGCGTCTGAAATTTGATCGCATAACGGGACATACTGCGAGAGCATGTCCCCGGCTTCCGTCTCGATGCGCGCTTTCGCCGCCGTGTCGAGCGCACCGGTGTTTACAAATACGTTCATGGACGCTGCAATCAGCGCCGCGCGGCAAAGCTGCGCGCCGCAGCCGACGTCGGAAATCAACAGTTTGCTGGTTTTGACGAGCGCGTTCTCCAAAAGTTCTGCAATTTCACAGCAGCGGCGCATCATTTCCAGCGGCGCGGCGCACGCCTGTTCAGACGCAGCGGCGAGCGTCGAGGAGCGCGCGGGGTCGCTCTTTGGGATGGCGTAGGCCGCGGCGAGCGGAGCGAAGCCCTGCGCGTCCGCGTCGATGAGCGCCAGCAGCGCGGTGCGCAGCCGGCCGGCCTCGGCAGCAAGGTCGAGCAACTCCGGCGCAGCGCCGGCGAACTTTGGGTTCCCGGCGGTGACGGCTGCGGCCATCGCGCCGAGCGACGCAGCCAGCGCCCCGGTGAGCGCGGCGGCGCCTCCGCCGCCTGGCGTCGGCGCGGCAGAAGCCAGCGCGGCGGTGAAATCGCCGCAGGTCAGTCTTTGCAGTTCGTCGTTCATACGCCCGCCTCCGTCCAATCGCGCAGCAGCCGCTGCACAGCGTAGGCTACGCCGTCGTGGTCGCTGTCGTCCGTTTCAAACTTCGCCGCCTGCTTGACGTAGTCAGGCGCGCTGCCCATGGCGAACGAGCGCGCGACAAAGCGCAGCATCTCCACGTCGTTGTCCGAATCGCCGATGGCGGCGGTCTCCTCCGGCGCCGTGCCCAGCATGGCGCACAGGTGCGCAAGCGCGCCGGCCTTGTTGACGCCGGCGGCGACGACCTCGCTGTGCTCGCCCGGCGTGCCGCTGAACGAAACGCCCGGCTCCTGCCGGAGCAGGTCAAGGATGCGGTCGCTCTTCCACCTCTTTAAATAGAAGATGTGCAGCTTCTCCACATCCGCACCGGCGTCGCGCACATACGCCGTCAGATCATGGGCGAGCAGGCTGTCTTCAAAATCATGAAAGTGCTTGTGGCGCATTTTGGCGACGAGCGGGTTCCCGTCGATGATATTTTTCCCGATGGTGACGGCCTGCGGCGCGCCGTGTACCCGGCAGCGTTCCATCAGTTCGATCGCCTGCCCGCAGGGGATCAGGCGTTCGTAGACGGTGCGGTCCTCCTGCAGGTCATAGATGGCCGCGCCGTTGGAGGTAATCACGTAGCGCACGCCGGGGAGGGTGCGCAGCGTCTTCGGCACGCCGAGCAGATTGCGCCCGGTCGTCGGCACGACGGCGACGCCGGCGCCCAGCGCGCGGCGCAGCGCCAGCACCGTGGATTCGGGAAGCCGGTCTTTGGAATCGAGACAGGTTCCGTCCAAATCAATTGCAAGCAAACGCAATGGCGGCAACTCCTTATTTGGTCATAATGGGTTATTATACCGCAGACCGGCAAAATTGAAAACCCCATAACCGCGCCGAACGCGGCGACATTTTTCACGCGCGGCGTAGACTTTTGCGTTTTTTTGTGTATAATGTGTATCATGTTCGTGACGAACATCACACTGCTGCTCTGCAGCGAAACAGGAGGGCGCCCATGGACGCGAAGTTTCTGGATCCCACGATCAGCACCGGCATGGTTCCGGAGGAATATGAGTGCGACTACGGTTTATTCTTCCCGTTCTGGTCTGCGCTTACGCCGGAGCAGCAAACCCGTCTCGCCCACTACTGCAAGCCGCGTGAATTTCACGCAGGGGAGAACATCTACTTCCACCAGATCTGCAACGGCGGCATGTACTATGTCTATGAGGGCGCGATCCGCATTTATATGATCTCCCCCTCCGGGCATGAGGCGACCATTTACCACCGGTACAAGGGACAGACCGGTATCATTCTGGAGATGTACGAAAACAAGCCGGAGAACATCATCCCGGTGTTTCAGGCCGAGCAGGACAGCGTGCTCGCCTATATTTCCAAGGCGGATCTGTGTACCGCAACGCAGGAGACTCCCATAATCCAGAGCATGTATATGAACGTCACCGCCGACTGCGTGCAGGAGGTCGTCAACGCGTTTTACGGTTTCGCGTTTCTGCCGCTCAAATCGCGCGTGGCGCGCATTCTGCTGGAGCGCGCGCGCGCCGGCAGCGGCGACGGGCACGTTGTGGAAGTGACGCACGAGATGATCGCCAGCGCCACCGGCACCTCCCGCGAGGTGGCCACGCGCACGCTCAACCGCATGCAGGAGACGGGCGTGCTGCGCACCGGACGGCGGCAGGTGGAAATTCTGGATTTGCAGAAGCTGGAGGAGCTTGCGGCGCTCTGACGCCGCAGCACACCCCACAAGGAGGCATTTTTCAATGAACCAAACCGAAATTTTACACCTGCTGGAGCAGGTGCGCATGGGGGAAATAACCCCGGCGGACGCGGTGCTCCAGCTCAAAATGGAGCCGTTTCAGGATCTCGGCTTTGCCAAGGTGGATCACCACCGCGGCGTGCGGCAGGGTGTGGCCGAGGTGATCTACGGCGCGGGCAAGACCGACAAGCAGATCATCGGCATCGCAAACGCCATGCGCGAGCGGCATCAGAAAACGATCCTCATCACCCGCATCGGGCCGGAGACGGCGGAGGCGATCGCAAAGGTGCACCCGCTGCGATATGAGCCGGCCGCGCGCGTCGGCATCATCGGCGAACTGCCGGAGCCGGACGGGGACGGCACCATCGTCGTCGCCACCGGCGGCACAAGCGACATCCCCATTGCGGAGGAGGCCGCGCTCACAGCGGAAGCGCTCGGCAACCGCGTGGTGCGGCTGTTTGACGTGGGCGTGTCCGGCGTACACCGGCTGCTCGCGCACATGGAGACCATTATGTCCGCGCGCGCCATCGTGGCGGTCGCGGGCATGGAGGGCGCGCTGCCGAGCGTGATCGGCGGTCTGGCCGACTGCCCGGTCATTGCGGTGCCCACGAGCGTGGGCTACGGTGCGTCCTTCGGCGGCGTCGCAGCGCTGCTGAGCATGCTCAACTCCTGCGCCAGCGGCGTGTCCGTCGTGAATATCGACAATGGCTTCGGCGGCGGGTATCTCGCCAGCATGATCAACCACTTGGGAGGTAAGCCGTGAAGCAGCTGTATCTGGACTGCGGCATGGGCGCGGCGGGCGATATGCTCTGCGCCGCGCTTTTGGAGCTGCACCCACATCCGCAGGCGGTCATCGACCGGATCAACGCGCTCGGCCTGCCGGGCGTGCGCGTCGCGGCGGAGCAAACGCAGACCTGCGGCGTCGCGGGAACGCACTACGCCGTCACGGTATACGGTGCAGAGGAGACGCAGGACATCCATCACCACCACGGTGGCGCGGTGCGCGACATCGCGGCGCTGATCGACGCGCTTGCCCTGCCGGAGCCGGTGAAGACGGACGCGAAGGCCGTCTACGCCCTGCTGGCGCAGGCGGAGAGCCGCGTGCACGGCTGTACGGTGGAAAACATCCACTTTCACGAGCTGGGCACGCTCGATGCGGTGACGGATATCGTCACCTGCTGCCTGCTGCTGCACGAGCTGGCGCCGAAGCGCATCACGGCGTCCCCGGTGTGTACGGGCTTCGGCACGGTACGCTGCGCGCACGGGGTGCTGCCCGTGCCCGCTCCATCGACCGCCGCGCTGCTGGAGGGCATCCCCGTCTGTGCGGGCGAGATCGAGGCGGAGCTTTGCACGCCGACGGGCGCGGCGCTTTTGAAGCGCTTCGTGCAGGATTTCGGCCAAATGCCGGCCATGACGGTTTCCGCCGTGGGCTACGGCGTGGGGAGCCGGGACTTCGGCCGCGCCAACTGCGTGCGCGCGCTGCTCGGCGACGCGGAGGATGGCGACGGCATCATTGAGCTTACCTGCAACGTGGACGACATGACGCCGGAGGCTGTGGGCTTCGCCATGCAGACGCTGCTGGACGCGGGCGCGCCGGAGGTGTTCACCGAGGCGGTGGGCATGAAGAAAAACCGCCCCGGCATCCGGCTCACGTGCCTGTGCCGCCCGGAGCAGCGCGACCGAATGGTGCGGCTGATGTTCCGCCACACAAGCACGATCGGCATCCGCGAGACGGTGTGCCGCCGCTATGTGCTCCGGCGCGAAACCGGCACAGTGGAAACGCCCTACGGACCCGTGCGCATAAAAACATCCGCGGGCTACGGCGTACAGCGCAGCAAGGCGGAGTATGACGATCTGGCGCACATCGCGTCGGAAAACGGGCTGACGCTCGACGAGGCGCGCAGCCTGACCGGTCTGATTTGATTTTTTCACGGCGGCGCGTGCGATGAGCGCACCGATCCGGGGTATACTGATTATGTAATTGAAAAAAGGATGGCGAAGCATATGCAGGACGGTTTTATCAGAGTTGCGGCGGCCTCCGTGGCGGTCACGGTGGCGGACGCGGTGGACAATGCGCAGAAGATCCGCGCGCGGATCGACCAGGCCCAGGCGAAGCAGGTGAATCTGCTGGTGCTGCCGGAGCTGTGCGTGACGGGCTATACCTGCGGCGACCTGTTTTATTCCGACCTGCTGCTGCGCGCGGCGGAGGAGCAGGTGCTCGCGCTGCGCGACTACACGAAGGACAAATACCCGGTGGTCGTGGTGGGCTTCCCGCTGCGGCTGCAGGGAAAGCTGTATAACTGCGCGGCGGTGCTGCACGACGGGCGCGTGCTCGGCGTTGTGCCGAAGACGTGGCTGCCGAACTACGGCGAGTTTTACGAAAAGCGCCAGTTCACCTCCGGCGCGCGCTACAACGGCGCAGCAGAGATCCCGTTCGGCGGCGAGACCGTTCCGTTCGGCACGGATCTGGTGTTCCGCTGCGCGGGGATGGACGATTTCTGTCTCGGCGTAGAGCTGTGCGAGGACGTCTGGGCAACGGAGACGCCGTCGAAGCGGCTGTGTCTCGCCGGGGCGACCGTGATCGCGAATGCCTCCGCGTCCGACGAGGTGATCGGCAAGGCGGAGTACCGCCGGATGCTGATCTGCGCCACGGCAGCGCGGCTGGTGTGCGGCTATGTGTACGCCAACGCGGCGCCGGAGGAGTCCACGCAGGATATGGTCTTTTCCGCGCACCATCTCATCAGCGAAAACGGCGCGCTGCTGGCGGAGAAGAAGCCCTTTGCGCCGGAGGACGACCTGCTCATAACGGAGCTTGACCTGTTCCACCTGCGCAGCGAACGGCACCGCAACACGAGCTTCGACGCGTCTGGCAGCGCGCCGTGCCGCACGGTGGTCTTCGACCAGCCGGTGCGCGAAACGCCGCTGTCGCGGAAATTTGCCAAGCACCCGTTCGTCCCGGCGGACGGCGCCATCCTCGCCGAGCGCGCGGAGATGATCCTCCAGATGCAGTCGTATGGGCTGAAAAAGCGCATCGCGCACACGCGCTGCAAAACGGTGGTCGTCGGCATCTCCGGCGGGCTGGACAGCACGCTCGCCCTGCTCGTCATGGTGCGCGCGATGGACATGCTCGGCCGAGCGCGCCGGGACATCGTCGCCGTGACAATGCCATGCTTCGGCACCACGCAGCGCACAAAGTCGAACGCCGTGCGCCTGTGCGAGCTGCTGGGCGTGACGGTGCGCACGGTGGACATCACCGCCTCGGTGCGCAGCCACTTTGCCGACATCGGCCATGACGAGGCCGTCACGGACGTGACGTATGAAAACTGTCAGGCGCGCGAGCGCACGCAGGTGCTCATGGACATCGCAAACGAAACCGGCGGCATCGTCGTCGGCACCGGCGACCTCTCCGAGCTTGCGCTCGGCTGGGCAACCTACAACGGCGACCACATGAGCATGTACGGCGTAAACGCCTCCATCCCGAAGACACTCGTGCGCTATATCATCCGCTACGAGGCGCACAGTGCCGGGCTGGAGCTGGCCGAGGTGCTGGAGGACATTCTGGCGACGCCCGTGTCGCCGGAGCTGCTGCCCGCGTCCGCGAGCGGCGAGATGACGCAGAAGACGGAGGATCTCGTCGGCCCGTACGAGCTGCACGATTTCTTCCTGTACTATATGCTGCGCTACGGCGCGCGCCCGCGCAAGCTCTACCGGCTGGCAAAGCTCGCGTTCGCCGGGCTTTACGACGACGCGACGATCCTGCACTGGCTGGAGGTGTTCACGCGCCGGTTCTTTGCGCAGCAGTTCAAGCGCTCCTGTCTGCCGGACAGCGTCAAGGTCGGCACGGTCACGCTCTCCCCGCGCGGCGACTGGCGCATGCCATCGGACGCGTCGAGCCGGATGTGGCTGGATGAAATTGCAGCGCTGAAGCAATAACAGAAGCTGTTCGATTCCGCTGGATGCAATTGCTTGCATCCAGCGGAATATTCATTTAAAAGTGAATATATACACGGAAATTCGGCCGCTATGTGCATAATCACGAAAAGCGGCCGAAAAATTTAACGATATTTATACAGGATTTTCCCCGGTTTTGCTTGACATTTTCGGTCAAAAGGTGAATAATATGCACACAGTGATGAATAATTATTTATGGAGGTCGCCCACCATGAAAAAAGAAACTATCAAAAAAGTCGTTCTCGCCTACTCCGGCGGTCTGGACACTTCGATCATAATCCCCTGGCTGAAGGAAAACTACAACAACTGCGAGGTCATCGCGGTATCCGGCAACGTCGGTCAGGCCGACGAGCTGGAGGGTCTGGAGGAAAAGGCGCTCAAGACCGGCGCTTCCAAGCTGTACGTCCTCGATCTGACGGACGAGTATGTGGATGATTTCATCATCCCGACGATGAAGGCCGGCGCGCAGTACGAGGAATACCTGCTCGGCACGAGCCACGCGCGCCCCTGCATCGCAAAGGGGCTGGTGGAGATCGCCCAGAAGGAGGGCGCGGACGCCATCGTCCATGGCTGCACCGGCAAGGGCAACGATCAGGTTCGGTTTGAGCTGGCCATCAAGCACTTCGCGCCGAACATGCCGATCATCGCGCCGTGGCGTGAGTGGAACATCAAGTCCCGCGAGGAGGAGATCGACTACGCTGAGGCGCACAACGTGCCGCTGAAGATCAACCGCGAGACGAACTACTCCAAGGACAAGAACCTGTGGCACCTGTCCCACGAGGGTCTCGATCTGGAGGATCCGGGCAACGAGCCGCAGTATGAGAAGGAAGGCTTCCTCGAGATGGGCGTCTCCCCGATCAACGCGCCCGACGAGCCGACCTACGTCACGCTCGACTTTGAACAGGGCGTTCCTGTCGCGCTCAACGGCGAGCAGATGAGCGCGAAGAACATCATCCTCAATCTCAACGAGCTGGGCGGCGCCAACGGCATCGGCATCCTCGACATTGTGGAAAACCGGCTTGTCGGCATGAAATGCCGCGGCGTGTACGAGACGCCGGGCGGCGCGATCCTCTACAAGGCGCACAGCGTGCTGGAGACCATCTGCCTCGACAAAATGACCATGCACGAGAAGCAGAAGCTGTCCATCACCTTCGCGGAGCTGGTGTACAACGGCCAGTGGTTCACGCCGCTGCGCGAGGCGCTCTCCGCTTTCGTCGATAAGACGCAGGAGCGCGTCACCGGCACCGTGCGGCTCAAGCTTTACAAGGGCAACATGATCAACGCCGGCGTCTGGAGCCCGTACTCCCTGTACTCCGAGGAGATCGCCACCTTCGGCGAGAGCGATTACAACCAGAAGGACGCCGAGGGCTTCATCAACCTCTACGGTCTGCCGATCAAGGTTCAGGCCATCGTAGACGGCAAGTAAGTCGTTTGGCAAACGTCACAAACAAAATTCAACTATCCTGCACGGAGAAATTTCGTGCAGGATATGGACTATTGAGGGGATATACCTATGGCAAAGCTATGGGCCGGCAGGACCGCCGGCGTAACCGATCCGGTCGCGGATGATTTCAACTCGTCCATCCGGTTTGACTGTAAAATGTACCGGCAGGATATCGAGGGCAGCATGGCGCACGCGGCGATGCTCGGCGCAAAGGGCATCATTTCACAGCAGGACGCGGCGACGCTCATCGACGCGCTGCAGGGGATTCTGGACGATCTGAATTCCGGCGCGCTGGAATTCGACATGGCCTGCGAGGACATTCACATGTTCGTCGAGCAGGTGTTGACCGAGCGCGTGGGCGATGTGGGCAAAAAGCTCCACACCGCCAGAAGCCGCAACGATCAGGTCGCGCTCGACCTGCGCATGTACCTGCGCAGCGAGACGCAGGAGGTCATCGCGCTCGTGCAGGAGCTGCTCGCGGCCATCACCGCGCAGGCGGAGGCGCACAAGGCTTCCATCCTGCCGGGGTATACGCATCTGCAGCGCGCGCAGCCCATCACGTTCGGCCACCATCTGATGGCCTACGCCATGATGCTCCTGCGCGACGTCGACCGGCTGCAGGACGCCTTGAAGCGCCTGAACGTGTCGCCCATCGGCTGCTGCGCGCTGGCCGGGACCACGTATGACACCGACCGGTGGATGGAGGCCAAACAGCTCGGCTTTGACAGCGTTGCGCGCAACAGTCTCGACGGCGTGTCCGACCGCGACTTCTGCGTGGAGCTGCTGAGCGGCTACGCAATTTTGATGATGCACCTGTCGCGCCTGTCGGAGGAGCTGATCCTCTGGTCGAGCTGGGAGTTCCAGTTCGTGTCCCTCTCGGACGCGTACACGACCGGCTCGTCCATTATGCCGCAGAAGAAAAACCCCGACATGGCGGAGCTGGTGCGCGGCAAAACGGGGCGGGTCTACGGCGACCTCATGGCGCTGCTGACCACGCTGAAGGGTCTGCCGCTGGCCTACAACAAGGACATGCAGGAGGACAAGGAGGCCATCTTCGACGCAGTGGAGACCGTGAAGATGTGCCTGCAGGTCTTCGCGCCGATGATCGCCACGATGACCGTGCGCACGGACAACATGAAAAAAGCGGCGCAGACCGGTTTCATCAATGCGACCGATCTTGCCGACTATCTCGTGAAAAAGGGGCTGCCCTTCCGCAGCGCCTACAAGATCTCCGGCCAGATCGTGGCCAAGTGCATCGCCGAGGGCAAGGTACTCGAAACCCTGACGCTCGACGAATACAAGACGTTCAGCGACCTGTTCGACGAAGACCTGTACCCGGAGATCGACCTGAATACGTGCGTGGAAAAGCGCAGCTCCGAGGGCGGCACGTCCGTGCAGTCCGTGGAGGCGCAGATTGCATATGTGAAAGCGTGCCTGAAATCATGACGAATGTATTTATTGACGGCAGCGCCGGCACCGCCGGGCTGCGGATCTATGACCGGCTCTCCAAGCGGCCGGATATTCAGCTCATCACCCTGCCGGATGCGCTGCGCAAGGATCCCCTTGCGCGCAAAGACGCGATCAACAGCGCAGACGTCGCGTTTCTCTGCCTGCCGGACGCGGCCTCGGTCGAGGCGGTGTCCCTTGTGGAGAGCGACCACGTCGCCATCATCGACACCTCCACCGCCCACCGCACCGCGCCGGGCTGGGCCTACGGCTTTCCGGAGCTGGCCGGGCGGCGGGAGCAGATCGCTGCCTCTAGGCGCGTGGCGAACCCCGGCTGCCACGCGAGCGGATTTATCGTGCTCGTGGAGCCGCTCGTTCGCGCGGGACTCCTGCCGCCGGAGACGGCGCTCACGTGCTTTTCGCTGACGGGGTATTCCGGCGGCGGGAAAAAGATGATTGCGGAATACGAGGACGCGCAGCGCAGCGCGCTGCTCGATTCCCCGCGGCAGTACGGGCTGACGCAGCAGCACAAGCACCTGAAGGAGATGGCGAAGATCACGGGGCTGGAAACCGTTCCTGTGTTCTGCCCCGTCGTCGCGGACTATTACAGCGGCATGGCCGTCACGGTGCCGGTGTTCGCCAAGGACCTGCGCGGCACGGCGGACGATGTGCGCGCGGTGTACCGCGAATGCTACCGCAGCCGCATCGTGCACTATGCGCCCGACGCCGGTGAGAGCGGCTTTTTCGCCGCCAACACACTTTCCGGGCGCGACGACATGGAGGTCGCCGTTGCGGGCAACGACGAGCGCATTCTGCTCATCTCGCGCTTTGACAATCTGGGCAAGGGCGCATCGGGCGCCGCGATCCAGAACCTGAACATTCTCCTCGGCCTCGACGAAACGACGGGGCTGGACCTCGGCTAAACGGAGGGATTTTTCATGAAAACGATTCCCGGCGGCGTGTGCGCCGCGAAGGGCTTCACCGCAAACGGCGTCCACTGCGGCATCCGCAAGAACCACAACAAGCGCGACCTTGCGCTGATCGCAAGCGCCGTCCCCGCACACGCAGCGGCGGTGTACACCACAAATCTGGTCAAGGGCGCGCCGCTGACCGTCACGAAGCGGCACATTGCCGACGGCACGGCGCAGGCCATCGTCTGCAACAGCGGCAACGCAAACACCTGCAACGCCAACGGCATCGAGATCGCCGAGCAGATGAGCGCGCTCACGGGTGCGGCGCTCGGCATCGTGCCGGAGAATGTGATCGTCGCCTCCACCGGCGTGATCGGCCAGCCGCTCGACATTGCTCCGATCGAAGCCGGCATCCCGGCGCTCGCAGCCGGGCTGGCGGCAGACGGCGGCGCAGCCGCGGCCGAGGCCATCATGACGACTGACACCGTGAAAAAGGAGGTCGCCGTGGAATTCACGCTCGGCGGCAAGACCTGCCGCCTCGGCGGCATCGCCAAGGGCAGCGGCATGATCCATCCGAATCTGGCGACGATGCTCGTCTTTCTCACGACGGACGCCGCAATTTCGGCCGGGATGCTCCAAAAAGCGCTCTCGACCGACGTGCAGAGCACGTTCAACATGGTCAGCATCGACGGCGACACCTCCACGAACGACATGGTCGCCATCCTCGCCAACGGCATGGCCGGAAACGCGGAGATCACCGCCGAGGGCGCGGACTTCACCGCGTTCATGCAGGCGCTCAACACCGTGACCGTCCACCTCTGCCGCTGCATCGCAGCGGACGGCGAGGGCGCGACGAAGCTGCTGGAATGCCGCGTCACCGGCGCGAAGGACGTGCCCACGGCCAGGACCGTGGCGAAAAGCGTCGTCTGCTCCAGCCTGCTCAAGGCCGCCATGTTCGGCGCGGACGCCAACTGGGGACGCGTGCTGTGCGCCATCGGCTACAGCGGCGCGGACGTGGACGTGACGCAGGTGGGCGTGGCCTTCCGCTCTGCCAAGGGCACGATCACCGTCTGCGAAAACGGCGCGGGCGTGCCGTTTTCGGAAGAACTGGCGAAGGAGATCCTGCTGGAAAGCGAGATTGAAATTCTCGTGACCGTGGGCGCGGGCAGCGGCAGCGCCGCCGCGTGGGGCTGCGACCTGACGTATGACTACGTCAAGATCAATGGCGATTACAGAACCTGAGGAACGGAATATGGATATCCAGTTTTCCAATGCGCAGCGCGCGGAAGTCCTCACGCAGGCGCTGCCCTACATTCAGCGGTACAACGGCAAGATCGTCGTTGTGAAATACGGCGGTAACGCCATGGTGAACGACAAGCGCAAGCAGCAGGTCATGGAGGACGTGGTGCTGCTGTGGCTCATCGGCGTAAAGGTCGTGCTCGTGCACGGCGGCGGGCCGGAGATCAGCGAGGTCATGCGCCGGTACGGCAAGCAGGCCGAGTTTGTAAACGGCCTGCGCGTGACGGACAAGGAGACCGTGGACATTGTGCAGATGGTGCTGGCCGGGAAGGTGAACAAATCGCTCGTGAACCTGCTCGAAATGAAGGGCGGCAAGGCGATGGGCATCTCCGGCATGGACGGGCGGCTGATCGAGGCGAAAATGCGCAACGCGTCGCTCGGCTTCGTCGGCTCCATCACGAACGTGAACATCGAGCCGGTGACGGACCTGCTCGAAAAGGGGTATATCCCCGTGATCTCCACGGTCGGCTGCGACCGCGACGGCAACACCTACAACATCAACGGCGACACGGCGGCGGCCTGCATCGCGGGCGCGCTCGGCGCGGAGCGTCTCATCATGATGACGGACATCGCCGGCATCCTGCGCGACAGGGACGATCCCGCAACGCTGATCCGGGAGCTTACCATCCGCGACGCGGTGAAGCTGTTCGAGCAGGGCGTGATCTCCGGCGGTATGATCCCGAAGGTGGACTGCTGCATCGACGCGATCCACAGAGGCGTAAAAAAAGTAATCATTATGGACGGCCGGGTGCCGCACTCGATCCTGATGGAGCTTCTCACGGACGAGGGCGCAGGCACCATGGTAGTGGGGGATGAAACAGATGCATGATCTGAAAACGACGGATAAAACATATGTGGCGAACACCTACGCGCGCTTCCCGGTAGAGATCGTCTCCGGCAAAGGCTCCGTGGTGTACGACGAGACGGGCAAGCGCTACATCGACATGGGGAGCGGCATCGGCGTGACGAGTTTCGGCATTGCGGACGAGACCTGGGCACAGGCGGTCACAGCGCAGCTCGGCAAGGTGCAGCACATGTCGAACCTGTACTATACCGAGCCGTGCGCGCAGCTGGCGCAGATGCTGTGCGAGCGCACCGGCATGAAAAAGGTGTTCTTCTCAAACTCCGGCGCGGAGGCGAACGAGTGCGCCATCAAGGCCGCGCGCAAATACGCCGCCTATCAAAAGGGCGCGGCGTATTCCACCATCATCACGCTGCAAAACAGCTTCCACGGCCGCACGCTCACGACGCTCGCCGCCACGGGGCAGGCGCACTACCACGAGCTGTTCCAGCCGCTGACGCCGGGCTTCGTGCACGCCGAGGCGGGAAGCCTCGAAAGCGTCAAGGCGCTCGCGCGGCATCACAAGGTCGCGGCGGTGATGATCGAGTGCATTCAGGGCGAGGGCGGCGTGATCCCGCTGAGTCAGGAGTTCGTGCAGGGTCTGGCCGCATTCGCCGCGCAGGAGGACATCCTGCTGATCGTGGACGAGGTGCAGACCGGCAACGGCCGCACCGGCGCGCTGTACGCCTACATGAACTACGGCGTGCAGCCCGATATCGTCTCCACGGCGAAAGGCCTTGGCGGCGGCCTGCCGCTGGGCGCGACGCTGCTGGGCGATAAGGTGCAGGACACGCTCCAGCCCGGCGACCACGGCTCTACCTTCGGCGGCAACCCCGTGTGCTGCGCGGGTGCGGTGAGCATCCTCAGCCGCATGGACGAGGCGTTTCTCGCGCAGGTGCGCGAAAAGAGCGACTATGTGTTCGCGGCGCTCTCCGGCGCGCCCGGCGTCGAGACCGTTACCGGCATGGGACTGATGATCGGCATCAAGACCGCGAAGCCCGCGCCCGACGTTGTAAAGGCCTGCATGGAACAGGGCGTGCTGTGTCTCACCGCGAAGGACAAGGTGCGGCTGCTGCCCGCGCTGAACATCCCGATGGAAACGCTCAAAGAGGCGGTCGGGATCATCAAGGCCGCGTGCGCGGAATGAAAAAGGAGGACGCGATATGGCGCTCAAAGGCAAAAACTTTCTCAAGCTGCTGGACTTCACGCCGGCGGAAATTTCGGAATTCCTCAGCCTTGCGGCTGATTTGAAGGCGAAGAAAAAGGCGGGTATCCCGCACCGCCTCTGCGAGGGCAAGAACATCGCCCTCATCTTTGAAAAGACCAGCACCCGCACCCGCTGCAGCTTCGAGGTGGCGGCGGCCGATCTCGGTATGCACCCGGTCTATCTCGACCCGAAGGGCTCGCAGATCGGCAAAAAGGAGAGCATCGCCGACACCGCGCGCGTGCTCGGCCGCATGTTTGACGGCATCGAGTACCGCGGCTATGGGCAGGAGATCGTGGAGGATCTGGCGAAATACTCCGGCGTGCGCGTCTGGAACGGGCTGACGAACGAGTTCCACCCGACGCAGATTCTGGCGGATTTCCTGACGATTCAGGAGCATTTCGGCAAGCTTCAGGGCGTCAAGCTCGTGTATCTGGGCGACGCGCGCTACAACATGGGCAACTCCCTCATGGTCGGCTGCGCGAAGATGGGCATGCACTTTGTCGCCTGCGCGCCGGAAGCATACTTCCCCGACGCGAAGCTGATCGAGACGTGTCAGGCCATCGCCGCCGAGACCGGCGCGGTGCTCGAATTCATCACCGACCCCATGGAAGCGACGAAGCACGCCGACGTGCTCTACACGGACGTGTGGGTCTCCATGGGCGAGCCGGACGAGGTCTGGGCCGAGCGCATCCACGATCTCATGCCGTATCAGATCAACCGGAAGCTGATGGACAACGCCGGCCCCCAGTGCCGGTTCATGCACTGCCTGCCCGCGTTCCACGATCTGAAGACCACGACCGGACAGGAAATTTACGAAAAATTCGGCATCGACTGCATGGAGGTCACGGACGAGGTGTTCGAAGGTGCGCAGTCCATCGTCTTTGACGAGGCCGAAAACCGGATGCACACCATCAAGGCCGTCATGGCGGCGACGCTGTGACGCGCACAGGAGCGCTTATGAAGAAAGCATATCTCGTTTTGAGCAACGGCATGGCGTTTGAGGGGCAGCGCATCGGCGCGGACGGCGACGCCGTCGGCGAGCTGGTGTTCACCACCGGCATGTGCGGCTACCTCGAAACGCTGACCGATCCCAGCTACGCCGGGCAGATCGTGCTGCAGACGTTCCCGCTCATCGGCAACTACGGCGTCATCGAAAGTGATTTCGAGGGCGAATGTGCCGTGAAGGGCTACGTCGTGCGCGAGTGTTGCGCGGCGCCGTCGAATTTCCGCTGCGAATACGATCTCGACACCTTTTTGAAAAACCACGGCGTGCCCGGCATCTGCGGCGTGGATACGCGGCATATCACACGCATCATCCGCGAGCAGGGCGTTATGAACGCCACGATCTGCGACGCGGTGCCGGACGATCTGCGCGCCGTGTGCGCCTACACCGTCGCGGGCGTGGTGCCGCAGGTGAGCTGCAAGGAACAAGCGGTCTATCCCGCGCAGGGCAGGAAGAAATTTGCCGTCACGCTCGTGGACTACGGCGCAAAGCGCAACATCATCCGCAGCTTAACGGCACGCGGGTGCGAGGTCACCGTCGTGCCGCAGGACACGTCCGCCGAAGCCATTCTCGCGATGCACCCGGACGGGGTCATGCTCTCGAACGGCCCCGGCGACCCGGCGGAGAATACCGACTGCATCGAGCAGATCCGAAAGCTCGTGGGCCGGGTGCCGGTGTTCGGCATCTGCCTCGGCCACCAGCTCACGGCGCTCGCCATGGGCGGCAGAACCGTGAAGCTCAAATACGGCCACCGCGGCGTCAACCAGCCGGTGCGCGAGGTCGGCGGCACGCGGACGTACATCACCAGTCAGAACCACGGCTACGCTGTTGTGAGCGAAAGTCTCGACGGCATTGGCCGCGTGAACCTCGTCAACGCCAACGACGGCACGTGCGAGGGCGTGGAATACCCCGGCAAGCAGTGCTTTACTGTGCAGTTCCATCCGGAGGCCTGCTCCGGTCCGCACGATACGGCGTTTTTGTTTGACCGGTTTCTCGCCATGATGGGAGGGCAGCACAATGCCGAAAGATAACAGCATCCGCAAGGTCCTCGTCATCGGCTCCGGCCCGATCGTCATCGGGCAGGCGGCGGAGTTCGACTATGCGGGCGCGCAGGCGTGCCGCGTGCTGCGCGACGAGGGCGTGAACGTTGTGCTCGTGAACTCCAACCCCGCCACGATCATGACCGACAAGCATCTGGCGGACGAAATCTACCTCGAACCGCTGACCGCCGAGACGGTCAAGCGCATCATCGAAAAAGAGCGGCCCGATGGTATCCTCGCCGGGCTCGGCGGGCAGACGGGACTCACCATCGCCATGCAGCTCAGCCGCGACGGGTGGCTTGCGCGGCAGGGCGTGCGCCTACTCGGCTCGGACATCGCAGCCATCGACAAGGCCGAGGACCGCGAGCTGTTTCGCGACACGATGCGGGAGATCGGCCAGCCGGTCGTCCCGTCCGACATTGCAACCGACGTGGAGAGCGCGCTGCGCATCGCGTCGGAGATCGGCTACCCCGTCATCGTGCGCCCGGCGTTCACGCTCGGCGGCTCCGGCGGCGGCATCGCGGCCGACGCGCAGGAGCTGAAAACGATCGCAAAAACAGGGCTGGACCTCTCGCCCATCACGCAGATTCTGGTGGAAAAGTGCATCTCCGGCTGGAAGGAGATCGAGTTTGAAACGATGCGCGACGGCGCGGGCAACGTGATCGCCGTGTGTTCGATGGAAAACTTCGATCCCGTCGGCGTGCACACGGGCGACTCCATCGTCGTCGCGCCCGCGCTGACGCTCTCCGACAAGGAGTATCAGATGCTGCGCTCGGCGTCGCTGGATATCATCTCCGCCCTCGGTATCGTCGGCGGCTGCAACTGTCAGTTTGCGCTGAATCCCGACAGCTTTGAATACGCAGTCATCGAGGTAAACCCCCGCGTGTCGCGCTCCTCGGCGCTCGCCTCCAAGGCGACGGGCTACCCCATTGCGAAGCTCACGACGAAGCTCGCGCTCGGCTACACGCTCGACGAGATCAAAAACGACATCACGGGAAAAACCTGCGCCTGCTTCGAGCCGACGCTCGACTACGTGGTCGTGAAGCTCCCCAAATGGCCGTTCGACAAATTTGCGGGTGCGAGCCGCAGGCTCGGCACGCAGATGAAGGCCACCGGCGAGGTCATGGCCATCGCGCCGAGCTTTGAAATGGCGCTGATGAAGGCCGTGCGCGGCGCGGAGATCTCGCTCGATACGCTCACCGCCGCGCCCTTATCCGACGCGCCGGTGCGCGAGCGGCTCGCCGCGCAGGACGATCACCGCCTGTTCACGGTGTTCGAGGCGCTCAAAGCCGGCGTGACCGTGGACGAGATCCACGATATCACCAAAATCGACCGCTGGTTTTTGCACAAGGTCAAAAACCTTGCAGACTTTGAGCTGCATCTGCAATCAGACGGCCTGTGTCCCGGCGACTACGAGCAGGCCAAGCGATACGGCTACCCGGACGCGGCCATCCGCCGGCTCACCGGCGCCGATGCGCTGCCCGGCAAGACCTTCTGCTACAAGATGGTGGATACCTGCGGCGCGGAGTTTGACGCGGAGACCCCGTATTTCTATTCGAGCTGCGACGACTTCTGCGAGTCGCGCGCGTTCCCGCGCAGCGGCAAGCCCGTCGTGATGGTGCTCGGCTCCGGCCCGATCCGCATCGGGCAGGGCATCGAGTTTGACTACAGCTCCGTCCACTGCGTGTGGACGCTGCGCTCAATGGGGTACGACGTCGTCATCGTCAACAACAACCCCGAAACCGTCTCCACCGACTACGACACGGCGGACCGCCTGTACTTCGAGCCGCTCTGCCCGGAGGACGTCATGAACATCATTCAGGTCGAGCAGCCGGTCGGCGTCGTCGTCGCCTTCGGCGGGCAGACGGCCATCAAGCTCACGCAGTTTCTCGACCGGAACGGCGTCAAGATCCTCGGCACCTCCGCCGAGAGCATCGACGTTGCCGAGGATCGCAGCCGGTTCGACGCGCTGCTCGAGTCGTTCGGCATCCGCCGCCCGAAGGGCATGGGCGTCTCCACGCTGGAGGAGGCCGTCGCGGCGGCGGAGCAGCTCGGCTACCCCGTGCTGCTGCGCCCGTCGTACGTCATCGGCGGGCAGAACATGACCATCTCCCGCAGCGAGACGCAGACGGTGCAGTACATGCAGACCATCCTCTCCGGCGGCATCGACAACCCCGTGCTTGTGGACAAATACATGCCCGGCACGGAGCTGGAGGTGGACGTGATCTCCGACGGTGAGGACGTGCTCATCCCCGGCATTATGGAGCACATTGAGCGCGCGGGCGTTCACAGCGGCGACTCCATCGCCGTCTACCCGCCGTATAACCTCACCGACAAGTTCCTGGCCAAGATCTGCGCCTGCTCGGAAAAGCTGGCGCTCGCGCTCGGCACCAGGGGGCTGGTGAACATCCAGTACCTCATCTACGAGGACGAGCTGTACGTCATCGAGGTGAACCCCCGCGCGTCGCGCACCGTGCCGTACATCAGCAAGGTCACGAACGTGCCGATGGTCGATCTCGCGTCCGAGGTCATGCTCGGCGCGAAGCTCGCCGATCTCGGCTACGGCACGGGGCTGTACCGCACGCCGCCGTATTATGCGGTGAAGGTGCCGGTGTTCTCGTTTGAGAAGCTCAGCGACGCGAACTCCATCCTCGGCCCGGAGATGAAGTCCACCGGCGAGGTGCTCGGCATCGGCAAGACGATGGCGGAGGCGCTCTTCAAGGGACTGACCGCCGCGGGCTTCACGGTGCCGTCCGTGCAGGGCCGCGGACACGCGGGTGTACTCATCAGCGTGGAGGAAAACGACTATCAGGAGATCATCTCGCTCGCAAAACGCTTTTACGATCTCGGCATCCGCCTGTACGCCACGAGCGGCACCGCCGCCGCGATCGCGCAGCTCGGCATCGAGGTCACGGCCGTGTCGGACAGCGCCGCCATCACCGGTCTGATGGAGCGCGGCGCGCTCGATTACATCATCTACACCGGCGCGGTCAAGGACGCAACGATGGGCGACTACATCGCCCTGCACCGCCGCGCCATGCAGCTCGGCGTCCCATGCCTCACCTCGCTCGACACGGCAAACGCGCTGGCCGAGATCATCGCCAGCCGCTTCAACCAGAACAACACGGAGCTGGTGGACATCAACGCCATGCGCCCGTGGCGGCAGAAGATCGCCTTCACGAAAATGCAGAGCTGCGGCAACGACTATATCTTCATCGAGAATTTCGACGGCGGCATCACCTGCCCGGAATCCCTGTGCGTGAGCCTGTGCGCGCCGCACTACGGCATCGGCGGCGACGGGATTGTGCTGATCGAAAGATCCACCGTGGCAGACGCGAAGATGCGCAGCTTCAACCGCGACGGCAGCGAGGGCAAAATGGCCGGCAACAACATCCGCTGTGTCGGCAAATACCTCTACGACAAAGGATATGTCCGCAGCGAGTTCCTCTCCATCGAGACCGGCAGCGGCGTGCGCCGCCTGCGTCTCTACATCCGCGACGGGAAGGTCAGCTCCGTATCGGTGGACATGGGCAAGGCCGACCTCTCCACAGCCGCGCTGCCCGCGGCAGTGGACGCGGACCGCTTAGTGGATGCTCCGCTCCCGATCGCGGGGCGGGACTGGCGTGCGACGTGCGTCTCCGTCGGCAACCCGCACTGCGTCGTCTTCTGCGACGCGATTGACGGGCTGGAGCTGGAGAAGATCGGCCCGGAATTCGAGTACGCGCCGCTGTTCCCAGAGCGCATCAACACGGAGTTTGTGCGCGTGGTGAACCGCACGAACCTGCGCATGCGCGTGTGGGAGCGCGGCAACGGCGAAACGCTCGCCTGCGGCACGGGCGCGTGCGCCGCGGTCGTCGCGGCGGTGGAAAACGGCCTGTGCGACAAGGGCGCGGACGTCACGGTGAAGCTCCTCGGCGGCGACCTGATCGTAAATTACACCGACGAGCGTGTTACCCTCACCGGCGGCGCCACGCTGGTGTACGAGGGAACGTTTGAATACTGACCCGGCAAGAAAAAACCACCCGAAGCGGCTGCTTCGGGTGGTTTTCTGTCGCTGTATAGGGGCCTTACGCCTTCTTCTCATCGCTCAAAATCGCGCCGTCTGCGCCGATGGTCACGACGCGCAGCGGCAGGTCGCGGCCGCAGGCGGCAATGGCCTGATATACGGCGTATTCCATGCCGCCGCAGCACGGGACGAACATCCGCGTGAGCGTGACGGACTTGACGCTGTTCTGTTCGAGAATCTGCGTGAGCTTTTCGGCATACTCCGTCGCGTCGAGCTTCGGGCAGCCGATGACGGTGACGCGACCGCGGATAAAGTCGCGGTGGAAGTTGCCGTAGGCATAGGCGGTGCAGTCCGCGGCGACGAGCAGGTCGCAGTCGTGGAACACCGGCGAAGCCGCGCTCACGAGCTTGAGCTGCACGGGCCAGTTGTCCAGCGCGTTCGGCGCTTCTCCCTGCGCGGCTGCGGCAGCGGCGGCGCGCGCCTCGCGCTCGCGCTTGGCGGCCAGCACGGCGGCTTCGTCATAGCCGGGCGCCTCGCGCATCTCAAACGAAATGGCGTTCATCGGGCATGCCGGCAGGCAGTCGCCCAGCCCATCGCAGAAATGCTCACGCATGAGCTTGGCCTTTCCGTCCACAATATCAATGGCGCCCTCGTGGCAGGCGCTGGCGCACAGGCCGCAGCCGTTGCAGCGGTCGGCGTCGATTTTAATGATTTTCCGCAGCATTTTTCAATCCTCCTCTTGTGTTTCTGGCGCTAATATACTACGATAAATGCGGAAAATCTGTGTCATTTACCACAAGGAGCGCAAAATGGAGCAAAAAAATGTGAAACTTCTGCTGGAAACGCCGCTCTTCACCGGCGTGGCGGAGACAGAGCTTGCGCAGATGCTCGGCTGTCTCGCCGCGCGGCGCGCATCCTACGCGCGGGGCGAGACGATCCTGCACGCCGGAGATCTGACGGCGGAGCTGGGCGTGCTGCTCTCCGGCGAGGTGCATCTGGAGCGGACGGACGCGCACGGCAACCGGGAGCTGGTCGGGCAGGTGCACGCGGGCGGGATTTTTGCCGAGGTGTTCGCCTGTCTGCGCGACGTGCCGCTGAGCGTGACGGCGACGGCCGCCGCGCCTGCGCAGGTGCTGTTTCTCGATGTGGAGCGCGTGCTGCACGTATGCCCCTCGGCGTGCGCGTTCCACAGCCGCGTGGTGCGGAATCTGCTGCATCTGCTGGCCGGAAAGAACTACCGCCTGACCGAAAAGCTGGAGCACATCTCCCGCCGGACAACGCGGGAAAAGCTGCTGTCCTATCTCGCCGCGCAGAGCCGTGCGGCGCACAGCGCGGCATTTGCCATTCCCTTCAACCGCCAGCAGCTTGCGGACTATCTGGCCGTGGACCGCAGCGCCATGAGCAAGGAGCTGGCACGGATGCGCGCCGACGGCCTGATCGAGTACGAGCGAAACCGCTTCCGTCTGATGCCCGGCGCGGTGTGCGGCCTTAATAATTCTGAAAACTGACGCTTCCCCCTGCCGCACAGCCGAAGAATGTGGTAGGATGGCACAAAAGGGGTGTATGGATATGGAAACTCCCATCCGCATTCTCGTCGTGGACGACGAGCCGGATATTCGCAACATTCTGCGCATTTTGCTGACCTCCCGCGGCTACGCGGTCGAGGAGACGGAAAACGGCCGGAAGGCCGTGGAGCTTGTGCGCGCCCAGCCGGATTTTGACCTGATTATCATGGACATCATGATGCCGGATCTGAACGGCATCGACGCGTGCGGGCAGATCCGCGCCCTGTCCGTGGCGCCGGTGCTGTTTTTGACCGCCAAGGCGCAGGACGTCGACAAGAGCGAGGCCTATCACAGTGGCGGCGACGACTATCTGGTCAAGCCGTTTTCCAACCATGAGCTGTTTTTACGCGTGGAATCGCTCGTGCGGCGCTACCGGGTCTACAAGGGCAAGGGTGACGCGCCGACCGTAATTGACGCGCTGGAGATCAGCCGCGAGCGCGGCACCGTCTGCAAAAACGGCGTGCCCATTGAGATGACGAAAACGGAGTTCGAGCTGCTGCAATACCTGATCGAAAACCGGGGGCAGGCCGTGGCGACGCGAAAGCTCTATGAAAACGTGTGGCACGAAAAATTCATGCCCTCGTCCGCAAACACGGTCATGGTGCACATTCTGAAGCTGCGCAAAAAGCTGGAAGACGACCCTGCCAACCCGACGCTGATCCGCACCGTTTGGGGAAAGGGGTATCAAATTGACTAACCGGCTCAGACGGCGGCTGAACTCCCTGAACGCCAAAATGACGCTGACGCTTCTGGCTGCGCTCGCGCTGGCGGTGGCGCTGTTTTTCGGCGGAAACTGGCTTGCGGAGCGTGGGATCGACCGCTGGTACATGAATGACGAAGCCGTGGCCGAGCGGAACATCGGGCATCTGCGCAGCCTGCAGCAGTACGTGACGGAAAACGGCGTCGCATCCGGCGACGCGGCCGCGCTGGAAGCGTGGGCGCGCGCGGAAGAAAACGCCAGCGTCATCGTGTACCGCAACAGAGACGAGCCGTATGAGACCGGCTGGTGGGGTACGGAGGAGCTGCTGAAAGGGATTGAGCCGGCTGACATCAGCAATCTGGGCTACGGCTTTTTCCCGCTGGCGTTTTCGGACGGCGTGTTTCAGGTCGCGGTGTGCGACATTTCGGAGGGCGGCCTGTATTTCACGGCGCAGATGGTGGTGCTGGGCTTGGCGTTCGCCGTGTTCATCACGATCATGCTGCTGTTCACGCACAGCGTCACGCGGAAGATCTCACGTCTGTCCGCCGAGGTGAACGCCGTCAGCAGCGGCGTGTTGCTCGAGCCGATCTCCGCAACCGGCAGCGACGAGCTGGCCCGGCTGGCGCAGGACGTCAACCACATGCGCGACGCCATTGCCGAGCGGGCGCGCGGCGAACAGACGGCGTGGCAGGCCAACAGCGACCTCATCACCGCCCTGTCGCACGACATCCGCAACCCGCTCACCTCGCTCATCGGCTATCTGGAGCTGCTGGAGATGGAGCAGGACCGGCTGCCGGAGGAGCTGCGGCAGTATGTCCGCTCCAGCTTGGACAAGGCCTACCGGCTCAAGGACCTGACGGGCGAGATGTTCCGCTATTTCCTTGTGTTCGGCCGGCAGGAGCAGGACTTGCAGATGGAGACCTACGACGCGCAGATTCTGCTGGAGCAGCTTTTGGGCGAGTACACGGCGGAGCTGCGCGGGCACGGCTTTCGGGTGAACACGGTCACGCTGCAGACGCCGTGCCGCGTGCGGACGGACGTGCACATGCTCAAGCGCGTGGTGGATAACCTGATGTCGAACCTGCAAAAGTACGCCGATCCGAACGAGTGGCTGACGATTCTGGCCGGCGTAGAGGACGGCGCGCTGCACGTCTGCTTTGCCAACCGGACAAAGCAGCTCTCCGGTCAGGTAGAGAGCAACCGCATCGGCCTGCGCACGTGCGGCGCGATCATGGATCTGCTGGGCGGCGAATTCTGCACCTATAAGGAGGCCGATGGCTTCACGGCAGAGCTGATTTTGCCGCTGGAGACGTAAACACGCAAAAGCAATGCCCCGGTTCTGCGTGAACCGGGGCTTATCGTTTTTCAATATGGCTTTTTCTGCTGCTTGCACCACGTTTTCATCACGAGCTTCGTCGGCAGGAGCTTGACCAGACGCACCTGCATCCGCTCCGGAAAGCCGAGAACGGAGGCGTCTTTGTGCTTTTTCATGTCCTTGAGGGCCTTGGCAATGACCTCCTCCGGCCCGTAATACCGGTTGAAGTAGCTGACCGTGTCATCCGTCACCGCGTGGTCGAAAAACTCCGTTGTGATCCAGCCGGGGCAGACGGCCATCACGCGGATGCCGCGCGGCTTGAGCTCCACGTTCAGCGCGCGGGAAAAGCTGAGCACGTACGCCTTGGACGCGCCGTACACGTTGATATACGGTACCGGCTGCCACGAGGACATGGAGCCCATGTTGTAGATGCAGCTTCCCTCGTGCATATAGGGGATGGTGAGGTAGCTCATCGCCGTGAGCGCGCGGTCGTTCAGGTTGATGATGTCGAGCTGCTGCTCCAGCGGGCGCTCCAGAAACGGGCCGAACACGCCGAAGCCCGCCGCGTTCACCAGCACTGCGACCTCCGGCTGCTCCTGCTCGAGCAGGGTGCGGTAGGCGGTGAAGCTCGCCGTGTCGAGCAGGTCGAGCGCGATGGGGCGGATCTTGGCGCGCACCTTGTCCGAGAGCGCCTGCAGGCGCTCGGTGCGGCGCGCAATGACCCAGATCTCGTCGAACGGCTCGTCCTTGTCCAGCGCGTAGACAAATTCGCGCCCCATACCGGAGGACGCTCCGGTGACAACTGCAATTTTCATAGTGTACCTCCCCCCGGCGCAAGCGCCGATCGTTCCGAAATTTGAAGTATGTGTCAGTGTACCACGCCGGGCGGGAAAATGCAACCCGGTTGGAAAATTTGCGTTTTTGCGCCGGAAAGCACTTCACAAACGGCGATAACCGTAGTAAGATAAAAAGACATCTGCCGCAGACCGGCAGACAGGATGAAAATGCCCGGCGGCGTGCTGCCGGATAAAGCTGAGGGAACATTGATGAATTATCGCATGGTTTGGCAGGTGCTTGGCCGTGTTCTGTGCATTGAAGCCGCGCTGATGATCCTTCCGATGGTCACCGCGCTGTGCTATGGCGAAACGCCGCTGCCCTTTCTGATCTCCGCCGCCGCAACGGGGCTGGTCGGGCTTATACTCTGGCGGGTGCGCGCCAGAAATGCCGCGATCACCGCGCGCGAGGGCTTTCTGATCGTTGGGCTTTCATGGGTTTTCATGGCGCTGTTCGGGGCGCTTCCGTTCGTGATCGGCGGGGAGATCCCCAATTATCTGGACGCGCTGTTCGAAATGGTCTCCGGTTTGACGACGACGGGCGCGAGCATTCTGACCGACATCGAATCGCTGTCGCACGGCGCGCAGTTCTGGCGCCTGTTCGCGCACTGGATCGGCGGCATGGGCATACTGGTATTCATCATGGCCATCCTGCCGATGGCCGGCAACCGGTCGATGCACATCATGCGCGCCGAGGTGCCGGGGCCGACGGTCGGCAAGCTGGTGCCGCGCATCCGCAAGACCGCGCGTATCCTGTATCTGCTCTACATCGTCATGACCGTGGTCGAAACGCTCCTGCTGCTGTGCGGCGGCATGAGCTTTTTCGACGCGCTGGTGCACTCGTTCGCCACGGCGGGCACCGGCGGCTTTTCCATACGCGCGCTGAGCATCGGCTACTACGACAGCACCTACATCGACGTGGTGACCGGCACGTTCATGATCCTGTTCGGCGTGAACTTCAGCCTGTACTTCCTCGTCATCATCGGCGACGTCCGCGAGGCGCTGCGCAGCGAGGAGCTGCGCTGGTATCTCGGCATCATCGCGTTCGCCGTTCTCACCATCGCGCTCAACATCACCGGACAGTACGGCAGCATTTTCACCGCGCTGCGGTACTCCTATTTTCAGGTCGCATCCATCATCTCGACGACCGGCTTTGCCACAGCGGACTTCACGCTCTGGCCGCAGTATTCGCAGACCATACTCGTGCTGCTGATGTTCATCGGAAGCTGCGCCGGCAGCACCGGCGGCGGTCTGAAGGTGTCGCGCGTCATCATTCTGCTCAAATCCGCGGCCACGGAGGTCAAGCGGATGCTGCGCCCGCGCTGCGTGGAGCAGGTGCGGCTCGACGGAAAGCCGGTGGATCAAGATACGGTGCACAAGGTGCTCTCGTTCTTTTTCATCTATCTGCTGGGGCTACTGCTGGCCGTGCTGATCCTTTCATTCGACGGGTTCGATTTCGCAACAAATTTCAGCGCAGCGCTCGCGTGCCTGTCCAACATCGGTCCCGGACTGTCCCTCGTCGGCCCGATGGGGTCGTATGCGATCTTCTCCCCGCTGTCCAAGCTCGTGCTCATTCTGGCGATGCTACTGGGCCGGTTGGAGATTTACCCCATTTTGCTGCTGTTCGTCCCGGCAATGTGGAAAAGAAGATAACCAAAACGCCGGGCCGGGAGACGCTGTCTCCCGGCCTGATGCGTCTGGCAAAAAAGCAAGCTTTTTTGCCAAAGGGGGAACGCGGCCTGCTTCAACGCACGCGCTGCGCGCGTACGTTTGCAGGCCGAGCAGTATTTTCTCCACCGCACATGTCGCCGGAGAAAATGATTGAATTCTCTTTCGCCGCGGCCGCGCGGCGAAACTCTGCGAGGCTTTTTGAACAAATTGTCGGGCCGGGAGACGCTGTCTCCCGGCCCGGTATTTTTTAAAAGATGCCCAGTGATTTGAACAGGAAAATCCAGCCGCAGAACGTGAACGCGCTGGCCGCGGACGTCACAATGACAATGTCGCCCGCAAGCTCCTCGTCGCCGCCCATCTGCTGCGCCATGGTGAACGAATTGATCGCCGTGGGCGAGGCGAAGATGCCGAGCAGCGACACGAACTCCACGCCCCGGAAGCCCAGCAGCGCGGCGGCGGATAAAAGCGCCGCCGGCACCACGACGAGCTTTCCGAGCGTAACGGTCGTAAGCTCGCGGCGATACTGCCGCAGCCCGTCAAACCGGAAAAACGCGCCGAGCAAAAACAGCTGCAGCGGCGTCGCCGCGCTGCCAATCCCCTTGACCGCCGAAACGAGAAAGCCCGGCAGCGTGATTTTCAGCAGCAGCGCAAGAATACCGAGCGCGGAGCCAATGATGAGCGGATTTTTCAAAATCTGCACCAGCACCTTCACCGGCTGGGGCCGCCCGCTGCGAAATACCTCCAGTACCACCACGGACAGCACATTGAAGATCGGCACAATCACGGCGATGAGGATGGAAACCGGGCCAAGGCCTGCATCGCCGAGCAGGGCGCTCGCGATCGGAATCCCCATAATGACGTAGTTGCTGCGGAAAAGCCCCTGGATCATGACGCCGCGCCGCGCCGGCTCCTTTTCCGTGAGCAGCACGAAGCCCACGGCGCACACAAACACGATCAGAACGCCGCCCACCGCATAAAGCATCAGCCTTGGCCGGATCGCGGAAGCGAGATCGGAGCAGTAGACGTTGTAAAACAGCAGGCACGGCAGAAACACGCGAAACGCGATCTTATTGATTCCGAACACATCCTCGCGCTTCAAAAGCCCCAGCCGCCGCGACAGATAGCCCACCGCCATCGTCAAAAACATCGGCAGAATCGCGTTGACCGATAGCAGAAAGTTTTCCACACATCCACCCCCGTTCGCTTGTCGTATCCGGTTCAGTGTACCGCAAACCGACAGAAAACGCAACCTGCCCGGTTGCCGTACGGCGCGGGATGTGGTATAATTTAAAATCTAATCTTATCAGGAGGACAGCGCGCATGACCATCGAACAGGCAATGGAATTCATCTCGGGCGTCTCGTGGCTCGGCTCCCGGCCGGGTCTGGAGCGGGTGCAGCAGCTTTTGTCGCTGCTCGGCAATCCACAGGACACGCTGCGCTACGTGCACGTGGCCGGGACGAACGGGAAAGGCTCCACCGCCGCGATGCTCGCATCCGTCCTTCGCGCCGCCGGATACCGCACGGGGCTGTACATTTCACCGTTCATCGAGCGCTTCAACGAGCGGATGCAGGTCAACGGCGCACCCATCACCGACGCGGAGCTGGCCGCCGTGTGCGACCGGCTGCGCCCGTGCGTGGCGGCGATGCCCGATCCGCCCACGGAGTTTGAGCTGGTCACCGCCGCAGCGTTTTTGTGGTTCGCCGACCAGCAGTGCGACATTGTGGTGCTGGAGGTCGGCCTCGGCGGACGGCTCGACGCGACGAACGTCATCCGCGCGCCGGAGTGCGCCGTAATCGCCAACATTGGACTCGACCACACCGCCGTGCTGGGCGACACGGTGGCGCAGATCGCGTTTGAAAAGGCCGGGATCATCAAGCCGGGAACCCGCGCCGTTTCCTATCAGCAGGCGCCGGAGGCCGCCGCCGTGCTGCGCGATGCGTGCCGGGAACGCGGCGTGCCGTTGACGGAAGCGGACTTTTCCGCCATCGAGCCGCTGACCGACTCCGTGGACGGGCAGACCTTCCGCTACCGGGGCGGCGCGGCGCTCTCGCTGCCGCTGCTCGGCGCGCACCAGCGCAAAAACGCCGCCGTCGCGCTCGAAGCCGTCTGCGCGCTGCGCAACGCGGGCTGGGCGATTCCGGACGGCGCGGTGTGCGAGGGGCTGCGCACCGTCTCGTGGCCCGCGCGGTTTGAGATTTTACAGCGCGCGCCGTGGTTCGTGCTCGACGGCGGGCACAACCCCCAGTGCGCCGAGACGGTCGCGGCGAATCTGGAGCGATACTTCCCCCAAAACCGAAAAATTCTTCTGGTCGGCCTGCTGGCCGATAAAGATTATACCGCGATGACGGACATTCTCGCGCCGCAGGCGGCCGCGTTCGTCGCCGTCACGCCGGAGAGCGAGCGCGCCCTGCCGGCGGACACGCTGGCGGCGCACCTGCAGCGGTACGGCAAGCCCGTCACGGCCTGCGCCGCCGTCCCCGACGGGGTGGAGACGGCGCTCTCGATGGCGGGCGCGGACGGCGTGGTCTGCGCAACCGGCTCGCTCTACATGGCGGGCGAGATCCGCCGCTGCTTCCGAAAGGAGTGACTCTCATGCGAATCATGGGCATTGATTACGGCGACCAGCGCATCGGGCTGGCGCTGTCGGACGAATCGGCGATCCTGTGCGGCCGCGCGTGGACGCTCAACGAGTGGAATCTCGACCGCGCCGTCGCGCGCATCGCGGAGGAGGCGCGCGCCAACGCCGTCGGCCTGCTGGTGCTCGGCCTGCCGAAGAACATGGACGGCACGGAAGGCCCGCGCGCGGAAAAGAGCCGCATGGTGGCGCAGCGCCTGCACGAAGCCACGGGGCTGGAGGTCGTGCTCTGGGACGAGCGGCGCTCCTCCATCGAAGCGCACGGTATCCTGCGCGCCAACGGCAAAAAAGAAAAAAAGCACCGCCAGTCGGTGGACGCCGTGGCTGCAAGTCTCATTCTGGAGGGGTATCTGGGCGCGCGCGGAAAGGACGGCCGGGCATGAAGCGCACGGTCTGCGTCCTGCTTGCGCTGGCGCTGTGTCTGCCGCTGCTCGCCGCCTGCGGAGAGCCCGGCAGCACGCGCGGCGTGCAGCTCTCGCCCGGTGCGTCCGAACGGTTTTCGGAGGCGGACGTCCGCGGCGCAATGGACTGCGCGATGGCGCGCTTTCGCAAGGAGTTCGGCGGCTGCACCCTGACGCGGCTCGCGTACAGCGAGGCGTATTTGGAATCCTACCTCGCGGGCAGCGGCACAGCGGACGACGGGAACACCATCGTCCTGCTCGCGGACTATGTCGAGACCGAAACCAACACGCCGCACACCAGCCGCCCGTGGGTGCTCACCCGCGCGGACGCAGCCGCCGCATGGAAGGTGCAGAGCAGCAAATGAAAAACCGCACGCACCCGAAGCCTTCCCTTTGAGTAAACGCTGAATAAATCAAGTTTTGCCCAAAGAGGAAGGGATAGCAGCAAGAAACGAGACAAATTCGAAACTTTATCCGGCCATTACGGCCCTT
>SFFE01000048.1 GCA_004556965.1 Clostridiales bacterium | reverse complement strand
GACACCGATGGAATTTCGGTGCCAGTATGTTGCTTAAAATTTCATATCCCTGCATAGGGGGGCTTTTTGTGCTGTCCGCACAAATTGGTGCGGTTCACAAGCTGGAATCTGCGGGGGTTTTCATTCGAATTCAGACGCCATCAGCGCGTTCCACGGATAAAAATCAGGCGGCTGCTGTTCAAAAAACAGTACCTCACCGGTCTCCGGGTGGGCGAAATGCAGGCAGTGCGACCACAGCGCAATCGGGCCGTCATCCGGGAGCGTGCTGTATTTTCGGTCGCCGTAGAGGGGCATACCGCGCGCGGAAAACTGGCAGCGGATCTGGTGGGTCCTGCCTGTCTGCAGGTAGATGCGCACGAGCGACAGCCCGTCGCGCGCGGCGAGTACCTCGTAATCAAGCACCGCCTCCTGCACGCCCTTGGCCGGCTTTTGTACGACGTAGGTCTTGCGCTCGCTCGGATCGCGGGCAAGCAGATCGCGGTACGTGCCGGAGAGCGTCTCCGGCTGCCCGTGCACGGCGGCGAGATAGGTTTTCCCAAAATCGTGGCTGCGGATTTGCTCCGACAGCCTGGACGCCGCCTCCGGCGTGCGTGCCAGCACCATCAGTCCGCCGACGACCCGGTCGAGCCGGTGCACTGTGCGCACGCAGGCCTTCGGATCGCCCAGCGCAGCGCGAACCAGCTCCGGCACGCCGCCAGGCTCGTCCGTTGAGAGCACCCCGGCCGGTTTGATGCACACGAGTATGCTGTTGTCCTGATACAGAATGTCCATATGCCACAGCCCTCTTTGCTGTATGATGATTGCAGGCAGCATTATAGCATGTTTTGTGTCTTGATGGAATACGGTGCTTGGGCAATACGCGTGAAACGTGTCAAAGAAACCATGGACCGAGAATTGCGATTAAACGATTAGATAATAAGTATCAGATTGAACCATAAAACGGCGCAGCAACTTGCTGCGCCGTTTTTGTATGGGTAACCGTTAACGTGCGTCCTTCCCCCAGCCGTCGAGCGGGAGGCGCTGAATGGCGCCGAAAATTTTGCTGCGCAGGTCGGGGTAGGTTCGGCTCATATCCCGCAGGAGCTGCTTGACCTCGTATCGGCGGCTGCCGCGATCCTGCGGGCAGGGGTTTTCCACGATGGGCAGCTCCAGCGACTTTGCGAGGTTGGCAATGCGCCCCTCACCGGCGTAGAGCATCGGGCGGATCTGCCACACGCCGGTGCGGCTCATATAGGTGACCGGCTTGAAGCAACTGATGCGCCCCTCGTACACGAGCGAGAGCAGGAAGGTCTCCACCGCGTCGTCAAAATGATGGCCGAGGGCGAGCTTCGTGATGCCGCGGTCACGCAGCGCATCGCACAGCGCGCCGCGCCGCATTTTGGCGCACAGGGAGCAGGGATTATCCTCCTTTCGCACGTCGAAGACGATCTCCTTGATGTCCGTTTTCAGGCGCGTATAGGGGACGTCCAGCTCGCGGCAGAGGTCTTGTACCGGATCAAAATCCATGCCATTAAAGCCCAACTCGATCGTGATTGCTTCGAGCTGAAACGGCTTGGGGTAGTAGGTGCGCAGGTGGTTCAGCGCCATGAGCAGCACGAGCGAATCCTTCCCGCCGGACACGCCCACGGCCACGGTGTCGCCAGCTTCAATCATGTGATAATCGTCCACACAGCGGCGGATCAGGCCGGTAAAATCATTGAGATCGTTCATGGAAGTCCTCCAAAAAATAAATTTGAAACTGCGAAATCAAGAGTAAAAACGAGTAAAACAGCGATTTCAAGAGCAATTGATGTCGTAAATCAAAAAAGCAGTTGACACGGGATTTTCCTTGTGGTATAAAGAGAAAGTGCGATTCGTGGTTCTTATTCTACCGTCGCGCTATGAAAATGTCAAAACGATTTCGTTTCAATTTGAAGTATGGAGGCACAAACATGTCCACGACTATGCTCAACAAGGACACCGTCGTCCGCAAGTGGTACGTTCTGGATGCAGCCGGCAAGCCCATGGGCAAAACCGCAGCGCTCGCTGCCGATCTGCTGCGCGGCAAGCTGAAACCCGACTACACCCCGCACGTTGACTGCGGCGACTTCGTCATCATCATCAACGCCGAGCAGGCAGTGCTCACCGGCAAGAAGCTGGAGCAGAAGTATTACCGCACGCACTCCGGTTATCCCGGCGGCCTGCACGAGACCCAGTACAAGAAGCTCATGAAGGACAAGCCGGAGCTGGCAATGCGTCTGGCCGTCCGCGGCATGCTGCAGAAGAACAGCATCGCCCAGTGGCAGCTTCGCCGCCTGAAGATCTATCGCGGCGCTGAGCATCCCCACGCAGCACAGAAGCCCGAAGTCTGGGAACGCTAAGAAGGAGGAATTGAATCATGGCAACTTATAAGAGCAAGAAAGCCTATATGTACGGCACCGGCCGCAGAAAGTCCTCCGTCGCGCGCGTGCACCTGTATCCCAACGGCACCGGCGCCATCACGATCAACGGTCGTGACATTGAGGAGTACTTCGGTCTCGACACCCTGAAGCTGATCGTCCGCCAGCCGCTGGTCACCACCGGAACCCTCGGCAAGGTCGATATTGAAGCGACCGTTTCCGGCGGCGGCGTCACTGGCCAGGCCGGCGCGATCCGCCACGGCATCTCCCGCGCCCTGCTGCTCGTTGACGAGAGCTACCGCGCGCCCCTGAAGGCCGCCGGCTTCCTGACCCGCGACCCGAGAATGAAAGAGCGTAAAAAATACGGTCTCAAAGCAGCCCGTCGCGCTCCGCAGTTCAGCAAGAGATAATAGGTTTGGTTTTCAAAAAAATCGCACGCACGAAAGTGTGTGCGATTTTTTGCGCGTCCAGCGTCTGCAACAAATTGTTGCGTGACAAATTGTGCGGGTTTTCGTATACTCGAGCTGGAAAAAAGACCGGGAGGCGGTTACTGTGGCGAGTGTGGGGAAGAACATACGGGCGCTGCGGAAGGCGAAGGGGATCACACAGGAGACGTTCGCTGAGCGGCTACACGTGACGCGACAGGCGGTGTCGAACTGGGAGACGGGAGTTTCCCAAAGTTAAAGATACCACATCAATCCCACGCGGACTTTTGCTCAACCGATACAGCCGGAGGGCTGGATAACAAGAAAAGGCGGTATGCG
>SFFE01000006.1 GCA_004556965.1 Clostridiales bacterium | reverse complement strand
GCTCAGACACACCTATACAAGCAATCTGCTTTCAAACGGTGCAGCACCTAAAGATGTGCAGGAACTTCTCGGACACGCTGATGTCAGTACCACAATGAATATTTACGCTCACGCTACAAGGGAAGCAAAGCGTACTTCCGCAAGGTTGCTGGATAAGGTAATCGGCGGAGAATAAAAATTTCCCTTGTTTCGGCTCATAAGGGCAAAAACAAGGGAAAATACATTAGGTTTGAACATTTAGTAGGCGATATGCCTTGAAAATACAGGGGTTATAGAGGATTGAATAGATAAACTGGAATTTGTCAAATTGAATTTCTAATCCAATTGTCAAGAAACTCCATCTGCTCATTTGTATGGAACCAGTGTTCTCCGTCATTCATTACTGTGAGACTTGCCCCAATTTGTTCTGCAAATCCGGATACGGTTTCTACGGAAGTCAAATTATCATTTGCACCATATAAAATGCAGGTTGGAATGTTCCACTTAATCGGGTGCTTCCGTACATAGCACAGGTATTCCCAAGATAATGTTTCTCCAAACTCCGTTGGAATTTCTCTTTGCCTCTGCAATTCAGCCTCCGTTACATTTGACCAAATCATCATATTCGTAATCAATTTTTCCATATTTGAGATAGGAGAAATAAATAAGGCTTTGGAAATCTTCTTTTCAGCAAGAGCATGCATCGAGAAAAAAGCCCCTATGCTGTTTGCAACCAAAATGACAGAATCATATTCTTTGCTGTGCAAATCGTAGAAATCAGAAAACTCGCTTTTAGCTTCCCAAGGATTTTGCGATTTATAGTCAAACCCAATAACATCACTTTCAACAAAGAGCGTCCGATAATGCTTTGCTTCCTCTGCTGTTCCCCCTTTGCCGTGTACATATATAACTAATTTTTTCATTCAATATCCCCCTACAAATTTCGATTTGTATATCTTGTCGGCCCCTTATTATCACATAACAGGATAAGATACAATCGCAGCCACAGCAGTGCAAACTACTGTGGCTGTTAACTGTTTTACGACCACCGCCCGATGCACGGGGTTCGTTTTTTGTTCAGTCCCATACCCGGTCTGGGCGGAGCGACTGCCAGACCTCATGGTCGCCGTCGAAGCGGTAATCATGGGAGTTGGTCGCCTCCTGCACGGCGGCATAGTACCACTGGCTCGGATCGGCATTGTCCGGCCAGCAGGTCATGTCCGCCAGCAGGTGGTCGCGGTGCGGCGCGCGGCCGAGCAGCCGGTTCACCATGGTGAACGCCTCGGCGCGGGTGATGCTCCGCTGCGGGCCGAACGTCCCGTCCGGATACCCGTTGATCAGGCCAAGCGCAGCGGCCGCGTTGATCCGATCCCGCGCCCAGGAATCCGCAATGTCGGAGAACCGGTCTTCGCCGTCCGGTACGGCAGTCTTCAAAAAGCGCGTCACAATGGTGGCAAACTCCGCGCGGGTGATCTGCTGCCCCGGGCCGAAGCTTCCGTCCGGATAGCCGGTCAGGATCCCGATTCCCGTGAGCGACGAAACGGCGACGCTGTACCATGCGCCCGGCTCCGTATCCGTAAACCGGTTCGTCTCACTCCGGCAGAATTCGCGCGCCTCATCCGTGAGCAGTCGGAAGAAGATGACGGCCACCTCAGCGCGGGTGATGTTCGCGCCCGGCCGGATCGTCCCGTCCGGATAGCCGAAGATGTACGCAAAATGTTCCTCCGTCTCCAGCGGCGGCGGGGTCGGGTCTGCCGCGGCGTCGGCCGAGAATACCCATACGATGTGCGCCGCAGCTTGCTGAAAGTCGTTGCCCATCGCAGGATCGACCGTGATCGTGACAGTCAGCTCCAGCGGCGCTTCGCCTGGGCGGACCGTGCCGAGCAGTACAGCGGCGCTTTCGCCGATCTGGTTTGCCGCGGCACTGCCCGCAAGCGGCACAGTGGGCGCGTCGGCACTGGCTACCGTGATGGAGAGGTAACGCAGCACATCGTCATACGTCAGGCCGCTGTCCGCCTTGGCGGAGGCGTCGCCGTCGATCTCCGCGCGCAGATAGATCTGCGCGCCGGACGGGTCGTTCGTGCCGGCGGCCTGAACGCGGATGTTCTGCGTGAGCCGGTCGCCGGGCATGCAGCCCTTAAACGCGGGGAACAGGTCGTTATCCGAGCCGCTCCCGGTGTTGGAAAAGGAAAAATGCGCTTCCGCCCCGTCGGTATACGTGACGGTGGGAACCCGTTCCTGTGCGGCTGACCAGAGTCCAAGCCCGGCGGCCAGCGCTGCGATCAGCACAGCGGCGGCAATGCGCCGGAAGCGTTTGTGTCTCATAGCGCGCCCTCCTTACGACCCCGGCGTCAGCGCGCCGGTTTCCTCCACCGCCGCGCCCCACGCCTGTTCGACCGCTTCGGCAGGCACGCTCTGCACGCCCTCGGCTACCACCTGCACCTGGAGCGTGCCGCCGCGCAGCGCTTCACAGCGCCCGATCAGAGCCGCGGTGCATTCGCCCGGCGCGACCGGGCGCGTATAGTAATAATACCCGTCGCCGCCGCGCGTCCAGCCTTCGGTGGGATCGGTGATCGTGTAATCCGTGCTCGGCTCCGGCGTTTTGGCGGAGATGTTGCCCTGCGCATCCAGCAGGTTGACGACGACGGCGGCGCGGATATACGCCGTCACGCCGCCGGTGTTCTCCACACGGACGTTCTGCTTCCCCGCGGCGGCGTCTTCCTCCCGCACCGCCGTGGAGACGGCGGCGGGGGTGACCGTGTTCGTCACTGTGCCGGAATTCGACGAGAGCCATGCGTACACGCCGCCGCCTGCGAGCGCGAGCAGCAAACACAGGCAGAGGATGCGTATGGTTTTCCGTTTCATCCTGCGCTCCTTTCTCAGCCCGCCACGAGGCGGCTCACAGCGAAGCTGCCGCCGGTGAGCCAGTACTGCGCGGTGCGGCTGCTGTCCACCGTGACCGCCGCGCTGTCCTGCCCGAACGCGCCTGTGAGCGTGGCCGCCGCCGGTTCGCCCGGCGCATAGCGCCAGGACCAGAGCGCGTCCTCCGTGACGGTATAGCTGCCAACCGGCAGACCGGTGATCGTCACGCTGCCGTTGCCCTGCACGGCGACCTGCATGGACACCGCCCCGGCGCACACGTTGCCCGCGCCCTGCACGCGGAGGAGGAAGGACTGGTTCTCGTCCTGCGCGTCCCAGCCGCGCTTCTGGATCGTCAGGGAGCAGGTGTGTACCGTGACGGTTGCGTCGGCGGACGCTGTGGCGGTCTTACCGCCGCCGGACACAGTACATTCGATGGTATAGGTCTTGCTCGCATACTCCGGCGTGACGGTGCCATCGTAAAAATGGTCATTCGTGTAGTCCGCCGCCCAGACCCACGCACCGGAAGTCTCGCCCGCGCGGACGGTGTACGTGCCGATGGTCTGCGCGCCGTCGCGGATGGCATAGGTGAGATTCGCCGTGTTATGCACGCCGTCCAGCCCCGCGTCGGGGTCGGGCAGGAGCGTATCCGGCCGCAGCGACTCGCCGAGATACAGGGCCTGATCCGCCGTCACGGGCGTGACCGGCTGGAGCGGAACGTCCACGGTCGGCACCTCGAACGAATCGACGCAGTTGCCCTCGGCGTCATACACGCCGGAGGCCGGGCCGTTCGTCGCCACGTCGCCGCCCATCAGGCCGTCCTTTGGCAGGACGGTGAACGAAATGATAAGCTTGCGCCCGTAGAAGTCGCCCGGCTGCGTCACGCTCCCCTCCGTGCGCCCCTGCTGCGCAACGAAGTTGCGGTTGAAATCAAAGCCCGTAACCCGCACGATATTGCCCTCCACCGTGACAGTGGGGTCAAAGCCGGTGATGGTGGAATCCTTCCAGCGCAGCGCGCCGGTGGAATAGTCCGCGTCCTGCGTGGTGACCGAGATGCTGCCCGCGTCGGCGTCCGCCGGGAGGGTGAACGCGTCCGAGATTTCATCCAGCACCACGGCGCTGCTGTCGAGCGAGACGGCGGCGCCTCCGGTCTGGCTGGCGATCGCTTCAAAGATGCCCTCCAGCGCTTCGGTGCTGCTGGCGGAGAGATAGTAGCTGCCCTCCTCCGCGCGCGCGCCGAGCGAGACGGAATAGGCTCCGTCTGCATATGCCGCCGTCGCGTCGGGGTAGTTGGAGGACATGGCGTTCATGTACTGATTGGCCGCGCCCGTCAGGTCAGCGGGGTTCGCACCGCTGAAGATCCCGACGGTATAGATCTTGACGCCGCCGGTCTTGAGCGCGCCGGCAATCTGGATGGCGTTGGCCGCGCACTGCTTGGTACCGTCGGCACTCCAGCTCCCGGTGCCGGGGTCTCCGTCCGTGAAGGCGATGACCGCGCGGCTGCGCTGCTCGCCCGTCACAGCGGACGCGCCCGTGTCAAAGAGTGCGTCCACCAGCTCCAATCCCTTGTTGATATACGTGCCGCCGCTGGTGTTCAGCGTACCGTCGGAAACCGCGGCCAGATCCGTGGAGAGCGGGCGGATGATGCGAGCACCGCTTTCGGAGGAAAAGCCGACGATGCCCACGCGGTGCGGCGTGACGTCTGCTGCCAGATTGGCGTTTTCCGCCTCCATCTGCGTCAGAAACGCGTTGACGGCAGCGATGATGGCCGCCTTGCGTGTCTGCGTGCCGGCATAAAGCTGGGTATGGCTGCTGTCCAGATCGTCCGGCCCGGTGGTCGGCTGCACGGTGTAGCGCGTGCCCCAGCTCGTGTAGCCCCACGCGCCGCTTTGATACGTGACGGCCTGACTGCCGCCGGAATCGGTTACGAGGTAATAAGTCTTGTCCGTCTCCAGCGCCGGAGCATAGACCGGCGTTGTGCCAATGGAATAGGCCATGCTGCCGGACTCGTCCAGCACCAGCGCCACGTCGCACGGGGTGGACACCCGCTCTGTGACGATCTGCCCGGTGGTATACGCCTCCAGCGTGAGGCGCACGGTCTGGTTCGCCGCGTCGTATTCCGACGATTTGGAGAGGACAAGCCCGCTATCCTCTGCCTGCGCAGCCGCGCCGGAAAAGACCGGCAGCATCAGCAGCAGGCACAGGCAGAGCGCAAGCGCGCGCATGTGTCGTTTCATCTCACGCGCCCTCCTTTCCGGCGTTCTGCGGCGCGAACTGCGTTTCCGCCCCGGCGGACGCCGCCGGGCCCGAAACCTCCCAGACGCCGCTCGTTTTTCCGTCCTGCGCATACTGCTCCAGATTGCGCGTCTGCACGGCCTCCGCCGTCAGCCGCAGGCGCAGCGACGCACCCAGATAGCTGTCGTCCATCCCATCGGAAAAGCGCACGGTCTGAAACAGGGCCGCCGTCGCCGCGCCGGGTGCGACCGCTTCGTTATAGTAATAATATCCGTCGGCGCCCGGCGTCCAGTCCGCAAGGTTCAGGTCGAGCGTCACGAACCCGGCGGGAAGCTGCATCGCCGCGCCGCTGCTGTCGAACGCCTCCAGCTCCAGCTTCACGCGGGTATAAAACGCGCTCTCGCCGGTGTTTTCCACAAAAACCGTCTGCACGGCGCTGCCGCCGGGCAGAACAGCAGCGTCCCCGGCCGGTTCGCCCGTGCCGGTCTCGTTGTGCAGCGCAAGACGCACGGAGCCGAGCGTAATCACGCTGTCCGCCCGACCCTGCGCCGAAAAATACGCCCATGTTCCGGCGGCGAGCACAGCCGCCGCCAGCGCGAGCACAAGAATCAACGTCCATTTTTTCCGCATCCGGAGTCCCCCCTCACGCCGAAAAGGCGCGGTCAAAGCACGCCTGCACCGCGGGCAGGCTCGCCGCGTCGATGCGCTCCGCTCCCTCCGGCAGCACGCCCTGCGTCTGCATGGCGTAGGCCGTGACGGTGACGGCGTGCGTTGTTTCCCCGTCGCCGTTTTCCGTCCCGCCGCTGAGTGCGATCGCGTCGAACAGTGCATCCGTCGCCGCGCCGGGAAGCAGCGGCTGCGCGTAGTAGAAATATCCGTCCCCGCCGTCGAACCAGCCGTCGCCCAGTTTGCCGGTCTCTCCGTCCGTGCTGTAGGCCAGTGCCGCGCTTTGCGGCCACTCCACCCGGACGCGCACAAGGCAGGGCGTAAGCCCGGTGTTCGTCACGGTCGGGTCCTTCGCCGCCGGGACGCCCGGAATCAGCTTCGCACCGTCCGTCCAACCCGGCTCCGTCAGCTCGATCTTCACGCTGCCGACCGTGAACGTGTTCTGCGCCGTCTTCTGGTCGGTAAAATAGGCAAGGGAAGTCCCAACCGCTGCAATCGCGGCCAGCAGGACGGCAATTGCCGCCAGAAACACGGTTTTTTTCCGCATAGCCTTCGTTTCCTTTCTCACGCCGGGAAGCCGAACGCCGCGAGCGCTTGCGCGTCCGCCGCCGCCTCGTCCAGACCGTTGGCCTGCACGGCGAATGCCGTGACCGTGATCTCGCCGCCGAGCAGCGGCAGCTCCGCCGCCGTCACCGTCCCGGCAATCGTCACGCCGTCAAACACCGGAAGATCGTCGCCCGCGTGCGCCGTGGCCGCATAGCGGTACACCGTGGCGTCACCCGCCGTCTTGACTGCGATCCAGTCCGCTCCTATGGTATAGTCCGCGCTGCCGGGCACCGCCGCGTTCAGCGCGTCCTGAATCATCACATACACCCGCGCATCCTCGCTTCCGGCAGCGACGTGCACGGTCGGGTCCTTCGGCAGCACCGCGCCGGGGTACACGCCCTCGTAAGCGTTGTGCTGCACCCGCGCATTCGTCGCGCGCCATGTGGAGGCCGCTTCGTCCTTCTGCACCTGCGCCTCGTCGAGCGTGATGGACACATTGCCCACGGTGAAGGTGTTCACCACAGGCTCCGTGCGGCTCGTCAGCCATGCGTAGGTCCCGCCGGCGGCAAGTGCCGCAGCGAGGACGACGGCCAGCGCAGCCAGCAAGAGCGTTTTCTTTTTCATTCCTGTGCTCCTTTCCGATCGGACGCTTTCCGGTCCGCCTTGTCCGCCGCGCGCAGCAGATCAGGCAAAAACAGCAGCAGTACCAGCACCGCGCCCAATGCGGCGGCGAGATACATGCCAGGCGGATGGGATATCCACTGCGATACATAGCCCAGCCATGGGATGGCAAACACCGGCTTGCCGACGAGATTTTCAAACGCGACGGGCGCGGCGTCCGGCGTTTCATTCGCGTCGCCCTGCGTGGTGAACTGCCGCCGCCCGGCGTCAATGGCGACGACGCGGTGCGTGGCAAGCTCCAGATCCTCGTTCAGCACGAACGTGATCGCGTCGCCCACCTGCACGTCGGACGCGGCGCACGTTCGCACGTACAGCAGCGCCCCGGTGGGGTAGGCCGGCTCCATGCTGCCGCTGAGCACACAGTACGGCGTAAGCCCGAACAGGCGCACGAGCGCCAACAGCGCCGCCAACGCCACGGCGAGCGCGACCAGCGCGGTCGTACACGCGCGCCAGAGCTTTTTGGCTTTTCCGGACATGGGCGGCTCCCTTCTCACGCAGGCTCGGCCTGATTTCAGAAGAATTTTTATCAGTATACCATATCTTTTCGTCCCTGCCAACGCCAAAGCCGCAGCAGACGTGTATTTTTATGGAATGCAGCAACGCCGGAAGCGCCGGAGCAGTTGCTCCGGCGCTTCCGGTGATTGTTATTTCATTTTTCGTCCGTTGACGATCAGCCGCACGGTGACGACGACGGCAAGTGCCAAAAACACCACAGACGGCCACGGCAGGCCCAAAAAATGCGGCAGATCCGACAGACACACCAGTGCCGCGCACAGCAGCAGAGAGCAGTCGATCAGCGCCAAGATCAGGCGATTGAGCAGCTTGTACCGCCCGGTGTATTCGCTCTCGGAATATGCCTTTTTCCAGTTCACCACGATCTGCCCGGCCGAAGCCTTGCGCAAAAAGTCCGAAAGCTGTGACGGCAGCATGGTGAGCTTGCTGCCCGACCGCGCGAGCTGCTTTGCCAGCTCCTTGACCTTCGACTCGATATATTCCCTGTTGATCGTGTTCTGCGCAACATAGTGCGCCACGATCTCCAGAATGTTCACGTCCGGGCTGATGCCCGTGAGCATGCCCTGAATGACGATCAGGCTGCGCCCCAGCATCGTCAGCGACGAGGGAACGGCCAGCTCAAAGCGGTTGAGGATCTGGAAAAATTCCTCGACCAGCTCGGTCATGTCCATGTCGGCCATGGGCATGGCCTCGTACTTGCCGAAAAACTCTCCGATGCATTCGCTGATCTGCAGCCGGTCCGGCACGTGGTCGTATTTGCCGATCGCCAGCAGCGCGTCCGTCAGTCCCAGCGGGTCGTTGTCGTTGATCGTCTGAATGATCGTGGTATACAGATCCGCCTCCCGCTTGGAGAGCCGCCCCATCATGCCAAGATCGAGCCAGACGATCTTCCCGCCCTGCACGCGGATGTTGCCGGGGTGCGGGTCGGCGTGGAAGAAGCGGTACTGCGTGATCTGCTCGATGTAGTTGTACACGAGCTTGGTGGCGATCTCCTCCAGGTCGTAGCCGTCGGCGAGCAGCCCCGCCGCGTCGTCGATCTGGTGGCCGCCGATGTACTCCATGACGAGTACGTTGCGCGTGCACCACTCTGTGTACGCCTCCGGGCAGTCGGCATACGCGACGCCGCTGTTGCACGCCTTGAACTCGGCAATGTTGCGCGCCTCGACGGTAAAGTCCAGCTCCTCCTGCACGGTTTTCCACATTTCCTCGAGCACGGCGCGAAAATCGAGCGCGTTGCCGATGGGCGTGTATTTCAGCAGGGTCGCTGCGCGCTGCAGCAGGCGCACGTCGCGCTCCATGACGTCATAGAGTCCCGGCCGCTGCACCTTGATGACCACGCGCCGCCCGTCGGTCAGATACGCCTCATGCGCCTGTGCGATGGACGCGGAGCCGAGCGGCGCCGGTTCGATTTTGGAAAACACCGTGTCCCACGGCTGGCCGTACTCCTTCGAGAGGATGTCATACACCGTGTCCATCGGCATGGGCGTCACGTCCGTGCGCAGCTCTTCGAGCGCCTTGCAGTACTCCCGCGGCAAAATGTCTGAGCGCATGGACAGGATCTGCCCGAACTTGACGTACGTCGGGCCGAGATCCTCGAAAATCGCAAGCGCCTTTTCAGGCGTCAGCCCCTGCGTAAGCTGATGTTTGCGCAGGATGCCGACGATCTCGTTGAACCGCTTGGTATCGTCGACCTGCGCTGTGATCCGGCCGGCCATTACTGCTCTGCCTTCTGCAGATCGAGAAGCTGATCCAGCAGCGCCTCGCGCTCCTCGGCGCTCAGGCTCGCCACGTCCACCGCGGGCTTTTTCTCCGCTTCGGGCTTCGCTTCCTTCACTTTGCGCTTCAGCTCCTCGTTGAGCGCGCGGCCCTTTTCCACCGTGACCTCGCCGCGCTTGACGCACTCGTCGATCAGCGCGCCGAGCTTTTCGCAGCCGAGATCGGCAGCGCCGACGCTCGCAACGATCAGTTTCCGCAGATAGCTTTCCACATTTTCCATATTGAACACCTCTAAGATAGAATTTACAACTGGTATGATACCGCGAAACCGTGCGCCATGCACGCAGTTTCGCAGAATTTCACAGAAATTTCAGGATTCCGCACACGGCATCGTATCGTCGATACGCGCCATCACTGCGCGGTAAAACCGCCGCGTCTGCACGAAATTCGTGTTGAACACGCCGCCGATCATGGCCAGATGGTCGAGCTGCCGCGTGGGCAGCACGTTCCACACGCCGGGCGCGAACGACGCGGTATCGTCCGTCACATCGCGGCAGGGCGCACCCTGCGGGCACCGGGCGGAGATTGTGTTCACCAGCCCGTCATTCGGCAGCCATGTCCTGTCGATCGGCACGCCGCCGGGCGTCACCGCTCCATAATACCGCCCCATCGCCGACGCGAACGGGCGCAGCAGCGGCGTCATCCCCAGCGCCGGCTTGTGGTCATAGCTCACGAGACTCTGCACCGTGCGGCAGCCCGGCTCGGAGAAATAATAGACGCCCGGCTGCATGGCGATGCGCGCGTTGAGCGCAACCGCGCCGTCCACGGACAGATCGTCGAACGCATTGTCGCCGCGCGGGAGCCGGCGCGTCATGAGCATACGCAGCACCGCCTCAGTAAGCGTCTCCTCCGGGTCACGCACGATGCCGAACTGGTCGAGCTGAAAATCATATACGCCCTTGAACGCCGAGATGCCCAGCGCCATCGCCGCCGTGGAAACCACGTCGGCCAGCGCGCTCGTCGCGTCCGGCTGCGCGGCGGTGAAGGTCGAGCCGTTGTGCGGCGCGGCCAGCGCCGTGATCGAATGCACCCACCCGGCCTGGCCGCCGGTGAACAGCGGAGACGGCTCCGCACCGATGCGCTTCGCCTCCTGCACCTCCTCGGCGCAGCCGTTGGCAAGCAGCTCCAGCAGCAGACGGCTCGTCGCCGCGCCGAAGCTGTGGCCGATGAGGTTGATCTTCCTGTCCGCGCCCCAGCCGGGGACGAGCGGCTCCGGATACGTCACGCCGAAGCGGTCGTGCCCAAAGCGCCGGGCGTGCGCCGCGCCGTAATCGACGGTCGTGCCGGTGAGCTGCGCGTACAGCTCGCACGCGCGGTCCCACGCGCTGGAGATCGGCCCGACGGACGCGGCGCAGCATTCATACCCGCTCTCGTTCAAAAAGCGCAGCACGTCGCCGGAGGCCAGACCCCAATAGGGGACGAGCCTGTTCAGCGCATCGTTCCCGCCCCAGCCGAGCAGCCCGTGCACAAACACGCTGGGCCAGCGCGCCGGAGCGCCGGGCCGCCTGCCGCCGGGCAGGATGCATTCGCCCACGTCGAGCACGCTGCGCAAAAGCGCTTCCGGGTCTTTCATGCCGCACCTCCGTTCCTAAATCTGTCTGCCATCAATATAGCATTCTCCGGCCCATTCGTCAACGGCGCGGCAGCGGCAGCAGCGCAGAAACCGATCAATATTTGATTTAAATGGCTAAAAAACGGCGTCAAAATCGTGCATTTTCCCGAAAATTCCGAATTCCGCCAAACCCGCCATTGACTTTTGCTGTGCAGGGTAGTAAAGTGTAGGCAGTCACCGAGGGAGATGCTGAAATGAAACACATCCGCTTTGCATCTGCATACCGCTTCCGCTATTACTTTAGACTGAAGTAATGGTTGTTTGTGCTGCAGGGACAAGCGGAGCGACATTCCGGATGAAATAGCTTCAAGCAGGCTGCACAGACAATCGCTTCTGTGCAGCTTTTTTTGTTGCGCGCCCGGCGTGACTCCCGCCATCGGGAAACCATGAACGAAAATGGAGGACTACAAAATGAAAAAGATCACCGCACTTCTGTGCGCCGTACTGATGCTGCTGTCTCTGGCAGCGTGCGGCCAGAAGCAAGAATCCACCCCCAGCGACAATGCAAGCGAAAAGTACGTTGTCGGCATCTGCCAGCTCGTGCAGCACGAAGCGCTGGACGCCGCGACGCAGGGCTTTAAGGACGTTCTGGTCGAGACCTTCGGCGAAGACGGCGTCAAGTTCCAGGAAGGCAACGCCTCCGGCGACAGCGCCATCTGCGCCACCATCGTGGACGGCTTCGTCTCCAGCGGCGTGGATCTGATCCTCGCCAACGCCACCGCCTCCCTGCAGGCTGCGGCCGCCGCCACGAATGAGATTCCGGTTCTCGGCACTTCCATCACCGAATACGGCGTCGCGCTTGAGATCGACGGCTTCAACGGCACCGTCGGCGGCAACATCTCCGGCACCTCCGACCTCGCCCCGCTGGATCAGCAGGCCGCGATGATTCAGGAGCTGTTCCCGGACGCCAAGAACATCGGTATCCTCTACTGCTCCGGCGAGCCGAACTCCGTCTACCAGGCGGACGTGGTCAAGGCTGAGCTGGAAAAGGCTGACCTGACCGTGAAGATCTACACCTTCGCCGACTCCAACGACGTTGCCGCCGTCACCAAGACCGCGTGCGACGAGAACGACGTGCTCTACATCCCCACCGATAACACCGCCGCCTCCTGCACCGAAGCCATCAACAACGTCGCACAGCCCGCGGGCGTTCCGATCGTGGCCGGTGAAGAGGGCATCTGCAAGGGCTGCGGCGTGGCCACCCTGTCCATCAGCTACTACGAGCTCGGCCGCACCACCGGTGAGATGGCCGTGAAGATCCTGAAGGGCGAGGCCGACATTTCCACCATGCCGATCGAGTACTACCCGAACCCGGTCAAGAAGTACAACGCCACGCTGGCCCAGGCGCTGAACGTCACCATCCCCGACGGCTACGAGGCCATCGAGGGCTAATATCTCCAATTTCCGCACCAAAGGGGGAGCCGTATCACGCGGCTCCCTTGGTGTATTCCTGATTTCTGCTTGCGTTGCTGCGCAAAAACGATTACAATAGGCGTTGTCCGCTGCGGCGGAGCTCCGCGTGGGGCGCGGAGGAACGGCTGAGGAAGCGCCGTTCCCCTGCGCCCGACGCTACAGATTAGAAAAAGCGAGGAATCCCATTATGAACATTGCGGCATACTTTGCCTCTCTGAGCCTGCCGAATCTCGTGTCCCGGCTGCCGGGCGGCGTGGCGCAGGGCATCATCTGGGGCATTATGGCTCTGGGCGTATATATCACCTTCCGCCTGCTGGACGTGGCCGATCTGACGGTAGACGGTTCGTTCACCACCGGCGGCGCCGTGACCGCCATGCTGATTCTGGCGGGTTGGCCGGCGTGGGCTGCGCTGCTCGTCGCCGTTCTGGCCGGGCTTCTGGCCGGTCTGGTCACCGGCCTGCTGCACACCAAGCTCGGCATCCCCGCCATTCTGGCCGGTATCCTGACGCAGTTTGCGCTGTATTCCATCAACCTGCGCATCATGGGAATGTCAGCCAACAAACCTGTAAACCCCGACCGCTATCGTCTGCTTTTGACACTGCGCCACATTCCCTCCGCGATTCTGGTTGGGCTGATTCTCGCCGCCGTGCTGATCGCCATTTTGTATTGGTACTTCGGCACCGAGCAGGGCAGCGCACTGCGCGCCACCGGCTCGAACCCCGCCATGAGCCGCGCGCAGGGCATCAACATCAACTCCATGAAAGTGCTGGGTCTGTCGCTCTCGAACGGCGTGGTCGCCCTCTCCGGCGGACTGATGGCGCAGTATCAGGGCTTTGCCGATATCAACATGGGCCGCGGCGCGATCGTCATCGGCCTCGCTGCCGTCATCATCGGCGAGGTGCTGTGCGACGCGATCTTCCGCAAGGGCTGCAGCTTCCACACACGGCTGAGCTTCGTAGTGCTCGGCGGCGTCGTGTACTATATCGTCATGGTCATCATCCTGTGGCTGCGGCTCGACTCGAACGATCTGAAGCTGTTCACCGCCGTGCTCGTGGCCGTGTTCCTCGCCGTGCCGTATCTGCAAGCGCAGCGGCGCAGCTCGTTCAAGCTGGCGGGCAAGCGCAGCGCGCTGACGCAGGGCGGGCAGAAAGGAGCGCAGTGACATGCTGGTTCTCAATCAAATTTCCAAAACGTTCAACCCCGGCACCATCAACGAAAAGAAGGCGCTGCGGGAGATCGACCTGCACCTGAAGCCCGGCGATTTCGTCACCGTCATCGGCGGCAACGGCGCGGGCAAGTCCACCATGCTCAACGCCGTGGCCGGCGTCTGGCCCGTGGACAACGGCTCCATCCTGATCGACGGCGTGAACGTCACCGGCATGCCGGAGCATCAGCGCGCGCAGTTTATCGGCCGCGTGTTCCAGGACCCGATGACCGGCACCGCGCCGAACATGCAGATCATTGAAAACCTCGCACTGGCCACGCGCCGGGGCAAGAAGCGCGGCCTGCGCTGGGGCGTTACCAAGACCGAACGCGAGGAATTCGGCGAAAAGCTGAAAATTCTCGGTCTCGGCCTGGAAGACCGCATGACCGCAAAGGTCGGTTTGCTCTCCGGCGGCCAGCGCCAGGCGCTGACGCTGCTGATGGCCTCCCTGCAGAAGCCGAAGCTCCTGCTGCTCGACGAGCACACCGCCGCGCTCGACCCCGCCACCGCCGCGAAGGTTCTGGAGCTGTCCGACCAGATCGTGCGGGAAAACAACCTCACCGCCATGATGATCACCCACAACATGAAGGACGCCATCGAGCATGGCAGCCGCCTCATCATGATGAACGAGGGCAAGATCATCTTCGACGTGGAGGGCGAGGCCAAAAAGAAGCTGACGAAAAAAGACCTGATGGACAAATTCGCCGAGATTGCCGGCATGCAGTTGGAGTCCGACGAGATCCTGCTGTCCTGAAACTAGACCGAAACCGGGCGCGCCCAATTGGGCGCGCCCGGATTTTTGTTGGTTTAAAACCCATTCCACGTGGGGAGAATTGCGGCAAGGGAGATGATACCATTGCAGGAATCCAAACAGCCGCAATTTGAGGGCTGGTATTTCAAACACCAGTGCGCAGGCGAGACCGTGGCGCTGATTCCGGGGCGCGCCGAAAGCGGCTCGTTTGTACAGGTGGTCACAAACGACCGGTCGTGGAATTTTTCCGTACCGGCGCTGCACGTCGGGGCGGACATTCAGGCCGGGTCGTGCCTGTTTTCGCGGTCGGGCGTCATCGTAGACCTGCCCGGCATCCACGGCCAGATTCAATACGGCTCGTGGACGCCGCTGCGCTCGGACATCATGGGGCCGTTCCGCTATCTGCCCATGGAGTGCCGCCACGGTATTCTCAGTATGCGGCACACGCTGTCCGGCTCGCTGGAGCTGGAGGGGCGCACGGTCGCGTTCGACGGCGGTCTCGGCTACATCGAGAAGGACGCCGGCACGTCGTTCCCGTCGCGCTATCTGTGGCTGCATGCCAACGACTTTCCCGTGCCGTGCAGCATCTCGCTCGCCGTGGCGCGCATCCCGCGCCCGCGGCCGTTCAACGGCTGCATCTGCGCCATCGTCTACGGCGGGCAGGAATACCGGCTTGCAACCTACCGGGGCGTGCGCGTGCTCGCCGCCACGCCGGAGCACATCCGGCTCGCGCAGGGGAGTCTGCTGCTGGAGGCCGATCTGGAGCGCCGCGACGACGGTCCGACGCTGCGCGCGCCCGACGAGGGACGCATGACGGCCATCATCCGCGAATCGAGCGCCGTCACCGCGCACTTCCGCTTCTGGCAGCGCGGACAGCTCGTCTTTGCGCTCACCAGCACCGCCGCGAGCTTTGAATGCCGAGACAAACCATAAAACCGGGCGGCGCGAAATCATAGGTTTCGCGCCGCCCGGTCTTTTTAAAATTCCGTTGGTTCAAATGTCCTGCCGTTGAATTGCCACAGCGCCGTAAAGCCGCAGCGGCGGGCGAGGGCCTCCGCCTGCGGAAAGCCGAACGCAATCTGATCCGCCGCATGCGCGTCGGAGCTGATCGTGATCTTTCCGCCCATCTCGCGCAGCGCGCGCAGCAGCGGTTCGCTTGGATAAAACGCCGTGCGGTGGCCCTTGGCGGCCGCGCCGGTGTTGATCTCAAAAATCTTGCCCGCGCGTACCAGCCGCTCCATCGCGTCCAGCGCCGCCGCCCGATACACACGGCTGTCCGTGTGATACAGCGGCTCCGGCTCGTCGAACTTCGTGAGCAGGTCAAAGTGCCCGACGACGTCTGCCTCCGGCAGCACCGCGATGCGTGCAACCGCCGCAAAATACACCTGCGCCGCCGCGTCGCCGTCTCCGCCGAAGGCTCCGTCGATCAGCTCCTTCGCGCGCGCACGCGTATCGTCCACCGACCAGCGGCGGCCGTCTGCCACCAGCTCGTGCACGGACGCGATGACATAGGCAAAGCCCCCAAAATCCGGCTCAGAGCAGAGGTCATATTCCAAACCGCAGTATACCGCGATCTCGTCTCGATACACGGCCGCGAGCCGGTGGATTTCGGCCTGAAATTCCGGTATGTTCTCCGGGCGCGCGCACCAGTCCTCCTCGCCGGGAATCGGGCTGTGCAGGCTGAGACCGACGGCGCCGAGCCCCGCGCCGATCGCTGCGCGCACCATCTGTTCCGGCGTGGCCGCGCCATCGTCAAACGTGCAGTGCGCGTGCAGGCTCTGGCGCGTCATTTGACCATCTTCTCCTGCTTGACCTTGTGGTCGATCACGTGGCGCGAGGCCATCTCGCGGCGCAGATCGTCCAGACTGATGCCCATATCCAGCATGAGCACCATGGCGTGATACATCAGGTCGCACAGCTCATACACCGTGTTCGGCACGTCGCGGTCCTTTGCGGCGATGATGACCTCGGTGGACTCCTCACCGATTTTTTTGAGGATTTTGTCCGTGCCCTTTTCGAACAGGTACGACGTATATGAACCCTCGACCGGGTTTTCCTTTCTTGCGCGGAGCATCTCCAACAGCGCCTCGTAGGAAAACGCGGGCGGCTCCGCGCCGGTGTAAACCGGCTCGAAGAAGCACGACTCCGCGCCCGTGTGGCACGCGGGCCCCTCCTTGCGAACCTCGACGACGAGCGCGTCCCGGTCGCAGTCGGCCGTGATGGAGACGATGTGCTGCACGTTGCCCGAAGTCTCGCCCTTGCGCCAGAGTTCCTGCCGGCTGCGGCTCCAGAAGCAGGTGCGCCCCTCGGCCATCGAAATGCGCAGGCTCTCCGCGTTCATGTACGCGAGCGTGAGCACCTGCTTGGTCTCGGTATCGACCACGATCGCGGGGATCAGCCCCCGGTCGTCAAATTTCAAAGCTGACATATCAAACATATTGTTGCCTCCTCAGCGTTTCAAAAGCCTCGCAGAGTTTCGCGGCTCGCAAGCCGCGAAAGAAATTTCAATCGTTTTTCCCGGCGGCGTGTACGGCGGGAAAAACTCTTTTCGCGGAGGGAACGTGCGCGCCGCAGGCGCGTGCGCTGAGCGGAGCGCTATCCCTTCTGTCGAAAAACCTGTTTTTCGACAGGCTTTGTTACCTCCTGACCACAATGCCGTTTTCGGCGAGCGCCTGCTTGAGCGCGGGGATCGTGACCTCGCCAAAGTGGAAGATCGACGCGGCAAGCCCGGCGTCCACCTTCGGCAGCGCCTGAAACAGCGCGATGAAATCTTGAATGCCGCCCGCGCCGCCGGACGCGATGACCGGCACGTTCACCACGCTGCACACCGCGCCGAGCATCTCCAGATCGAACCCGGACTTCACGCCGTCGGTATCGATGGAGTTGAGCACGATTTCGCCCGCGCCGGAATCCACACCGCGGCGGATCCACTCGATGGCATCCATGCCCGTGTTCTCGCGCCCGCCCTTGGCGAACACGCAGAACTTCCCGTCCACGCGCTTCGCGTCCACGGACAGCACCACGCACTGATCGCCGTAGCGCTTGGCAGCCTCGCCGATCAGCGCGGGGTTGCGGATCGCGCCGGAGTTGACGCTGACCTTGTCCGCGCCGCACTTGAGCACGCGGTCAAAGTCGGCCACGGTGTTGATGCCGCCGCCGACCGTGAGCGGGATGAAGATCGTCTCCGCCACGCGGGTGAGGATATCGGTAAAGAGCGCGCGCCCCTCGGCGGAGGCGGTGATGTCGTAAAACACCAGCTCGTCCGCGCCGGATTCGGAATAATACTGCGCGAGCTTCACGGGGTCGGACACATCGTTCAGCCCCAGAAAGTTCACGCCCTTGACCACCCGGCCGTCCTTCACGTCCAGGCAGGGGATGATGCGTTTCGTAATCATTTCGCCACCTCCAGCGCCTGCTTCAAATCCACCGCGCCGGTGTAATACGCCTTGCCGAGGATCGCCCCGTACAGCCCCGCTTCCCGCAGCGCGCGTACATCCTCCAGCGAGGACACGCCGCCGGATGCGATGAAATTCAGCGAAAAGCGCTCGTTCAGCGCCTGATACAGCGCGCGGTTCGCGCCGCGCATTGCGCCGTCGCGCGCGATGTCCGTGCAGACGACGGTCTGCACACCGATGCGCTCCAGCTCCGCGCAAAACGCCTCGCAGGAAACGCTGCTCGTCTCCGTCCAGCCGTGGGTGGCGACGAAGCCGTCCCGGCAGTCCACGCCAACGGCAATCCGTTCGCCGTGCCGCGCAACCATGCGCTCCAAAAACGCGCGGTCGCCCAGCGCCGCCGTGCCGAGGATGACGCGCGCCGCGCCCGCGTCGAGATACCGGGCGACCGTATCGTCCGAGCGAACGCCGCCGCCGATTTCCACGCACAGGCCGCTTTCCCGCGCAATGCGCGCGACGATGCCGAAATTCGGCGTCGTGCCGTTGCGCGCGCCCTCCAGGTCCACCATATGCACCCACTGCGCGCCCGCGCGCTGAAACGCCGCCGCGACGGACGCGGGCTCGCCGCTGTATACCGTCATTTCGCGGTAGTCGCCCTTCAGCAGACGCACCGCCTTGCCTTCATACAGATCAATCGCCGGGAGCAGGATCATACCGCCGCCTCCAATCCGCAGAACGCACGCAGGATATTTAACCCCACATTGCCGCTCTTTTCGGGGTGGAACTGGCAGCCCATAACGTTATCTTGCGCCACCGCAGCGGTCAGCTCCCTGCCGTACTCCGCTGTGGCGAGCAGCGCGTCGCCGCAGTTCGTGGCATAAAAGCTGTGGACAAAATAGACGCAGTCGCCCTCGTGAACATACCGGAACAGCGGATGCTCCGGCTGCACGAGGTGCAGCGCGTTCCAGCCGATGTGCGGCACCTTGAGCGTTTCGGGGATGTCCGGCGTCATGTCCACCACGTCGCCGGGGATGAGACCCAGTCCCGCGTGCTCGCCATATTCAAAGCTGCGGTCGAACAGCAGCTGCATCCCCAGGCAGATGCCCAAAATGTCCTTGCCCAGTCGCGCCTGCCCGCACACCACGTCGGCAAGGCCGGTCTCGCGCAGCTTCCGGGCCGCGTCCCCGAACGCGCCGACGCCCGGCAGGATGATCTTGTCCGCCGCGCGCAGCGCCGCAGCGTCGCCGGTGACGACGGCCGGCGCGCCGATGCGGCTGAGCGAGCTTTTGAGGGAAAACAGATTTCCCACGCCGTAATCCACAATCGCGATCATCCGAGCACCCCTTTGGTGGACGGCACGGCGTCTGCGCACGCGGGGTCGATCTCCACCGCCGCGCGCAGCGCACGGGCAAGCCCCTTGAACACGGCCTCGATGATGTGGTGCGAATTCGTGCCGTCGAGCTGGCGGACGTGCAGCGTCAGCGCCGCCTCGCGGGTGAACCCGGCGAGAAATTCCTCCACCAGCTCGGTGTCGAACGTGCCGACCTTTTCGGTCGGGATGTCCAGCGCGCAGCGCAGGCAGCTCCGCCCCGAAAGATCGACCGCACAGAGCACGAGCGCCTCGTCCATTGGGAGGCACAGGCTGCCGTAGCGGCGGACGCCGCGCTTGTCGCCCAGCGCCTGCCGGAACGCCGCGCCGAGCGCGATGCCGACGTCCTCCACGCTGTGGTGGTCGTCCACGTAAGTGTCGCCCTCGCACGTGACGGTCAAGTCGAACCGGCCGTGCGCCGCGAACAGCGTGAGCATGTGGTTGAGAAAGCCGACGCCGGTGGCAATTTCGCCCTTCCCGGTGCCGTCCAAATCCAGCGACAGGCGGATCTTGGTCTCCGCAGTGTCGCGCGTGATCGTGCTTTGTCTCATGGCGTTTCCTCCTTCATCAGTGCGTCCACGGCGGCGAGCAGCGCCTCCATCTGTGCGCGTGTGCCAACCGTGATGCGGCACCAGTCGCCGATGCGCGGCTTGTTCCAGTGGCGGATGAGAATGCCCCGCTCCTTCAGCCTGCGGTAGAGCGTTTCGCCGTCGGCAAACGGCGCTTTCGCAAACAGGAAGTTCGCGGCGGAATCCAGAACGGCGAAGCCGCGCTTTTGCAGCTCCGTCTGCGTGAACGCGCGGTTTTCCATGATGATGCGGGCATTGGCGCGGTAATACGCGTCGTCCGCGATGGCCGCGGCGCCTGCGGCGGCGGTCATGCGGTTGACGTTGTAGGGGTTGGTGGAGTATTTGATCGTGTTGAGATCCTGAATGAGCGACGGGGCGCCGATGCCGAAGCCGAGCCGCGCGCCCGCGAGCGAGCGGGACTTCGAGAACGTCTGCGTCACGAGCAGGTTGTCGTACTTCGCAACCAGCGGCACGCACGACTCCCCGCCGAAGTCAATGTACGCCTCGTCGATGACGACGACGTGCTCCGGATTCGTGCGCACGATCTCCTCGATCTGCGCGACCGAAAGCAGCAGCCCGGTCGGCGCGTTGGGGTTTGCGATGACGATGTTCTGCCCGACGCCGCAGTAGTCGCGCACGTCGATGGTGAAATCGCGGCGCAGCGGGATCTCCCGAAACGGCACGGCGTTGACCGCCGCGAACACGGGATAGAAGCCATAGGTAATGTCCGGGAACACGAAGCCGTGGCGCGCGTCGCCGAAGGCCATGAACGCAAAATTCAAGATCTCATCCGAGCCGTTCGTCATAAGCACCTGCGAGGGCGACACGCCGTACCGCTCCGCGACTGCCGCCGTGAGCGCGGCGGATTCCGGGTCGGAGTACAGCCGGAGCGTCTCCGCCGCGCGCGCCGCCGCCGCGATCACGCCCGGCGACGGGGGAAACGGCGACTCGTTCGTGTTGAGCTTCACATACTGCAGATCGCGCGGCTGCTCGCCGGGGGTGTACGCCTCCAGCGCGTCATATTTGCTGCTGAAAAACCGGCTCATGCTTCGTCACCTTCAAACCGGATGCCCACGCTGTTTGCGTGGCCGTGCAGCCCCTCCTGCTCGGCGAAGCGCATCAGCCCCTCGCGCACGTCCGCGAGCGCTTCGCGGGAGTAGTAGGTATACTGCGATTTTTTGACGAAATCGTCCACGGACAGAGGGCTGCCGAAGCGCGCCGTGCCGGTGGTGGGCAGGGTGTGGTTCGGCCCGGCCATGTAATCGCCGAGCGCTTCCGGCGCGTGCTTGCCGAGGAAGATGGAGCCGGCGTTTTTCACGCGGCCCAGATACGCGAACGGGTCGTCCACGCAAAGCTCCAGGTGCTCCGGCGCGATCTCATTGGCGCAGTCGATGGCGTCCTCCAGAGACTGCACGAGCACGATCTTGCCGTTATTCTCAATGGATGCGCGCGCGATCGCCTCGCGCGGGAGCAGCGGGAGCTGGCGCTCCAGCTCCTGCGCCACGGCCTTGGCCAGCCGCCCGGAATCCGTGACGAGCACGGACGTGGCCATCACGTCGTGCTCCGCCTGCGCGAGCATGTCCGCCGCAACGACGGCGGGGTCGTTCGTATCGTCCGCGACGATGAGCACCTCGCTCGGCCCGGCGATCGTGTCGATGGCGACCTTGCCGAACACCTGCTTTTTCGCCTCGGCCACATAGGCGTTGCCGGGGCCGACGATTTTATCCACACGCGGGACGCTCTCTGTGCCGTAGGCAAGCGCGGCCACGGCCTGCGCGCCGCCGACCTTGAAGATCAGATCCACGCCCGCGATTTTCGCCGCCGCGAGAATGGACGCGTCCACCTTTCCGTCGGCGTTCGGCGGTGTGGTGATGACGAGCATGGAGCAGCCCGCGAGCTTCGCGGGGACGCAGTTCATCAGCAGGGACGACGGGTACGCCGCCGTGCCGTTCGGCACATACAGCCCCACGCGCTCGATGGGCGTGACTTTCTGGCCGAGGACGACGCCGTTGGGGCGCGTCATCACAAAGCCCGGCCGGATCTGATTGCGGTGATATTCCGCGATGTTCTCCGCCGCCTGCCGCAGCACGGCGCGGTATTCCTCGCTGACGGATTCATACGCCGCATTGACCTCCTCCTGGGTCACAAGCAGGGAGTCGAGCTTCGCGCCGTCAAATTTCTCGGTGTAGCGCAGCAGCGCCGCGTCGCCGTTTTTCTGCACGTCGGCGAGGATGTCCGCCACCACCGGCCCCACGTCCGTGAACAGGGGGGAGCGGATGAACAGCGTCTCGTTCGGCACCTCGCCGTATTGAAAGGTTCGGATCATAGCATTCTCCTTCAGCCGCCCAGCGCGGCCAGCTTTTCGCACATGGTGCGAATCTCCTGATATTGAAACTGATACCCGGCCTTGTTCGCAATGAACCGCGCGCTGATGGGCACGATGGTCTCCAGCGGCGCAAGGCCGTTTTCCTGTAAGGTCTTGCCGGTCTCCACAATGTCCACGATCACGTCGGACAATCCGAGCAGCGGTGCGATCTCGATGGAGCCGTTGAGCTTGATGATGCTGATCTCGCGGCTGCGGGCGCTGTAATAGCGCTTGGCGATGTGCGGAAACTTCGTCGCCACGCGCAGCGTTTTCGACGCATCGTCCCGGAAGTCCCGGAACCCTGCTACGCACATGCGGCATTTGCCGATGCCGAGGTCGAGCAGCTCATACACGTCGGGCGCGTATTCGAGCAGAATGTCCTTGCCTGCGATACCGACGTCCGCCGCGCCGCGCTCGACGTAGATCGGCACGTCCGAGGGTTTGACCCAGAAGTAGCGCACGCCCAGCTCCGGGTTTTCAAACGTGAGCTTGCGGTTCGGCTCGCGCACGGCGGGGCAGGCATAGCCCGCGCGCTCCATGCGGTCGTAGGCGATCTCGCCCAATCTGCCCTTCGGCAGCGCAATGTTAAGCATCCTCGGTCACCTCCCCGCCGCGCACGGTCAGCTTCTGGCGGAACGTCAGCCCCGCAGGCGCCGCGCGCTCCACGCGCACCGCCGCGCCGCGCCGCACCAGCGCCTCTGCCGTGCGGATCGCCAGCGGAACATCGCTGTCCGCCGCGTAGACGACGAGCGTATCCACATCGTACGCCGCGCGCTCCTCCTGAAAGCGCTCCAGCCGGTCGAGATACACCGCAAAGCCGATCGCGCCGCCGCGCTTACCCATCCGGGTCATCAGCCGGTCGTACCGCCCGCCGGAGAGCACCCCGGCGGCCACGCCGTCGAGAAAACCGCGAAAGACGATGCCGTTATAATAATCCACATCGTTCACAAGCGAAAAATCCAGCCGGACCGTATCCAGCCCATAGAGCGCAAGCTGCCCGGCCAGCGCGCGCAGCTCCTGCACCGCGGCGCGGCTCTCCGCCGGCAGCGGCAGCGGCTCCACGGCGCGCAGCATCTCGTCCAGCGGGCCATAGAGCGATACAAGCTGTTGCAACAGCGCCGTCTGCTCCGGCGATACGCCCAGCTCCGCGCACAGTCCGCGCAGCGCGTGCGTGTTCTTCGCGGCGACCGCCTCGAAGATGCGCGCGTGTCCCTCCTGGCCAACGCCCGCCGCCGCGAGGATGCCGGAGACGACGCCGACGTGCGACACGTCCAGCACATAGCGGCTGCTGATCGTCTCCAGACTGCGCGCCGCGAGCATCACGACCTCGCCGACGGCATAGCCGTCCAGCGCTCCGATGCACTCCAGCCCGGTCTGGGGAATTTCCCGGAATCCCTCGCCGTCGCCGGGGACGCGGTAAACGGTCTCATTGTAAAACACCTTGCGCAGTCCGGGGGCGTCCGTCGTGTTCTTCACAATGGAGAGCGTCACGTCCGGCTTGAGCGCCAAGAGACAGCCGTCCGTATCGCTGAACGTGAGCACCTGCTGGCAGGTGAGGAACTTTTTGTTCTGCGCATAAAGGTCGTATTCCTCAAACTTGTTGACCTTGAACGGCTGGTAACCATAGGACTGGTACAGCCCGCGCAGCGCGTGCATCACGCGCTCCTGCGTGTTGATCTGCCCGCCGCTCATGTGTTTTCCTCCAGCTTGGGCAGCCGGTCGAGGATGAACCGATAGCCGCCCGCGCCGTATTCCAGGCAGCGGTTCACGCGGCTGACGGTGGCCGAGCTTGCCCCGGTATGCTCCACCGTGTTCAGATAGGAATCGCCCCGGTCGAGCCGGCGCGCGATCTCCAGCCGCTGTGCCAGCGCCTGCACCTCCTTGATCGTGCATAGATCTTCAAAATACCGGCGGCACTCGTCCGCATCCTTCAGCAGCAGGATCGACTGGAACAGCGCGTCGATCTGCGCCGTCTTCGGAAGACTCATGGTAACACCTCCGTACAGGGATGGAAAAATTTCATCATGTTGGCGGTATTTTAGCACGTCAGCGCACTAAAGTCAATCAACGATTGCACGGTTTTCACAACAAAATCCGCCCTGTGCTTGTGCAGTTTTTCAGCCGGCGGCGTTTTTGCGCGCGGACATTGACTTTTTTGACAAAAAACGATAAGGTAATGCCAACTGAGACACCGGAGGCTTCCATCATGCACATTCCGAAGGGCGCGAGCCAGACCTGCGAGATCATCCCCTTTGCCGACGCGCTGCGCGACGAGACGCCGCGCGATTATGACGCCGCGCGCTGGCTGTACGTGCCGCCGTTTTACACGGAATACCGTTACATTCTCGGCACGCGCGGGACAAATCCGCTCATCTGCATCGGCATCAACCCGTCCACAGCGCAGCCCGGCGATCTGGACAACACGCTCAAGAGCGTGGAGCGCATCGCCCTGCGCAACGGGTACGACAGCTTCATCATGTTCAACGTCTATCCCCAGCGCGCGACCGACCCGAACGCGATGGATCAGACCTTCAACCGCGCACTGCACGCGGAGAACATGGCGGCGTTCCGCTACGTTCTTTCGCTCTACGACGCGGCGCACCGCCCGGCCGTCTGGGCGGCGTGGGGCACGCTGATCGAAAAGCGCCCGTATCTCTGTGACGCGCTGCGCGACATGATTGCCATCGGCGAAACATTCGGCGCGTCTTGGCTCACCTTCGGCAAGCGCTCCAAGGCCGGGCACCCGCACCACCCGCTGTATCTGCGCGCGGACAGCGCGCCGGAGCCGTTCGACATCCGGGCATACTGCGACACGCTGCCGCGGTAAACGCAAAACTTCAGAAACAAAGAAGCAGCGAGAAACTTCTCGCTGCTTCTTTGTTTTTCAGGGCCTGATGCATCCGTCGCCGCCCATCAGGGCGGTCAGTTCCTCGATGCGTTCCAGTGGGAACGGCGGCTGCGTCAGGGGTTTCAGGGCGATGGACATCAGCTTCATGGGGTTGTCGTCGGCCGCCACCCGGTTGGAGCTGAGATGCCCGCAGCGGCGGCAGCGGTGGACGATCGCCCACTCCCCGTTTTTCCGCACCCATACGCTCACCGGGTCCATGACGCCGCCGCAGCCGGCCTGCCGGTCTCCGGGTTCGTCATCGACATGCAGGCTCGTCAGGCAATTGGGACAGTGGTTGCGGTGGTCGCTGCCGGCGCCGGCCGGAACGACCTGACGGCCGCAGACCTTACAGGTAAAAACCTCGTCGCATGCGTGCGTTTTGTAGTAGCCTGTTTCAAATTGCTTTCGTTTATTTGCCCGATTCACGGAAGATTCCTCCTAAAAGTTTCGTCGTTCCTTTTGGGAGGCGTTGCGGAGATCAGTTTGCGCAAACCTCCCGGTTCGGCGCAATCTCCAGTGTACCGTTTTGCTTCAAACAGCAGTTCTCCTTTTTTGTTTTTCGGTTCCGATTTGTGCCCGGTATCCGGGCGTTTTGTTTATCATAACACCGCGCCGCCATAAATACAACGCTTCTTTCCGTGTATGTCCGTTAGCTTGCTTTTTCGGCACTGCTGTTGATTTGCAGCGTGCGCTCGGCAATCGTCATGCCAAATTCGTCCTCATACCATACATGCAGCGATGCTTCCGGGAGATCTTCAAAATTCTGAATCAAAAGCCGCACCCCATCTGGTAATCCCTCCTGATGTACCGTACTAAGCGACATCTGCACCGGCGTTCCATCCCCCGTAACGCCAGTTAGCTCCATTTTCAGCGCATCGTTCAGGATCCGTTTGTCCACCCAGATGCTGCCGGATGGATACGAAACATGCTCGCCGGTTGCCAAGACAGAAATCCGCTCCAGCGCCGACTGATAGTCCTGCTGCGTCAGCATCGTTTCCGCCGACTCTTTCGTCTGCCCGGTGCAGGCGATTCCGTAACCAAGCGTCAGCCCCAGAAGCAGGCACAGACAAGGGAGTAAAAGTTTTCGCATTTGTTTCATATTCGCAATACGTCCTTTATTGCATGATATTACATCGATCGTTCAATATGTGTGGTGTAAATATTCGCACGGAGATATGTTGTTGTTCCAACTGTTGTTGAATAGCTAAAATAGTTGCTGATCCCGGAATTTTCTGCGATTGTCTTTGCAATTTGGAAATATCCATTCAGAACCAGACGAATTTGTGTCGTTGAAATTAGATTTGCAGAACAAGTTCCAATAAACTGAAAATTCCCACTCCCGTACGGTTCAGCATTTCCGACCGAGGTGCAATCAGCCCATGTTTTTCCATAGTGAGAAGCAACCGCAACTGCTTGTGTATAGTAGAGCGCCTTTAAGCCTGATGTATGAGTGTAAATGCTACTAACGCGCCCATAAATCGTGAACGTCCCATCTTTATTGGTGACAGTTGTATCACCAATCCAACTACTTGGACTCACCATTGCATTTCCAGCATCAACAGTAGTTGCCGGCAATGCCGCAATCGCAGCATCGACTTTTTGATCAACAATAGCTTCCGCCTCACTATAAGTGATACCTTCAATTGTTGCTTTATTTGCAATATATTCTTCTCTGGTCATTGGTGTGAAATATTCAGAGCCGCAAAAATCATCCACCGTCATAATATGTTCACTAAGGGATTCATCTTCGTAAGCGGCTACCGGCAACGCTGTAGCAAGGAGTACGAGCGCCAGAAAAACAGAGAAGAATTTAAAGAATTTTTTCATGGTTACCTGCTTCTTAAAATGATCCATTGCATTACCCTGAGTAATTTTATTCTCGTATATAAACTTTTTTCACTTTTATTTCTGCATTGGAATCCACCTCCTTTTTTGTTTTAAATTACCATTGTGTTATTTGCTTGTCAATTCAAGTTTGAAACTTTTGTATATTTGTATAAGTGATCCCTTGTTTTTTGTGTATTTTACAGAAATTTCCGACATTTTTCGACGCTCAATTATAGCAGCACCATGCCCACCGTTCCCACAACGATGAGTGCGAGCCCCACAGCGGCGCGCTTCGTCAGCCGCTCGTGGAACACGACGGCGGAAAATGCGATACTGACCAGAATGCTCAGCTTGTCGATCGGCGCGACGATGCTCACGTCGCCGAGCTGCAGCGCCCGGTAATAGCACAGCCACGATGCGCCCGTCGCAAGACCGGACAGGGCAATGAAGCACAGCTCCCTGCCCGTAGTGGCATACTTCGCGCGGCCGCCGGGCTTGACGGCGACGACGATCCACGCCATCACCAGCACCACGCAGGTGCGCAGCGCCGTGCCCAGGTTGGAGTCGATGTCCTCGATCCCGATCTTTCCGAGCACGGAGGTCAGCGCGGCAAACACGGCGGACAGCACCGCGAACAGCAGCCACGCCCCCTGCGTCTGCTTCTCCTCCGAGCCGCGCTTTTCGATCATGAGCCACGTGCCGAGTCCGATCAGCACGGTTCCGGCGAGCCGGACGGCCAGATCGTCCGTCTCATGCAGAATGACGATGGAGAACAAAATCGTCAATATGGTGCTGGACTTATCGACCGGGACGACCTTGTTCACGTCGCCGAGCTGCAGCGCACGGAAATAGCACAGCCACGACGCGCCCGTCGCAAGGCCGGACAGCACCAGAAACACCGCCGTTTTTGTCGAAATGTCCCGCAGGCCGCTCTGCGCGCTGGTGATCCAGACCATCACCCATGCGAACAGCAGCACGATGATCGTGCGCAGCGCCGTGGCAAAGTCGGAATTCGTCTTCCGGATGCCGCATTTGGCAAGAATGGAGGTCAGCCCCGCGAACAGCGCCGACAGGCATGCAAATACAAGATACATACTGAAACCCTCTCGCTCGTGGACAGTGCGGCTGCACAGCCGCCAATACTGTTTATTATAATTCCAGAAGGAATGATTTTCAATATAAAATCTGCTGACGAAACCCATGTGTATACGGGCGACGTAAAGACGAGAAACTAAGGCATCCCCAATGGAGGTGCTTTCCAATGAAAAATACGCTTGCAAAACAGATTCATAAAACCCCGCCCGCAACGGGAATCAAAGAGGCGCAAGCCATGCGCGCCGCGCTTGCCTATGCCGGCGTCGCGCCGGAGCACGCCCGGTTCACCCATGTACTGCTCTCCGGCGACGCGCTTGGCGCGGTCTACGAACTGGAGTTTCAGAATCTGCTCGCAGACGCCAGCCGCTGCGGCATGGCATATTGCTGTTATGTGGACGCTTTTACGGGTGAAGTGCGAGGGTTCATGGGCATATCCGAGTGCATCTCACCCGCACTGCCGACGATCTCGTGATGCAGCAAAAGATCGGAAGGAACATTCCCTCCGGTCTTTTGCATTCAATACCGCGTCTCCCACAGGATCAGCCCTTGCGCCGGGGCGGTTTTCCCGGCGGCTGCGCGGTCTTTCGCGGCCAGGATGTCCGCCATCTCCGCCGCGCTGCGTTCGCCGAACCCAACCTCCAGCAGCGTGCCGGTAAGGATGCGCACCATGTGGTACAAAAACCCGTCGCCGGAAAACGCAAGCTGCACCTCATCGCCCATACGCTCGATCTCAATGCGCTCGACCGTGCGCACGGCGGACTTTTTCATGTGCCGGTTGGCGCAAAACGACGTATAGTCGTGCGTGCCGCAAAGCGCTTCGGCGGCGCGCCGCATGGCTGCGAGATCGAGCGGCTGCGGCAGCGCATAGACGTATTTGCGCACAAACACGTTCGGCGTCTCGCTGTTCCAAACGCGGTAGACATACGTCTTGCCCGTGCAGGAGAGCCGTGCATGAAAGCGCGGCGGCGCTTCCGTCAGGTCAAGCGCACCGATGTCCTCCGGCAGTCTCGCGCGCAGCGCATGGAGCAGTTCGTCCGCCGTCAGATCCGTTTTCGCGCGAAACGACGCGGTCTGCGCCCGCGCGTGCACGCCCGCGTCCGTCCGGCCGGAGCCGGCCACCTCGACCGGCTGCGCCAGAATGTCGCCCAGCGCGGCTTCGAGCTTTTCCTGAATCGTGTTGTGCGTGTTGCCCTGCCGCTGCCAGCCGTTGTAGCGGCCGCCGTCGTAGCACAGGGTCATGCGGAAGTTCGGCATCGTCTCGCCCTCCGAAGCGTTTTTTCCATTGTACCGCAGCCGCCGCGTGTTTGCAATCCGGCGGCGCGTGTGATAAACTGTTCCCATTGAAATCACACAGGAGGCGCAGCCATGAAGGGAGAACAGGAATATCAATATCCCGTCGAGATCGGCATTTCCATGATGAATGAAAACGAAGCGCTCACGCCGGGCGCATATCAGCAGCTCGCCATGCAGGTAGTCGAGCCGCATCTGTTCAACATCGAGATGGATGAGCAGCGCCTGATCGGGCAATACAACGTCGCGTGGGTGCTCCTGTCCATGAGCTTCGAGCTGCGGCGGCCGATCCGCCCGCGCGAACGGCTCTGCGCGCGGACGTGGAACTCCGGCGGCAGCCGGCTGCTGTTTCGTCGCGAGCTGGTTTTTTACGATGCGCAGGGCGCGCTCATTATGACGGGCGTCACCTTCTCCACGCTGCTGGACCTTGGCCAGCGCCGCGTCTGCACCGACCCGGAGATGATCGCGCGCTTTGCGCTCCCCGCCGGGGAGCAGCTCATGCAGGCGTCCGACCGGCTCCGCCTGAAAACGCCGGAGCTTGACCCGGTGGAGACGCTGACCGTCCGCCCGAGCTGGATTGACGGCGTCGGCCACGTGAACAACTGCCGGTACGGCGAGTTTCTCTACGACGCGCTCACCGACGCGCAGCGCGCGCAGATGGCGAAACTGAAGCGGATGGAGCTGTACTTCGTGAACGAATCGAAGCTTGGCGACCAGCTCGCCCTGCACCGCATCGACGAGCCGCAGGGCGCGATCGTCACCGCCTCCCGCCCCGGCGCGGCCCGCCCCTCGTTCACGGGGAAGGTCGTGTTTGAATAATCGAATCGCAATGAGGCTCCGCCCAAATAGGCGGAGCCTCATTTTTTCGTTTCACGGGCCGTTACCGGATGCCGTACCGGGCCGCAAGCACATCCCGAATTTCATCAAACGGCCGAACCGGAAGCGGGCGGTCCGGATGATCGGAAAGACATTTTTCCATCCAGATCATGTGATACCACCTGCCGAATTTATACCCGCAGTTGTGGAAGGTCCCGACGAGCCGGTAGCCCATATGCGCGTGGTACTGGGCGCTGTTTTTTGTGAGGTATTCATCCTCTTCGGCCGGATAGCCGATGCAGGCGTTCAAATTGATGATGTTCTGCAGCGCCAGGGCTTGCTCCAGCGCCTCGTACAGCTCCTTGCCGTATCCGCGCTTTCTCGCATCTTTTGCAACGTAAACGGTGGTTTCGACCGCCCAGTCATACGCTTTCCGCTCATGAAACGCGCCGGCATACGCATACCCAACGATCACCCCATCGTGTTCCGATACCAGATACGGATACCGGCTGAGGGTATGCCGCATCCGGCTTCGGAATTCCTCGACCGACGGTACGGCATATTCAAAGGTGATCGCCGTGTTCTCAACATAATACGCATAGATCTCCAGCAGCCGCTCCGCGTCCAGTTCCGTTGCGATTCGAATCATTTGCCGGTCTCCGCCTTTCCGTATCAAGCTGGACGATGGTCAGAACCGCACCGTTTTCGGGGCGGCAGTAAACGAGCTGAACGTCGCGGTCGCGTCCTTGAGATAGAACACCTGCGTGTTGCCGTCGTCGGCCTTGTACAGCGCCTGCAGGGACGGGTAGTGGTCGAGCATGTCCTGCCGCGCCTCCACACGGTCGTCCTCGACGGCGGTCGCCGAAACGCGCAGCCACTGTTCGCCGTTATAAGCGCAGATTTCGAGCTTCGGGTTCGCGGCCAGCTCCTTCGACACGGCCTTGACCTTGCCGGTCTGGATGTACAGCCTGCCCTCGAACACGTTCACCGTGCCGAACGGGCGCACGCGCGGCTGGTCGCCGTCCACCGTGGCAAGATAATAGGTCTCGCACTTTTTCAGAAATTCATATACTTCCTGCATTTCGATCCCTCCTGAAATTTGATTTTATGCGTTTTTCGCTTTCCGCATCCCTCGTAAGAGATGCGCGATCGGATTCCGCTTGAGCTTGCGGTACGGCTTGCCCTGCAGCAAGAGCTGGTTCACCCGGAGGGTGTTCAGCGCGGCGCGGTCGATCTCATACGGGTTTTTCGACAAGATCACCATATCCGCGATCTTTCCCACCTCCAGGCTGCCGCGCCCGGCCTCGTCGAAGCTCGTGTAATAGCCGTTGTACGTACACATGCGCAGCGCCTCATACAGCGAGAGCGACTGCTCCGGCTGGCTGTGGTTGCAGGCTCTGTGGATCCACTGGATGGGGTCTGGGTCCGTGCACGGGCCGTCCGACCCGGCGCTGAGCACGATCCCGCGGTCTGCAAAGTCGCGCAGCGGGTTCAGACGCGCGCTGCGCGCGCCGAGGATCTCTTCCAGATAGGCGTCCGGCTCCTGCGGCCAGTTGATGAACGCGCTCTGCACCGGGAGCAGGATGTGGTACTGCCTGCAGATCTCCATGCCCTCGGCGGTCGGCAGGCAGGCGTGGATGATGGCGTGGCGGTGGTCGGCGCGCGGGTAATCGTCCAGCGCGGCTTTCAGCGCGCGCGTCGCCTGGTCGAATGCCGCGTCGCCGATGGCGTGCATCTCGATCTGCAGCCCGGCGCGGTTCGCCTGCTTGCAGAACGCCGTAACCTGCTCGTCGCTATAGTACAGCACGCCCTTGTCGTCGCTCATTTCATACGGTGCGCGCAGCGCGGCGTCCCTGGAGCCGAAGCAGCCGTCCAGCGCCGATTCGAAGCAGCCGCCGATGCGCGGCAGGCCGCGTTTGACAGCCTTGTTCACGTCCATCGTCTGGAAATACACGCGCATCTGCATGCCGTTGTCCAGCCCGCCGGCAAACCAGCGCTCCAGATCCACGTCCAGATCGCGGGGAAAGCCTACGCCGCTGACGCTGTGGATCATGCCGATGCCCTTGGACGCCATGTAGTCCGCCGCGTGCTGCATATTCCGCACAAGCTTCATGGGCGACACGGAATTCGTGACGTAATCCGAGACCGCGAAAAACGCCTCCTGATTCATCTCGCCGGTGTCTTCATGATACCCGCGCAGCCCGGAGATTTTCTGCTTCACCTTGTTCAGCAGCGCGGTGTTGACGACGCACGCATGGCCGTCGTATTTGACCAGAAACAGCGGCTTGTCCGGGCAGACCCCGTCCAGCTCCCGGCGGGAGACGAGCTTGCCCTCCGCCACGGAGTACGGCGACGCGCCGAAGGCGATCACCAGCTTTTCCTGCGTGCGCGCGATGTGTTCCCGCAGCATCTGCAGAATCTCCGCGTTGCTCTTCGCCTCCATCACGTTCAGCCCGGCGTGGAAGGTCGCAAAGCTGGCAAAATGAATGTGGCTGTCCGCAAAGGCGGGAATGAGCGCCTGCTCGCCCAACTCGACCAGTTCGGCCGCGGCATATTTGCGCGGCTTCAGGTCGCCGACATAGACGATCCGTCCCCGATCCTCCACCAGATACTTTGCGACGGTGTTCTTCGCGTCGCAGGTCAGAATTGCGCCGTGATACAGTTTCATAAGCGTCCTTTCTCCGTATGGGTTCCAAGCGTGACTTCCACCAGATATTTTTCGAGCAGGCGCAGCGGGTGGTACGATTCCTTGGACTTGCGCACGCCCGGATCGCCGACGTCCTCCTCGCGGTTGATATACTGTACGCTTTCTGTGACGAAGCGTTTGGCAAATTCGTTCACCAGCGCCTGATACACGCCGTCGTAGGCAATGTCCGCTTTCTCCACGTGGATGATGAGCGTGTCGCCCACGATCTCGCCCGCGGAGAAGCCGACGATCTTCCCCCCGGCGCGCAGCAGGCCGCCGAGCGGGGCATAGTCAAAATAATGCGCCAGAAAGTCGCGCACGCACTGCTCCTCCACCTGCGCGGTCTCGTTCTCCTTGCGGTAGCGCGCAGCGAAGGTCTCAAAAAACGCGCGCAGCTCCGGAAGGTTGTCCGCCGTGACGTCCTCAAACCGCCAGTCGGGATACAGCCGCTGGAACCGGTGGATGTGGTTGCGCTGGCCGTTGTAGCGGCGGCCGCGGAACTGCACCATGTCCTGCGCGTCGTAAAGGTAATCGCACCAGTCGCGCAGAAGCGTCGTCTCCACGTGCGTATACCGCGCGCGCAGCGCGGCAAGCTCCGGCTCCGTCACCGGGAAAAAGCGGAGCGGCTGCCCGCTTTCCCGGCAGGTCTGCTCCAGAAACGCGTAAGCGTGTTCCACGTTTGCGCCGACTGGCGGGGCATACACCGTACCGATGCCCGGAAATTCCTCGCGCAGGAGCAGGGTATCGTCCAAAATCAAATAAGCGTCCTGAAAATACGGCTGCCACAGCACCGCCGCGCCGGCGGAATCGTTGCACAGGCGTGTGCCGCGCATGGCAAAATAGCGGTTGAGCAGCGCGATGTCCTGCGTCGTAATGGTCTGAAATGTTTCCATAAATCGAGAAAATTACGCCTCCGCCTGCGGTTCCGCCGTCTGCTCATTCGCTTGCTCCATCAGCTTCGCCTTCAGCTCCTCGAAGCAGCCGCGCACGATCTGATATTCCGCTTCATCCTCCAGCGGCCAAAGCTGCGGCTCGCCCGCGTCGTTCGCCGTGTAGCGGTTGGCGAAAAGCTGCTGCGCGTCGCCCTCGCCGACGGTGAACACGACGTAGGATCTGCCGTTTGCCTCACAGTCATAGGTGAACAGCACCTCACAGCGCACCGGCTTGCCGTCCTCGCCCGCGATGGCAAACGTTCCGTTTTCAAACATATCGTCGTTCTCCTTTGTTTCGTTCTTTTTCACAGGATTGCCGTTATCATAGCACATTCCGCCCCGCTTTTCCACCACGTTTTCCCGCCGGACGCAGCCGCCCTGTCATTTCCCCGTTTTTTTCTTCTACATAAAAAATTGGATGAAAATCTGTGACTTTCTCTGAAAAATCCGAAAATTTTTTAATTTTTTTGCCAACAAATTGTTGATTATTGCTCGTTTGAGTGCTACAATGTATGTCAAGAATTCATCAAAGAATTTGGAGGAGGCTGGACACATGGAAGAAAAGCCCATGGATCGCAGAGTGCGCAAAACAAAGCGGCAGCTTCGGCTGGCGCTGATGCAGCTCATGTCGGAAAAAAGCGTGAAGGACATTTCCGTACGCGAGCTGGCCGCCATTGCCGACATCAACCGCGGCACTTTCTACATTCACTATAAGGATGTATACGACCTGCTCACCCATCTGGAGGACGAGGTCGCAGAGGGACTGACCTGCGTCTGCCGGAAGCACAGCGCCAAGGATACCAGCGGTAAAACCTTCCCGTATTTGTCCGATCTGTACCAGTTCGTCGCGGAAAATTCGGACATCTGCCGCGTGCTTTTGGGCAAAAACGGTGATATCGCGTTCACCGATCGCATCTGCAACATTCTGCGCGATGAGTTCTTGTATGAGTTTATCTCCATTTTCTATCCGAGCAGTGAAGCGCTGCTGGACTATTTCTGTTCGTTCATCATCTCCGGCAACATGTCTCTGGCGCTGCGCTGGATCAACACCGGCATGAAGGAGACGCCGGAGCAAATGGCCGTCCTCGCCGGCGAAATCATCATGCACGGCGTCAAGGTGCTGGAAACCAAGCAGCCACAGGCGTGATCCGGTATTCAAAAACACGCAAAACCACCATCGGAACCTCGGTTCCGATGGTGGTTTGTTTTACGGGCTTATCACTTAAGACGGACTCAGTCCGCCTCGCAGCCCAGCATGATGTTCAAAATAACGCGGTCGGTTTCGCGCATGCCCTCGCGGGCGAGCACGCCGATGTTCGCAATCGTGCCCTCCACGCCGCGGGTGACGATACCGTCGCCGCCGTGGAAGCGCCGCCCCGCGCGCGCCATGGCATAGGACAGCAGCCCCGCCTCGACCGCCGCAGCGATCTTGGCCGCGCAGGAGGGCTTGGCGCCGTCGCACACCGTGCCGGAGATCATGCCCATGGCTGTCGTGACCGTCTCGGCAATGACGTCATAGCTTTCGTCATGGAGGTAGGCAATGCCCGCCGCCGCGCCGATGCCGGCGCTGACCGCGCCGCAAAACGCGGACAGCCGGCCGATGCCGGTCTTCTGGTGGACGGTGATGAGGTCGGACACCGCCACGGCGCGGATTAGCTTCTCGCGCGAGACGCCGAGGTGCTTTGCATAGCGCACGACCGGCATGGAGGCGGTGATGCCCTGATTGCCGGAGCCGGAGACGATCACGACCGGCATCTCGCATCCGCTCATGCGGGCGTCGGACCCGGCGGCGGCATAGGCGCGCGCCTCGGTGCGGATGTCCTGCGAGCCGGACAGCAGCGTGCAGCCGACGGCCGCGCCCCACTTGCCCGAAAGCCCCTCCTCCGCAATGGCGGAGTTGCAGTCGATCTGGCGGCCGACCACGCCCTCGATGCGCGAAAGCGGCACCTGATCGGCGAACTCCAGAATCTCGGCAAGGTTCAGCACGCTCTTGTCCTGCAGATTGTCCTCTGCGGAGGCGACGAGCGGCTTGTCCAGCAGCACCTCGCCGTTTTTCTCCATGTGAATGATGTTCGTGTGGTTGTTTGCAATGCGCACAATCGCCCTGTCCGCGCCGCGCGTGCCGGTGAGCCGGATGTCGAGCATGCACGGCGTGTCCTCCAGGTACGCGGTCGTGATGGGCGTCTGCGCGGCGTAGTTCCGGATGGCCTGCAGCTCCGTCTCCGACACGTCGGAAATGACCTGCAGCTCCGCATCCTGCCGCCCGGCGACGACGCCCGCGGCCACTGCCGCGTTGACGCCCTTCATGCCGCCGGTATTCGGCACAACGACGCTTTTGACGTTCTTCAAAATGTTGCCGCTGACCTCCGCCAGAATGGTCTCCGGCGCGCCGCCGAGCGTTTCACGCAGCATTGCCGCACAGTATGCGATAGCGATCGGCTCCGTACAGCCGGTGGCGAGCATCAGCTCTTCCTCCAGAATCGCCACATAGGCGTTCATGTTTGCTTCTGTCATAACTCGCATTCCCCATATCTTTCCCTGATTCGCCAAAAAATGTCCGTTCTTCGGCAAACATATTATAGCATAGGCATGTACTGGGCGCAATTACCGTCTCGCAAGTAATTTCTGAAACCGCGTCTCTGTCTCTCTGTAAATGTTCTCTGCGTCCTCGCCAATGCAGAACGCGCCGTCCTCGTACAGCACGCGCCCCGCGACCATGGTGAGCTTCACATTTTCCTTGGAGCCGCTGTAGACCAGATTGCGCGCGACGTTGTGCACGGGCTGCATATTCGGCCGGTGCAGGTCGATGACGATGAGATCCGCCTGCTTGCCGGGCGCGATGCAGTCGCAGTCTGAAAGCCCCATCGCCCGCGCGCCGCCGACCGTCGCCATTTCCAGCACCGTGTCCGCCGGGCACGCGGCAGCGTCGCCCTGCCGCAGCTTTTGCAGCACGGCGGCGAGGTACATTTCGCGGAAGAAGTCGAGCGCATTGTTGCTCGACGCGCCGTCCGTGCCAATGGCCATATGGACGCCCATGGCGCGCATGGCCTCCAGCGGCGCGACGCCGCTTGCAAGCTTCGCGTTGGAGCCGGGATTCGTCACGACCCAGAGACCGCGGTTGCGGAAGATCTCCAGATCGTGCTGCGTCATGTGTACGCAGTGGAACCCGCCGCCGCCGTAATCGTAGTGTCCCAGTGATTCGAACAGCTCCGTGGGCGTTTTGCCGTAGCGCCCGATGCATTCGGCCACCTCGGACGCCGTCTCGGAATTGTGCGCAAACACCGGCGCATGCAGCGCGCGCGCCGCCTCGCCCGCCTCGCGGAGCTGGTCGAGCGGCGTGGTGTACTCCGCGTGTACGCCGAGCTGATACGACACGAGCGGGTGCAGACTGTTGTAGCGCCGGTACTCCGCTTCGAGCTGCTTGCCGGGGCCGCCCCCGCCGCACAGCACCGTGCGAAAACCGCAGTCGATGGCCGCCTGCGCGATCGCGTCGCGGAAGTAGTACATGTCGAACGCCGCGGTGATGCCGCTGGTGAGGTATTCGAGGATGGACAGCTTCGTAAACACGTAGACGTCCTCCGGCGTGAGCTTGTCCTCCAGCGGGATGATCTTGCTGAAGAGCCAGTCCTGCAGCGGCAGATCGTCGGCATAGGAGCGCACGAAGCTCATGCCCGAATGTGCGTGCGCGTTTTTGAAGCCCGGCATCAGCAGGTTGCCGCGCAGGTCGATCTCGCGTTCAAAGGCGGGCATGTCCGCTTTCGCCGGGCCGACGTAGGCAATGGCGCCGCCGTCCACCCAGACCTCGTCCGCCGTGATCGCCGGCGCGCCGGTCATGGTCAGCGTCCGGCCGTGAAAGAATCGAATCATGGCTGTCCCTCGCAGTTCAAACTTGATTTTTTCATTATACCGCCGCCGCGGCGGCTTGGCAATCAAATTGCAGTTGAAGAATCCGGAAGCTTCCGGTATAATAAGGGGCGACACTGACAGACGGGAGGTCTTTTTATGACCAAAACAACCATGCGCATGGACGACAATGCATTCGACCGGTTTTACAAGCGCTTTCGGAATCAGGCGAACCGCGCCATGGCCAGCCACTTCGGCGCAAAAACGGCGGACGCCGTCACCTGTGTGCCGGACTTTGTCTACCTGCTGTGCAAGCTGATGGGCGACCCTGACGTGCCGACCGGCCGGAAGCTCGATCTTCTGGCGTCGGTGCTGTACATCGTGTCGCCGTTCGACCTGTTCCCTGACTCGGTCCCTCTGCTCGGCGTGCTGGACGATGCATACGTCGCCATGCTGTCCGTGAGCAAGCTGGTGCGGGATGTGGACCGCAGGGTGCTCATGCGCTACTGGCTGAGCGACCCGCGCATTCTGGACAATGCCCGGAGCTGGCTGCAGTTCATCGACCTGAAGTTCGGTTCCGGCCTGCTGAAAAACATCATGGCTTATGTGAAATCATAACGCTCCACAAACAGCCGCTTTCATTGTGCGGCTCATCAACATGGGAAACGGCGCAGCGTTTGCTGCGCCGTTTCCCATGTTGATCTGTTCTCAGGAGCTCCCCTGGTACTCGCTGCGAATGATCTCGTCCATCTCCTCCGGCGTTTCCTGGCACCCGCCCGCAAGCCACCCGCATTGGCCGTGACGGGAAGCTTCTCTTTTTTTATCCACATTGAGTCAAACGCAAGTCCGCGCTTTCCTTTTGAATATCCCTTTACGGTGACATATTTGTCGCCGATTTTTTTTGTGAAAATCAAGGCCTTCCGTCCATATGATTCCATCCTCATGATTACCATTGCGACCTATACGTTTTACAAGATCACAATGGCGGTCGTCCGGGCGGTGAAGCAGCGTCACGACCCCTCACCGCTGCTCGCGGCGATCCGCAGCATCGGGTATGCCGAGGTAGCCGCGTCCGTCCTGACTATGCAGCGGTCGATGCTCGTTTCCTTCGAAGGCATGGCCGAGGAGAAAATACACCTGATGAACAGCCTGACCGGGGCCGTTGTCTGCCTGTTCGTATTGGTACTCGGAATCGCAATGATTATCAAATCGACAAAAAGAAAGGAACCATCAGAATGGCAAAATCAAAACTTGTAAAAGCAAATGAGAAGATCGCCGAAAAAGTGGTCGGAAGCTTTGAGACGATCGAAGGCGCCGTCGTGGGCGGCTATTCAAAGCTCGAAAGCACCGTTGTCGGCGGCTACACGAAAATCGAAGATGCATTTGTCGGCCGCTATTTAACCAAAGACGGGGAAACGGTCGAAGAAGCCAAAAAGCGTTTAAAGGCTGAGCAAGAAACATAACATCCGGTATGTGAAACGCCCTGACGCAAGCTTGCGTCAGGGCGTTCTTGTTTTTTTGTCGTTTTCGATCAGTCAAACCATCCGAAGACGTCAAGCTTCTTCCAGAAGGACTCCTTCGGGGTAAAAATCGCGGCGTAATCGAGGGTCTCGAACGCCGGCTCCCAGACGATCTCCGCTTCGCCCATCCAGCCGTTGAGCAGGGAGTCGTAGTTCGTCGCGGCCGCGATATAGCGCAGCGTCTGCACCGTGCCGTCGGAGCCGACGCTCACAACGTCGTCCGGCGTGGTGGGCAGGCGCAGAATGACGTGGTAGCCCGCCGTGGTCTCCACAACGTCGGACACCCCGTATTCCTCCAGCGCCTTGCTGGCGGTTTCAAACGCCTCGAGCATCTGGCCGGACGTGAAGCAGTAGCCGTTGGGATAGCTCGCCAGGCCGGGGTCCTCGCTGTTCTCATTCATCAGGGTGTCGAACAGCTCCACGCGCTTGGTCTGGTCGGTCTCCGCCTTGAGCTGCGCGGCGGCCGTCTCCGCCTGCTGCTTTTTCGCAGCCTTGTCCTCGTCGGAGAGCGCAGCGCCGCTGTCGTCCGTGGTCTTGAAGAGAATGTGCTTGACCGTGACATATTCGTTCTCCGCAAGGAACGCGTTCAGATCGTCCTCGCTCAGGCTGCTGCCGTCTTCCCCGTAGATGTGATCCATCAGCGCGGTGTAGAGGTACTGGATCTTGTTCTGATAGTCAAACAGGTCCATATCGACGTAATAGCCCGCGAGATAGGCCTCCAGATCTTTCTCCGTGCCGTCCTCGCCGATCGCCTGCTGGATGGCCTGCGTCTTGACCTCCTCCAGATAGGCTTCGCCTTCTTCGCCGAGCGTCACGCCGTTTTCCGCAGCCTTGGCCTCGATCACGTGGTACTGCTTGATGCTGCTCAGCACCGCGTCCGTGACCGCGTCGGAAACGGTCTGGCCGGTCTGCTCGTCATAGGTCGCGCTCCAGTCCGTGATCTCGCCGAAGTAGTTTTCATAGCTCGTCACGGCAGTGCACAGCCAGTAGGCATATTCGTTCCAGTACACCGGGGTGCCGTCCACCGTCATGACCTGCTTGTTGGGCTTATAGGCGTCCACCGCGGCGGCAAATTTGTTGGTAGAGGCGTCCGCATTGTCCTCCGTGTAGCTGCGGATTTCCGTGGAGCCGCAGCCCGCGAGACAGCCGAACAGCAGACACAGCGCCAGCAGCAGCGCGATTTTTCTGGTTTTCATAGTCGCTTCTCCTTTTCTGGTTGGTTTTCCGGCCGGACGTCGGCCCACGCGGAGATGAATTCCCGCGCCTGCTCGATGACCCGGTTTTTGGTTTTCAGCCGCAGGATGACGCCCGGCTTCTGCCCGGCGTCCACCTTGAGCCGCCCTTTGAATTCCGGCCGGGCATACAGCGCGGACACGCGCTGCATGTCGAAGTCGGAAAGTAAAAACTTCAAACAGCCGTTTTTCTGCGAAATGTCGGTGATCCCGGCCTGCCCGGCCTCGCCGCGCAGCAGCGCGACCTGCAGCAGACTGTTGACCGACGGCGGCGGATCGCCGAAGCGGTCGATGATTTCGTCCATGAGATCGTCCGCCTCCGGCTCCGTGCGCACGAGCGCGATGCGGCGGTAAAGGTCCATTCGCTGCTCCTGCGAGGGGACGTAATCCTCCGGAATGTTCGCGGAGACCGCCAGATCCGCCGAGCACTCGGCGCGCACCTGCGGCTTTTCGCCGCGCTCCTCCAGCACGGCCTCCTCCAGCAGCTTCAGATACATATCATAGCCGACGTCGATGAGGTGGCCGGACTGCTCCGCGCCGAGCAGATTGCCCGCGCCGCGGATCTCCAGGTCGCGCATGGCGATGCGAAAGCCGGAGTTGAACTCCGCAAACTCGCGGATGGCGCTCAGGCGCTTTTCCGCGATTTCCGTAAGCTGCTTGCTGCGCCGGAACGTGAGATACGCGCTCGCCCGGCGGTTCGAGCGGCCGACGCGACCGCGGAGCTGGTGGAGCTGCGCAAGCCCCATACGATCGGCGTCCTCGATGATGAGGGTGTTGACATTCGGGATGTCGATGCCCGTTTCGATGATGGTGGTGCAGACGAGGATCTGCGTTTTGCCCTCTGCCACGCTCTCCATGACGTTGGACAGCTCCTCCTCGTTCATCTGCCCGTGCGCGACAGCGACCGTCGCCCCGTCGAGCATTTTTGAGATTTTCAGCGCCGTGCGCTCGATGTTCTCAATCCGGTTATGTAAGTAATACACCTGCCCGCCGCGCTGCAGCTCGCGGCGCATCGCGTCGCACAGGACGTTCCAGTCGTGCTCCATGACGAAGGTCTGCACCGGCATACGGTCCTGCGGCGGTTCCTCGAGCGTGGACATGTCGCGGATGCCGGAGAGCGCCATGTTCAGCGTGCGCGGGATGGGCGTGGCCGAGAGCGTGAGCACGTCGACCGTGCGGCTCATCTCCTTGATGTGCTCCTTGTGTGCCACGCCGAAGCGCTGCTCCTCGTCCACGATGAGCAGGCCGAGGTTTTTGAATTCCACCGACTTTTGCAGCAGCTTGTGCGTGCCGATGACGAGGTCGCATTTGCCGGTTTTCAGGTCTGCAAGCGTTTTTCGCACCTGCGCGGGGGTACAGAACCGCGAGAGCATCTGAATTTCGACGGGAAAGCCAAAAAAGCGCTGCACCGCCGTCTGATAATGCTGCTGCGCGAGCACCGTCGTCGGCACTAAAATCGCGGCCTGACGCCCGTCGAGCACGCACTTCATCACGGCGCGCAGGGCGACCTCCGTCTTGCCGTAGCCCACGTCTCCGCAGAGCAGGCGGTCCATCGGCACGGGCTTTTCCATGTCGGCCTTGATCTCCGCAATGCAGCGGAGCTGATCGTCCGTCTCCAGATAGCCGAAGCGCTCCTCAAACTCCGTCTGCCACGGGGAGTCCGGCGCAAAGGCATGACCCGGCGTTTTCGCGCGTTCCGCGTACAGGGCGGTCAGGCCCTTCGCCAGATCCTTGGCCGCGGCCTTGGCGCGCGTCTTGGCGCGGTGCCAGTCCGTGCCGCCCATTTTGGAGAGCTTGACCGGGTGATCCTCGCCCGCGCCGATGTATTTCGACACCATGTCGAGCTGCGTCGCCGGAACGTACAGACTGTCCGACCCGGCGTAGCAGATTTTGATATAGTCCTTCACCGCGCCGTCCACCGGCATCTGTACGATGCCCGCGAACCGGCCGATGCCGTGATATTCGTGCACCACAAGGTCGCCCACGGAGAGATCCGCGTAGGAGCCGATCTTCTGACGGTTGGACATGGCCTTGTGTTTCGATCTTCGCAGGCCGCCCGCAGCGATCTGCGTATCGGTGAGCACCGCAAGCTGCGCGTGCGGGTACTCCATACCGGCGGAGAGGCTCCCCGCCGTGATGAGACACGTGCCCGGCGCGGGCAGCGCGTCGGGGTGCTCCAGCGCCTGCGCGTGCACGCCGCGCCCGTCGAGGAAATCCCTTAAAAGCTGCGCGCGTCTGAAATCTCCGGCAAGCACAACGACGCGAAAGCCCAGCGAGAGGTAGTGCGCGATATCGTCCGCCGCAGTCTGCACGCTGCCGCCGTAGGACGGGAGCTGCTTGACCGTAACGCCGCAGATCGCGCGCGGCTCCAGCGGATAGCGGCCGACCGTGAAGCTGTCCGCCAGAAAAACCGGCCAGTCCGACAGACGGCGCAGCGCGTCGCTCCACGGGAGATAAAAGCTGTCCGCCCGCGCGGCCATCGTGCCGCTGCTGACGAGCAGGGAGACGTCCTCCGTGAGCTGCTTTGCGTACTCCTTCGCCCGGTCGGTGCAGCGCGCCGGCTGCTCCATGAGCACCACCGCGTCTTCGGGCAGATAGTCGAGCACGGTCGTGAACGAATCATATAAAAAGCCCATATAGCGGTCCGCCGCCGGGAGAGACGCGCCCGCGCGGAGCTTATCGCCGTCCTCGCGCAGAGAGGCGGAGAGCTTCGCCGCCAGATCGGAGTTTTTGCGCTTCGCCGCCCGGTCGGCCAACTGAAGCAGCTTTTCTCCAAGCGCGGCGCTGCCGCCGGGGTACATCGTAAGCAGCGTTTCCGCCGCGGGCAGGATTTGGCACGCCTTGACGGACTCCGTACGCCGCTGGCTTTCCAGATCAAAAAAGCCCATGGAATCGATCTCGTCGCCCCAGAACTCGATGCGCACCGGCGCGGTGTACGCGGGAGAGAAAAAGTCCAGAATGCCGCCGCGCCGGGAAAACTGCCCCGGCCCTTCGACCTGCTGCGTGCGCACATAGCCGCAGCGGATGAGCGCATCCTCCACGTCCTCCGGCGGGAGCGTGCCGCCGTCCTCGATCGTAAAGGAGACCTGCAGAAGCTTTTCCTTCGGGATTGCGCGCTGCAGCAGACCGGACACGGTACACACCGTCATGCCGGCTTTGCCCGCGGCAAGCCCATACAGCGCGCCCAGCCGCTTCTGCTCCGTCTGGCGGGAAACGCTCTCCGCCGTGTAGAACGTAAAGTCGCGCGCCGTCAGGACCGGTACCGGCTCCTCCAGAAGCGCGGCGGCGTCCTTGGAAAACGCCTCCGCCGCCGATTCATCCGGACAGAGTACGAGCACCGGGCGCTGCGTTTCCGCGCGCAGCACCGCCGCCAGATGCGCGCGCGAGACCGCCGGCAGACCGGAAAAAAGCGCAGGAAGCCGTCCCCCCTCCAGCAGCTCCGGGAGGGAGGCGGCTTCGTTTGCGTGAAACAGATCTGTCGCCTGATGAATGAGTAGCACGAGAATACCGGCCTTATGTTCGAAATTAAAAAAACGGATTGTAACAGCTTACTATTATATCAAGGAAAAGCCCAAAAAGCAAACGAATCGTGACCGGTTCGGAAACACAGGATAAGATGATACATTATTTAATATTATGTTTGCGGATTTCGGTTGCAATACAGTGCCGTTTTTGGTATAATAACTCTGTTATCTACACTGCTTTTTGCACCCGATGATTCGGAGGTTTCCCGTTATGAATTCACTGAACGATATCTGGGCAAGCGTGATGGAGATTCTCTCCGGAGAGCTGACCCAGACCGCGGTCAACACCTGGTTTTCCGACTGCACGCCCGTGGAGATTGGCGACAATACGCTGGTGCTCCACACATCGTCCGACTTTAAGCGCAGCATCATCAAAAGCCGCTTTGAGGAGACGATCTGCGCCGCGCTGTACGAGCTGTTTTCCTGTCCGTTCGAGCTGGTCGTGCTCGCGGGGGAGGATGAGCTTCAGGAATACCGCGAAAAGAAGCCCTCGTCCGAGGATATGCCGGAAATGGACGGCTATACCTTTGACCGGTTCGTGGTCGGCCCGTCGAACAAATTCGCGCACGCGGCGGCCATCGCCGTGGCGCAGAACCCCGGCAAGATCTACAATCCGCTGTTTATCTACGGCAACTCCGGTCTCGGCAAGACGCATTTGCTGCTGTCCATCGGGCAGGCCATCCGCCAGAGTACGCCGGCAGCCAACATCGCCTACGTCAAGGCGGAGGATTTCGTCAATCAGATGATCCGGTCCATCCAGAGCGGCGCGACGGAAGCCTTCCGGCAGAAATACCGCAACGCCGACCTGCTGCTGATGGACGATATCCAGTTCATCGCCGGCAAGGAGAGCACACAGGAGGAATTTTTCCACACGTTCAATTGCCTGTATGAAGCGGGCAAACAGATCGTCATCACGTCCGACCGGCCGCCGCTGGAAATGGTAAAGCTGGACGACCGCCTGCGCACCCGGTTCGAGGGCGGCCTGCTTGCCGACGTGCAGCCCCCCGACGTGGAAACGCGCATGGCCATCATCCGCAACAAGGCTGCGCAGTTCGGCATGATGCTCTCGGACGATGTGGTGAAGTACATTGCGGAGAACATCACCTCCAACGTGCGTCAGCTCGAGGGCGTCGTCAAGCGCCTGACCGCCTACCGCGACATTCTGGACGATACGATCACGGTCGATTCCGTCAAGCGCGCGATTAAGGACGTAATCCGCACCGGCGCCTACATTCCCACGCCGGAGGTCATCATTGAGGAGACCGCGCGATACTATCAGCTCACCGGCGACGATCTGCGCGGACAGCGCCGCAGCAAGAACACCGCCATGGCGCGGCAGGTCTCCATGTACCTGATGCGAAATCTCACGAATCTGTCCCTGCAGGACATCGGCTCGGAATACGGCGACCGCAACCATTCGACCGTGCTCAGCTCCATCCGAAAGGTGGAGGACCTGCTCAAATCCAACCCCGATATGGCCGGGACCGTCCGGGATATTACAAGCAACATCAACTCCAAAAACTGATTTTCAACAAGCGCCCGTTATTTTGACGTGCAAAGGCGGTTGAAAGCTGTGGAAAGTAATTTTCACAGTTTTTAGGCTGTGGAAAGTCTGAAAATTCCCCACATTTTTTTGCACCGCACTTTTTCTGATTTTTCAGGCCGTTCGGCCTGTTTTCCACAAAAAAAATACCTACTGCGACTACTACGAAAAAATATCCTTTCTTTCTTTCAGAGAGAACGTGAAAAAGGAGGAACCCCCATGAAATTCTCGTGCGACAAATATATTCTGCAGCAGGCGGCGCTGTCCGCCGCCAGAGCGGCCGCGGCCAAAAGCCCGATCCCGACACTGGAGGGTCTGCTGCTTCAGGCCGGCGCGGACGTGCGCATCACCGGCTATGACCTGAAAAAAGCCATTTATACGAACATCGAGGCCGATGTGGCAGAGAGCGGCAGCATCGTGATCGGCGCGCGTCTGTTTTGCGAAATGCTGCGCCGCATGCCGGACGGGATCGTGACCATCACGGCGGAAAACGGTACGGTGGACGTGAAATGTGGAAAATCCGCGTTCAACCTCGTCGGCATCAGCTCGGACGACTATCCCGATCTGCCGGTCGTCGATCCGGAAAACGGCGTTTCCCTGCCGCAGAATCTGCTGAAAAAGATGATCAACGAGTGTTCCTTCGCGGTGAGCACGAACGAGAGCCGACCGGTCTACATGGGCACGCTGTTTGAGATTGAAAACAACGTGCTGAGCATGGTATCCGTGGACGGTTACCGGCTCGCGCTGCGCCGCGAGACGGTCGAGGGCTACGGTGACGACTGCAGCTTCATCGTTCCGGGTACGGCGCTGAATGATCTGGAGCGGCTGTGCGCCGACAGCGACGAAAAGGTCGTCATGTCCGTCGGCGGCAAGCACATCTCCTTCTCCGTCGGAAACACGGTGATCCTCTCCCGTCGTCTGGAGGGCGAGTTCCTCAACTACAAAAAGGCAATCCCGGAGGCGTTCCGCGTGACGGTGAAGGCCGAGCGCGCAGAGCTGCTGCAGGTGGTCGAGCGCGTGGCGCTGATCGTGGACGACAAAAACCGCACGCCGCTGCGCCTGACGTTCAACGACGGCGCGATCGACTTTGTCTGCGCCACGCCGCTGGGCAAGGCGGAGGACAGCTGCCCGTGCGAGGGCGCCGGCGGCGGACTGGAGATCGGCTTCAACGACCGGTATCTCTCCGACGCGCTCAAGGCCGCGCCGGCGGATACGGTCAACGTCTGCCTGAACACCGGCTCCTCCCCGTGCATCCTCGTCCCGGCGGACGGCAGCGACACGTTTACGTATATGATCCTCCCCGTGCGGCTGCGCGCGGGACAGTGATTCCCCATTTCGGACTGAAAAACGACAAATATGGAAAAAATTAAGATAGAAACCGAATTTATTAAATTGGATGCACTGCTGAAATTCGCGGTGCTTGTCGGCTCCGGCGGCGAGGCCAAGACCGTCATTGCGGACGGGATGGTTTCCGTCAACGGCGAGGTGTGCACCATGCGCGGCAAAAAGATCCGCCCCGGCGACACGGTGGAGTTCGCCGGAAACACCCTGGTCGTGGAGCAGGGCTGATGGAGATTCAGAAGATTGCGCTTAATGGCTTTCGCAACTATGAGTTTGCGACGGCGGAATTTTCGCCGGGCACGAACGTCATCTCCGGCGAGAACGCGCAGGGCAAGACGAATCTGCTCGAAGCGGTATATCTGCTCACCGGCGGGAAGAGCTTCCGCACCCGGTTTGACAAGGAGCTGATCGGCTTTGGATACAGCGGCGCGGAAGTGCTTGCGGATGTGACGGCATATGGCCGCAGCCAGACCGTCAAGATCGCGTTGCGGCAGGGTCAGCGCAAGCAGATCTTTCAAAACGGTGTGAAAAAAACGGCCACAGAGCTGTCCGGCAGCTTTGCCGCAGTGCTGTTTTGTCCGGACGATCTGAACCTCATCCGGGACGGCGCGGCGGCGCGCAGGCGGATGATGGACATGGCCATTACGCAGCTTCGCCCCGGCTACGGCGTGCTGCTGAGCGAATACAACCGTCTCTACGAGCAAAAATCAAGCATCCTGCGCGACTGGCACGAAAAGCCCTCCCTGCTCGACATGCTGGACGATTTCTCCGACCAGATGTGCCGCGTATCGGCCAAGCTCATCCGCTACCGGGCGGCATTTGCCGCGCGGCTGGACGCGGCGGCCGAGCCGATCCACAGCGATTTTTCCGGTGGGCGGGACACGATGACGATGCAGTACAGAACCGTGAGTACCGTGACGAATCCGCTCGGCGCGGAGAAAGAAATTTACTACGAAATCTGCGACCACCAGGAGCAGCACCGGCGCGCGGAGCTGGAGTGCGGCCAGTGTCTTACCGGCGCGCATAAAGACGATCTGGAGATCTGCATCAACGGCAAGGCCGCGCGCGCATTTGCTTCACAGGGTCAGACAAGAACCGCCGCCCTTTCTCTAAAACTCGCGGAGCGCGAGATTTTCCACGACGAGTTCGATGAATATCCGGTGCTGATGCTGGACGACGTGCTCTCGGAGCTGGACGCGCAGCGGCAGGAATTTGTATTGAACCGCATCGGCGGCGGACAGACGCTCATCACCTGCTGCGAGGATGAACGCATTGCAGATCGCACGGGCGGCCGGGTGCTGACAGTCGAAAACGGGAGGATCCGCTGATGTATCTGCATCTCGGCAACAATGTGATCGTGCGCAAAAAGAGCGTGATCGGCATTTTCGATATGGACACCGCAACGTATTCCAGGCGCACGCGCGAGACGCTCTCCAAGGTTGAGCAGGCCGGGCAGCTTGAAAACGCGGCGGAGGATCTCCCAAAGTCCTTCGTGGTCTGCTCGCTCGGCAGCGGCCAGACCTATTATCTCTCCCAGCTCAGCTCCGCAACGCTGCAAAAGCGCAGCGGCGGCAGCGGGCTGGAGAATCTCTGATAGAAAAAATCCTGAAACGGAAGGTACGAAACCATGCCAGACATTACAGATAAAATCACACAGGAATATGATGCAAGCCAGATTCAGGTTCTGGAGGGGCTGGAAGCGGTCCGGAAACGTCCGGGCATGTACATCGGCTCCACCTCCGCGTCCGGCCTGCATCATTTGGTGTATGAGATCGTGGACAACTCCATCGATGAGGCGCTTGCCGGGTATTGCGACCACATTGAGGTCACCATTGAGCCGGGCGACGTGATCTGCGTGGCGGATAACGGGCGCGGCATCCCCGTGGACATTCAGCCGCAGACCGGCAAGTCTGCGCTGGAGGTCGTGTTCACCGTGCTGCACGCGGGCGGCAAATTCGGCGGCGGGGGCTACAAGGTCTCCGGCGGCCTGCACGGCGTGGGCGCGTCCGTCGTGAACGCGCTGTCCGAGTGGCTGGAGGTCGAGGTCCACAAAAACGGCAAGATCTATCAGATGAAATTCTCCCGCGGCAACATCACACAGGGCATGACGGTCATCGGCGAAACGGATCACAGCGGCACGACTGTGCGCTTCAAGCCCGATCCGGAGATGTTCGAGGACACGGTCTACGATTACGAGACGCTGCACATTCGCATGCGCGAGCAGGCGTTTTTGAACGCGGGCCTGCGCATTTCCATCACGGATGACCGCGGCGAGGAGCCGGTGTCCGAATCCATGTGCTACAAGGGCGGCATCCGCGAATTCGTCGGCTTCATCAACCGCAACAAGACGCCCCTGCACCCGGACTGCATTTATATGTCCGGTGAGCGGAAGGACTCCATGTGCGAGATCGCCATGCAGTATCACGATGGGTACAACGAAATTCTCGTCTCTTTTGCGAACAACATCCATACGCCGGAGGGCGGCATGCACGAGACCGGCTTCAAGGCCGCGCTCACACGCGCGCTCAACGCCTACGGCAAGCGCACCAACATCCTCAAGGAGGGCGACAGTATCTCCGGCGAGGACTGCCGCGAGGGTCTGACGGCGATCATCTCCGTCAAGCTCACGAACCCACAGTTCGAGGGGCAGACAAAGGCCAAGCTCGGCAACTCCGAAATGCGCACGCTGGTCGATTCCGTCGTGTTCGACAAGCTGTCGCAGTTTTTGGAGGAGAACCCGGCGGTCGGCCGTGTGATTCTGGAAAAAGCGCTGACCGCGTCCCGCGCCCGCGAGGCCGCGCGCCGTGCGCGTGAAAACATCCGCCGCAAAAACGGGCTGGAGGGCTTCAACATGCCCGACAAGCTGCGCGACTGCAACGACCGCGACCCGGCGCTGACCGAAATCTACATCGTCGAGGGCGACTCTGCAGGCGGCTCCGCCACGCAGGGGCGCGACTCCCGCTTTCAGGCGATTCTCCCGCTTTGGGGCAAGATGCTCAACGTGGAAAAAGCGCGCGCCGACAAGGTCTACGGCAACGATAAGCTCAGTCCGGTCATTACGGCGCTCGGCGCCGGCATCGGCGAAGAGTTCGACGTGAACAAGCTGCGCTACCATAAGGTCATCATCATGGCCGATGCCGACGTGGACGGCAGCCACATCCGCACGCTGCTGCTGACGTTCTTTTTCCGTTTTATGCGCCCGCTGATCGACGGCGGCTACGTCTATTCCGCCATCCCGCCGCTGTATAAGCTCACGCGCGGCAAGACTACGCGCGTGGCCTTCTCCGACGAGGAGCGCGACGCCGTGTCCGCCGAGATGCGCGGCGACAATCCGAACGCAAAGATCGACATTGCCCGCTTCAAGGGCCTTGGCGAGATGGACCCGCACGAGCTGTGGGAGACCACGATGAACCCGGAGACCCGCACGCTCAAGCAGATCACGCTGGAGGACGCCGTGCACGCGGATGAGGTCTTCACCGTGCTCATGGGCGAAAAGGTCGAGCCGCGCAAGGAATTCATCGAACAGAACGCGAAATACGCGGTCAATCTGGACTTTTAAGGGAGGTGTGCACGAATGGCCAAGGATTATAAGCCGGAAGACATCCTCTTCCCCGACCAAAAAATCATACAGAGCGAACTCGTCCATGAGATGCAGACCTCCTATATCGAATACGCCATGTCCGTCATCGTCGGACGTGCGCTGCCGGACGTGCGCGACGGCTTAAAGCCCGTGCACCGCCGCATCCTCTACGCGATGTACGAGGACAATCTGACCTCGGACAAGCCGTTTAAGAAATCCGCCACCTGCGTCGGCGACGTGTTGGGCCGTTACCATCCCCACGGCGACGCCTCCGTCTATGACGCGATGGTGCGTCTGGCGCAGGACTTTTCCATGCGCTATATGCTCGTGGACGGCCACGGCAACTTCGGCTCCGTGGACGGCGACCCTCCGGCCGCCTATCGTTATACGGAAGCGCGCATGTCGAAGATCGCAAACGAAATGCTGCGCGATATCGACAAGGACACCGTGGACTGGGACCCGAACTTCGACGAGAGCCGCAAGGAGCCGCGCGTACTCCCGGCGCGCTTCCCGAACCTGCTGGTCAACGGCAGCTCCGGCATCGCCGTCGGCATGGCGACGAACATTCCACCGCACAACCTTACCGAGGTCATCAACGCCTGCGTCTGCGTGCTGGAAAACCCGGACGCGACGCTGTCCGACCTGATGCAGCACATCACCGGCCCGGACTTCCCGACGCGCGGCATCATTGTAGGCCGCAGCGGCATCCGCGCGGCCTACGCCACCGGCCGCGGCCGCATCGTGGTGCGCGCCCGCACGGAGACCGAGGAGTGGGGGCACGACCGTCTGCGCATCATCGTGACGGAGCTGCCCTATCAGGTCAACAAGCGCCAGCTCATCCAGAACATCTCCGAGCAGGTGCGCGACAAGAAGCTGGACGGCATCTCCGGCCTGCGCGACGAATCCGACCGCAACGGCATGCGCATCGTGATCGAGCTGAAGAAGGATGCAAATCTTCAGGTCGTACTCAACCGTCTCTTTGCGCAGACGCAGATGCAGACGACCTTTGCCGTGAATATGCTCGCGCTGGTGGACAACCAGTCGCAGCCGAAAATTCTCTCGCTGCGCCACATTCTGGACGAGTATCTCACCTTCCAGGAAGAGATCATTGTGCGCCGCACGAAGTTCGATCTGAACAAGGCGCTCGAGCGCGCGCATCTGCTGGAGGGTCTGCTGATTGCGGAGGAGAACATCGACGAGGTCATCAAGATCATCCGCGAGAGCTACGACGACGCGAAGGAAAACCTGATGCAGCGCTTCGGCCTGTCCGAGGTGCAGGCGCAGGCGATCCTCGACATGCGCCTGAAAGCACTGCAGGGTCTGGAGCGCGAGAAGCTGCAGAACGAGTATGACGAGCTGGAAAAGCGCATCGCTTATTTCCGCGCGCTGCTGGCCGACCCCGAAAAGGTCAAGGGCGTGCTCAAGGACGAGCTGATCGCCCTGCGCGACAAGTACGGCGACGCGCGCAAGACTGAGATTCAGGATATTGAGGACGAGATCGACATCGAAGATCTCATCGAGGAGGAGGCGTGTGTCTTCACCCTCACGCACGGCGGGTACATCAAGCGCGTCCCGGCGGACGAATATACGGTGCAGAAGCGCGGCGGCAAGGGCGTGCGCGCGCAGACGCTGCGCGAGGAGGACTACGTGGAGACGGTGTTCACCGCCTCGACGCACGACTATATTCTCTTCTTCACGAACCGCGGACGCGCCTACCGCAAGAAGGGCTACCTGATCCCCGAAGCGGGCAGAACCGCGCGCGGCACGAACATTGTCAACATCATTCCCGTGGAGCCGGGCGAGCGCGTGAACGCCATGCTGCACATGCGCGAGATGGAGGACGGCTCCTATCTCGTGCTGGCGACGCGAAACGGCACCGTCAAGCGTATGGAGCTGACCGCGCTCAAGAACATCCGCAATTCCGGCATCCGCGCGCTGGGGCTTGACGAGGGCGACGAGCTCATCAACGTCATGCTCACCGACGGCAGCCAGAATATCCTCATGGCCACGCACAACGGTCAGGCCATCTGCTTTGCCGAGATGGATGTGCGCCCGATGGGACGCGAGGCGGTCGGCGTGCGCGGCATCCGTCTGAAGGACGGCGACTACTGCGTCGGCGCGGAGGTCACGCGGCCGGACGCCTGTGTGCTGTCCATCACGGAAAACGGCTACGGCAAGCGCACCGAGGCAAGCGAATACGTCCGCGGCGGCGGGGACGAGCCGCAACACCGTGGCGGCTCCGGCATGAAGAACTACAACACGACGGAGAAGACCGGCAAGGTCGCCGCCGTCAAGGTCGTGGAGGACGGAGACGACGTGCTCGTCGTTTCGGACGACGGTACGATCATCCGCATGGAGGCGGACGGAATCTCCGTGCTGGGCCGCGCCACGCAGGGCGTGCGCATCATGCGGCTGGCCGAGGGGGCGAAGGTCATCTCCGTGGCGCTGACCGAGCGCGCGGAGACCGCGTCTGAGGGAGAGCCGGAAGCATGAAGCAGGTCACAATCTATACGGACGGCGCGTGCTCCGGCAACCCCGGCCCCGGCGGCTGGGGCGCGATCCTGAAATACGGTGCGCATGAAAAGGAGCTGTCCGGCGGCGAGGCGGAGACCACCAACAACCGCATGGAGCTGCTCGGCGCGATCACGGCGCTGCAGGCGCTGCATGAGCCGTGCGAGGTTTCTTTGTATACAGACAGCCAGTATCTGGCGAACGCCATCAACCTCGGCTGGCTGCGCGAGTGGAAGAAAAAAGGCTGGAAGCGCAAGGGCGGCGAGCTGAAAAACGTCGACCTCTGGCAGACACTCGACGCACTGCTGCAAACGCACACCGTGCGGTTTTACTGGGTCAAGGGTCATGCCGACAACACCTATAACAACCGCTGCGACGCACTGGCCGTCGCCGAAAGGGAAAAGTTCGCATAGGCGACAGACAAGACAAGGAAAAGGGAAAAATGCGCATGAGCGACAAACACGACAACGAAAAAGACAACATCTATCACCTGCCGCGGCGGGACGAGCATCCGGAAGAAGCGCCCATGTTTGCCGATCTGGACATTTTCTTTCAGAATCTGCCGCCGATCACGAATCTGCACATCGAAAAGGGCGGGCTGCAGGATCTGCTGCGGATCTACCCGACGATGAAGCTGGACTTTTCCGCGCCCGTGCTGCTGCCGGAGCGGGCTTTGATCCGCGCGCTGCTCGGCAAAAAGCTGGAACTGCACCTGTTCCGGGACGAATTCGGACGCGAGGCGGGGTATGCGCTCGTGTCGGTGCGCTCGTCGTATGGGTACGTGCTGGTGCATATGCTGGCGATTTACCCGTACCTGCGTGAACAGCGGCTCGGCAAGGTTGCGGCGGAGCTGCTCAACCGCCGCTACGCCGGGAAAAAAGGCATCCTGTTTGAGCTTGCCGGAAATCAGGCGGAAGCGGAGCGCGCCTGTGCGCTGCTGGCGTACAACGGCTATGAGGAGAGCGCCTTTGCCTACCGGAGCGAGGGGCAGCGGATGCGGCTGTTTGTGCGCCCGTGCGAGGGCACGGCAGACGTTGCGCCGGTCGCAAAGCTGCTGCTGACGGAGCTGTATGACAATCTGCTGTCCCACACCGCAGCGCGGCGCCGGGTGCAGACCGAAACGGAGGAGACCCACCATGCAGACTGAGGTGACGCTCCGCCTGATGACGGCGGACGAATTTGAACGCTTCCGGCAGCGGAATCTCAGCCGGTACATGCAGGAGCTGCTGCTCACCGGCAAGACCAATGTGGAGGCGCACGCGCTTGCCGAGGCGCAGGGCGCGCTGGAGGAGGTGCTCCCGCAGGGGCTGGAGACCCCGCGCAACTACATCATGGCCGCCGAGAACGCCGCGGGCGAGACCGTCGGCGAGGTGTGGTGCGACACGACAGAGGCGGAGACGGTGTTTTTGAACGACTTCTACGTCTACGAGCCGCACCGGCGCAGGGGCTATGGCGCGGCAATGATCCGCGCCGTGGAGGCGCTGGCGGAGAGCCAGAGCTTCGGGCAGATCATGACGCACGTGTTCCACACGAATAAGGTTGCGATCGCCATGTTCACCAAGCGCGGCTATGCCCCCTTCGGCGGCGAAGCGGACGGCAGCATCTTCCTGCGAAAGGTGTATTTTGAAGTGCCGCAGCATTGAAGCAAAAAAACCTCTGACCGTCCGGTCAGAGGTTTTTTGCTTGGGATCATGATGCATAGATCGTTCCGACGATGTACGTCATCAGGCGCATGGGCAGCAGGCGCGTGAGGAACACGAACAGCTTATATTTGCCGCCGAGCGTGTAGATGGGAGCGACGCGCTTTTGCAGCGCGCGGCGGCAGAGAAACGCTCCGGCAGCCTCGGCGGTCATGCCGGTTTCCTCGTCGTGCTCCATGACGGCGACGGAGCGCGCGATGCGCCCGCCGTAAACGTCGTCGCCGGCGGGATTTTTCTCGCGCGCGGCGGTGAAGCCGGTGCAGATGTCGCCCGGCATGATGACACAGACCTCGATACCGAAGGGCTTCACCTCGCTTGCGAGCGCGAGCGAGTAGGTGCGCACCGCGGCCTTGGATGCGGAGTAGTATGCCTGAAACGGGATGGCGATGGGCGCGGCCACGGAACTCATGTTCAGGATGCGCCCCCCGCCTTGCCCGCGCATGACGGGCAGTACGGCGCGGTTCATGTTCACCATGCCGAAGAAATTCACGTCGAACTGATGCTTTGCCTCCGCCGTTTCGGTGAACTCCACCGCGCCGGAGATGCCGAACCCGGCGTTGTTGATGAGCACGTCGATGCGCCCCTCGCGCCGGACGATCTCCTCCACGGCGGCGCGCACCTGTGCTTCGTCCGTCACGTCCGCCTGCACGTGTGTGATAGCGGCATCCGCGCCCTGCGCGCGGCGGCTGAGCTCGTACACACGGCAGCCCTTTTCCAGCAGCGCTCTGGCTGCGCACAGCCCGATGCCGGAGCTCCCCCCGGTGATGACAACGACTTTTGCCATCTCAGCCTCCGATCCCGGCGGCGATGATGTCCATCGCTTCGTCCAGCAGAGCCTCCGTGTGCGTCGCCATATAGCTCGTGCGCAGCAGGCAGTCCGCCGCGGGCGTGGCGGGCGGCAGCACGGGATTGACATACACGCCCGCGTCGTACAGGCGCTTGGCGGTCGCCAGCGTGTTGACCACATCCTGCGTGTACAGCGGGATGATCGGCGTCGGCACGTCTGCGATGGACTCGCGCATGCGCACGCCGCGCTTGCGGAAGCCTTCGCGCGCATAGGCGGAGAGCGCGCGAAGGCGCGTTACCAGCTCCGGATGGCGCTCCAGCTTGCGCAGCGCCGTGAGCGCGACCGCGCAGCTTGCGGGGGTGATGGAGGCCGAGAAAATAAACGGGCGCGAGTTGTGGCGCACATAGTCCGCCACGCGCTCGCTCGCCGCCATATAGCCGCCGAGACTGGCGAGCGATTTGGAGAAGGTACCCATATAGATGTCCACCTCATCCTCCAGTCCGAAGTGACTGGCCGTGCCGCGGCCGCCCTCGCCGATGACGCCGAGCCCGTGCGCGTCGTCCACCATGACACGCGCACCGTACTGCCTGGCCAACCGGACGATCTCCGGCAGGTTTGCAATGTCGCCACCCATGCTGAACACACCGTCCGTCACGATGAGGATGCCGGCGGTGTCCGGCACCTTTTGGAGCTGCGCTTCGAGGTCGGCCATGTCGTTGTGCTTGTAGCGCAGCATTTTGCCGAAGCTCAGGCGGCAGCCGTCATAGATGCTGGCGTGGTTTTCGCGGTCACAGATCATGTAGTCCGTGCGCCCCACCAGCGCGGAGATGATGCCGAGATTGGACTGGAAGCCGGTCGAAAAGGTGACGACGCTGTCCTTGCGCAGAAAAGCCGCAAGCTCCGCTTCCAGCTCCAGATGCAGCTCCAGCGTGCCGTTAAGAAACCGCGAGCCGGAGCAGCCGGAGCCGAACCGCTCAAAAGCGTGGATCCCGGCCTCCACGACCTCCGGATCGGTGGTCAGGCCGAGATAATTGTTGGAACCGAGCATGATGCGGCGCTTGCCCTCCATGATGACCTCAACGTCCTGCCGGGACTCCAACGCATGGAAATAGGGGTAGATGCCGCGCTGCCGCACCTCGTCCGCCATGGACGGCTGAAAGCATTTTGTGAAAAGATCCATTGGCTCACTCCCTTAAGCTTTTAATTTTTTAATTAAATATTTTTAATTATTTATAGCACAATTACCGTTTCCTTGCAAGTGAAAACGAGGGGATCAGAGCCTTAAATAATTCGGGACGGTGGAAACGATTTGGCGTACATGTTCATTGACGAACGTTTACCATTTGAGTATAATTTAAAAGAAAACGTGCGAATGAACGCAAGACGCGCGCAAAAAAACGCGGAGGAACCACATCATGCAGATCAGTGACCAGATTCTATCCATGCAGGACGACTGCGTCCGTATCCGGCGGGACTTGCACCGCATCCCGGAGATCGGCTTCCGGCTGTACGATACGCAGGCGTATGTGCGCAAAGAGCTGGAGGCCTGCGGGCCGGACTCGCTCGAAACGCTGGCACTGACCGGGCTGAAGGCCGTGTTCTATGCCAAGGGTGCGGAAAAGACCCTTGCTTTCCGCGCGGATATGGACGCGCTGCGCAGCGAGGAGACGAACGACGTGCCCTACCGCTCCTGCCGCGAAGGCGCGATGCACGGCTGCGGACACGACGGGCACACCACAATTTTGCTGCTGCTGGCGAAGTGGATCGCCAAAAACCGCAAAAAACTGCGGTGCAATGTGGTATTATTGTTCCAGCCCGGCGAAGAGGGCTGGGCCGGTGCGCGCCGCATGATCGAGGACGGCGCGCTGGAAAATCCCAAAGTGGATCAAATCTACGGTCTGCACCTGTGGCCGACGGTTCCGAAGGGCAAGGTCGGTGTGCGCTGGGGCTATCAGATGGCGCAGACGAGCGATTTTGAGATCACGGTGCGCGGCAAGAGCGCGCACGCTTCCACACCGCAGATGGGCATCGACGCCATCGTGGTGAGCGCGGAGTTCATCACCATGCTGCAGACGGTCATCACCCGCGACGTGGATCCGCATCAGGACGCGCTGCTGACACTGGGTAAGATTCAGGGCGGCACGTCCCACAACGTGATTGCCGAGGAGGTCGTCATCAGCGGCACGCTGCGCGTGTTCAGCAACGAGCTTTACCACGTGCTCAGCCACAAAATGCTGGCGCTCATGCAGGGGCTGGAAACGGCGACGGGTGCGGTCTTCCAAATCGAGCGCAAGGTGCACTACCCCTGTGTATCGAACCCGCGCGCGCTGGTGGAGCAGTTTTACACCGTGCTTGACTCCATGGATGACGCGGTGCTGGTCGAGCCGGTGATGGCGGCGGAGGACTTTGCCGAATATCAGCAGGTGGTGCCGGGGATGTTCCTGTTTCTCGGCGTGAAGGGCGGCAAGTGTCACGCACCCCTGCACAGCAGCAATTTTGACTTTGACGAGGACGCGCTGCTCTACGGCGCGGAGGTTTTCAAACGGATATTGGAGGGAACGCTATGATTCATCAGGGCGATGTGAGCCTGGAAAAGAAAATGCCCAACAAAATTGACGGAAACCTGCGGGCGTTTGCCCTGCGGGTGCCGGAAGTGATCTACAAGTGCAGCGGCATCCTGGTGTTTGGCAAGCGCATCAAGTCGCTGGTGTTTTCCACCGACTTGTCGATCATCACCAACGTGAATGCGGACGCGATCATCGCGGTCTACCCGTTCACACCGCAGCCGATCATCACGCAGGCGCTGCTGCTCGCGGCGGACGTGCCGGTGTTCGCGGGCGTGGGCGGCGGGCTGACGCAGGGACAGCGCGTGATGAACCTCGCAATGTTCGCCGAGATGCAGGGTGCGACCGGCGTGGTGCTCAACGCGCCGACGGCGAACGAGGTCGTGCAGCATGTGTCGGAGACGATCGACATCCCCATCGTGGTCACGGTCGCGCGCGCGGACACGGACTATGACGCGCGCATCGCCGCGGGCGCGGATATTTTCAACGTATCCGCCGCGGCGGAAACGCCGGCGATTGTCCGCGATATCCGCAGCCGCTACCCCGACATGCCGATTATCGCCACCGGCGGCCCGACGGACGAGTCCATTCTGGAGACGATCGCCGCCGGCGCGAACGCCATCACGTGGACGCCGCCGTCCAACGGCGAGATTTTTAAAGACATCATGGCCGCGTATCGGGAGAATAAGCCGCACCCGTGAACCGGGACAGCAAATTTTCGACAATATTCGACAAAAAATAGGATACAATCACTAAAGATTGTATCCTATTTTTATGGGCTTTTCCAAAAATGGATTTTAAAGAATAAAAAAGGTTGACGTTTCCAGATAAGTTTGTTACTGTAAATTTAGCAGATCTGCACAAAGAATTCATAAACAGAAAAGAGATGAATGTTGAAAAAGGAGGAAATCAAATGAAAAAATTTGTAACTATGTTATTGATAGTGACCCTCTGCGTTATGGCAGTGCTTCCAACGTTTGCAAGTGCTGTGGAAGAACCGGCAGAGCAAGCAGCGCCGAATGCGAACATCCCCATCGGAACAATGGGACTTCCCGAAAATGCGGTCATTTATGAGTCGGCTGAGGTTGAATTTACCGATGCGGACAAATACGTTTTCATCGACCCGGAATTGGTAGGTGCAAATGCCAGTGCGACGCTTTCGTCAAATGGCACTGGCGGGTATTTGTATTCTTACTATTCGCATGTGAGTCACAATATAACGGCATATAATTCAAAACCTTCTGTGAATCCAAAGTTTTTGATCTCTGTTGCGCGAGGTCAAACGGTGAGTATAACGCAAACGGTGACGTCAAGCGCAACGATTGGATTTATTGGAACGGTTGAGGCAAAACTAAAGGCAGCGATTGCTGAAAAAGTGGGTGCAAATTCCTCTTATAGCATGAGCTTTTCAGTAACGAAGAATACTGAGTTTACGTTCCCAAGCGGGGCATCCGGAAACAGCGCCTCCTTCTATTTGGCATGCGGATTTGACCGATATTCGTTTGTTTATGATCGATACGATGTTTATTTAGGAGATGGCACAGGCGGAGGTATGGGCGCTGGCACAAAGACAGTTTATTCCGGCCGAGTAACGTCATCGGCAGACATTCCCAAGAAAGTTGTTTATAGTGTTGTGGGCTCGGTTGGATGAAATGAAGTTGATTCAGAGGGAAAGGAGAACTATTTATGCGTTTGGCAGACAAATTTCTCCTGTGTTGTGCTGCCATCTATACAGTTGAACGGATAGCGGCAAGCTTCAGCTATGTGTCAAACTGGTATGCGATACGCCCTTGGTGGAGCAACATATTTCTGTATGCATTCCTTGCTCTGGCGCTGATTGAATATGCCAAGCTCCTTTTGCCGCGCGTGCAAGCGTGGCGCGCCAGACGCCGGGCGCAACAGACACCGGAGAATCAGAAACACACAGACTGACCTGCGAATCTGCTTTCCTGCTTGGGGAAGGCGTTAAAAAAACAGACGCGGCAAGCTTGCTGCGTCTGTTGATTTTTTATGCGGTTACTGCTTTGCCATGCACTCGCGGATGGCTTCGCCGAGCAGGCGGATGCCTTTCTCGATGGCTTCGTCGGTGCTGTTGGAGTAGTTGATGCGCATGGTGCGCACACCGCGCTGCGTCTCATAGAACGGGTCGCCGGGGCAGACCGCGACGCCCTTTTCCAGACCGGCATAGTACACGTCCACGGCCTTCAGGCCCTCGGGCATGGTGGCCCACATGAACATGCCGCCCTCCGGCTGCGTGAAGGTCACGCCCTCGGGCATGTACTTCTTCATGCAAGAGATCATGAACTCAGCCTTTTCCTTGTACAGGACCTTGGTTGCTTCGATGTGCTCGTCGAGATCGTTGTCCTCCAGATACTGCGCGAGCACCATCTGGCAGAAGATGTTGGTGTGCAGGTCCATGGTCATCTTGTAGGCCAGGAGCTTCTTGCGCAGCGCCTCGTTGCGGCAGCAGACCCAGCCGATGCGCATACCGGGCGCGACGACCTTGGAGAACGTGCCGAGCATGCAGCACTGCTCGCCGAGGTAGCGGCCGAAGGAGCTGCTGGCGACGCCGGAGTAGCGCAGCTCGCTGTAGGGGTTGTCCTCCAAAACGAGGACGTTCGTCTTCTTGAGGAGTTCGGCGGCCTTCTCGCGCACCTCGGCCGAATAGGTCAGGCCGGTGGGATTCTGGAAGCTGGGGATGATATACATGAACTTCGGGCTGTGCGCTGCGAGCGTTTTTTCCAGCTCATCACAATTGATGCCGTCGCTGCGCAGCTCCACGGGGAGCACCGTGGGGTCGTACAGGTGGAACGACTGCAGCGCGGCCAGATAGGTCGGGTCCTCCACAACGATCTCGTCGCCGGGGTTGAGCATGACGGCGGAGAGCATGTCCAGCGCCTGCTGGGAGCCGTTGGTGATGATGATATCGTCGGCCTTCACATCGTCCACGCCCATCTTCGTGTAACGCTCGGCGATGAACTGGCGCAGCGGGGCGTAGCCCTCGGTGGTGCTGTACTGCAGGGCGGCGGCGCCGTTTTTCTCCAGCACCTTCTGCACGGCCACTTCCATCTCTTTGACGGGGAAGGAAATGGGGTTCGGCAGCCCTCCGCCAAATGAAATGAGATCGGGCGAAGCAGCGGCCTTTAGAATGACAGCCGTAAACTCTCCCTGAAAATCCGGTTTGTTGATACGATCTGAGAATTGAAACTGCATTGACATTTCCTCCTTTTTAAGATTTGGTGTGTCCATATGGTAGCACGCTTCCGGGAGGGCTTCAATGCAGAAAATTACTAATTTTTTTAGCATTTAAACCGCGAAAATTCGGAAATTTGATTTAAAATACCGGCGCAGCGGGAGAGAAACCGCTGCGCCGGCGCATTTTTTGCCGTTATTGGCCGAGCTTTTGATCCTTTTCAATGATCGCGTCGATCGCCTGCTGAATGGCGGTCTCAAAGCCGAGGCGCTTGAGCGTGTGCACGCCCTCGATCGTCGTGCCGCCGGGCGAGCACACCTGGTCGCACAGGGCGATGGGGTGTTCCGTGCTCTCCTGCGTGAGCTTGGCGGCGCCGAGCACCGCCTGACAGGCGATGTCCTGCGACAGCGCGCGCGGCAGCCCCGCCTTTACGCCTGCGGACGCGAGCGCGTCGATGTAGATGTGGATGAACGCGCCGGAGGCGCCGCCGATGGCAGAAAAGACCGAAAACTGCGCTTCGGGCAGCACGAACACGGAGCCGACGGTGGAAAAGAGCTTTTTTGCCGTCTCCAAATGCTCCGGCGTCGCATACCTGCCGCCGCAGACGGCGCTCGTCGCGGCGCAGACCTTCGCGTTGATGTTCGGCATGACGCGCACGACCGGGATCTCGGCCGGGAACGCTGCCTCATAATACGCGGTGGGCTTGCCCGCCGCGATGGAGATGACGAGCTGCTCCGGCCGGAGCGCCGGGGCGATCTGCGGCAGCACGTCGCCCATCATCTGCGGCTTGACCGCGAGGACGACGACGTCCGCGCGCTGTGCGACGGCGAGCGCGCTGCTGCACGGTTCGAGTCCGATCTCCTGCTGCAGCGCAAGGGTCTTCCCTTCGCTGCGGTTGTAGCCGCAGAGCGTGTCCGCGGCGAAGGCCCCGCTTTTGTACATGCCGCGCAGGATCGCGCCCGCCATGTTGCCGAGGCCGATGAATCCGTAAACCATCGTGTTTCGCTCCTTTATCTGATCTGGCCGTCGCCGTAGACCTTGAATTTCATGGACGTCAGCTCGTTGAGTCCGAGCGGCCCGCGCGCATGCAACTTCTGCGTGGAGATGCCGATCTCCGCGCCGAGACCGAACTCGCCGCCGTCCGTGAACCGGGTGGAGGCGTTGTGGTACACCGCGGCGGCGTCCACGCGGCTGAGGTATTGCTCCGCCGCGGCGGGGTCGTCCGTCACGATGCATTCGGAGTGGCCGGTGGAATACTGATAGACGTAGTCGATCGCCTCGTCGATACTGCCGACGATGTGCGCCGCAATGATGGTATCGCCGTATTCGCGCCCCCAGTCCGCGTCCGTCGCGGGCACGGCCTGCTCGCGCAGGATGGAGAGTACCTCGGCGTCGCCGCGAATTTCCGTGTGCTTTTCACGGAGCTTCTGCGCGATGGCCGGCAGCGCCTGCGCGGCGATGTCCCGGTGGATGAGCATGCACTCCGCCGCGTTGCACACGGACGGGCGCGAGGTCTTGGCATTGCAGATGATGTCCGCAGCCATGCCGATGTTCGCGGTCTTGTCCACGTAAATGTGGCACACGCCGGAGCCGGTCTGGATGACCGGGACGGTGGACTGCTGAACGACCGCGTCGATCAGGCGCTTGCTGCCGCGCGGGATGAGCACGTCCACGTAGGCGTTCAGGTGCATGAGGGCGTTCGCGCTCTCGTGCGTCGTGTCGGTGACGAGCTGGATGCAGTCCGGCGGCAGCGCCGTTTTGGCGAGCGCCGCGCGCATGGCCTCCGCGATCGCAATGTTGGAGCGGATGGCCTCCTTGCCGCCGCGCAGGATGACCGCGTTGCCGGATTTCAGGCACAGCACGGCGGAATCCGCCGTCACGTTCGGGCGCGCCTCGTAGATGACCGCGATCACGCCGATGGGCACGGCGGTCTTGACCAGGCGCAGCCCATTCGGACGCACCTCGTCCGACAGAACGCGCCCCACGGGGTCGGGAAGACGGATCACGTCGCGGACGCTCTCCGCGATGGCGCGGATGCGGCTCTCGTCGAGCATCAAGCGGTCGAGCAGTGCAGCGGTCATGCCCTTTTCCCTGCCCGCGGCCATGTCGGCCTGATTGGCGGCGACGATGGCGGCGCTGCTCTGCTCGATCGCGTCCGCGATGGCGAGCAGAGCGTCGTTTTTCTGCTGCGTAGTGGCGGCGGCGAGCGCTCTGGCCGCCTGTTTTGCGTTGCGTCCGATGGATTCAAGCATGGGAATTCTCCTTTGCAAAAAAGTGTGTGCCGACGCTCTCGCCGTCGAGCAGACGGTAGATGTCGTGAAAGTCACGGTTGCCGACGACGTAGGTCTCTACGCCTGCGCGTGTGGCGATCTCCGCCGCGTGCAGCTTTGTGACCATGCCGCCGGTGCCGAGCGCCGTTCCGTGGCCGGAGGCGCAGGCACGGATCGCGTCCGTGATCTCCGGCACTTCGGCAATGCGGCGTGCCGTGGGGTCTTCCGTGGGGTTCGCGGTGTAAAGCCCGTCCACCTCCGTGAGGATGATGAGCGCGCTCGCGTGCAGGAGCGCCGCGACCTCCGCCGAGAGCGAGTCGTTGTCGCCGTAGACGATCTCGTCTACGGCCACGGCGTCGTTTTCGTTGATGATCGGGATCGCGCCATAGGAAAAGAGCTTTTGAAACGCCTGATCGAGATTGGCGCGCCGCTGTGAGTCGTCCATGTCCGCCTTCGTAATGAGCAGCTGCCCCACGGTGTGGCCGTACTGGGAGAACATTTTGTCGTACATGAACATCAGCTCGCACTGGCCGACGGTGGCGGCCGCCTGCTTGCCGGCGGTGTCGCGCGGGCGCTCCGGCAGCCCCAGCTTGCCGACGCCGACGCCAATCGCGCCAGAGGTCACGAGCACGACCTGCCACCCCGCGTTTCGCAGATCGGCCAGCACGGTGACCAGCTCGTCCATCGCTTTGAGATTTGTTTTACCGGTCGCATGCGTCAGGGTCGAGGTGCCGACCTTGAACACGATCGTCTTTGCTTGCGGCTGCATTAAGCATCCCTCCGATCCGGGAAGTAGTTTTATAGACATTATAGCACGTGGAAATGGCGCAGTAAAGCGAAGAGCGTCCGGACGGTTTCGTTTTGTAAACGCTTTGCTGGTTTACAAAACGAGAGGAAAAGCACTCCGCTCAGCGCACGCGCGTTGCGCGCACGTTCGCTCCGCGAGAAGTGTTTTTTCCACCGCACATGTCGTCAAAACGGGCGCATTCCGTTGCGCTTCCGCCGTTGGCGGGAGCTCCACATCCATTTCCCCGTTTTTCTCAGCAAATCCGAAACAGCGTTTCGGATTTGAAAGGAAGAGAGCGCCTTCTGACGCTGCCGCTTCGGCGGCGAAACTCTGCGAGGCCTTTAAAAATATTGGAGCGTCCGGCACTGCCAGACGCTCCTTTGCGTTTTTCAGAACAGACCGATGATCTTTCCGGTTTCGTCCACGTCGATGTTCTCGGCGGCGGGACGCTTGGGCAGGCCGGGCATGGTCATGATGTCGCCGGTGAGGGCGACGAGGAAGCCCGCGCCCGCGGACACTTTCACATTGCGCACGGTCACGGTGAAGCCCTCCGGCGCGCCGAGCAGCGCGGGATTGTCGGAAAAGCTGTACTGCGTTTTGGCGACGCAAACCGGCAGTCCCCCGAAGCCGAGCGCGGTGAGCTGCGCGATTTGCTTTTTTGCCGCGGGAGTGAAGGCGACGCCGTCCGCGCGGTAGATGCGCGTGGCGATGGCTTCGAGCTTCTCCTCGATGCTGCCGTCGAGCGCGTAGCTGAAGCGGAAGGTATGCGGCTGCTCACAGAGCTGCACAACCTCCTCGGCGAGTGCGCGCGCGCCCGCGCCGCCCTGCGCCCAGGCGTTGGACTCCACGGCCTTGACGCCGAGCTCCGCGCATTTTTGCACGACGAGCGCCAGCTCCGCGTCCGTGTCCGTCGGGAAGCGGTTGATGGCCACGACGGAGGGCAGACCGTACACGTCGCGGATGTTCGACACGTGGCGCAGCAGGTTCGGAAGCCCGCGCTCCAGCGCGGCGAGATCCTCGCTGCCGAGGTCGGTCTTGGCCTTGCCGCCGTGCATTTTCAGCGCGCGCACCGTCGCCACGATGACGACCGCGTCCGGCTCCAGCCCGGCGGTGCGGCACTTGATATCGAGAAACTTTTCCGCGCCGAGGTCGGCGCCGAAGCCCGCCTCCGTCACGGCGTAGTCGCCGAGCTTGAGCGCCATGCGCGTGGCGATGACGGAGTTGCAGCCGTGCGCAATGTTCGCAAACGGGCCGCCGTGCACGAAGGCGGGCGTGCCCTCCAGCGTCTGCACGAGGTTCGGCGAGATCGCGTCGCGCAGCAGCGCCGTCATGGCGCCGACGGCTTTGATATCGGACGCGGTGACGGGCGCGCCGTCATACGTGTAGCCCACGATGATGCGGCCGAGCCGCGCCTTGAGATCGGCGACGGATTCCGCGAGGCAGAACACGGCCATGACCTCAGAGGCGACGGTGATGTCCCACGAATCCTCGCGCGGCACGCCGTTGACGCGGCCGCCGATGCCGTCCACCGTGTAGCGGAGCTGGCGGTCGTTCATGTCCACGCAGCGGTGCAACGGGATGCTCTTGGGGTCGATGCCCAGGGCGTTGCCCTGATAGATATGATTGTCCACCATGGCGCAGAGAAGATTGTTTGCCGCGCCGATGGCGTGAAAATCGCCGGTGAAGTGGAGGTTGATATCCTCCATCGGCACCACCTGCGCCCAGCCGCCGCCGGCGGCGCCGCCCTTGAGCCCGAAGCCCGTCCGCCAGACCGACGGTGGTGGTGGTCTTGCCCTCGCCCGCGGGCGTGGGGGTGATCGCGGTGACGAGGATCAGCTTGCCGTTTTTGCGCGGACTCTCGCGCAGCAGCGCGCTGCTGACCTTGGCCTTGTACCGGCCATACTGCTCCAGATATGCTTCGTCGATCCCGGCAGTCGCCGCAATCTCCGTGATGGGACGCATTTGCACCGACTGCGCGATTTCAAGGTCTGTCATCATAGCTGCACCCTCCGTCAAACCTGCTTGTTGGAGGTTTTCAGCACGACGTCGTGCGCGCCGCCCTCCACGATGCTCACGGAGGACACCAGCGTCAGCCGCGCTTTTTCCTGCAGCTCGCGGATGGTGAGCGCGCCGCAGTTGCACATGGTGGAGCGCACCTTGGCGAGCGTCTGCTGCACGTTGTCGGAGAGCTTGCCGGCGTAGGGCACGTAGGAATCCACGCCCTCCTCGAAGGACAGCTTGGAGCTGCCGCCGAGATCATAGCGCTGCCAGTTGCGTGCGCGGTTGGAGCCTTCGCCCCAGTATTCCTTCATGAGCGTACCGTTGACGTTGACCTTGTCCGACGGGCTTTCGTCGAAGCGGGCGAAGTAGCGGCCGAGCATGACGAAGTCTGCGCCCATGGCGAGGGCGAGCGTGATGTGGTGGTCGTGCACGATGCCGCCGTCGGAGCAGACGGGGACGTACACGCCGGTCTCCTGGAAGTATTCGTCTCTCGCGCGGCAGACGTCGATGAGCGCGGTGGCCTGACCGCGGCCGATGCCCTTGGTCTCGCGCGTGATGCAGATGGAGCCGCCGCCGATGCCAACCTTGACGAAGTCTGCGCCGCAGTCGGCGAGGAAGCGGAAGCCGTCCGCGTCCACGACGTTGCCCGCGCCGACCTTCACGCTGTCACCGTACTCCGCGCGGATCCACTCCAGCGTGCGCTTCTGCCACTCGGAAAAGCCCTCGGACGAGTCGATGACCAGCACGTCCACCCCGGCGTCCACGAGCGCGGGCACGCGCTGGGCGTAGTCGCGGGTGTTGATGCCGGCGCCGACAAGATAGCGCTTCTGATCGTCGAGCAGCTCGTTCGGATTCTGCTTATGCAGGTCGTAGTCCTTGCGGAAGACGAAGGAGCACAGGCGGCCCTCCCTGTCCACGATGGGCAGGGCATTGAGCTTGTGATCCCAGATGATGTTGTTGGCCTCTTTCAGGGAGGTCCCCTCCGGCGCGGTGATGAGCTTTTCCAGCGGGGTCATGAAGGTTCGCACCTTCTCGTCCGGACGCATACGGCTGACGCGGTAGTCGCGGCTGGTGACGATGCCGAGCAGGCGGCCGTCGGCCTTGCCGCCCTCCGTGACGGCGACGGTGGAGTGGCCGGTCTGCTCGCGCAGGGCGAGCACGTCGGCAAGCGTCGCGTCCGGGCTGATGTTGGAATCGCTGGGCACGAAGCCGGCCTTGTAGCTCTTGACGCGCGCGACCATAGCGGCCTCGTCCTCGATGGACTGGGAGCCGAAGAGGAACGACACGCCGCCCTCCTGTGCGAGCGCAACGGCGAGCTTATCGCCGGAAACGGACTGCATGACGGCGGAGACCATCGGGACGTTGAGCTGCAGTGCAGGCTCCTCGCCGCGGCGGAAGCGCACGAGCGGGGTTTTCAGAGAGACGTTTTCCGGGATGCACTCGCTGGAGGAGTAGCCGGGGACGAGCAGATACTCGTTGAAGGTGTGGGACGGTTCGGAAAAGAAATAAGCCATTGGGAAACCCTCCTTATACTACTTATTTGAAATACCGGACGGCGGCGCGGAACATACCAAGCTCATAGCAGCCATCCACATTTTGATACAGATCCTTGCCGACGCGTTCAGCGTGGCCCATTTTGCCAAAGACGCGGCCGTCAGGCGAGGTGATGCCCTCAATGGCGCAGACGGAGTCGTTCGGGTTAAAAGCACTCTCCGCCGTGGGATTGCCGTCGAAATCGACGTACTGCGTGGCAATCTGGCCGTTTTCGGCGAGCTGCTTTACGAGCGCCGGCTCTGCGAGAAAGCGCCCCTCGCCGTGCGAGATAGGCACGGAGTAAACCTCGCCCACGCGCGCCTCCGCCAGCCACGGCGAGCGGTTCGACACGACGCGCGTGCGCACGATGCGCGACTGGTGGCGGCCGATGGTGTTGAAGCTCAGCGTCGGGCAGTGCGCGTCCGTGTCGATGATCTTGCCATACGGCACGAGACCGAGCTTGATGAGCGCCTGGAAGCCGTTGCAGATGCCGCACATCAGACCGCCGCGCACATCGAGCAGATCGGTGACGCTCTCGCGCACCGCGGCGTTGCGGAAGAAGGCGGTGATGAACTTGCCGGAGCCGTCCGGTTCGTCGCCGCCGGAGAAGCCGCCGGGGATGAAGATTATCTGCGCGCCGCGCGCCGCGGCGGCAAATTCGTCCACCGAGCGGGCGATGCCGTCGCTCGTGAGGTTGTTGATGACGTAGATCTGCGCTTCGCCGCCTGCCTCGCGCACGGCGCGGGCGCTGTCGAATTCGCAGTTCGTGCCGGGGAACACGGGGATGAGCACGCGCGGCTTTGCGACCTGCACGGCGGGCGCGGTGCGCTGCGCCGTCTCATAGCGGAAGAGGGGGATCGCTTCGCCGCCCTGCCGGATGTTGCAGGGGTAGACCGGTTCGAGCTTGTCCTCATAGACGTGCTGCAGCGCAGCCAGCGGCAGGCGTGCGTCGCCCTGCGCAATGGCGGCATCCGCCGTGGTGCGGCCGAGCGGCATGCCGCAGGAGGGTTCTCCCGCAAGCTCGACGACGAACGCGCCGTAGCGGTAGCCGAAGATGGCTTCGAGCGGGACGGCGCTGTCATAGCAGAAGCCGACGCCGTTGCCGAGGCACATTTTCAGAACGGCCTCGGCCGCGCCGCCGTAGCCCGGCGTGTAGACGGCGAGCGCCTCGCCGGAGCGGACCATCAGCGTGACACGATCAAAATTTGCAAGCAGGCTTTCCGGCACGGGCAGGCCGGTTTCATCGTATTCCGGCGCGAGCAGCACGACGTTGTGCCCCGGCGTGCGGAAAGGGTTCGGGAGTACGTCCGAGGTTTTGCCGGTCGTGACGGCGAAGGACACGAGCGTGGGCGGCACATCGAGCGACTCAAAGCTGCCGCTCATGGAGTCCTTGCCGCCGATGGCGGCGACGCCGAGATCCATCTGCGCGCGGAACGCGCCGAGCAGGGCGGCCAGCGGCTTGCCCCAGCGCGCTTCGTCGCGCCCGAGCTTTTCAAAATACTCCTGGAAGCTGAGGTACACGTCGCGGAAGGCCGCGCCCGTGGCGACGAGTCTGGAGACGGACTCCACGACCGCGAGATACGCGCCGTGGTAGGGGCTTTGCTCTAAAATGTAGGGGTTGCAGCCCCATGCCATGAACGAGCACGTGTCCGTATGCCCGGTTTCAACCGGGAGCTTGTGCACCATGGCCTGAATGGGCGTTTGCTGGTATTTGCCGCCGAACGGCATGAGCACCGTGCCCGCGCCGATGGTAGAGTCGAACCGCTCGGACAGGCCGCGCTTGGAGCAGACGTTCAGATCGCCCGCGAGTGCGGTATAACCGTCGGCGAAATGGTCGGGGATTTCTTTCTGCACGCGCCGGCTCGCGGCGGGCGCGGCGGTGATGTGCTTTTCCGCACCGTTCGTATCCAGAAATGCGCGGGACAGATCGACGATGGTTTTGCCGTTCCAGCGCATGACGAGACGGGGCGACTCCGTGACGGTGGCGACGGGCGTGACCTCCAGATTTTCGCGCTCCGCCAGCACGCAGAACCGTGCGGCATCCTCCGCCGCGACCACGACGGCCATGCGCTCCTGCGATTCGCTGATGGCAAGCTCCGTGCCGTCCAGCCCGTCGTACTTGCGGGGTACGGCGTTGAGGTCAATATCCAGCCCGTCGGCCAGCTCGCCGATGGCGACGGACACGCCGCCCGCGCCGAAGTCGTTGCAGCGCTTGATGAGGCGGGAGGCCTCCGCGTTGCGGAAAAGCCGCTGGAGCTTGCGCTCCTCCGGGGCGTTGCCCTTCTGCACCTCCGCGCCGCAGGTCTCGAGCGAGGTGAGCGTGTGCTTTTTCGAGGAGCCAGTCGCGCCGCCGCAGCCGTCGCGTCCGGTGCGGCCGCCGAGCAGCAGCACCACGTCGCCGGGTGCGGGGCACTCGCGGCGGACGTTCGCGGCGGGCGCCGCGCCGATGACCGCGCCGACCTCCATGCGCTTGGCGGCGTAGCCGGGGTGGTACAGCTCGTCCACCTGCCCGGTGGCAAGACCGATCTGGTTGCCGTAGGACGAATAGCCCGCGGCGGCGGTGGTGACGAGCTTGCGCTGCGGCAGCTTGCCGGGGAGCGTCTCCTCCACGGGGCGCAGGGGGTCTGCCGCGCCCGTGACGCGCATGGCGGCGTATACATAGCTCCGGCCGGAGAGCGGGTCGCGGATCGCGCCGCCGATGCAGGTGGCCGCGCCGCCGAACGGCTCGATCTCCGTCGGGTGATTGTGGGTTTCATTTTTAAAGAGCAGCAGCCACGGCTGCGCCTCGCCGTCCACGTCCACCGTGATCTTCACCGTGCAGGCATTGATCTCGTCGGATTCGTCCAGCTTGTCGAGCCTGCCCTGTGCCTTGAGCACCTTCGCGGCGATCGTGCCGATATCCATGAGGTTCACGGGCTTGGTGCGGTTGATGCTGCGGCGCGCGGCGAGATAGCGCTCGTACGCGCTCTGGAGCAGGGGGTCAGAAAAGCGGACGCTGTCGATGGTGGTGAGGAAGGTGGTGTGGCGGCAGTGATCGGACCAGTAGGTGTCGAGCACGCGGATCTCCGTGATGCTGGGGTCACGCCCCTCCTGCCGGAAATAGGCCTGGCAGCAGGCGATGTCGCCCGCGTCCATGGCAAGACCCTTTTCGGCGAGGAACGCGGCAAGCTGCGCATCACTCCAGCCGCAAAAGCCCTCCACGGTTTCGACCCCGGTCGGGATGTCGTACTGCACGGCGAGCGTTGCGGGCGTCTCCAGCGCGGCGAGCCGGCTTTCCACGGGGTTGACGACGTATTTTTGGATTTCCGCCAGCTCCTGCGCGGTGAGGTCGCCGGTGAGACAATAAACCTTCGCCGTGCGCACCGTGGGCCGGTCGCCGCAGGAGATGAGCTGGATGCACTGCGCGGCGGAGTCGGCGCGCTGGTCGAACTGCCCCGGCAGATATTCCACCGCGAACACCGCGCCGTCGTGTGCCGGCAGGGTGTCAAACGTGTTGTCCAGCTGCGGCTCGGAAAAGACGGTTTTTTTAGCGGTCTCGAACAGCTCCGGCGTGATGTTTTCCACATCGTAGCGGTTGAACAGGCGCACGCCCTGAAGCGAGCGGATGCCGAGGAAGGTGCGGATGCTTTCCAGAAGCGCGCGCGCCTCGTGGTCGAGACCGGGCTTCTTTTCTACCAATACCCGAAAAACCATTACTTCGCCTCCAGTGCCCGTTTGCCGATGTCACGGCGATAAAATGCGTTTTCAAACTGCACGGCTTCGGCCAGCTTGTAGGCCTTGCCGATGGCGGCGGGCAGCGTGTCCGCGCAGGCCACCGCGCCGAGCACGCGGCCGCCGCTCGTCACGAGCGTGCCGTTTTCCAGCTTTGCGCCGGCAATGTAAATGTCCGAATCGGCGTCCGTCTCCGGCAGGGTGATGGGATAGCCCTTTTCATAGTGCTTGGGGTAGCCGTCGGACGCGACGACGACGCAGCACGCGGCGCCGTCGCGGAATTTGACTTCCGTTTCTGCAAGCCGCCCTTCGGACACGGCCTGCATAACGGTCAGCAGGTCGCTTTCCAGCAGGGGGAGCACCACCTGCGTCTCCGGGTCGCCGAAGCGGCAGTTGTACTCGATGACCTTCGGGCCGTCGGGCGTGAGCATGAGGCCGAAATACAGGCAGCCGCGGAAGGTGCGCCCCTCCGCGTTCATGGCGCGCACGGTGGGCAGGAAGATCTGCTCCATGCACTGCTGCGCAATGGCCTCGGTGTAATACGGGTTGGGCGCGACGGTACCCATGCCGCCGGTGTTGGGGCCGGTGTCTCCGTCGTGCGCGCGCTTGTGATCCATGGAGGAGACCATCGGGATGATGGTGTTCCCGTCCGTGAAGGACAGGACGGACACCTCCGGTCCGGTGAGAAATTCCTCAATGACGACGCACGCGCCGCTCTCGCCGAACACGCGGTCAGCCATCATGGAGCGCACCGCGTCCTGCGCCTCGGCGAGATTCTGCGCGATGATGACGCCCTTGCCGAGCGCGAGGCCGTCTGCCTTGACGACGATGGGCATCGGCGCGGTTTCCAGATAAGAGAGCGCCTTGTCCATGTCGGTGAACGTCTCATACCGCGCGGTGGGGATGCCGTATTTGCGCATGAGCGCCTTGGAAAATGCCTTGCTGCCCTCGATGATGGCGGCTTTTTTATCCGGGCCGAAGCATGGGACGCCGGCGGCGCAGAGCGCGTCGACCGCACCGAGCACCAGAGGATCGTCCGGCGCAACGACGGCGAAGTCCACGCCGTGCGTCACGGCGAAATCGACGATGGCCGGGATGTCCTTCGCGCCGATCGGCACACACTGCGCGTCGCGGGCGATGCCGCCATTGCCGGGGAGGGCGTACAGCTCCGTGACGGAGGGGTTTTCGCGAATCTTCTTAATAATGGCGTGCTCGCGGCCGCCGCCGCCGATGACCATGACTTTCATAGTGCGCACCTCCGAAAACTCAGTGATGGAACAGCCGCAGGCCGGTAAAGGCCATGACGATGCCGTATTTGTTGCAGGTGTCGATGACGTGATCGTCGCGGATGGAGCCGCCGGGCTGCGCGATGTACTGCACGCCGCTCTTGCGCGCGCGCTCCACATTGTCGCCGAAGGGGAAGAACGCGTCCGAGCCGCAGGAAACGCCCGTCTGCTGCGCGATCCACGCCTTTTTCTCCTCCGCCGTGAGCGGCTCGGGCCGCGTGCGGAAGGTCTGCTGCCACACGCCATCGGCGAGGATGTCGTCTGCCTCGTCGGAGAGGTAGACGTCAATCGCATTGTCGCGGTTGGGGCGGCGGATGGTTTCCACGAAGTCGAGCGCGAGCACCTTCGGGTGCTGGCGCAGCAGCCAGTTGTCGGCCTTGCTGCCGGCCAGCCGCGTGCAGTGGATGCGGCTTTGCTGCCCGGCGCCGACGCCGATCGTCTGGCCGTCCTTGACGTAGCAGACGGAGTTCGACTGCGTGTATTTGAGCGTGATCATGGCGATGAGCAGGTCGGTCTTTGCGCTTTGCGGGAGTGTTTTGTTCTCCGTGACGCGATTTTCCAGAAGTGCCTCGCTGATGACGCTGTCGTTGTGACCCTGCTCGAAGGTGATGCCGAAAATGTCGCGGTGCTCGTCCGGCCTGCAGACGTAGTCCGGGTCGACCTGCACGACATTATAATTGCCTTTTTTCTTGGTTTTGAGAATTTCGAGCGCTTCCGCCGTGTAGCCCGGAGCGATCACACCGTCGGACACCTCGTACTTGAGATAGTGCGCGGTGGCGGCGTCGCAGACGTCCGAAAGCGCCGCCCAGTCGCCGTAGGAGCACAGGCGGTCGGCGCCGCGGGCGCGGATATAGGCGCAGGCGAGGGGCGTAAGCTCCTGCGCATTGTCCACAAAGTAGATCTTCTTATCAGTTTCCGACAGGGGCAGACCCACAGCGGCGCCGGCGGGCGAAACGTGCTTGAACGAGGCCGCGGCGGGCAGGCCGGTCGCGGCGTTCAGCTCGCGCACGAGCTGCCAACTGTTGAGCGCGTCCATGAAATTGATGTAACCGGGGCGGCCGTTCAGGACGGTGACGGGCAGATCGTTGCCGTCTTTCATGTAGATGCGCGCGGGTTTCTGATTGGGATTGCAGCCGTATTTCAGTTCCAGTTCAGTCATGAGGCTCCTCCTGTTTCAGGTCGTTTCGTCGCCGTTCTTGTTGCGGATGACGGTCTCCGCTTCTCCGGTCTCGCAGTCGAGATACCGCACGAAAAGCGAGATCTTGTTGTCGGCGTTGAGACTGCTCCACAGCGTTTCGGCGAACGCTGCCGCTGTGGGCGCGGTGATGGAAACGCACTCCGGCTCGCCGTCGAACGAGGGGAGCGGATCGCCGTCGGTGCGGTAGGTATGGAGAAAATGGCCGGTTCCGGCCACGGGATGCTCGTATTCAAAAAAATGCCGCGTGCAGCAGGATGGATCGCCGTCGAGCGATTTCAAAATGGAGAGCTTATAGCTTCCATCCGGCGCGACAAGGCCGGAGATGCGCGGCGTGTAGTTCGGCGCGTCCGGCTCAAACTCGCGGGTGCGCAGAGCGGCTTCAAACGTCTTGCCTGCGCAGAGAAAATCGCGGACGGTGTCGGTCTGGTCGCCGTTGGTGACGATGGTGCTGCCGCGCCACGTGCGCACGGGGTGATAGATGATGAGACTGGGGTCGGAGAGCTTCGAGGGGTCGAACGCCTCGGTGCGGATGCCGTCGTCCGTCGGGAGAAAGATGCGGTTGCGGCTGTTGACGCTGCGGCCCATGATGAAATAGGTCATGACGGCCTTGCTTCCGTCGGCGCTGCGGCCGAGGAGGATGCCGCGGCCGGGATAGCTGTTTTCCCGCAGCAGCGTTTCGATGTCATACGTTTTGGCCATGTTCTCGCTCCTTTGCAAGGTTTGCCGCGACAAGCTCCGCGGCTTTCGGGAGGATGATCCACTCCGCCTGTTCCATGACGCGGCGCTGCAGCGTTTCGGGCGTGTCGCCGTCACACACGGCGACCGGCTGCTGCAGCAGAATTTTGCCGCCGTCCGGAATTTCGTTCACAAAATGCACGGTCGCGCCGGTCAATTTGACGCCGCGCGCGAGGGCGGCCTCATGCACGCGCAGGCCGTAGTAGCCCTTGCCGCAGAAGGCCGGGATGAGCGACGGGTGGACGTTGAGGATACGCTCGGGCCAGCGCGCGGTGAAATCGGCGCTGAGGATGCTCATGTAGCCCGCAAGGATGATGAGTTCGATTCTCCGCTGCTCCAGCAATGCGGAAATACGCGCTTCCGCCGCTTCCTGCGAGCCGAGCTCCCGCGCGGAGACGACGGCGGTCTCAATCCCGGCGCGGCGGGCGCGCTCGAGCGCGAAGGCGTCCGGGCGGCTGGAGATGACGAGGACGATCTCGCCGCTCCGGAGTACGCCGCTGCGCTGCGCGTCGATGAGCGCCTGCAGATTCGTCCCGCCGCCGGAGACGAATACGGCGATCCTGGTCTTCAGCACAGGATCACGCCCCCGTCAGCCGAGGCGATCTCGCCGATGACGTAAGCGTCCTCGCCGTTCGCGTGCAGGATCGCAAGCGCGCGGTCGGCGTCCTCCCTGGCGACGACGGCGGTCATGCCGACGCCCATGTTGAAGGTGTTGAACATTTCGCGTTCAGGGATGTCTGCCGTTTTGGCGATGAGGTCGAAGATCGGCAGCACGCGCACGGCGCTGCGCTCAATTTTGGCGCTCATGCCCTGCGGCAGGCTGCGCGGGATGTTTTCAAAGAAGCCGCCGCCCGTGATGTGCGACACGGCCTTGACCGTGACCTGCTCCAGGAGCGTGAGCATGGGCTTGACGTAGATTTTCGTCGGCGTGAGCAGCGTCTCGCCGAGGGACGCGCCGCCGAGCGCCTCGACGGGCGCGTGCAGATCGGCGTGCTCCACGTCGAACACGCGGCGCACGAGGGAGAAGCCGTTGGAATGTACGCCGCTCGACGGGAGAGCGACGATCACGTCGCCCGGTCGGATGGCGGAATGGTCCAGGATCTTGTCCCGGTCCACGACGCCGACGGCGAAGCCCGCGAGATCGTATTCGTCCACGGGGTAGAAGCCCGGCATCTCGGCGGTCTCGCCGCCGATGAGCGCGGCGCCGGACTGCACGCAGCCCTCCGCCACGCCGGAGACGATGGAAGCGATGCGCTCCGGGACGTTCTTGCCGCAGGCGATGTAGTCGAGGAAGAACAGGGGCTTTGCGCCGCAGCAGATGATGTCGTTGACGCACATGGCGACGCAGTCGATGCCGACGGAGTCGTGCTTGTCCATCTGAAACGCGAGCTTCAGCTTGGTGCCGACGCCGTCCGTGCCGGAGACGAGCACCGGCTTTGCGATGCCGGTCAGGTCGAGGGAAAACAGCCCGCCGAATCCGCCGACGCCGCCGAGCACGCCGTCGTTCGTGGTACGGGCAATGTGCTGCTTCATCAGCTCCACAGCGCGGTATCCGGCGGTGATGTCCACCCCGGCGGCTGCGTAACGGTCACTGTAACTGTTCATTGCGCTTTTTCGCCTCACTTATCTTGAATTCAAAGCGGTTCTTTTCGCCCTCGGCGGGGACCTGCGTGGGATACCCACCGTCGAAGCAGGCACCGCAGTAGCCCTTGCCGCATTCCGTGCCGATCAGGCGGCAGAGATCCTCCGTGGGCAGGTAGCCCAGCGAGTCCGCACCGATGATCTTGGCGATCTCCTCCACGCTGTGGCGGCAGGCGATCAGATTGTCGCGGGAGTCGATGTCCGTGCCGTAGTAGCAGGGGTTGAGAAACGGCGGCGCGGAGATGCGCACGTGCACCTCCGCCGCGCCGGCTTCACGCAGCAGGCCGACGATGCGGGCGCTGGTCGTGCCGCGGACGATGGAGTCGTCGATCATGACGACGCGCTTGCCGCGCACGACGCCGGAGATCGGGTTGAGCTTGATCTTTACGAGATTTTCGCGCGCGCTCTGCCCCGGCGAGATGAAGGTGCGGCCGATATACTTATTTTTAATGAAGCCGACCTCGTAGGGGATGCCGGAGGCCTTGGAGAAGCCGAGCGCGGCGTCCAGCCCGGAGTCCGGCACGCCGATGACGACGTCCGCCTCCACCGGGTGGCGCTGCGCGAGACATTCGCCTGCGCGCATGCGCGCCTCGTGCACGCCGACGCCGTCGATGACGGAGTCGGGCCGGGCAAAATAGATGTGCTCAAAAATGCAGCTTTTGCGTTCGGCTGTGCCGCAGTGACCGCGCAGGAAGCGCACGCCATCGTGCGTGAACACGATGATCTCGCCCGGCTCCACGTCGCGGATGAACGAGGCCTGCACTGCTTCGAGCGCGCAGCTTTCGGACGCGACGACGTAGCAGCCGTCCTCCGTCCGGCCGTAGCACAGCGGGCGGAAGCCGTGCGGGTCACGCGCGGCGATCAGCTTGGAGGGCGACATGAGCACGAGCGAATACGCGCCGTCGATCCTGTCCATTGTGCGGTTGACCGCTTCTTCGATGGACGGCGCGGTCAGACGCTCTTTCGTGATGGTATAGGAGATGACCTCCGTGTCCGTCGTGGTGTGGAAGATGGAGCCCTGCAGCTCCAGCTCGCGGCGCAGCTCGCTGGCGTTGACGAGATTGCCGTTGTGCGCGAGCGCCATGCGGCCCTTGATGTGGTTGACGACCATGGGCTGGCAGTTGACGCGGTCGTTGGAGCCGGTGGTGCCGTAGCGCGTGTGGCCGACGGCCATGTTCCCCGTGCCGAGCGCGCGCAGCCGCTCCGGCGTGAACACGTCGCAGACGAGGCCGACGTCTTTGTATGCGGTGAACAGGCCGTCATCGTTGACGGCGATGCCGCAGCCCTCCTGCCCGCGGTGCTGCAGCGCGTACAGCCCGTAGTACGCGAGGGAGGCGACGTCCGTGGTGGCCGGGCTGAAAATGCCGAACACACCGCATTCTTCGTGAAGATTTCCTGTCATGGGAGTCCTTTCTGCGCCTCAGCCGAGGATGCGGCGCAGCATTTCCGCGTAAGCGCCCTCGACGTTGCCGAGATCGCGGCGGAAGCGGTCCTTGTCGAGCTTTTCGTGCGTCACGCTGTCCCAGAAGCGGCAGGTGTCGGGCGAGATTTCGTCGGCGAGGACGATGGTACCGTCGGCAAGGCGGCCGAACTCCAGCTTGAAGTCCACGAGATCGACCTGCACGCCCTTGAAAAAGGCCTTGAGCACGTCGTTGACGCGGAAGGCGAGCGTCTTGATCGTTTCGATCTCCTCCGCCGTGGCGAGCCCGAGCGCGAGCGCGTGGTAGCTGTTGATGAGCGGGTCGCCGAGGTCGTCGTTTTTGTAGGAGAACTCGATGGTGGGCGCGTCGAACACGATGCCCTCCTCCACACCGTAGCGCTTGGCGAAGGAGCCGGCGGAGATGTTGCGGATGATGACCTCCAGCGGCACGATGGAGACTTTCTTCACGATGGTGTCGCGGTCGTCGATCTGCTCGACAAAGTGCGTGGGAACGCCCTGCGCCTCGAGCATCTGCATGAGGTAGTTGGTGACCTTGTTATTCACAACACCCTTGCCGACGATGGTGCCCTTCTTCTGGCCGTTGAAGGCCGTGGCGTCGTCCTTGTAGGAGACGATGACGAGATTTTCATCGTCGGTGGCGTAAACTTTCTTGGCTTTGCCTTCATAGAGCTGAATGGTCTTTTTCATGATTGGACTGCTCCTTTCAAAATTCACTTGTTAAAGCGCTGTGCGACGGCCTGATCCTTTTCGAGCGTTTTGCGCGTGTCCGCGGCGCGGCGCGCGTCGAGCGCGGCGGCCAGAGCGGGATCGGACACGGCCAGGATCTGCACGGCAAGCAAAGCGGCATTGACTGCGCCGTCAATCGCAACTGTGGCTACCGGGATGCCGGAGGGCATCTGCACAGTGGAGAGCAGGGCGTCAATGCCGTCGAGTGTATTGGATTTTACAGGAATGCCAATGACAGGGAGGGTGGTGTTCGCGGCGATCGCGCCGGCCAGATGCGCCGCCTTGCCGGCGGCTGCAAGAATTGCGCCAAAGCCGTTTTCGCGCGCGGACATGGCAAATGCGCGCGCCTGCTCCGGCGTTCTGTGCGCGGAGAACACGTGCACCTCCGTCGGCACACCGAACTCGCCCAGCGTGGCGATGGCTTTTTCGACGATGGGCAGGTCGCTGTCACTGCCCATGATGACTGCTACTTTGTTCATCTCGAACCTCCTGAAAAAAATAGACAGACCTGGATTGAAAAAAGAAGGTCTGCCCAGACGGTCGACAAAAATGTGCGGACGCCGGTTCCCCTGTGGTTCTTCCACGGCCCGTCAGTTACCGGCGCTGGTTATTGAATAGTATGTCCTTATTATCCTAAATTCCCGCAGGAAAGTCAATCGTTCCGCGGCGGAAAAACGGAGAATAAAGCGTGCGTTTTGCAAAATTTCGTCGTCATTTTGCCAAAAAACCGCGCATGGTTTCTGTTCAACATTTCAGGAGAGAAACAGACAAACACACGGCGTTTCGCCGTGTGTTTGTCATGTGTATCAGAGCTTTCGGATTTTGTCCTTTTCCTCGATCAGCGGGAGATATTCCAGATACGGCGTGTGGTTCGCACAGGCATATTCCGCCTCGTTGCTGTACGCCTCCACCGCCTGCTGGGACTGCTGGATGGGCCGCATGGTGCCTGCGCCGTTGACGCAGCCGCCGGGGCAGGCCATGCCCTCGAGCAGGTAGCCGTTGTATTTTCCCGCCTTGGCCATCATCAGCAGCTTGCGGCACTCGGCCAGGCCGTCCGCGTGCGCGACCTTGACCTCGCGGTCAGGGTCGATATCGTGGATGGCATTGACAACGGCCTGCGCCACGCCGCCGGACATGGCGAAGCGGCGCGCATCCTTGCCCGCCACGCTCAGCGGTTCGGCTTCGCCCTCAAAGACCTTATCCATGCCGCGTGCGGCCATCATGCCGAGCACCTCTTCGAACGTGAGCACGAAGTCCACGTCGCTGCGCACGGTGGTGCGCCGCGCCTCCAGCTTTTTTGAGTCGCACGGGCCGACGAACGCGACCTTGCAGCCCGGATGCTTCCGCTTGAGCATGCGTGCGGTGAGCACCATGGGCGTGTAGGCCACGGAGATGTTCTTTTCAAATTCCGGGAACAGCTTTTTGACCATGTCGCTCCAGGACGGGCAGCAGGAGGTGACCATGAAGCTGTGCTTTTCCGGAACCTCCTCGAGGAAATCCGCCGCCTCCTCGATCACGCAGAGGTCCGCGCCGATGGCGACCTCGTACACGTCCGTGAAGCCGAGCGTCTGAAACGCGGAGCGCATCTTCTCCGGCACGCCCTCCGGCCCGAACTGGCCGACGAACGCGGGCGCGAGCGCCACGTAGACCTGCTCGCCCTTTTTGATGGATTCGATCGTCTGCAGGATCTGGCTCTTATCCGAGATTGCGCCGAACGGGCAGCTCACCATGCACTGGCCGCAGGAGGTGCACTTCGTGTAGTCGATGTCCGCGCGGCCGAGACTGTCGGAGTGGATGCAGTCCATGCCGCAGGCCTTGCGGCACGGGCGTTCGAGCCGGACGATCGCGTTGAATTTGCACTCGCGCAGGCAGCGGCCGCAGCGGATGCATTTATCCATATCAATGTGCGCCTTGCCCTTCTGCCGGGTGATGGCCTGCCGGGGGCAGACCTCCATGCAGGGGTGCTCCAGACAGCCCTGGCACACATCCGTGACGGTGACGATGTTGTCCGGGCATTTGTTGCAGGCGAATTTGATGACGTTGATGAGCGGGGGCTCATAGTAGCTCTCCGGATCGAGCGCTTTCTCGATTCCTTCGGAGAGCAGGGAGTATTCTGAAAACTTCCGCAGCGGCAGTCCCATTGCGAGCCGCAGCCGCTCGCCGACGACCGCGCGCTCCAGAAAGAGGCTGTCGCGATAGGTGCCGATCTCGCCGGGGATGATTTTGAACGGCAGCTCCTCCAGCCGCTTGGCGTAGTCGCCGCCTTCGTATGCCATGCGTGCGATTTCCGTGAATACATCGTGCCGAATCCGGGCCTTGCCGGTCTCAATTCCGCGCATAGGGGGGGTCTCCTTTACCATTACCAAACTCTCTGCCGCGCGCGGCGGCAGCTTACCGCAGTCATTATAACGGGTGTGCCGCACGGTTTGCAATCGTTTTTCAAAAATTATGCCGACTTTTTAACAAACCACCGCGGAACGCTTCAAAAAACGAGAAATGATCGGGATATTGTTGAAAAAATCCGGGAAAATTTTGCGCTGTATTGTGACAACGCCACAGAAATATTCCTCCAGATCCGGTATGATATGCACAAGCAATCAGAAGCGCAGCCTTTTGCAACGCTTTAGGAGGGTCGAATATGGAAGAAAAGAAAACCAAAGCCAAGATCATAGCAGTCGCCGGAAAAGGCGGCGTCGGCAAGACCTCGCTCTGCTCTGCCATTGTACGGCAGCTTGTGGAGACCTACCCCGGCAAGCGCATTCTCGCCATCGACGCGGACCCGGCCATCGGCCTGTCCACCGCGCTGGGCATCAAGGTCGAGCATACGATCGACGATATCCGCAACGAGGTGATCGAAACCTCGGAGCGCGGCGAATACCGCCAGGCGATCGAGGTGCTCAACGAGGCGCGCTTCCGCATCTTCGATACGATGGTCGAGTGCGAGGGCTTCGCGTTTCTGGCCATCGGCCGCCCGGAGGCGGCGGGGTGCTACTGCTCCGTGAACTCCTATCTGAAGGAAGTCATCAGCATGCTGGCGAACGATTTTGACTACGTCGTGATCGACGGCGAGGCCGGTATCGAGCAGATCAGCCGCCGCGTGATGGAGCAGGTCACGCACCTGCTGCTCATCACCGACCAGAGCGCCAAGGGCGTGAACGTCTGCCGCGAGATCAAGCAGGTCGCGGATGAGCTGATTACCTATGAAAAAGTGGGCATCATCGTCAACCGCGTGGTCGATCCCGCGATGAACAATCTGATTCAGGTCGAGGGCGTGGACGTGATGGCCTATATCCCGACCGACCCGCTGCACGCGGCGAACGACATTCAGGGCAAGAGCGTGTTTGCGCTGCCGGAGGACGCCAACGTCATGACCGGCGTGCGCGAGGCGCTGCACAACATGGAAATCATCTGAGGAGGTTCGAAGTATGGATCTTTACAACAGCTTTATTCAGGATACTGAAGCGATGCTCGGCGCGCCGCGCGCCAAGTGGGCCTATGCCGAGCGCAATGCATGGAAGGACACGGGCGAGAGCGAGCTGGTGCTGATGCGCGACGCAGCCTTTGAACTGGGCGGCAGCGGAAAGGGCGCCGTGAACTTTACCTGCGTCACCTCCGATCCGAATCTGATCGACACCGACGAGGTGCTGCTCTACGGCTCCGACCTCAAGGAGATCAAGGGCGACGTGCCGTTTGCCCGCATCGTGGTTCTGGGCGTGGACGGCATCAGCGGCGAAGAGCAGGACGCCTACAACGCCATCCGCAACATGGAGTTTGTGAAGTACCACGTCTTCCCGGAGGGGTACATGATGCGCGTGTCGCCCGAAAGCAGCCGCGAGCAGATCCGCGTGAGCAAGAAGGCCGTCAAGAAAGGCATCTCGTTCCAGAGCGTCGGGTGCGACTTCATCAAGCAGTACAAGAAAAACCCGCAGATCAAGCACGTGCGCGTCATCTTCATCACCGATCCCAACGTGGACTACAAGAAGCTGCTGGAGACGGCGAACAAGGTCAACGACGTGACCAAGACCATGAACACCATCCTCGAAGGTCTGCCGGAGGACGTGGACTGCGCGCACTGCAGCTTCAAGCCTGTATGTGACGAGGTGGAGGGTCTGAAAGAGCTGCACTTCGGCAAAGACGGCATGAAAAAAATGCAGAAATAACACAGCCCGAAGATTTCATTCGTTCCTTTTTCCCATTCAACAACCGCAAGCCCCGGAGCATTTCGCTCCGGGGCTTTGCTGTACTGCAGCAAACATAAAATTCCTTAAATTTAGAGAAATTGTCTGAAATTGCGTGACACGACCCCGGTGCTATGGTATATTTGAGGACAGAAGCTGGAAAAAGAAACCGATATCCCCTGCGAAGCAACGATCCGCAACGACAGTCTGAGGAGGATGACTATGAAAAAGAAAGGCGTTCTGGTTCTTGTGATTTGTATTGTGGCAGTATCCGCAATCGTTGTGTTTGGTAATTTTGATGGCGATATGTCGATTGCACAGCGAATTGGAACGGCATTTAAAAAAGCGACCAACACCAATCAAACTTCCGGCACCGGCGACTCCGTTGCCGCGCGCTATGGGGATTTCGTGGTCACGTGGGAGGAAATCCGCTACCAGCAGGAAATTGCGCCGACGCGCACGCAGAAGCATTACCAAACAACGGACGCGCGTGAGATTGCCGAGCGGCTGATCGGCGGCCAGCTTGCGCTGGAGGAAGCGGAACAGCAGGAACTCGCAGCAACGGATCAGGAAATTCAGGAATATATGCAGAGTCTCCGGGAAAATTATGAGACGATCCCGGAGGTAAAAGCGCAGATCGACGAATTTTGCGCCAGCGCCGGGCAGACGCTGGAGGAATATTTTCAGACAGTAGAGGAGCAGGCGTATGCCACGCTGACGCTCAACCGGTTCAAGGGTGCATTCTACGAAAAGTGGGGAGCGGAGCATGAAAACGAACCAATCGACGACCCGGAAGCACGTCAGGAAGCGATGCTGGAAGCTTATGACGCGTATATTGCTACATTAATTGAGCAGCATAAAGATGAGATCGAATTCTACGTCAAATAAGCACAGACAGAGTATCCCCCGCAGCAATTGCTGCGGGGGATACTCTGTTTAGTATTCGATATTCGCGACGAGATCCGCATACGCGGGTTTGGAGGAGATCAGGCCCTCGTCAAACATCCAGTCGATGTTCGTCTGCCAGACGTCCTCGGTCTGGGAGAGGAAGGCGGCGTTTTCCGTCTCCATAACGGGCAGGAGCACTGCGCAGGACGCCTGCTCCACCTCCGGCGTCAGGGGGAAGTTGTCCGCGTCCTGATGGTCGAGCAAAATTTGCAGGCAGCCGTCCGGGTCGGCTTTGAAATCAGCGAAGCCCTTCTGGCACGCGCGGAGGAAACCGGCGAGCATATCGGCGTCGTTCTCGATGGTCTCGTCGCTCGCAAGAATGACTTCCTCGTAGTAGTTCGGCATGCCGTATTCCGTGAGGTCGAAATAGCTCACGTCAAAGCCCTCGTGCTCCATCTGCGGCACCTCGTGGTTGATCATGCAGCCGATGGTGGCGTCCACATTGCCGGTGGTCATGGAACTCATGAGGTCAAAGCCCACGTCCTGCATGGTGACGCTCGACGCATCCGCGCCGACGTGCTTCATGATGGCGGCGACCATCGCTTCGGACAGCGGCGTGCCGCTGTAGCCGATCGTCTTGCCGACGAGATCTTCCGGGGAATTGATGTTCTTCTCGCTGAGCGAGACGATGGCGTTGAGCGGGGACTGCAGCAGCGCGCCGATGGACTTGATCTTCACGTCCTGATTCGTGCGCGCCTGAATGAGATCGTGCTGATAGTACAGGCCGATCTCCGCCTTGCCGGCGGCCACGAGGGACATGGCGTCGTTCGTGTTGGTCGGGAACTGGAGGTTGACCTTCAGGCCCTCCTCGGCGAAGTAGCCGCGCTCGATGGCGACGTACAGGAACGTGTGCAGCGCGTTGGGATACCAGTCGAGCACGACGTTGATCTCGCGCAGGTCGTCGGTCTTGGACGGAGATTCGGTATCGTGCTTTCCGCCGCCGCAGCCGGCGAGCACGGTGCAGAGCATCACGGCGGCGAGCAGCAGCGCGCCGATGCGTTTAAAGCTGTTTTTTTTCATTGTTGTAATTCCTCCTCTTAAAATTCGCCGCCGATGGCAAACGCGTGGTTCATCGGGCCGCTGCCGCGGCCGAGATCGAGCATGGCGCCGAGCGCGCCGGAGATGTAGGCTTTGGCCTTCTGCACGGACGTGTCCAGATCATAGCCCTTGGCCAGATTGGAGGCGATGGCGGAGGACAGCGTGCAGCCGGTGCCGTGGGTGTTCGGATTGTCGATGCGCTTGCCGTTGAACCATTTGGAGGTTCCGTTGCGCCAGAGCAGGTCGTTCGCGTCGTTGAGCTGGTGGCCGCCCTTGCAGAGCACGGCGCAGCGGTACTGCTCGCTGATGGCCTTTGCCGCGGCGACCATGTCGTCCGGCGTGTGCACGGCCATGCCGGAGAGCACTTCCGTCTCCGGGATGTTCGGCGTGAGCACGGTGGCCAGCGGGAGCAGATGCTCCTTGAGCGCGGCGATGGCGTCGTCGCTGATGAGCTTGGCGCCGCTCGTGGCGACCATGACGGGATCGACGACGATGTTTTCCGCGCGGTATTCCCGCAGCTTCCGCGCGATGACCTCGATCAGTCCGGTGGACGAGACCATGCCGATCTTGACCGCGTCCGGGCGGATGTCGGTAAAAATGCTGTCGAGCTGCTGGGCGAGGAAATCCGGCGATACCTCAAAGATTCCCTGGACGCCGGTGGTATTCTGGGCGGTCAAGGCGGTGATGGCGCTCATGGCGTAAACGCCATTTGCGGTCATGGTCTTGATGTCGGCCTGAATTCCGGCGCCTCCGCTGGAATCGCTTCCAGCGATCGTTAATGCTGTTTTCATGTCTGTCTCCTTTTCGCATTACTTTTCTATAGCGGCGAAAGGTGGTGCCCCCAATTCACCGCTGGTTCAGAATGACACAGTAAGGCCATCCTTCACCCATCGCGCCGAGCCAGCTTTCGCTGGGCTTTGCCGCGAAAAGTGCAATTTGATTTTGGTTCGCCCCAATGGGGTAAAACTGTGCGAGATTTTAAAAATAAAACCACACATGCATGAGTAACTGCACGTGTGGAACGTCTTACGATATCTTCCCTACGTTGGCATTACCCAAATCAGGTTGCGGGTTACGGCGATACAGCCGATTCTCAGCCTGCTCCGGGCAAGCTCCCCGTTGTCTGCTCCCCATTAAACCACAATCTGCCGCAAATTGCAAGACGCTGCGCACGAAGAATTGACAAATGTGCGGCGGCATGGTAAAACAGGAATACGCAAACAAGGGGAGCACGCCGCTGAGAGGAGATTCGATCTCGACCCTTGCACCGGATGGCTTCGGCCAAACGGGATGTTTGTGACCACACCGGAGGGCGGCATTCGACGGGATGCGCCCTCCGATTTTCTGTTGAAAAAAGGAGAATGACGATATGAGCGTTTCCAAAAAACTCATCGCCGAGGGCGAGCCGCTGTGGGATGCGTTTTGCAGTCACCCGTTTTTGACCGGCATCGGCGACGGTACGCTGGATCAGAAAAAGTTTCAGTTTTACATGATTCAGGACTATCTGTATCTGCTGGACTACGCGCGGCTGTTCGCGCTGGGCGTGGCGAAGGCGGAGCAGCCGGAGGATATGCGCTGCTTTGCCGGGTACGTCGGGCAGATCCTGAGCGGCGAGATGGACACGCACCGCGGCTATATGGCGCGGCTGGGCATCGCGATCGAGGACGCGGAGCGCACTGAGATGGCGCCGGAAAACCGCGCATATGTGGACTATATGCTCGCGCGCGGCTGGGAAGGCGGCGCGGACGTGATCGCGGTGTCGATCTTCGCGTGCGCGGTGAGCTATGAATATCTCGCGCACCGCCTGCTGGAGGCGTATCCCCACGCGGCGGAGCACCCGTTTTTCGGCGAGTGGGTGGCGAGCTATGCCGACCCTGCCTACGCGGCGAGCAACCGCGAGCTCTGCGACCTGCTCGACCGGCTGACCGAGGACTGCACCGAGCGGCAGATGGCGCGCTACCGCGAAATTTTCCTGAAGTGCACGTGGCATGAGGAGCAGTTCTGGGACATGGCCTGGCGCGGAACATGCTGAGATTTGAAGATGTGACCTTCCGGTATGAGGGCGAGGGCGCGCCGATGCTGGAGGGGCTGAGCTTTCACGTGGCGCGCGGCGAATTCGTGTCGCTCATCGGCGCGTCGGGCTGCGGGAAGTCCACGATCTTCCGGCTGGCGAGCGGCCTGCTGCAGCCGGCGTCCGGCAAGATCTGCGCGGGCGGCACGGACATCGCGCAGCAGAAGCGCTGGTGCGGGTACATGCCGCAGAGCGACCTGCTCTTTCCATGGCGCACCGTGGGACAGAACCTGCGCCTGCCGCTGGAGATCCGCGGCGGCTTCACGGCGGAGGAAATGGAAGACCAGATCACGGACACGCTGAAAACGGTCGGTCTCGCCGATTGCCGGGACAAGCGCCCCGGCGAGCTTTCGGGCGGGATGCGCCAGCGCGCCGCCTTTGCGCGCACGCTTTTGACCGGGTCCGACCTGCTGCTGCTGGACGAGCCGTTTTCCGCGCTGGATTTCCTCACGCGCGTGTCCATGCGCGAGTGGCTGCTCGACCAGTGGGAGCGCAGTGGAAAGACGATTCTGTTCATCACGCACGACGTGGAGGAGGCGCTGTTCCTCTCCGGCCGCGTGCTGGTGGCGGCGCAGCGCCCGATCCGGGAGCTGCAGAGCGTGCCGGTGCCGCTCAGCGCGCCGCGCACGATGGAGAGCCTGGCCGCGCCGGAGATCCAGCAGCTCAAAAACCACCTGATCGGGCTGCTCAGAAAGCAGGTGTGACCGGGATGAAAAAGCGCAAAAATCCATATCTGCCGTCGGCGCTGCTGGTGGCGCTGTTTCTCATTATCTGGCAGGCGGCGGCCATGGGGATGAACGCAGCGTACATCCTGCCATCCCCGGTACAGGTGCTGCAGCGGCTGTGGGAGCTGCGCGTGCCGCTGTTCACGGCGCACCTGCCGGCGACAATGGGCGTGACATTGATCGGTCTGGGGCTTTCTCTGGCGCTGGGCGTCGGCCTCGCGCTGCTGATGGACGTGAGTCCCACTGCGGAAAAGGCGCTCTATCCGCTCATCGTCGCTTCGCAGACGATCCCGACGACGGCGCTCGCGCCGCTGTTCGTGCTCTGGTTCGGGTACACGATCTGGAGTAAGGTGCTCGTGACGGTGCTGATGACGTTCTTCCCCATCGTGATCACGGTGTTCGACGGCTTTCGCGCCGTGAAGACGGACATGATCGACCTGATGACGACCTTCGGCGCGGGCAAGTGGCAGATCTTCCGCAAGCTGAAGCTTCCGGCCGCGATGCCGTACTTTTTCTCCGCGCTCAAGATGGCGGTGCCGCTGTCGATCATTGGTGCGGCGATCGGCGAGTGGCTGGGCGCGCAGGAGGGGCTTGGCTATTTCAGCCGCCGGATGATGACGCAGCTCGACGGCGCGGGCGTTTTTGCGCCGATTTTGCTGCTGTCCGTCGTGGCGATGCTGCTGGTGGGCGTCGTATCCCTGATTGAAAAGCGTGTCATCAAATGGCGCGGAGAGTAAAAAACAACCGGAATGCTTGGCATTCCGGTTGTTTTTATGTCTGGAGCCGCAGCTTGCGGCGGATGCGGGAGGAGACCCAGTCCGCCAGCAGCACGACGGCCATCAGCCCCAGCATATAAGCGCCGGCGGCGCTCCAGTTGTAGTTGTTCATGGCGAAGATCAGCGGCGCGCCGATCCCGCCCGCGCCGACGAGACCCATCACGGCGGCGTCGCGGAGGTTCACATCGAACCGGTAAAATCCGTCGGACACGAGCTGCGCCTTGACCATCGGCCATACGCCGTAGCGCAGCACCGCAAGCCGGGAGCAGCCCGTGGCGGCGAGCGCGTCGACCACGTGGTAATCGAGATTGTCCAGCGCGCTGATGAAGAGCTTCGTACACATGCCGACGGAGAGCGCCGCAAACGTCATCAGTCCTGCGAACGCGCCCGGCCCCGTGACGCGCAGAAACAGCAGCCCGTAGATGACCGCGGGGATCGTGCGCACGGCGGCGGACAGCAACTTCATCAATGCGGCGGGGACTGCGCCGCAGATGCGGCGGCAGCCGAGAAACGCCAGCGGCACGGAGATCAGCGCGCCGATCACCGTACCGGTGACTGCCATGCACACGGTTTCGAGCAGAAGATACGGCACGCCCGTGGGCGCGGCGCTCAGCAGCAGCGAGACATCCGGCGAGAAAAGGCCGCGCAGGATGCCGCCGAACACGGCAAGTCCGGCGCGCGAGATCCCCCGCGTGGACAGCCCTGCGAGACTCAGCACCGTGAGCGCCGCGAGTAGCACGGCGACGCACCGCCGCTCGGCGCGCGAGCCGGACTTCACGCCCAGCAGCACGGCGCGGCAGCGGGTGCTCAGCGCTTCGATGAGCAGCACCACAGCGTAAAGCAGCAGCAGGATCATGCCGACACGGGCGTATTCGCGCCACGCGATCTTCTCGTTCAGCAGAATGCCAAGCCCGCCCGCACCGACGTAGCCGAGGATGGCCGCGTGGCGGACGTTGCTTTCGAGCACGTACAGCGCGTTTGCCTGAAAGCCGGGGAACACCTGCACGAGCACCGTTCGGCAAAACGCCTTGGCACGGCTGCAGCCGGAGGCGGAAAGCGTCTCCAGCGGACGCATGTCCGCGTGATCCATCTCCTCCCACGTCATGCGGCTGAGGATGCCGAAGCTGTAGACACAGATGGCCGCCGTCCCGGCGAGCGTGCCGATGCCGAGCAGGAACGACGCCGTCAGCGCCAGCACCAGCACCGGCACGGAACGCAGCACGTTCACCACCGCGCGCAGCACGGCGGAGAGGCCGGGGCGCGCCGTGACCGCCGCGGAGCACACCGCCGCCATCGGCAGCGCGAACGCCGCGCCGAGAAATGTGCCGGCGACGGACATCTGCACCGTCTGCCACAGCGGCGCGAGCACGCTCGCAGCGTAGCGCCAGTCCGGCGGGAACATCTTCGCCAGAATGGTGAAAAATTCGCCGCCGCGCGAGAGGAGCACGGAGATGCGAAACCCGGAAAACCAGCTGCAGAAAATGACGAGTGCGAGCCAGAACAGCCGCTTTGTGTTTGCCTGTACCCTGCTGCTCACGTTCCGGCGCCGTCCTTTCCGTAGATGCGCTCCAGCGCGGCGGCGTCCAGCGCTTCCGGCTCGCCGGAAAAGACGACGCGCCCGGCGCGCACGCCGAGGATGATGTCGGCGTACCGGCGCGCCTGCTCCACGTTGTGGCTGTTCATGATGACAGTCTTGCCGTCCTCCGTTTGCAGCCGCTTGAGGATGCCGAGCACGGTTTCCGCGTGGACGGGATCGAGCGAGGCGACCGGCTCGTCGGCGAGCACGATGCCGCACCCCTGCAGCAGCACGCGCGCGATGGCGACGCGCTGCTTTTCTCCGCCGGAGAGGGACGCGGCCTTCTGCTGTGCCTTGTCCGCCATGCCGACCTTTTCGAGCATCTGCATGGCGGCGTCCTTCTGCTGCCTGGAAAACAGACCGAACAGCACGCGGAAAAAGTCCATGTCCGCAAGGCAGGCGTTGAGCACGTTCTGCAGCGCCGTGCTCTGGCCGACGAGACAAAAATCCTGAAAGATCATGCCGATGCGCCGCTGCAGCGCACGCTTTTCGCGCCCGCGCAGCTTCGCCATGTCCTGCCCGTCGATCTCTACGCGGCCGGAGGAGACCTCCGTCAGCCCATTGATGCAGCGCAGGAGCGTGGACTTGCCCGCGCCGCTGCGGCCGATGACGGCGGTGAATTTTCCGGTGGGAAACTGCGCGCTGACATGGTCAAGCGCGGTGTGATCGGCGTATGCTTTTGTCAGGTCGGTCAGAAGAATCATAAAGGTAGGTCCTTATTCAAAGGATTTGAGCAGCTTTTCGGCATCGCGCGCGCCGTCGTAATTGGAGTCCTCGCCCCAGGTGTAGCCCACCTGCGAGAAGCATTTGATGATATCCTTGCCAGCGTCGGAATTGCCGATGTCAATCAGCGCCTGGCCGAGCGCCTGACGGAAATCGTCCGTCATGATCGGGGACGTTTTGCTCACGCAGACGGTGTCGTTATAAATGCCCTGCGTGACGCCGATCACGTTCGTCTCGTTCCAGATGCTGTCGCTGCGGCCAAGAGTGGAGGTCCAGTTGTCGGCCTCCTTGTTCTGGATGTGCGCGTAGCTCACGATGATGTCGGCCTGCTCCGCAGCCAGACGCGCGACCGACGTGCCGTGCGAGTCGGACTGGATGACGTGGGAGAGGTCGGAGATGCTCTTGCCGTAGTTCTCCTGCAGCCAGAGGCAGGGGTAGATATAGCCGGAGGAGGACGAGGCGCTCAGCACGCACCACGTGGCGCTGTCAAGCTCCTCCCAGGTGAGCTGCTCGCCGGCGTTGACCTTGGCGGCCAGCTCCTGACCCTTGGCGCTCGGCCCGGCGAGGATGATGCAGCGGTAGTATTCGGCATATTCGTCGTTGTAAGTGCCCGCTGTGCCGTCGTTCCAGTCGGCGGGATTCGTGGAGTCCTTGCTGTAGGCCTTGCGCAGCGCGGTCAGCAGCAGGTCGCATTCGTCGCTGTAGAGCACATAGGTGCCGCCGGAGATGAAGCCGACGTCCGCCGTCCCGGCGCCGAGCGCCTCGGCGCACGCCTCATAGGACGAGGAGACCGTCATGTTGACCTCGCCCACCTCATAGCCGTAGTTCAGCAGCGTCTCCTGCAGGAGCGCCTCCATCGGCGCGGTGGCTTCCAGGATGGCGTCCGCCGTGTCGTACGGAGCGAAAGCGATGTTCAGTGTGTCGATGTGGGTGACGCCGTCGGCCGTGTCGCCGTCGGTTGTGGTCGTGCCGCAGGCCGTGAGCAGAAGCGTCGCGGCGAGCAGCAGGGCAAGCAGTGTCTTTTTCATTGTAATCGTTCCTCCTGTGCCGAGCAAGGTTCTTTCTGCAAAAAAACAAAAAACCGCCCGAAAGTCTACACCCGTGGTGGTGTACCCCTTCGTGCGGTCAGCACTCGACAATATTTACGTCGCTATCGTACACGTTTGCGCGGAAAAAGTCAAGTCCCGAATTCTTAGCGGCGCCTTAGCGGAATGCGCCCGGCAATCGGCAAGATGATAGACGCTTGTTCACAAAATCGTGAAGACTTTTGGGACGGACTTCAATAGAATAACAATATTGGAGATTGCGTTGACGGAGGATGCGGATTGCTGAAAACAAAGCTGCAGGAAAAATTAAATGAGTCGCTGAAGGCGGTGCTGCCGATCATCGGCATTGTGCTGCTGCTGTGCTTCACCGTTGCGCCGATGCCGACGAGCATTCTGATGGCGTTTCTCATCGGTGCGGTGTTGCTAATCGTGGGCATGATGCTCTTCAACCTCGGCGCGGAGCTGGCGATGTCGCCGATGGGCGAGCGCGTCGGCGCGAGCATCACACAGACGAAGCGTGTTTGGCTCATGCTGCCGCTCGGCTTTGTGCTCGGCTTTCTGATTACGATCTCCGAGCCGGATCTGCAGGTGCTGGCAAACCAGGTGCCGTCTGTGCCGAACGCGGTACTGATCGTGACGGTGGCGGTCGGCGTGGGGCTGTTTCTCTGCGTGGCGCTGCTGCGCATGCTGTTTTCCGTGCCGCTGTCAACGCTGCTGCTGGTGTTTTATGCGATCGTGTTCGTGCTGGCGGCGTTTGTGCCGCGCGATTTTCTGGCCGTCGCCTTCGACTCCGGCGGCGTCACGACCGGGCCGATGACCGTTCCGTTCATCATGGCGCTCGGCGTCGGCATTTCCGCCATCCGAAGCGACGAGCGCGCCGCGGAGGACAGCTTCGGCCTTGTGGCGCTGTGCTCCATCGGGCCGGTCCTGGCGGTGCTGCTGCTGGGGATGATCTACCACCCGGAGGGCGGCAGCTATGCGCCGGTCACTGTGCCGCAGGTGGACGATTCCATCTCGCTTTGGGCGCTGTTTTCCGATGCGTTTCCGACCTATATCCGCGAGATCGCAAATTCTCTGCTGCCGATCGTGCTGTTTTTTGCGGTGTTTCAGCTTGTGTCGCACCGCGCGGGCGGCAGGCGGCAGCTCATCAAAATTACAATTGGTCTGGTCTATACATACGTCGGGCTGGTGCTGTTTCTCACGGGCGTGAACGTGGGCTTCATGCCGGCGGGCAATGCGCTGGGGCAGATCATTGCCGCGCTCCCCTACCGGGAGATCATCATCCCGATCGGCATGGTGATCGGCTATTTCATCGTGCTGGCGGAGCCTGCGGTGTATGTGCTGATGCGGCAGGTGGAGGAGCTGACGGACGGGGCGATTTCGGGCAAGGCCATGAAGCTGAGCCTGTCCATTGGCGTTTCGGTCTCGGTCGGGCTGGCCATGGTGCGTGTGCTGACGGGGCTGTCCATCTTCTGGCTCATCATTCCGGGGTATGTGATCGCGCTGGGGCTGTCGTTTTTGGTGCCGAAGATCTTCACGGCGATCGCCTTCGACTCCGGCGGCGTGGCCTCCGGCCCGATGACCGCGACCTTCCTGCTCCCCTTTGCCATGGGCGCGTGCACGGCGGTCGGCGGCGATATCGTAACGGACGCATTCGGTGTTGTTGCGATGGTCGCCATGACGCCGCTGATCACGATTCAGATCCTGGGGCTGGCGTACCGGCTCAAGTCCAGACGCGCAGGCGAGCTGATCGCCGCGCCGGCGCCGGCGGACGCCTTTGCCATGCTGGGCGATTATGACATCATTGAACTGTAGGAGGGCGGTTTGCCATGAGTGAATTGTATCTGCTGGTCACCATCACGAACCGCAACCGGCTGCCCGGGTTCGTCTCGTTTTACCGGGAGCATGCGGAATATCCGGTTCCGGTGATGTTTGTGACGCTGGCCTCCGGAACGGCCAACAGCGAGATGCTGGACTATTTCGGGCTGGAGGCACATGAAAAATGCATCTGCTTCAGCGTTGTGACCGACCGGGTCTGGGCTGTGGTCAAAAAGGGCCTGCAGCGCGTGATGCAGATCGACGTGCCGAATACCGGGATCGCGTTCACGATCCCGATGAGCAGCATCGGCGGTAAGCGCGAGCTGCTGTTTCTGACGGAGAATCAGGGCTATGAGAAGGGAGATGAGACAACCTTGAAAGATACGACGCACGAGCTGCTGGTGGTCATTGCCGACCTCGGCAACAGCGATCTGATTATGGATGCGGCGCGGCAGGCCGGGGCGACCGGCGGGACGATCATCCACGCGAAGGGCACCGGCATGGAACGCGCGGAGAAATTTCTCGGCGTGACGCTGGCGTCGGAGAAGGAGATCATCTTCATTGTGACCAAAAAGGAACAGAAAAATGCGATCATGCAGTCGGTCATGCAGAAGGCCGGCATGCAGACCAGGGCGAAAGCCATTGTGTTCTCCCTGCCCGTTACCAGCACCGCGGGCTTACGGCTGCTGGAAGAGGAATAACTGCGAAAGCGCCGCCGCACGGAACGTCCGTGCGGCGGCGCTTCGTATCCGGGCTCAGCCATTCAGACCAATCAGCTCCACGTCTCACTCGGTATGCTGGTGAGATCGGTTTCACACAGAGCTTGAAATCTGCAATCAGGCTGTAAAGATCCATAAACATTAGGACGCAATCGCTTCTGATTGCGTCCTGTTTGTAACATCACAGCAGTATAGATACCGACGCTTCTGGGTTAGTACCCAAAGCAAATCGAAGCCCATCGAAACGGGGTCAATTGGAAAGACGGAACGATATGCAGTCTGCGACCTTGCAGAGATTGTGCATTGCCCATTCGGTTTTCTGCTCGGATATTGATCGGGCAGAAGGGGCAAGGCACTTTATTCAAATAAGCACAGCGGATGCAGTTCAGATTTTTTCATAGATACCCCTGAGCGAATCCCGGACATTATAAAAGCGCTCCATCTCTTTATATGCCCGATCTTTCAAGGAATAGGCACCTTTGGCAGCACACCATTCCAGCAGGACAAAATAAGTCAGGCTGACGCCCATCGGCACAAGCTCCGCGGCATTGCCCGGATTTTGAATGACGCCTTCCCTCTGACATTCATCAACAAAGCGCACAAGTCTGTTTGATATTGCCGGCTTCTCGACTTGTGCTTACGCCGGCGACGAGGCTGCAATACAGAACTGCAATACGCCCGAAGAGTACAAAAAGATGACGGTAGGCTTATAAAATCCGGTTTGCTGTTCACATACCGGGAACCGACTATATGGTCGATGTGTTGCAGATAAACAAAAACCGGAATGTCGCTCATTTCCGGGCGGAATTCCAACGTATATTCCGATATAAAAAGAATTACCTGACTTGATACAATTTCAAGTCAGGTAATTTTTATGGCAAACTTACTGCTATTTGATACAATGCACCATGCTTTGAGGGCGTGGTGCATTATTTTATGGGTTCGGTTTTAATGTGCGGGGACAATGGGGACAGAAAGGACACTGAAACAGCAACTCGCAAGATGCAACTTTTTCAAGGGACTTCTTGATAAAAACACAAACTTTTTCAAGCGACTTTTTATGACAACGTTCAACTTTTCAGAGGCTTTGACTTTCTCCCCGAGAACGGTTTGCACCAGTCAATGAAAGTAGTCGCTCCACACCGGATGGGGTAGCGTGCGCTTGGTTTAGGATGCTTTAGATTCGGCAAACTGCTTACAGAGCTTCTCGATCGCTTCCCGGCGGATCAGGCCATCCAGCCATTCCTCCGGAATGTCCTCCGCACCGTAGAGAACACCGGCCAGGCCTCCGGCAACGGCGGCCACGGTATCCGTATCCCTGCCCAGATTCACCGCTTTGAGAACGCAGTCCCGGTAATTTTCGGTGGTGAGAAGGCACCACAGTGCCGCTTCCAGAGTGTCCACAACATAGCCGCCGCTTCGGATCGTTTCCTCCAGAGGCAGAGTATCTGCCATTTGGAAAGTCCGCTTGTAGCGGGGAAATTCCTGCTGAAATTCCGGTTCATTCCTGTAAAAGGCTTCCGCTAAACGCAGGCCATTGGCGATGGCGGTTTTATCCCCGGTGTCAAGAAGTGCCCACAGTACAAAGGCATAAATGCCGCAGGCTATTTTCGACCGGGGATGGGCATGGGTCAGGGCGGAAATGTTGTGGATTACAGTGAGCTTTTCTGGGAGGGCAGCATTGGTCATCCGATATTTGCAGTAGAACACCGCCGGGATGATCCGCATGAGAGAACCGTTGCCATTGTCATGCTCCCCCGTGCCGCCGCATTCCAGAGGCGTTGTGCCCCGTTCAAACCGGCGCAAGGCTTCGACTGTGGAAATGCCCATGTCAAATACTTCGTCTGTTGCCGTATAGGCGGCCTGGTTCTTCCACCGGCAGAACCGCTCCAGCATATCCCCATAGTCCAGTCCCCGACTCAAGCTGTCCAGAGATGCCAGGTTCATGCTGGTATCGTCCGACCAGGTTCCCGCCGGAACCGAATGTGAGCCGTAACCCCGATACCCGGTCACCGGATCTTTTTTTAGCGTTTCCCGGCTCTCAAACTCTACCGGCACCCCCACAGCGTGACCCAGCATGGCGGATTTGAGGCTGCTTAATTCGTCATTCATTATGGTATGTCCCTCCATTATAGGATCTGCAGTTGCAAAATCCGCCGATCCTTCTCATCCATGAGGTCTGAACCCCCGACTCGTAAATTTCAACCGGTGTATACCCCTGATTACGTTCTTATCATATCACATGACCAATTCTCCGTCAGTCAAGCCTTTCTGCTACTTTTCTGCAGTTACATATTTTTGTTTCGGACTGCGTGGTGTATCAGGTAATGTCAGCAGAATTGCTCCAGATTCAATCAATGGGTCAAGATAGCGTCGAAGCGCATATTGACCGGATGCAATTTCCAGATATTCAATTATCTCTGCCCGACTTCTTGGCGTACGGCAAAAATCTATCAATCCTTTATCATCCTGAATGCCTTTCGGCGGTTTAATGGATTGAACTGGATTCTGTGCAGCCGCATCCGCACTCTGATGATACAGGATAACCTTAAATGTTCCCCGCGAATCTATGAACCGAGGTTCTGGCAACGATCTTTTCTTCATTGCATATCGAATCGTGGGAATTCCGGAGTACCGATTTTCTGTTTTTCCCAGCGTCTCCATTGCCGTAACCAAAACCGGGTTGCGCGTGTCTGGCTGTGCATGACCAAGTTGATCGACGGTAAGCCGCCCATACAGGCCACCGGGATTGATGATTTCCATTCGATCCAAATACATCACAAGCTGTATTGGCATTCCTTCCGTGTGGAAACTGTAGTCCCTGTGAACCAGCGCATTGAGTACTGCTTCACGAACTGCATCCATAGGGTATTGCGGCAAGTCAATTCTTGCACCGGTTTTTGTATCAATCTTAGTGGCAGTCCGCATATTTTTGCGAACAAACGCCAGCGCCCCGTCCAACATATCCGGCAAAGTGCCCTCAATCCGTTTGGTATCTGTAAACCGATTGCCGGTCAAATCAACATTACCCATTTCATTGCCTGGCACACAAGTTGCAATGATACTCAGTTGGGGATAATATGCCTGTGGATATATACCAAACAGCAATAATGCGGCAAGCGTGGTTTGGTGCTCCCTGGTAATCCCAGTGAATTCATACTGCTGTTCTAATGGAGATTGCGCAAGATTGGGACGATCCGCTCTCTTACGAGAGAGATATTCATTCAATTTGTCACGATCCAGCGTATCAATAGATACTCTCTCTGCGGCTCGAATATCATCCCGGTATTTTTTTCGGAAAGCCTCGTAGCTGTAGACTTCATACTCTGTCATCGGCTTATCAGCATCGCCAACGCGGATATAGGAGCCTTGCAGTCTTCCTTTCGCCGTCTTAAAGCAAGGTCTGTCCGCAACATCCAAAGGTGGTATCTCTGCTGAAACGAATACCAGTTCGTCTTCATTGCACACTGTAAATACAGGCCGCACTACGGGGGTCATTTGTTCGCAGTATTCCATCACCTTTTTCTGAAGATCTTGGGCATCATACACGCCAACCTTAGAAAAACCGCTCTTTTCATCCAGACCAAATACAAATGTTCCGCCACTGTTTTGATTGGAGAAAGAGGATATGGTATCATACAGTTTTTCGGGGCACCCAAAATGAGCCGCCTTCACTTCTGTAGTCTGCTCTTCGCAACCGCGTTGCTGAATTAACATAATAAAGTCATGAAGTTCCTTTTCAACCATGCTTTTGCCTCCTTCCGTACTTATCTTAACACAAGCAACTCAAGAAGTGAAGAAAAAACGCAAGACAATTCTCGACAAAGTCTTATGTTTTTAAGCCTGTTTGTTATGTTTCAGAAGAAACGCAACAAATAACATAAGATTGTCTATACTTTATAAGAACTTTTCTTAGAAACTCTATGCCAGTAAGATGTTTATTTTCTTCGCAATGTTGGCTTATGCGGAAACTTCTTAAATGATAACTTTCTGATAACTTTCCGTCTCGATTGTTGACTATCCAGGCTTTGACAATATACTGTCGTTTCTAAAGGAGGCATCACTATGACCCAATCAGAATATGAATCGGAAGTGAACTTTCGGCTCTGCAAAAGCATATTTGCCACCCTGGCAGCCCGAGGCGTCATTGCCCAAAAAGACGTACGCCACCTACTCAGAGCGGCAGCGGAGAAATACCATGCACTCATCGGGGAACTGGAGGTGAACAGCATTGCAGGAGAAAAGAATTTCACGGGTTGAGTTCCCTGCCAAGCCGTCCACTCCGACGAAGCCGCCGCCCCAAAAGCTGGTTGCGGCCTATGCCAGAGTGTCTACCATGAAAGAAGCCCAGGAGAACAGTTTGCAATCCCAGCGGGAGTATTTCACAGACTACATCCAACGCCACCCGGACTGGTTTTTTGCCGGAATGTATACCGATGACGGCGTTTCCGGCTTGTCCGTTCGCAATCGGGACGGTTTTAACCGCATGGTGGCCGATGCCCTGGGCGGAAAAATTGACATGATCATTACAAAATCTCTGTCCCGGTTCGCCCGGAACACCGTGGATGCCCTTACAAGCAGCCGCAGTCTGAAAACCGCCGGGATGGCGGTCTACTTCCAAAAAGAAAACATTCAATTTTGCTTATGTCCGTGTCCGCAAAATATGAATCAAAACCTCCGGCAAAGCCGGAGGTTTTGATTGTGGGATATTATTTTTTAAGCGAGCCCAGCAGGTGCTTGCCTGCAAAGAAAATCGCCGCAAAATACGATACGATGTATGCTATGCCCGCGAGGACGCTTAGTGCGGATATAATGCCATAGCTGAGTGCGCTAAACAGGTTGATCAGATCGAGCAGGGCAATCACTGCAAACAGCAGGAGCAGCAGACCCGTCGCCTTATTGGTCGGAAGCGCCTTTTTAAGCGCCAGAAGCCAATACACAACGGCTGCGGCGACGCTTATCAGGAAAAAGATGTAAAATATAGCAGGAACGACCATATAATTTGAGAGATTCAAAATATTCAACAGGCTCAAAACTGCATTGAGCGTTATGGGGATCGCCATAAGATAAGAATCAACATCCTTGTTCATCATCAGCAAAACGAACAGGATCGCGGGAGCAAGAATCGCGGTGAAAGCTGCTCTTCCCGCCAATAGCAGGAACAAATTCAGCGCCGTCGAGACTCCGGCGCAGATCAGTGCGATCTTGCGCCCCTCGGGATTATCCGCCAGCGGCATGAATTTATCGGCAGAGGCAGCGGCTGTGCCCGCTCCGGCGGAGGAGGACGCCGCCTTCGGAGCAGTGCTCGGCGCAGCCTTTGGCGCGCTGCTGACCTGCGGTGCGGGCTGTACGGGCGCGGGCGGAACCTCACCCTCGCGCACACCGAACTGGTCGATATACCATGACTCGAAATCCGCGGCCAGAGCCAGCTCCGTCCACAGCAGGAGAACATTCTCAACATTGACCCCAAGGCTCTCCTGAACGAGAACGTCGTACAAGCGCTCGTTTACGGCGTCAAAGGCATCCACCGACGAAGAGCCGCCCGCTATAAGGCAGAGCGCCTTGACGTCGTCGGGGTGTGCCCCCACCCAGTCCATCAGCGCCGTGAACGCCGTTTTCACCGCAGCGCCCTGATCCGGGAACAGGTCAAGATACGGCTGGTAAACATACCTGTCCTCGCTGCCTTCCCCCGTGCCCATGGCGTAGATGAGCTTCAGCTCGCTGCAAGCCGGAAAATCGGGGTTATTGTCCGAAAATTCCACGCAGGCATTGGAAAACAGAGCGTGGGCGGCATTGGCGTACTCCTCCCGGCTGAGGCCGCATCTGAGCTTGTAAATGCTGGTGTAGAGTTCGCTTTTGAGAGGGTCAACGCCGTCGGGCGAAACAGCGGGCACGACGGAAGATGCGGGCGCGGACTGCGCAGCAATCGCGGCTTCTTCCTGATCGAGAGCCGCATCAATCTGATCGCCGATCAGGGCGGTCGGGTCGTTTTCCGTGAGAATGGAAAGTATCTGAGCGCTGCGCTTTTTGCTGTCGCCAAGCTGGAAGTTTTCGCCGTTGTAGTAGCTGTTCAGAGCACCGGAAAGAAAACTCTCGCCCAGAGCGACAAGCTCGCCGAAGCGGCGGTCGCCAAAATCGTACAGATACACCTGTACGCCCCACATACGAGTGCCGATCATGAGGCTGCGGCCGGACAGAAGCACCGCGACCTGGGGCTGAACGTCGTCGTTGCCGAGGGGATCGTCATCCGCCTCGAGCCGATCCACCTGCGCTTTGGTGGTGCTTATCGCCCGACGCAGGGCATTTGTAAGATCTTTCAGTGATCTTTGCGTGGCAAATTCAATGGAATCTGTTTTTATGCTTCCCACAATATCTATCTCCTTTTTTATTTATAATTTGTCCGCTTGCTTGCTCGCTTGCCTATCGCCTTTGCGATGAAGATGACGGCGGCGTATATGGCGAGCAGGATACCGAAGATGATCCAGGTTTTGCCCGCGCCGGAGGCGTTGTGTCCGATCATATCATAGGCGGCGGTCGCCGTTATGAAGCTGTTCGTGAAGCCCAAAACAAAGCTTGCGCCTATGACTACGTTGGAGCCGAAGACATTTTTGAAGTTATCGGCGTAGTTTAGCAGCGCGACGCTGCCGAGGGCAATGAGCGCCACAAGCACGGCGGTAGCCGGCTGCTTTATAACGAAGACCAGCGCAAACGACAGCACTACGGCTATCCAGCCGAACACATACAGGGAATTTGCTTTTTTCTGTGCCGCATCCGCTGCCGCAATTTTCTGCTGCCGCTCCTGCTCGAGCTTTGCCTGCCGCTCGCGCTCGGCGGCGTTTTTCTTCGCCAGCTCCGCACGACGTTCCTGCTCGAGCTTTGCGGCTTTCTCGGCGGCATCACGGGACGCGGCAAGGTCATCCAGAACTCTCTTGGCGTTGCCAAAGCTGTCGCCGTTTTCAAGGGCTCTTTTAGCGTGTTTTTCGGCCGTGGCGACGTCCCTCGGCTCGTTGAAATACAGAAGGAAAGCCAAGGCACCGTCGGCGCGAGCCTGAGCGGCGGTATCGCCCTGCCTCGCGGCCTTGTCCGACGCCATACGCATGGTCTCGCGCGCCTGACGGAGGGCGAGCGCGGCATCCTTGTTGCGAGCATTGTTCTCTTCATGATAAAGCGACTCATATACCTGCGCCTTGGTTATGTAGAGGTCTGCAAGGTCGGGGGCAACCAAAATGGCCTTGTTTATGTGGGAGAGCGCTGCCTGATACTCGCCGTTTAGCTTGCAGATATGCGCCGCCATATCGAGGAAAGAAAAATCGTTTTCATCCGCATTAGGCAGGGCGCGCTCGAGCGCGGTTTTCGCCATGTCGTTTTCCCCGCGGGACAGATAATCGCGGGCGGCGTCCCTCCATTTTTCAAACTCGGCCTTGCGCGCGGCCTCGGGATCGGCAGCCTCCTCAATTTTCGGTGGTGCGAAAAGCTCCCTGTCGTAGGCGGCCTTGGAGGTCTCGGAGGCAAAGACCTTTTTGGCCTGAGCAATCAGCGCCAGCATCTCTGTCGCCTTCTCCGGGCGGGTGCTGGCTCTGTCTGTCCATATGCTCTCCAGACGTATCAGGTTATCCTGAAGCTCGGCAGAGGACATGGCCTTGTCCAGCTTCAACTCTTCATAAAAGTTTGTCATCCCATACATCCTTTCTCTATTTTTGAAAATTAGTATTCACTGTTAAGCACAATGTTCCCGTCGGAGCAATGGATGGTCACGGTGCTCTCCACCTCCGTGGACAGAGACGCCAGCAGCTCCTGCATATCCTGACATGTGCCGTCGTAATAGACGTCGATCTCGCCATACACTTCGGGCCGCTCGATATGCCCGTTGCTGCATTGGACCGTTAAAACGCCGCTGTCGAAGACATTGTAATAATCTCCGCAAAGCCGCAGCCAATCCTCTAACGTGCCGTCGTATTCCACGGCCTTGCAGCCGGAGAAAGCGCTACTGCTCACATATTCAATGCTGCCCGGAAGATGGATAACAGCGTTGCCGCAGCTCTCAAATGCCCAGCTTTGGATACCTTTTACGCTCTCGGGTATCGTGACGTCGGTGATCGAGCCAAAATACTGGAACAGATTTTTCCCGATATAGGTGATGCCGTCCTCAATGACCAAAGATTGGACGTCATTCTGAGTGAAATCAGGCCGCTTTGCGATAATGTCCAAAATCGGCTCTAAAGTATTCGTTACTCCGAAGAATCGGTGTTCATCCCATGGCGCACGGATACCGCCGTGGCCGAAAATACCCGTTAAGGGAAAGTCCCATGTCTCCCCTCTGCCGCTGATGCGCAGCTCGCCGCTTGCAGAGTCGAAGGAGTAATTAACGTGATCTCCGACGAGCACCAGCTTACGCCGCATCGAAAAGCCGCCCGCGAGTATGAGGATCAGAACTAAGGACAGAGCTAAGGACAGCGCGATGATGCGCCGGCGGCGTTTTGCGGCTGCGGCCTTTTTCTTTTTAAGCTCGGCGAGCCTCTCGGCCTCCAGCCGCTCCTGCTCGGCGCGCTCGGCTGCCGCCTGACGTTCGCGCTCTTTCCGCTCCAGCTCCGCCCGGCGCTCCTGCTCGAGCTTTGCCGCTCTGTCGGCGGCGTCACGCTTCTTTGCCAGATCATCGAGCACCCGCTGACCAAGGCCGGAAGCGTCGCCGCTTTTGACGGCTTCTATAGCAAGCCGCTCTCCGAGGGCTTTGTCCTCGCCGCTGCCTGCGTCGTTAAAATAGCAGGTGTAGGCCAATATTCCGTCCGCGCGGGACTGCGTGGGCTTATCGCCCTGCGCCTTCGCCTTTTGCGATGCCATGCGCAGCATATCTTTCATCTGCCGGAAGTGAAGCTGCGGATTTCCGTGGCGGTGCTGACGCTCCTCAATATAAAGGCTCTGCAAAACATCCGCTTTGGTGAGGTACAGCTCCGCAAGCTCGGGTGCGAGCAGAATGGCCTTGTTTATGTAGTCGAGAGCTACCGAGGGCTCGTCGTTTTCGTTATAGATCTGTGCCGCAAGGTTCATGAAGGCAAAATCGTTCTCGTCGGCGTTCGGCATGGCGCGGCCAAGCGCCGTTTTCGCCATGTCCAGCTCCCCGCGGGAATAGTAGTCTTCGGCGGTCTTGCTCCATTTTTCAAACTCGGCTCTGCGCGCGGCGTCGGGGTCGGCTGCCTCGTCGGGCTTTGGCGGAGCGAAAAGCCTGCGCTCGTAGTCGGCTTTGGAGGCTTCCGAGGCAAAGACTTTTTTCGCCTGCGCTATCAGCGTCAGCATCTCCATCGACTTCTCCGGGCGGGTGGCGGCGCGATCCGTCCAAACGCTCTCGAGCCTGATGAGATCGTCCGCAAGCTCGCTCGCGGAACGGCTTTTGTCAAGCTTTAGCTCTTCGTAGTAATTTATCATTGTACCGTGCTCTCTTCCGGCTCATCAGGCTTTTTCGGCTTGATTACAACGACCTCCGCCGGACGTACCACCCGACCGGCAAAAGTGTATCCGCTGCGCAAAACTCCGCCGATGCGCATGGCGCCTGCATCCTCGCTCTCGACGACGCGAACGGCCTTGCACAGGCGGGGATCAAACTCGCTTGCCACCTCTATCTTCTCGACGCCGCGCCGCTCGAGTATCTCCATAAGCTCCTCCTGAACAGACTGCACAAGCTCGTCATCTGAGCCGTCGATGCGATCGAGCAGCAGGATGAGATCATAGAGAAACGGCTCTATGCAGGCAAAATTTGCGCCTGCCGTGAGCGTCTGGATAAGCTCTGCCTTCTGCTTGTCATTCATAAGCCTGCGAGAGAACAGATCGCGCAGGGCAGTTAGCTCCGAGCGCAGCTCATGAAGCTCATTTTCAACAGCCGCAAGCTTTCCGTCATCGGGCGCGGCTTCCGTCTTTACAATATCCTCGGGATTTTCCATGCGTCACTCTCCTTATTCCACGTTTGTTCTGCCCACTATCTCGGCGGCGAGGGCGACTTCCTCCGCGCTCATATTCGAGGAGCGGTCGACCTCAAATGTGCCGAGGCTTTTGTCGGCGACCTTGTCGATGACCTCGATAGTCACCATCTGATCCGGGTCGTAGGCATAGATTATCTCAACGGGCGAGCCCTTGGGGTAGGCGGGTATCGACAGCGTGCTCTCGCCGACTATCTTGACAAACTCCAGCTCTGCGTCATTGCCCTCAGTTACCTGAACGAGAAGCTCCGTCTGGTTATCGACGACGGTGTAGGCCGTCTGCGAGCAGGTGGTGGGTATTTTGCTGTTGCGCGGGATAATCACCTGATTGTATTTACGGTTTGCCGCGGAATCGAGCAGGACGACGCCGAGGGACTGACTTGTAACGTCGGAAATGGTGATCTGGTTTGCCAGAGCGCCGCCTGCGCCCTCCGCATTTGCCGTTCTGGCGTCGCGGCGGGGCTCACCGCTCTCGGCGTCCGGCTCAAAGGTGCTGGCGAAGATAGCTGCGCCCTGAGCTACAGCCGTGTCTGGGTCGACCTTGTATTTCACCTGCTTGCCCGAGAGCGATTCTAGCATCTTTTTGACCATCGGCATGCGGGTCGAGCCGCCGATTACAAGCAGTTCGTCTATCTCGTCCCATGTGATGTTCTTATCCGCCATCACCTGTTCGAGCTTCACCTGAGTGCGTTTTAGCAGGTCTGCGGTGGCTTCCTCAAACTCCTCGCGGGTGATCTCCACGGCCTGCTTTATGCCTCTCAGCCGCAGTCGCGCCGTTTCCTTATCGGTAAGCATGCGCTTTGCGCGCTCGGCCTTCTCGCGTATCTCGGCGAACAGTAGGTCATCATCGTCGTCGAGCTCAGCACCCTGCTCTGCGAGCTTTTTCTGGATAAGCTCGGAGAGCCTGCCGTCAAAGTTATAGCCGCCGAGCATGGAATCGCCGCCGGTGGCCAGCGTGTCAAAGTGCTTGCCCTTGATATCCATGATGGTGACGTCAAAAGTGCCGCCGCCGAGGTCATAAACGAGCACGCGCGCGTCGGTATCCCTGCCAAAGCCGTAGGCAATGGCCGCTGCGGTGGGTTCGTTTACGACGGCGAGGACGTTCAGACCCGCAATGACGCCGGCCTGCTTTGTCGCGGTGCGGCGGGCGTCGTCAAAATATGCGGGCACGGTTATGACAACGTCGCGTATCTCGCCCTCGCCGACATACTGCTCTGCGTCCTGACAGAGCTTGCGCAGGATAAATGACGAGAGCATCTCCGGCGTGTAGCTCTTGCCGCTGGGAGCGCGGAAATTTACAGCCGGGCCGTTCTGACCCATCTTGCGCTTTATAAACTGCACAACGTTATTGGGCTCTGTCTCCGCGGAGTTTTTCGCCTCCTGACCGACTAAAAGATCGTCTTCGCCTGTAGAGGTGACGCCGGTGAAGAATATGACCGAGGGGGTGGTTTCCGTGCCCTCCGCGTTTTTAAGTATCTGTGTTTCGCCGTCCTCATAGACCGCGATGGCCGAATATGTAGTGCCGAGGTCAATGCCAAAGGCTTTTCGTTCCATATGTGTATCCTCCATCTATCGCCGTTTTATTTCATCCGTGTATCTGCCAAGCTCCACCCTCAAAGCGTTAAGCGATGAATCGGCGGCGGCTATGCTGTTTATGGCTCTGTACAGCTCCGTTACCGCCTGCTGACCCGCGCTCTGATCGCCGAAGTTTGACTGCAATTTATTCATGGTGCTCAGAATATAATTTCGCTCCCGCTCTAAATTCGCGATGCCGGAGTCTATGCGCCCGAGAGCCGCGTGAATCCGACCGCAAAGCTCCTCAATATTCATCGTCGGGCACCTCCTCTGTCGTCTTGAGCTTGTCGATATGCGAGCCTGCCTGATTTATATGCTGCATCGCCTGGGACAGGTCGCTTATGGCCTTCTGGCAGAGCGCTGACGCCTTGCCGCCCATACCCGTTAGAGAACCGTTTAAAAGGCTGTCGAGCAGAGCGAGGGTGTTTTGAATTTCGCCGCTCTCGCGCGTGATATTAGTCACATTGCTGCGCAGATCGTTGCGGGCATAGGTCTTGGCCTGAACCTTTTGATTATTGCTGACTTCCATGCTTATTTCCGCACGCTGTTTATGAAATCATCGCAGGTGCGCTCGAGCGTTTTCATCGACGACGCCGCGCGCAGGAGCGCCTGAGACGCGGTGGACACCGCCATGGCCGCCTGCTGACCGCTCTGGCTGGGGCGGGTGAGAGCCGCAATATTCCGCGCCTGAGTCGAAAGCCCCTGACCCGCGGCGGAGACCATGCCGGAAAGCTCGGAAGAGCTGGCCTTTATCTGCTGTATAGAAACGACAAGTTCCTGTAATTCCATCATGAACTCCTCCTTTTAAATCGCGCGAACCTGAGCCAATTTTTCCTTGGCTGTGCGCAGCATTTTTATGGTGTCCTCAAGCTGCTTCTTGGTCTGCTGAAGCTGCTGGAGCATTTTCTGGTCGTATGACATGGTGCTGCCGGCAAGCTGAGACTGAACCTGCTGCATCGCCCTGTCTATTTGGTCGTTGTAGGCAGTCAGCTTGCTGATCTGCTCCTCTATCTGGCGTTCGGACGCGCCCACCGCCTGAATTATTTGCTGTACCGCAGACATAATTTGTTCCTCCTATTTTAGATTCCGGAATGCGTTTGCGTCGGCTTGCGTCACCGGCGCGTATGGAATGAACGGCATCTCCTCGGAAAACTCAACATCGTCGATGATAAGGCCGCGATTTACCTGCGCAGACCAGCGGATGAACGGACTTGTCAGCGACTGTATCGTCCGCTCGTCGATGCGCAGAAAGATCTTGGAGTTGAAGGCGTCGGAATTGCCAAAGCCCGCGACCTGAGCCGTGAATTTGGACGCCTTGACCCACCAGCCAATGAAATGTATCCGCCTGGATGGGCCTTTTTCGACAAACTCCTTGAGCACGGACGCCTGTCCGAAGGGATCGGGCTCAAACTCCCAGCGATCCATCGTCGAGCCGAATATATAAACGGTCTCGCCCTCCGGCGGCTGAGCCATAAGCTCCTGAATGGTCTCGGAAAACTGCTCGCGGGGGATATCCTCGATGAAGAAGCCCAGGTTTTCCATAAGCAACGCAAAATGCGGATATTTCCGCTCGTAACTCTGCCCCGCTTCCTCAAAATCGCAGAACATGAAGCGGGCGTCGCCCTTGGGATGCTGCGCCGCGAGGGACGCCGCCGCGCTCTGGAGAATGCCGACGGCCTGATTGCAGTCGCCGTCAGGGGCGCCGAAAACGGCGATATTCCGCCCCGGCTCATGGAGCATCGGCAGGGCGATGCGCTCCCCGTCGATGGAAATTTTATCGCCGATAACGGCCACGGGCACTTTGGACGTTTTGCGAAGCCCATTGATCGTCTCGATGCCGTTTGAAACGCTTATGCGCCGCTCGCTCTCAAACACATAGGGCGGGGTAGTGTAGCCGCGCGCACTCTCCCACATTTTGCGGCGAATGGGTCTCAGTATCGCCTCGTCTGCAAAGGCAATGACGGTTTTGCGGTTTTGCGACAGCTCGCCGTAATCGAGGTTCACGACCGATTCTCGCGGGCGGACATAGGCCGCGGCGGGGTTATTCTGCGAGAGCACCTCCCGCGCCTCTCTTTCCGAGTTTTTCAGCGCGATGCGGATGGGTATCTGGCCGAAAATGCTCTCTTTATTGTTCGCCAGCGCCCTGCTGTCGCTCAGCGTCTGCGAGGCGAGGATAAAATGTATACCCGCCGCGCGGAATAATCGCACCGATTTTTCGAGCATATCGGCTATCTTCTGCCCGGTCTGGTTATCGTCGCCGAACATCATCTGAAATTCGTCGATGATAACGACTATGCGCGGCATTTCTATCTCGGGAAAGCGCAGCCGCAGCTCGCGGATGCTTTTCATGTTTTTCTCTTTCAACAGCTTCATGCGGCTCTGGTATTCGTGGAAAAGGGAATTTAGCACCGCAAGGCCGAAGCTGACGTCGCTCTCGAGTCCGAGCGTTCTCGCGTGGGGCAGATAATCCGGCTGTCCGATGTTTGAAAACGCCTTGAAGGTGACGCCCTCCTTAAAATCGAGCAGGTACATTTGCAGCTCCCTGGGCGAATATCTCATGCAAAGGCTGTGTATTATAACGGAAATGAGGTTTGATTTGCCCTGGCCGACAGCGCCTGTTATAACGGCGTTGTGGCGCTGATTTATCTCATCGCCGATGGTGATCTCCATGTTGTTTATGCCGTATTTGCCGACGCAGAAGGTCAGGCCGTCGACGCTACTCTCGGTCCAGAAATGCTCCATATCGTGCAGCTCGGCAAAGCGCACCGTCGGAAGCTGTGCCGTGCGAACCTTTTCGACAAAGGCTTCGCTGTCCCGGATTATCGTCTCCGCAGGCACGGGCTGATACGGCGCTCTGCCGCCGCCCTCTATTGACACACTGCCCGTCCCCGGCTCTAAAACGGTGATGTTCGGGGCAATCGAGCGTATGCTTCTCTCGATCTCGCGGCCGTCGGAGGTTTGCAGGGTTATATATGTAGTGGAGATTATAAGAAACGAGATGCCGAAGGCGGGGCCGCTGCGCATCAGGCGCGATAGCTGCGCCATAAGCTCCGAATTTATAAGACCCATGTCCATGGAGAGCACCACAAGCTTGTAGCCCTCTATTGAGCGCTGCACGCGCTTGCGAAACTCAATAAGCGAATTTTCGCGCCCCTGAATGACATTCTGCACCGCCAATATCTGCTGCTGGAGATCCCTGAGCTTTGGCATTAGCTGCTTTTCGTCCGTTATAAAATTGAGGATGCGTGATTCTCCGGCTGAGAGTGCGGCAAAGGGCGCGAACACGCCGGAGAGGTCGCCGTCATATCCCAGTATGGAAAGCTGCCCGGGCGCGGTTTTGAAGATCGCCTCGCACAAAACGTAGCGGGCAAGATCATTCACGGAAGCGTTATAGACATTGTTTATCCAAAGGTTTCCACGTCCGATGAAATCCGCGCTCAGTTTTTCTTTATCTCCGACGGAAAAGCTGCTGCAAACATCCAAAACGTCCAAGTTTATTCGCCTCCCAGCGTATCAGCATATTCTGCATAATTATATAGATAATAAAGCGAAAACACCCCACCCGAAAGTGTAGTCTTTTAAACCGTTGCTACGCTTCATGTTGTCTCTTTTGCCGCCGTCCGGTCGGGCTGACGCAAAAGCAAATACTTAAAATATAGCAACGGATTAAAAAAACACCTCATCCGTCACGCTTCGCGTGCCACCTTCCCCTCAAGTAAACGCTGATTTAATCGAGCCATGGAATGTGGTAAAATTGAGACAGAGGTGGAAG
>SFFE01000047.1 GCA_004556965.1 Clostridiales bacterium | reverse complement strand
ACCCAGCGTAGCGGTCTCGGAGGATAAGGAAGAAGGCGGAAGCGGATATGGAGACGCCGCGTTTACGCGGCGGCGAAATGGTGCGCGCGCCTTCTGACGTCATTCGCTCAGTCCCCGGTGGCGGTGGAGGTCGAACAGCAGATCGACGAAGCTTGGCCAGAACGGTGCGAACTCGCGGCGGGCGATCATCGACTGGATTTCCTCTCTGCCCGCCCAGCGGGCGGCCTGCACCTCCTCCGCCTGCAGCGTGAGCGCAGAGAGCGGCACGTCGCAGTCGGCGAGGAAATAATCGTCGAACCCGCCGTCGAACGAGAGCGTCACCGCCGCGACCGTCTGCGACAGGTCGAGCGTCAGCCCCAGCTCCTCGCGCAGCTCGCGCATGGCGGCCGCGCGCGGCGTCTCCCCCGCGATGACCCCGCCGCCGACCGATACGTCCCAATAATCGGGGTAGCTCGGCTTCGTGTGCTGGCGCTGCTGGATGAGCATCTCCCCGCGCGCGTTGAACAGGCACACGTGCACCACGAGCTGGCAGTCCCCCGCCTGACGCGCGCCGCCGCGCACGGCCGTCCGGTGCGTCGGCAGCCGGTCTTCATCATAGACATCCCATAGTTCCATGTAGGATCTCCCTTTTCCGAGTCAGATTTCCCTGCATCACACGCCCGCCAAATAGCCCACGACCGCCGTGAGCCCTCCAAGCAGGATGTTCAGGTCGGCGACGTTCCAGACCAGACGGCGCAGCACGGGAAGCTTCGCGTCCTTTAGGTAGACATAATCCGTTACTTCATGTTTTATGTAGCGTTCCAGCAGGTTCGCCAGCGCGCCGCCCAGCAGCAGGCCGACGCCGATGCGCGCGACCGGCCCGGCGGCGGCCGGGCGGTTTACGGCCACGGCGACGCCGATCGTGACCACGGACGCGCCGGTCTGGAGCGCCAGCGCAAGACGGGGCCGCCGCTCCAGCCGGCTGCCGACCAGACCGCGGTTGTGCATCCGCCGGAGCTGGACATGCGCCGTCAGCTCACACGGGAAAAACGATTCCGGCAGCGCGTTGACGCGCCGGCGGATGACCGCCTCCGCGCCCAGCACAGCCGCCGCCGGGACAAGGGTACTCCACATATCCGCTCCTCCTGAGGTATATTGATAAAACAGTATAGCACACAAATCGGGCGTGTGAAAAGGTTCACAGGACAAATTTCGCGTTTGCTCTTTACAGAGTCACGTCAAAAGGTGTAATTTAAGGAGAGAGATTGGAACGGTTATGAGAACAATTGCACAAATACAAACCAGCAAGGTAAAAGGAGAACCGCAATGGAACTGACGCAAAACAAATTGGTGCTGGAGCGCGTGCGCAAGACTGCCGAGCTTGCCCAGCCTGACGAAATCGTGTGGATCGACGGCTCGGAGGAGCAGCTGGAAGCCCTGCGCCGGATCGCGGTGGAGTCCGGCGAGCTGATTAAGCTCAACGAGGAGAAGCTGCCCGGCTGCTATCTCAACCGCAGCGACGTGAACGACGTGGCGCGCGTGGAGGGCAGAACGTTCATCTGCTCCAAACGCAGGGAGGACGCCGGCCCCACGAACAACTGGATGGATCCCGACGAGATGAAGGCGAAGATCCACGAGATTCTGCGCGGCGCGATGGCCGGGCGCACCATGTACGTGATCCCCTATTCCATGGGCGCGATCGGCTCGGAATTCGCCAAGTACGGCATTGAGCTGACCGATTCGATTTACGTCGTGCTGAACATGGCGATCATGACCCGCGTGGGCAAGGCCGTGTTCGACGCGCTGGGCGACAGCGAAGATTTCATCACGGGCGTGCACTCCAAGGCGCAGCTCGACCCCGAAAACCGCTACATCGTCCACTTCCCGGAGGAGAACAAGATCGTCTCCCTGAACTCCAACTACGGCGGCAACGTCCTGCAGGGCAAGAAGTGCTTCTCGCTGCGCATCGCGTCCGTGCTGGGCCGGCAGGAGGGCTGGCTCGCCGAGCACATGCTCATCCTCGGCATCCAGAACCCGAAGGGCGAGATCCGCTACGTGACCGGCGCGTTCCCGTCCGCCTGCGGCAAGACGAACCTCGCCATGCTCATCCCGCCGGAGGGCTACCGCAAGGACGGCTGGAAGTGCTGGACCGTCGGCGACGACATCGCGTGGCTGCGCCCCGGCAAGGACGGGCGGCTCTGGGCCGTGAACCCGGAGAACGGCTTCTTCGGCGTCGCGCCCGGCACGAGCGCAAAGTCCAACCCGAACGCCCTCGCCTCCACAAGCAAGAACACCATCTTCACGAATGTCGTGCTCAACGAGGACGACAGGACCGTCTGGTGGGAGGGCATGACCAAAACCATTCCGTCCGGGCACCTCGTCAACTGGAAGGGCGAGCCGTGGGACGGCTCCGACGGCTCGAAGGGCGCGCACCCGAACTCCCGCTTCACCGCCCCCGCCGTGAACTGCCCGTGCATCAGCCCCGAATTTGAAACCGGCACGGCCGTGCCGATCAGCGCGATCATCTTCGGCGGCCGCCGCGCCAAGACCGCCCCGCTGGTGTACCAGTCGCGCGACTGGCAGCACGGCGTGTTCGTCGGCGCGACGATGGCGTCCGAGACGACCGCCGCCGCGACCGGCGCGGTGGGCGTTGTGCGCCGCGACCCGATGGCGATGCGCCCGTTCTGCGGCTACAACATGGCCGACTACTGGCAGCACTGGCTCGACATGGGCGACGTTCTGCCGAACGCGCCGAAGATCTTCAACGTCAACTGGTTCCGCACCGACGACGACGGCAAATTCCTGTGGCCGGGCTTCGGCGACAATCTGCGCGTGCTGGAGTGGATCCTCAAGCGCTGCTTCGACGAGGTGGACGCGGAGGAGACCGTCATCGGCTACGAGCCGAAGCCGGAGGACATCAACCTCGAAGGCACGGACGTGAGCGTCGAGACGCTCAGGGAGCTGCTGGCCATCGACCCGGCGAGCTGGCGCGAAAACTGCGCGGGCATCCGCGAATACTTCGAGCAGTTCGGCGACCGTCTGCCGCACGAGCTGCGCGAGGATCTGGAGGAGCTGGAGGCTGCGTTCGCCACGTCAGAATGAACGCGCTACACTCCATTTCCGCGTAAACGCGAAAATTCCGTATCCGCTTCTTCATTCTTCCTTTCCCAGCCGCAAGTCAAGCTTGCGTCTGGGGGATGCGGGGTGCGATACGCACTGCCCAAAAGGTCGGACGACGGTTTCGGCGCGCGAACCGCTTGCGGCGTCAGAATGAACGCGCTCGCGTCCTCACATCTCCGACGGCCGAAACATCGTTTCGGTTTTGTGAGGAGAAACGGAGGAGCGGATGTGGAGCTTTCCGGCTTGCCCGGGAAGCGGAATGGAGCGAGTCCGTTTGGACGCTATCCGCATCTTCATTCTTCCTTTTTCGCATCACGACCGCTTTGCTGGGTCGTGATGCGAGGAACGCCGCCTGCGGGCGGCGAAGCAATAAAAAGTCCTGACCACCTGTTTCCGGTGGTCAGGACTTTTGTGTTCCGCCTTAAATTTCAATGGTCTGCGGTTGGATGTCCGGGTCGTGAGAACAGAAAATCGCCTTGCAGTCCGGATCGGCTTTCATTTCCCTGAGCCACTTCAGGGCCTCCCGCTGCAAATGACGGTTAAAGCCAAATCCGGGAACGACCAAATCGTCAATGTTGCGGTGTGATATGGCCGCATCGGCGGCAAAAATCACATAGGGCCCGCCGTAATTTCCCGCTCCTGCCTCTGCAAATCGCGCCGAGGGCGCTTTGTTGAGCATCACCATCATCTGACCTTCCGTATGGCCGGGGGCGAGCAGGCACAAAACGCTGTCATCCTGGAAAAGGTCAAAGCCTCTGCAGGCAGGGCCCAAGGGCGTTCCGTAGTAAAAGGGCCGCTCAATCAGGCCTTCATACGGAATATAGGTCTTCCATGACTGGCGCACGCGAAAGACACTGCGGGACGAATAAAAATACTCAAGCTCAGGCATCACGATGCGCTTTGCCCTGCCCGCAAAATCCTGGACCGCACAAGTGTGGTCGGCGTCGTTGTGGGTAATCAGCAAAAGGTCGATGTCCTCTGGCTTCAGCCCCATGTCCGCAAGCTGCTCTACCGCCGTCTGGCCTTTCCCGACATGCGGATCATAAAACCAGTTGAGATGCGGCGAAAAAAGCGCACGGCAGTCCGCAGACAGTCCCGCTTCGATGAGCAGATTCCCGTGGATGGGGTGCTCAACCAGATAGGCGCTGACCGGAAGCTGCACCCGCTTTTTCGACACGCCCTTTGCCAGATAGGTAAGGTTTTCCTGCAAATGGATCGTTCCGCAGTGCAGGACATGGATTTTGATTTTGTTCTGATCGTATTCCATCTTCTTGCGACCTCCAAGGATGGCTGAGCCGTGATCGCAGGTCTGCTTGCTTCCGGCATTCGGACAACATCATGATACCAAAACGCAAGGCTTCTGTCAACGCCGCATTCGTTTGCTGCGCGCGGGCGCTACCGGGTCTGGATTTCGCCCGCCCACTGGAAAGCATATTTGGCAATCACCACGGCGATCACCTCGTTGATGATCGCCGCCGCCACGATCGTGCCCTGCACGATGGCGGCGAGACTGGGATCAATGCTGCTGAGCGTCGTCGCCGCGATGCCCGTGAACACGAGGGACACGCCCGAATGCGGCAGCAGCGTAAAGCCGAGGTACCGCGTGACCGTGTCCGGCGCCTTCGTCCACTTGCCGCCCAGATACGCGCCGCCGATCTTGCCGAGGGCGCGCGAGAGGATATAAACGGCGGTAAACAGCCCGGCGCCGGCGATCAGCCGGTAATCGAGCGGCATTCCGAGATTCACGATCACCAGCACGAGTGAGACGTTCAAAACGGGCGCGTACGGCTCGAGAATCTCCGCCGTTTTTTCCTCCGGAATCCGGTTGACCAGCGTTGCGCTGAACGCCATGCCGATCAGGATGTAGTTGAGCCGGAACGCATGGAAGACGAAGACGTCCACCACGATCCCGATCGCGGCCGAGAGCCCGAGAAACAGCAGCCCCTCCCGCCGCAGGCTCTGGATGGATGCATCCACGATTTCGTCTTTTAACACGGAAACTTTTCGCCTCGATTTCGTTTCCATTGTAATCCGGACGAACCACGCCGTCAAGTAACTCCCGGCGTCAGAACGGGCGCGCTCGCGTCCTCACATCTCCGACGGCCGAAACATCGTTTCGGTTTTGTGAGGAGAAACGGAGGAGCGGATGTGGAGCTTTCCGGCTTGCCCGGGAAGCGGAATGGAGCGAGTCCGTTTGGACGTTATCCGCTTCCCCGTTCTTCCTGATCCAGCCGCAAGTCAAGCTTGCGTCTGGGGGATGCGGGGGTGCGATACGCACCGAGGCGCGCGAACCGCTTGCGTTCGCGCCAGATGATTGCCGACGTAAGACATAGGGATGAGCGGTGACCCTATAGTGCCAAGGCGATTTCACCGCCAGCGTCAGTCGCTGGGGGATTCCAAAGGGGGGCCCACATCCCCCTTTGGTGTGCTCTTTCTTTCAGGCTCCACCCGGTTTCTTTCTGCACGAGCAGAAAGAAATGGGGTGGATTACCCAATGTGCGTCGCGCAGGCCACCTCATCCGACGCGGCACAAAAAGACCGGGCAAGCCAAACGGCTTGCCCGGTCTGCATTTGTGGTTGCGTTATTTCTGCAGGATGTTCCGCTCATAGCGCATGATGATTGTTGCGACCTGCTCGCGCTTGGCGTCGCCCTGCGGGCGGAGATAATCGACGCCATCCTCGGCGACGCCGTTGATGATGCCGTTGGCAACCGCCCACTGCATCGCCTCCAGCGCCCAAGAGGACACCTTGCCCGCGTCCGGGAAGCTGCTCAGGCTCGCGCTG
>SFFE01000046.1:0-2500 GCA_004556965.1 Clostridiales bacterium | reverse complement strand
CGTGAGGGAAAGGCGAAAAGAACCCCGGCGAGGGGAGTGAAAGAGAACCTGAAACCATGGACCGCCAAGATGCCGCGGGCACAGGAGCTTGCGGCGTGTCTTTTGTAGAATAAGCCTGCGAGTCGCGGTGCGCGGCGAGGCCAAGGGATTGCAGTCCCGGAGCCGGAGGGAAACCGAGTCCGAACAGGGCGGAGAAAGTCGCGCGTCGCGGACCCGAAGCCAATGTGATCTTACCATGGGCAGGGTGAAGCAGGGGTGAGACCCTGTGGAGGCCCGCACGGTAATCTGTTAAAAAAGGTAGCGATGACCTGTGGTAAGGAGTGAAAGGCTAAACAAACATGGAGATAGCTGGCTCTCCCCGAAATGCCTTTAGGGACAGCCTCGCGCAGGGACGCCGGAGGTAGAGCTCTGGACGGGAGAGGGGGAGTCAAATCCTACCGGTTCCGACCAAACTGCGAATGCCGGCGCCTGTCGCGCGGGAGTGAGACTGCGAGCGACAAGGTCCGTAGTCGAGAGGGAAACAGCCCGGACCGCCGGCCAAGGCCCCAAAGCCATGCTGAGTGTGAAATGAGGTGCGGATGCGCAGACAGCCAGGAGGTTGGCTCAGAAGCAGCCATTCCTTGAAAGAGTGCGTAACAGCTCACTGGTCGAGCATCCGCGCGCAGACAATGTAGCGGGGCTAAGCATGGCGCCGAAGCCGCGGATTCGCGCCTTATGGCGCGACTGGTAGGGGAGCATTCCGCTGACCCATGAAGGCGCGCCCGCGAGGGGCGCTGGAGGAGGCGGAAGAGAGAATGCAGGCATAAGTAACGAAAAGACGGGTGCGATCCCCGTCCGCCGGAAGCCCGAGGTTTCCAGGGTAAAGGCAATCTGCCCTGGGTAAGCCGGCCCCTAAGGCGAGGGCGAAAGCCGTAGCCGATGGGAAATCGGTCCATAGTCCGATGCTTCCCCATGTTTCGAGGGCAGGACGCATGAGGCGAGGCCAGGCCGGAGAACGGTAGTTCCGGCCGGAGCGGCGAGGCGTCGAGGGCGGCAGGCAAATCCACCGCCCGAGCCGAGCCGTGAGCGAGCGGAGAGAAAGTCGAAGCGAAGCTGGCGCAGCCATGGTGCCGGGAAATACTGTCTAAGGCCAGGCATGGGGGAACCGTACCGCAAACCGACACAGGTGGGCAGGATGAGAAATCCGAGGCGCACGAGCGACCTCGCGTTAAGGAACTCGGCAAAATGCGCACGTAACTTCGGGAGAAGTGCGGCTCATGTTAGAGATGATAATGAGCGGCAGAAAGCAGGCCCAGGCGACTGTTTATCAAAAACACAGCCATCTGCGAACCAGCGATGGGACGTATAGGTGGTGACACCTGCCCGGTGCCGGAAGGTTAAGGGGAGCGGTCAGCCGCAAGGCGAAGCTGCGAACCGAAGCCCCGGTAAACGGCGGCCGTAACTATAACGGTCCTAAGGTAGCGAAATTCCTTGTCGGGTAAGTTCCGACCCGCATGAATGGTGTAACGATTCTGGGCGCTGTCTCAACGCGAGACTCGGTGAAATTTATGTTCCGGTAAAGAAGCCGGATACCCGCAATTAGACGGAAAGACCCCGTGAACCTTCACCGCAGCTTAGCGCTGGGACCCTATTCGGCATGTGTAGGATAGCTGGGAGCCTGCGAGGCGTGGCCGTCAGGCTGCGCGGAGGCGCCGGTGAAATACCAGCCCTGCCGGATGGGGTTTCTAACCCGGCCCCTTGAGCGGGGGCGGGGACAGGGCTAGGCGGGCGGTTTGACTGGGGCGGTCGCCTCCCAAACAGTAACGGAGGCGCGCGAAGGTCCCCTCACTCCGGTTGGGAATCGGAGCGCGAGTGTAAAGGCACAAGGGGGCTTGACTGCGAGGCAGACATGCCCCAAGAGTTCACATCGACGGGAAAGTTTGGCACCTCGATGTCGGCTCATCGCATCCTGGGGCTGGAGCAGGTCCCAAGGGTTTGGCTGTTCGCCAATCAAAGCGGTACGTGAGCTGGGTTCAGAACGTCGCGAGACAGTTCGGTCCCTATCTGTTGCGGGCGTTGGACGCCTGAGTGGGGCTGCCTTTAGTACGAGAGGACCGAGGCGGACAGACCTCTGGCGTGCCGGTTATCCTGCCAAGGGTAGGCGCCGGGTAGCTAAGTCTGGAAGGGATAACCGCTGAAAGCATCTAAGCGGGAAGCCCGCCACGAGACTAGGCGTCCCTGGGGACGTGATCCCCCTGAAGGCCCCCGGGAGAATACCGGGTCGATAGGCCGCAGGTGCAGGCGCGGCGACGCGCACAGCCGAGCGGTACTAATAGGCCGTGAGGCTTGGCCATATTACCGTTTCCTCTGGACACCGCGTCCGTTTTCCTTTGTCTATACGCCGGCCGCCATGGCGGGGAGGATATGCCCGTTCCCATCCCGAACACGGAAGCCAAGCTCCCCTGCGCCGATGATACTGCCCATGGCGGGAAAGTAGGTAGCGGCCGGCTTTTATCTTATA
>SFFE01000022.1 GCA_004556965.1 Clostridiales bacterium | reverse complement strand
GCAGACTTCTTCCATCGCCGCGATCGCGGACTGCTCCGCATTGATCTTGCTGCGAATGGTGGTATCAGCCAGCATCTTGCCGGTCTCGTCCAGAATAACTGCCTTCGTGTAGGTGGAACCTACGTCGCATCCGCCAAAGTATTTCATTTTTATGTTTCCTCCAGTAATTTCATTTTAGTTGCTGCCCAGGGGCAACTGTTTCAACGCAAAATCAAAGCCGCGCTTTGATTTTGAAAGAAAGAATCCTTCCGCGATGCTCCCGTTTACATGCAGACGTCGTCCGCGAAGTCCACGAGAGAGGGATCGATCGGCTCTTCCTGATACACGGTGCGCATGTAGTCGTTGACCTTGTCGCGCATGGTGCGGCGGGAAACGGTACGCGGATCCATCAGGTCGTGCTCGATCCAGATCAGGTGCAGACCGCGCTCACGGCCCTGCTCATCGAGCAGACCCTGAACGGTGGCCATGTTCTTGCACGCGACGTTCTGATACATGATGACGATCTCGACGTTCCAGGCTTCGCACTGTCTCCACAGCTCGTCGACGACGTTCTGGTAACCGCCGTTGGTATGACGGCGCATAACCATACGCTCGTACAGGCGGGCGAGGTCGCGCAGCGCCTCTTCCTTATCCTCGGTCTCAAGCTCCTTGGTGAAGTTGAGGGATTCCATCTCGACCAGGACGTTGATGCCCCAGCAGTTGGCCAGCCAGTTGGAGAAGTTCGCGTAGTAGTGCGCCGGGCAGGACCACACGATCGCGCGGTGACGCATCTTGCCGACCCACGGCTCATCCTTGGCTTCATAAGCTTCCATGAGGATCTTGCTGACCTTCTCGCAGGTCTTGATGATGCGCGGGTCAGAGCCGCCGTCCATCTCGTAGTTCCACTTGCGGAACAGCTCGTAGCAGGGGCCAAGGAGCTGCGGATACGCGCTCTTGTTGACTTCCCACTTCTCCAGCTCATACTTCGTCTCTTCGTTGAAGCGCTTGATGACGGTGAAGTAGTTGTCCCAATTCCACTTGGTTCCGACGGTGTCCTCAACAAACTTGATGCAAGCCTTGATATCGTCCGCGCCCATCTGCACGGTCTCCTCGTCCTCGTAACGCACGGGGAAGCAGAGGTGGAACACCGGCATGTCGGGGAAGCGGCGTGCAAAGTAGGTGGAAGCCATCGTGGAGCCGTCGCACGGCATGGAGCTGGAAATGAAGCAAGCGCCCATGTGCGGCAGCGCGTCAATGACCAGAGCGCCGCACTCGGAGGACGGCACCGGGCAGGTGTCTGCCGGCAGGCCATAGGACTCGACCGCGTCGATGTACGGCACGCAGGTGAGCTGGTCGATCTCAGAAACGAGGAAGACCGGCAGGAGCTGGAACGGGATGCCCGGCACGTCCGGGAAGCCCGCCATGATCTGGCCCATGGTCATTTCGTCGAACAGAACGACCTTCTCGCTCAGCGGGCTGTTGCCGTTTCTGGCGTCGCACTTGGCGAGCAGAACGAGGTTCTCAGCAACGTAGCGGAAGATATCGAAAATCAGAAGGTGCGCCATCTTGAGCGCGCGGCCGCGCAGACCCATGATGTTCTTGTCCATGAAGCCGTGGCAGCAGAAGTAGGACACCATCCAGCGGTAATAGAACATGCTGTTCAGCGCCGGGATCAGGTCCTTGCTGAAGGTCATCAGCAGCATGCCCCACATGCGTGCCCATTCATAGAAGTCGTAAGCGGTGTCGGCAATGCCGCGCCACTCACGGCGGACGGTCGCCATGGCGCCATCCTTATACAGGCGGCCGAGACGCTTCTCACCGTGGAGGATCGCGTCGATCTTCTCCTCCTTGGAGCAGGCCTTGAACGCTTCCAGTTCTTCCTTGACGCGGTCTACCGTGTCCTTGCCGTCCTGCACGCGGGCCTGACCCCAGGCTTTCCAGTCGGTCTCCTTGAGCATATCCCAGAAGATCCCGCCGACCAGCTTCAGGTTTTCGGCCTGCGCCTTGAGATCCATGTTATCCTTCACCTTGAAGAATTCCGGATTGGGGTATTTCGGAGTCTTAGCCATTACTTTGTACCCTCCTCGTTATGAATGCGTTTGATCTCCAGGGATTCCACGAAGGCCTGGCAGCGGGTACGAAGCTGTCCATTCACGCCGGTGACGTACATTCTGTCGATGGACAGAACCGGCCAGCCGTACTCTTCGTTCATGATGTGGCTGACGAGCGCGCGCTCGAAGCCCCAGTAGTCGCAGTACTTCATCTGCTCGTAGATGATACCGTCGGCCTTGTATTCCTTCGCCAGTCTGTCGATCAGGTTGCGGCGCTCAAGGACCTTCTCGTCCTCCATGTAGCGCGCGCACTGGGAGTGCGCCATGTACTGGCGGCAGATCTGCGTCAAAGCGTCCTCATCGTCGGTCAGCTCAATGACTTCGCGGCCCGGCGTGGAGCCGAAGCAGAAGCGGTCGACCACGATCAGCGCGCCGGCGTCTTCGATCAGCTTCGTCAGCGTGGGATCGTCGATCTCGGAGCCGACGAGCGCAACACGGACGCGGAACGGGCTCTTCTTGTCGGGCTTGCGCTTTTTCAGCTCTTCGAGCGTCTCGCGCAGGTAGGGCAGGATGAGATACTTCGGGCATGTGTAGCTCACGAGGTTCAGGATGTGGAACTCGTAGCCGGTGATGACCGGATTGTCTGCCTTGCGCATCTCGCCGATCTCGGAGATGATCTTGCAGACCTCGTTGTGCTCCTCGACTGCCTTGCGGATCGCAGCGTCGGAGGTATCGACGCCATAGACCTCGGTCAGGCGGTCCAGCACGCGCAGACGCATCTGCTTGACATAGGAGTCCAGGCAGTAGTCCGTCGTCTTGAAGGGCATGTCGCAGTGGGTGACAAAGAACTTCTCCTTGTCGTTGACTTTCAGGACTTCCATGTGCTCCATCGCGCGGTTCATCATGGAGCATGCGTCCACGCCGATCAGCGCGTCGAGGAACTGGTAGCCGCCCTCAATGCCGCGCTCCACCAGCGCTCTTGCATAGAGGCAAGTGTAGTTCGACATGTAGTAGCTCGAGATGTCCAGCGAGCTTGCGTTCGGCGCTCTCAGTCTCACTGAGAAACAGTTGTCCACGTTGAGAAGGACTTCCGGGATGTGGTAGCAGGTATAGCCCAGAGCGAGTTTGCCCTCGGCCTGTGCCTGTCTCACCAGTTCGTTGTTCGCATCCTCGAGAAGTTTCTCAAAGTAGATCAGATGCTTTAAATCCTTCAAATGTTTACACCTCTTCTTCCCTTTTTTAAATGATTTCTATCTTACGGAGTGCATCCTTCACTCCAGAGATAACAAATGCGTCCTCCGGCAGCTCGAACACGCTCTTGCCCTGAATGTCGTTGGCTGCGTGCTGCGGATCCGTCGGAATAAAGGCCAGAATCTCCACACCCTCGATCTTGATGTGTTCGTTCATGGCCGGGTCAACCACGCGGTTGACAATGGCGCCCACCCGTTCATATGTAATGAGTTCGTCCGCAACGTGCTTGATCTCCTCGCACACGCGAACGCCCTTGGCGCTCTGGTCGGTGATGAGCAGCAGGTGCGTGACCTGCTCCATCACGCGGCGGCTGATCTGCTCGATGCCGGCTTCGCCGTCGATCACCACGTAGTCGAAATCGCCGGCCAGCATGCTGATGACCTCTTTCAGATAGGAGTTCACCGAGCAATAGCACCCGGCCGCCTCCGGACGGCCGATGGCCAGAAACGCGAAGCCCTCGCATTCGACCATCGTGTCGAAAATGCGAAAGCGCGCTTCATTGAGAACCTCGATCGCCTGGCGGTACTCGCCGCGCTCCGAGGTTTCGATCACCTCGTTGCGGATATCGTCGATCGTATGCTCGACCTTGATGCCCAGTGCGGTGGACAGGCCGATGGCCGGATCCGCGTCAATAGCGAGAATGCGCGCACCGGGGTGCGCCTCCACCAGGACCCGAACGATGGCGGAGCAGAGAGAGGTCTTGCCAACGCCGCCCTTGCCCGCAACCGCAATGATTTTCGCCTTGTGCGTCTGCTTTTCTTCCAATTCTCTGCCATCCTCCCCTGGGCGCTTCTGAACGCCCTGTCTGTTAACACGTCAATAGATTAACATATCTTGCGTCAATTTACAAGTGTTTTGTACGGAATTTGTGCCACCCAAATTTAATTAATTGTTGAAAATTGCGAAAAACTATGCTAAAATTCAAACAACCGAAATATGGGTCCGGCTGCAGCGAGCCGGGCCGCACCATAACCGTAAACTTGGGGTTGCCGCTCGGCAGCCCCAATCGCAAAATCGGCGGTATCCCCCTATGGGGGATCTGCGAAAGGAGACTTACCATGCACGAACACGAACACACTCACGATCACGCGCACACCCATACGCACGCACACGGCGAAGGCAAACCCATGTCCCCGGAGGAGGTCCTCGCGCTCATGACCTACATGCTCGACCACAACCGGCACCACGCCGACGAGCTGCACGAAATCTGCCACGCGCTTGAGGATCAGGGCAAGGCCGAGGCCGCAGCCGCGCTTGCGGATGCGCTCCATTACTTTGACCACTGCAACGACAAGCTGGAGGAATCCCTCAAGCTGACCAAAGGAGAATGATCTTATGTGCCTTTCTGATGCTTACGAACTCAAAAACGGCGAGCGCAATCTCGTCTGCTCGCGCGTATGCGGCGTCTCTGCCGACGGCGAGAACGTCACGCTCACAGACCTGATGGGCATCCGCACCGTGGTTTCCGGCAAGCTCAAGAGCGTCGACCTGATGAGCAACGTCATCCTGATCGAAGCGAGCTGACGCGCGCGGTCCTTCGCATCTTGCGGCGGATGGATTCGCCGCGAAAAAGGAAGAGCGAAGGAGCGGATGCAGAACTTTCGGCAAAGCCGGAAGTGAAGTGGAGCGGGTTTGTTCTGACGCCGTTTCCAAGAACCGATCCCGGATTTTTTCCGGGGCCGGTTCTTTTTCTCTTGCATTTTATGCGCTGTCCCGCTATGATAGCAATCACTTCTATCTCAGAAAAAGGATCGTGACGCTTGTGGGCCTACGTTTGGTGGAATTGATCGTTCTGGCCATTGGCCTGTCGATGGACGCGCTGGCCGTGTCGATCTGCAAGGGGCTGGCTCTGCCGCGCGCCGGCTGGAAGGAGTGCTGCATCGCGGGGCTGTGGTTCGGCGCCTTTCAGGCGCTGATGCCGCTGCTCGGCTATTTCCTCGGCACGCAGTTTGAAGCGCTCATCACCGCGGTGGATCACTGGATCGCGTTCGGACTGCTGCTGCTCATCGGCGGCAACATGATCCGCGAGGCGCTGTCCAGGGAGGAAGAGGCGCAAAGCCCCTCCATGGGCTTTCGGGTGATGCTGCCGCTCGCCGTCGCCACCAGCATCGACGCGCTGGCCGTCGGCATCACGTTCGCCTTCCTCGTCGAGCGTATCGTCCCGGCCGTATGTCTCATCGGCGTGATCACCTTTCTGTTTTCCGCCGCGGGGGTCAAGCTTGGAAACGTCTTCGGCACCAAGTATAAAAGCAAGGCCGAATTCGCGGGCGGCGTCATCCTCATCCTGTTGGGAACCAAAATTCTGCTCGATCATCTCGGCGTGTTATAAGGGCGCAGCAAAAAAACGTCCGCCTCCTTCTCCGGATGGGCGCGGACGTTTTTTGCGCAGCGGCATGGAAAAATCAGCAGAAATCTCTTAAAAGATACAGCAGAAATTTTGCACAACTATTTATCTATAATTTGTTGAAAAAGTCAATTTTTTGACAGAGACAAAAGTTTTGTGCAATTTGTCTTGCGAATGCGATTTTTTTAATATATATTTTATAATAAGCGTTTAGTATTAGACCGCAAAACGCATTTAAAGAGTGGAGGAAGAACATGAAAAAAGTACTACTCACCATCATCAGCATCTGCCTGATTGCGGCCAGTGTATTCGGTCTGTTCGCCGGTGTGAACGGAGTGAAGGATTCCTTGAACATCAAGGAATACAAGGAGCATGACGCAGAGGAAGGCCTTGAGCAGATCAATGATCAGCTGCTGCCCGGCATCGCAAAGCTCAAGGAAAACGAGGGCAAATACACCGATGGCGTCAGCACCTACGAAGCCGGTCTGATTACGTATCAGAACGGTCAGGCTGAGCTGGCCGCAGGCGGTGCGAAGCTGGCAGCCGCCAGACCGCAGCTGGCCGAAGGTCAGGCCAACTATGATGCGGGCGTAGCCAAACTGGAAGAGGGCAAGCGGAAGTACGCAGAAGGCAAGGCCATGATCGAAGCGAACACCGAAGCCTACAACGAGGGCAAAGCGATGCTCGAGAAGATCGACCCCCTGATGCCGTATGTGAATCAGTACGTTGCATGGCGTGACAGCGATAACGGCTCCAGCAACTGGCCTGGCTTTGGAACTGCACAGGCGTGGTTCATGGCGATCGTTCGTCCGATCGCAGCCCAGATGGGACTGACCATTCCGAGCGATGTGACGGACTTCCCGGCCTACATCCAGAACATGGTCGCCGAAGGCCATGCGCAGATGGCGGCGTATGAAGCCGGCGTTGCTCAGCTTGCAGCTGCTGAGCAGGAAATCGCTGCCGGCGAAGCCGCGCTGGCCGAAGGCAAAGCCACACTCGACGCCGGCTATGCCGAGTATGCCAAGGGTCAGAACGACTATGCTGCCGGTCAGGCACGGCTCAGCAAGGGCGCGCAGGATCTGGCCGACGGCAAGGCGCAGCTCTCCGAGTTTGAAGACGGCGCAGCGCAGGTCGCCGCCGGTCTGGAATCTCTGCTGAGCCAGCCGGAATACAGAAACAAAGAGGGCAATGGCGATAAGGTCGTCTGCCCCAGCGTAAGAGCCATTTGCGAAGAGCGCCTCGGCGAGGACTTCACCTACTGGAAGCTCGACGAAAACGGGGAGATTCTCGTTATGAACGGCTGCCAGTTCCTCGACCTCGACGTGGCGGAGCAGATCGCCATCGCCGGCCGCGACTACATTGAGCAGTACCAGACCGACGCGGTCTCGTATGAAGTCATTGGCAGAATGCTGGTCAGCGCCTGCATGCTGCTCGCATCCGTCGCCGGCATCCTTGCGGGTCTGTTCGGCCTGCTGTGCATCGGCAAGATCAGCGGCGGCAAGATCGGCACCGCTACCGTGTTCGGCTACATCTCCGCTGTGCTGGCCATCGCCGGCAACATTGTGGGCTTCATCAAGGGCTTCACCGGCTATGCATTCCCGACCAAGGTTGTCACTGGCGAAACATTTGAGTATGTCTTCACTGGCAAGATGCAGGTGACCGCAATCATCATCCTTGCGGTTGTCGCCGTGATCTTCGTCGTGGTCGCATCCATCGTGCGCCACGCCTACAAGGCCTCCAAGGCTACTGTCGCGGCGGAAGCCGCTGCTGCCGCAGCCGCTACCGTCCCTGTCACGGCGCCTGTCGCCGAAGCTGCCCCGGTTGCTGAGGCTGCTCCGGTTGCTGAAGCTGCTCCGAAGACGGAGGAATAATCCCCCCTTACAACCAAACAAAAATGCTCCGGATTTCCCCGGAGCATTTTTATTTGCACAGACACGCGCCGTGCCTTCCTCAGGAAAGGCGCGGCGCTTTGTTTGATTCGGTGACTTCGGCTTCCGCGTTCGACGGGCCCGTGGCCTTGCACAGAATTTCAGCCGCCAGCAGCGCGAACACCGTAAGCGCCAGCGCGGCGACGAACTGGAGCGTGCCGCCGCCGGAGCCGTCGGAGAGCGTGCGGGTGTAAGCGATCCTGCCCGCCAGCGTCGCGGAGAGTGCCAGCAGCGTAGAGAGCACCGCCGCAAGCGCCGCACCGCGCTTGACCCTGCCGGTCAGCCCCAGCACCCCGGCGCAGAGGCCGAGCACCGCCGCGGCCAGCAGCAGCGCATACGTCACGATGCGCCGCGTGAATTCCGAACGCGCCGCGCCGTCGTCCTCATCGAAGTAATCCTGCGCTGCGGTGCAGATCTCGGCATATGTCGCGCTCTTCCCGGCCCGGCTGGCGACGCCCGGCTCCTGCATGAGCCGCTGCACGCCGGCCTCCAGCCGCGTTTCGTCATCGCCGTAGCGCTCGAGCGCCTGCAGATCCTCTGCAAGCTCTGCGCGGTTTTCCGCCAGCGTTTCGCGTCCGGCGGCGAGCTGTCCGCCCGCGTCGTCCAGCGCGGCATAGCCCGCGTCCAGTTGCTGCTTGGCTGCGGCAAGCTGCGCCTCGCCGTCGGCGATCTGCGCCGCGGCGTCGTCGAGCTGCGCCTGCCCGTCTACCAGCTCCTGCCTGGCTGCGGCAAGCTGCGTTTCGGCCTCCGCAAGCTGCGCCTGCCCGGCCTCATACTCCTGAATCAGACTCTCGATCGAGTAGCCCGTACCGGCGAGCTGCGTTTCAAACGCCGCACGCTGCGCTTCCACGCGCGGCCTGAGCAGTGCCGCCTGCACCCAGTCGCCCGCGGCAACGGCGGCGTCGTACTGCTGCTGCAGGCTCTGATAGTTCGCATACAGCGGGTGCACGAGATCGTAGATCGGCTGGACGCGGTCGAGCTTTGCCTGCCCGGCGGCGTATTCCGCCTGTCCCTCGTCATACTGCTGCTGGCCGGCTTCGAGCCGCGCCTGCCCTTCGGCATACGCTTCCTTCGCGGCGGCGAGACGGGCTGCCGCCGCGTCATACTCCGCCTGCCCGGAGGCGAGCTTTTCCGCCCCGGCGTCATACTCCGCCTGCCCGGCGCTGAGCTGCGTCTGTCCGACGGAATCCGTCACGGCGTGCTCGGCGAACGAGAGCTTCGTCTCGTCGTAGCGCGCCTGCTGCGCGTCGAGCGACACGGCCAGCTCCGAGAGCGCCGCCGTCTCCGACTGCAGCTGCGCGGTGCGCGCGGTCTGCTCGGCGCGGAGGTCGGAGACCGTCTTCAGCCCCAGCGGCGCCGCAACGAGCGCAGCGGCGGACACCGCCGTCAGCACCGCGCAGAGCGCGCGGTGCAGCCGCTGCTGCGAAACGCGCAGGTGCAGCCGCGCCTTTAGCGTGGTCGCGCGCACGAAGCCCTCGCCGAAGAGCAAAAGCTGCGGCAGGACGAACATGACCAGCACCAGCGTGATGAGCGTACCGGTGCCGACATAGAGCCCGATGCCGGAGATGACTGGCTCCGACACCATGTACCCGATGAGCAGGCCCGCGATGGCCATCATCGTGCCGGAGGTGATGATCGTCGGGAATGCGAGATTCATCGTCGCAATCATGGCGTCGCGCGCGGGCATCGTTCTGCGCAGCTCGGTATAGCGCGAGGAGATGACGATGGCATAGTCGATGTTCGCGCCCATCTGAATGGCGCTGACGATCAGGTAGCACATGAAGAATACCGGCGTCCCGGTGAGCCGTGTGCTGGCGAAGTTGATCCAGATGCTGCCCTCAATGACCAGGATCAGCAGCAGCGGCATGCCGAACGAGCGGAAGGTAAAGAGCAGGATCACCATGACGAGCAGCAGCGACATGAGGCTTACGATCATGTTGTCGCGCGCAAAGCACTTGCTGAAATCGTAGGCGTTCGTAAGCGTGCCGGTTGTGACGACCTGGCTGTCGTCATAATACTGCGCAGCGATGACGTGGATGCGGTCGATGAACGAGAACGCCTCCTCCCCCTCTATCGGGAGGTTCAGCGTCAGCACCAGGCGGCTGTAGTGTTCGCCCTGGAGCTGCTGCTGCGCCATGGAGAGCTGGTCATACAGCCCGTTCACCAGTTCGAGCTGCTCCGGCTCGAGCGGCACGTCGCCCGCGGCCGCCTTGTCGTGCAGGAACAGGAAGAGATCCACGAGCGGAACCTTGTAATGTTTCAAATCGCCGGTCACGGCGGTATAATCCCCGTGCTCCGCGCCATAGTAGGCAAAGAGCGCCTGCGCCGTGGTGTCGTCCACGCCGGCGAGCGCGGCAAAGCCGGCGCTGTCCACCTTGTCGCCCAGACGGCAGCCGTCCATGGCTTCGATCCCCGCCAGCCCCGTAGCGCTCTTGACCTCGCCGCAGGCGGCCAGCTCGTCGAGCAGGGCGGCCTCGGACTCGTAATCGCCTGTCGGTACGAGCACGGCGAGGATGTTCTTTTCGCCGAACCGGTCGGTGATCGCCTGTTCGGCAAGCTGCTCCTCGTTTTGCTTCGCTACGTGCAGATATACCTCGCTGTAGGCGAAGTTGCACTGGCGGAACAGGAAAAATGCGCCGCAGAACACGACCAGAAACAGCAGCGGGACGACCTTGCGTGTGGCGTAGGCGAAGCGGCCGACGAACGGGATCTTCGGCACGAAGTTTTTGTGCTTCGTTTTGTCCATCCACTTGCCGAAGAACATCAGCAGCGCCGGCATCAGCACGAACACGGAGAGCAGACTGCACACAATGGCCTTGATGAGCACCAGACCGAGGTCCGCGCCCAGCCGGAACTGCATGAACGTCATAGCCGTCAGCCCCGCGATGGTCGTGAGGCTGCTGGAGCAGATCTCCGGAATGGAGCAGGCCAGCGCCTTTACGACCGCCTCGCGGATCGGGAGCTGCACGTGCTCCTCCTTATACCGGTTGCAGAAGATGACTGCATAGTCGATCGAGAGCGCAAGCTGCAGTACGATGGCCACGGAGTTGGAGACGAACGAGATCCTGCCGAGCAGGAAGTTTGTGCCCTGATTGAGCAGCGCCGCGGCGAGGAACGTCAGAATGAGCACCAGCACCTCGGCATAGGTCTGCGACGTGAAGATGAGCACGGCCACGACCACGAGCGCCACGACGATGATGATGACCCGCATCTCCGAGGCGATGATGCTCTGCAGGCTGGCGCCGATCTCGGAGGAGACCGAGACCGCATAGCCCGCGAGCGCCTGTTTCACCTCGTCGAGCGCGGTCTCGCACGCGGGATCGTCCTCCGGCGCGTCGAACGTCATGCTGTAGAGCGCCGCGCCGTCTCGGTAGTGCGCGTCGGTGTCGTCATAGTTCACCATCGCCACACCGTCGAGCGCGGCGAGCGTATCGGCGAGCGAGTGTGCCTGCTCCGGCGTCACGTCCTCGACCATGACCTCCGCCGTACCGTACGTCACGAATTCGTCGGCCATGATCTCCAGACCGCGCCGCGCCTCCGCCTCTTCCGACAGGAAGGACGACAGCTCACTGTCCACCTCAACCCAGCCGCTCGAAACGGCGCAGAACGCCAGCGCCGCGGCGATCAAAACCAGCAGCAGCCTGCGCTGCTGCACGATCCACGCCGCCACCCGCTCCATGCCGGGACGCGCCTTGCTCTCGTTGCTCATGCGATATGCTCCTTTTATCAATCTGATGCCGATATGATACGTCATTTCCGCTAATAAATCAACTGCAATTTGTGCATAAACGCGAAACGCCCCGGTGAAGAATCACCGGGGCGCCGCTGTATAGACAGGTTACTTGCGCAGCGCGTCCTTCATCGTCTTGATGACGATCTTGCCGGCGCGCTTGCCCATGCCGAGCGCGGTCATCGGGACGACGTCCTCGATGCGCTTGCCGCGCGCGTCGCCGGTGCGCACCAGACGGATCGCGTCGAACTTGCACTTCGTGGTGCAGATGCCGCAGCCGACGCACTTATACACATCGACCACCGTCGCGCCGCAGCCAAGGCAGCGCTCGGTCTCCTTCTTCATCTGCTCCTCTGTGAACGTGCCGCGCAGGTCGCGGAACGTGCGCTTGGCCTTCGACGGCGCCGCATGCGCGGGCTTCTGGCGCGGGGCATCGTCAAAGCCGCCGACGGCAATGGCCGCGGTGCTCTTATCCAGCTCCTTGTACACGCGCTTGTCGCGGCCGTAGGTCAGCGTCTGGCCCTCGTGCACGAAGCGGTGGATGGAGATGGCCGCTTCCTTGCCGGCCGCGATCGCGTCGATGACGAACTTCGGGCCGGTGACCACGTCGCCGCCTGCGAAGACGTCCTCTTCCGCGGTCTGATAGGTAAAGCCGTTGACGTTCACGGTGCCGTTGCGGTTGATGGAGAGCTTGCCCTCGTTCAGGCCGCCCCACTCGACCCTCTGGCCGATCGCGCCGATGACGGAATCGACCTCGATGGTCTCAAACTCGCCGGTCTTGACGGGCTTTCTGCGGCCGGACGCGTCCGGCTCGCCGAGCGCCATGACCTCCAGCCGGATGGCCTTGACCTTGCCGTCTTCGCCCACGATCTCCGCCGGCGCGCGCAGCAGCTTGAGCTGCATACCCTCGGCCAGCGCATCCGCGACCTCCTCCTCGTCGGCCTTCAGCTCCTCCTGCCCGCGGCGGTAGACGAGGTAGACGTCCTTCGCGCCGAGGCGGATGGCGCTGCGCGCCACGTCGATGGAGACGTTGCCGCCGCCGATGACGGCGACCGCCTTGCCGAGCTTCGGCTTCTTGCCGGTATTCACCTCGCGCAGAAAGTCCACGCCGCCGAGCACGCCCTCCAGCTCGTCGCCGGGGCAGCCGATGGGGGCGCTCTTCTGCGCGCCGATGGCTACATAGAACGCCTTGAAGTCCTGCTCGCGCAGCGCCGCAAGCGTCACGTCCCTGCCGACCTCCACGCCGGTTTGGAAGGTCACGCCCATCTCGCGCAGGATGTCGATCTCGGCGCCCACGACATCCTTTTCCAGACGGAAGGCGGGGATGCCCATGGTCATCATGCCGCCGAGCTGCTCTTCCTTTTCAAACACGGTGACGGGATAGCCCTTCTGCGCGAGATAGAACGCGCAGCTCAAACCGGCCGGACCGGCGCCGATGACGGCGACCTTCTGAGGGTACGGCTTGCCGATGGTGTTGACCATCTTCGGCACATAGCGGGTCTCGGCGTGCAGGTCCTTTTCGGCGATGAACTTCTTGATCTCGTCGATGGCGATGGGATCGTCCACGTCGCCGCGGGTACAGGCGTCCTCGCAGAAGCGCGGGCAGACGCGGCCGCAGATGGCCGGGAACGGGTTTTCCTTCTTGATGAGCTCGAGCGCATCGGTGTACTTGCCCTGCGCGGCGAGCTTGATGTAGCCCTGCACGGCGATGTGCGCGGGACATTTCGTCTTGCACGGCGCGGTGCCGGTTTCGACCACATCCTCGCGGTTTTCGCGCCAATTGACGTTCCACTTGTCCTTGCCCCAGACGCGCTCGTAGGGCGTCGGCGTCTCCTTGACGGGGATCGGCTCGGTGGAGCAGAGCTTCTGGCCGAGCTTCAGCGCGTTCATCTGGCAGTTTTCCACGCACTGGCCGCAGGCCACGCACTTTTGCGCATCGACCTGCGCGTGGAAGTTCGACTTGATCATATCCGTGGACTGGTACAGGCGCGCCGCGCGCAGCGACAGGCAGGAACATTCGCAGCAGTTGCAGATGCCGCCGACCTCGCCCACACCGTCGATGTTGGAGGTTTCGTGGATGAGACCGTTTTCCTCGGCGCGGCGGAGGATCGCATACGCCTCCTCCTTCGTGATCTCGCGGCCGTGGCCGGACTTGATCTGGAAGTCCGCCGAGCGGTTGAGCATGATGCACATGTCCTCCTCCAGATGGCCGCAGCCCTCGCCCATGATGCGGCGGGTACGGCGGCAGGAGCAGTCCGTCACCGCGATGCGCCACGCGTTTTCAATGTACGGCGCCAGCTCCTCGTATGTCTTGACCTCGGTGTCGCACGCGATCGCGCTCTGCACCGGGATCACGCGCATCGGTCCCATGCCGACCGGCAGGTTCGGCGCCATGAGCTGCGTCTTTTTGCGGGTGTACTCCTCGAAGCACGCAGCGATTTCCGGGTGCGCGGCAACCTGCTCCGCGTTGCCGACCATCATTTCCATGATGCCGGGTACCCACGCCGGGATGCGGTACAGCTCCTCGCCCGTTTGGGGATCGTCAAAGCCGACGACAACGCCCTCCTGCATCAGCTCATGGAGCAGCTCTTTCGTGCGCTCCGGCGTCTTGCCGCATTTCTTCACGACCTCGTCGAGCGTCGTATCGGCGCGCACCTTGACCCCCATGGCCACTTCCGCCTGCTCATCCGTGACGACTGTGTCAAGAATGCGGTATTCCGGATCGGACGGAAGATTCGCAACACCAGTGCGGGTCTCAAGGGTGATTCGGGACGCCAGCGCGAGTATCTTGGGTCTGACTGCCATAGGACATTCCTCCTGTAGATCGTTTTTGCAGTTTGGTTCTCTCTGCCCAATAATTTTATTATACAGTACGCCGCTGCATTTGTCGAGAATTTCACAGATCTTGGCGCTGAAAAAAGTCGAAAATCGCGCCCGCAGCTCATTGCCACAGCTCGGCGGTGATGAACTGCCGTCCCTTGCGGGAGAGACCGCCCTCGTCCGTGACGGCGCCCTTGCCGCAGCCGCGCAGGGAGAGGATGTCCCCCGCGTGCACCGGCGCGTCCGGGCGCAGGCACTCCGCGTCGTTGAGACTCGCCAGCCCCGCGCGGATGCGCTCCGCCGCCACGGTGCGCGAAAGGCCGAACAGCCCCGCGACGGCGGCGTCGAACCGCAGGGATTTGACCGTAAAGGTGACGGTCTTCGTTTTGCGCTCCGGCGCGGGCACGTCCGCGAGTGCCATGGGCGCGGTCTTCACGCCGCAGCGCCCCACTTTTTCGAGCGTAAGCACATGTCCCTCCACGCTCGGCAGGCAGAACACGTACGCCGTGCTGCCGGACACCAGAATGTCGCCGATCCACGCGCGCCGGATGCCAAGCCCCAGAATCGCGCCGAGATAGTCCCGGTGGCCGGGCGTGCCGAAGGCCGCCGTGACGCGCACGGCGCGGAGATACTCCGAAGCGTCGAAGTCCTCCGGCGCAAGATAGAACGGCAGGAAAAACGCCGCCTTGCGCTCGCAGTCCGTGCCGCCGCCGTGAAACAGGAGCGTACAGTCCGCGCGGTACTTTGCCCACGCGGCGATGGCGGCTTGCTCCGCCGGGGTGAGAAAGGCTGTAGCCGTGACCGCGGCGGTGCGCTCGCAGCGCGCGCAGAGGTCTTCCGCACGCTTTAATAGTTCATCTTCCATATCGCCTCCTTCACCTCCCGTTCAGGTCGCGGATGGCTGCGTCGATCTGCTCGCCGATCCACGCGACCTCATTGCGGAACTCCATCGCCGAGGTGCGCAGCACGCCGGCGCGCAGCGCGGAGAGCCGGATGAGATTGTCGGACGTGACGACGCGCACGGATTCGTTTTTCCCAATCTCGTCGGCGAGCTTTTCGATGTAGGCGTCGGCGGTCTCGTTCTCCTTCGTGTAGGCCACGTGGATGTTGTGGTAATCAAACCGCTCGCCGCGCCCGCCCCGGACGCGGTAGCCGTCGAACACGAGCACCAGCTCGCACCGGGTAAAGCCCGCGTAGTTGCTGAGCATGTCCATGAGCCGCTGCCGCGCGACGTCGAGATTTTCGGCGGCGAGGGGCTTCAGCTCGTCCCACGCGAAGATGACGTTATACCCGTCCACGATCAGGCGCTCGCGCTTCGGGTGGAACAGCTCCGCCCGCGCGTCGGGCGCCTGATTCACGACCGGCGCGCGGTATTCCCGGCGGCGGATGGGGCCGAATTCGCGCTCCATGATCGCCTCCAGCTCCCGGTCGTCGAGGTCGAAGTTGCGCCGGAACATCCGCGGCGCGGGCGCGGTCTCCTCCCGGCCGAAGCCGGTGTCGATGTGCATATAGTCGCGCACCTTGTCCCACGGGATAACGGTGCCCGCGCCGTGCGAGCAGAAAACGGAGTCGGCGGGGTTTTCCGTGTCGCGCGCCGGATCGTAGCCGCTCTCGGCGATGACCGACGCGGCGTTGTGGCAGGGCGCGTAGCCCTCCACGCTGCACGTGAGCCGGCCGCGCCCGCGCGTATACGCCGCGACCTCGGATGCATAATCGCGCATGCACGCGACCGGCGCCGTGCCGGCGAGGACGGACAGGTCCCCCTGCGTCTCCGGCGCGGAGAACGTGCCGGACATGGCGCGCACATCGCTGATGGCGCGGCCGATCTGCTCGCTGGGCACGGTGAGCCGGAAGGCATAGTACGGCTCCAGAAGCACGCTCTCGGCCTGCATGAGTCCCTGCCGCACGGCGCGGTACGTCGCCTGCCGGAAGTCGCCGCCCTCGGTGTGCTTGGCGTGGGCGCGCCCGGCGAGCAGCGTGAGCTTCACGTCCGTGAGCGGCGCGCCGGTGAGTACGCCCCGGTGCTCCTTTTCCTCCAGATGCGTCAGGATCAGGCGCTGCCAGTTGCGGTCGAGCGCGTCCTCGCTGCAGCGGGTGTCGAACGTCAGCCCCGTGCCGCGCTCGGCAGGCTCCAGGAGCAGGTGCACCTCCGCGTAGTGGCGCAGCGGCTCAAAATGCCCCACGCCCTCCACCGGCGCGGCGATCGTCTCCTTATATAAAATGCGGCCGGAGTCGATCTTCACAGCCACGTCGAACCGATCCTGAATCAGGCTTTCCAGCACCTCGATCTGCACCGCGCCCATGAGCTGGACGTGGATCTCGCGCAGCGCCTCGTTCCAGACGAGGTGGAGCTGCGGGTCTTCCTCCTCCAGCTGGCGCAGCTTCGGCAGCAGGGTGCGCGCGTCGCACCCCTGCGGCAGCGCGACACGGTAGGTCATCACCGGCTCGAGCACCGGCTGCGCAGACGCGCGCTCCGCGCCGATGCCCTGCCCCGGATACGTCGCGGAAAGCCCCTGCACGGCGCAGACGCCGCCGGCCGGGACCTCGTCCGCCGTGTCGAACTTCGCGCCGGAGTACAGCCGGATGGCGCTGACCTTCTCCGTGACGGCCTCGTCCCCGTTTTTTGGGAAATACGTGAGCGGTGCGCGCACCTTCAGGCTGCCGCCGGTGATCTTCATGCAGGTGAGGCGGCTGCCCTGCGCGTCGCGCATGATCTTGTAGACCTTCGCGCCGAACTCCGGCGGATACTCCGGCTGCGGCGCGAAGCGCTCGAGCGCGGCAAGAAAGGCGTCCACCCCGTCGAGCTTCAGCCCGGAGCCGAAAAAGCACGGAAACAGCTTCCGCCGCCGGATGAGGCCGCACAGCTCCGCGTCCGGGATGCTGCCGCGCTCCAGATAGCGCTCGAGCACGCGCTCGTCGCAGAGCGCGGCGTTTTCCCACACGTCCGTCTCCGGCGCGGTGAAGTCCACGCACGCGGCGTCGAGCTGCCGCTTCAACGCTTCCAGCCGCGCCGCGCGGTCCGCGCCGGGCAGGTCCATTTTCGTCACGAACAAAAACGTCGGGATGCGGTAGCGCCGCAGAAGCTGCCAGAGCGTTTCCGTGTGCGCCTGCACGCCGTCCGTGCCGCTGACGACGAGCACCGCCGCGTCCAGCACCTGCAGCGTGCGCTCCATCTCGGTGGAGAAGTCCACGTGCCCCGGCGTGTCCAGCAGCGTGACCATCCGGTCGCCGAGCGGAAAGCGCGCCTGCTTGGAAAAGATCGTGATGCCGCGCTCCCGCTCCAGCGCGTGCGTGTCGAGATGCGCGTCCTTATAATCGACCCGCCCCAGCGTGCGGATCGCGCCGGTGCGGTAAAGCAGCGCCTCGGACAGCGTGGTCTTCCCCGCGTCCACGTGCGCCAGAATGCCCAGTACCAATTGCTTCATAGCTTCCTCGTCCTGTGTTTCAGATTCCGCATCAGTATACCAGAAACCGCCACCCGGCACGGTGACGGTTTCTTGAGCATAGAAATCTGATCGATACGGGCCACCGCTTTTCGCAGCGCCTTTTTCTGATTACATGATACGGAATTTCGACCGGTTTGTCAATGGCAAACCGGTCGTTTTCCTTGCTCATGCCTCGTTGACGATGCCGTAGTAGGCTCGCGCCGTCAGGGAATAGACGATCGTGTACACCACGGCGAACACCGCGATGGTGCCGAGCGTACACCAGATGAACAGCCGCACGTTCACCAGGCCGAAGGCCTCGATCATGAGCCGGATCATCGGGAACGCGAACGCCACATGGACGGCCGCCGTGACGAGCGGCAGGAAAAACACCGTGAGCACCTGCGTGCGGATGGTGGCGCGCACCTCGTCGTGCGTCATACCGACCTGCTGCATGATGGCGAAGCGCCGGCGGTCGTCATAGCCCTCGGAGATCTGCTTGTAGTAGATGATGAGCACCGTGGCGAGCGCGAACACCAGACCGAGGAACAGACCGAGGAACAAAAACGAGCCGTAGAACGCGCGGGCGTACGTGCGCTCGCTCTGGCGGCAGTCCACTTCGGCAAGCCCGGTTCGGCTGCCATCGGAGTTGTCAATCGTGACTGCTTCCTGTACCGCATCGGCGCAGGCGAGCTGCTGCTCCGCCGCGCCGCCCACGTTGAACCGGTGGATGTACTGCAGCGTGCTGGCACTGTCGCCGTAAACGGCCGTCTGCGCCTGCTCGATGCGCTGCAGGGTTTCGGCGCTGTCCACCACGAGGTAGAGCGTGTCCACGCCCATGATCCGCGCATTGCTGTCCACCGGGAATTTGCCGTCCATCTGCGTGAGTGTGAAGGTGCGGTCCAGAACCGTGACCGCGCCGCCGAACGGCGCGCCGTCGGTCCAGTACAGAGCGCAACCGGGTTCGATGTGCGCTTCGCGGCCGGTCAGGTTCTCGTAGCCCGCCGCGTCGGTGAGCCAGAGCATCGTGCCGCCCGCCGACTGATAGCCGTAGCGCGTGTCCCCGGAGACGACGAGCGTGTCGCCGTCGCGCACCGTCATGAAGGCGAGCGACCGGTAGGCCGTCTCGTCCTGCACGGCGCAGCCCAGCTCCGCCACGGCCTGCCGCGTCCGCTCCTGCGTGAGCGCGAGGGTATCCGTCTCCGGCACCCTGTTGTATTTCACGACGATGTCCGTCGGGCAGCGCGCGTCGAGAATGTCCTCGACGCCGAGGTAGAGGCTCACGGTGGTGGACACCGTGACGAGCACCATCGTGGAGAGGATGCAGATGCTCGCAAGCCCCGCGGCGTTGCGCTTCATGCGGTAGAGCATACCGGACACGGTAGCGAAATGCTGCGTTTTGTAGTAATAACGCTTGTTCCTGCGCAGCGCCTTGAGAAAGACGATGCTGCACGACATGAACAGCAGGTACGTGCCCGCGATGACAAGCAGCACCGCGACGAAAAACAGGCCGATCGCGTCATATGCCGTGCTCGTCTTGATGGACATGATGTACCCCGACGCGAGACACACCACGCCGATGAGCGCCAGCATCCAGTTCGACTTCGGCTCGCGCTCGCCCTCGTTCGTGCCGCGCAGCAGCTCGGCGGGGCTGGAGAGATGGACGACGCGCAGGGTGTTTAGATACAGCACAAAAAAGAGCGCCGCGAACACCGCCGCCGTCACGCCGATGACCGGCAGGCTGATGTTGAGCGCAAAGCCGGCCGCGCCGCCAAGCAGACGCAAGAACAAAAGCTGCAGCAGCTTCGAGAACAGCCCGGCGGAGAACAGGCCGAGCACGAGCGCGATGAGCGCGGCATACACCGTCTCCCAGAGCAGGACACGGCCGATGTGCCGCTTTTCCATGCCGAGAATGTTGTACAGGCCGAACTCCCGCTTGCGCTGCTTGACGAGCACGCTGTTGGTATAGAACAAAATGATGGCGGAGAAGACGCCGACGACGATGCAGCCGAACCACAGAATCAGCTGCACCTCGCTGCCGCCGCTGATGGTCCGGAGCACGGGGTCCATCGCCAGCGTCATGAGGATGCAGAACATCATGACCGTAACGGTGCAGGCCAACAGATACGGGATGTAGACCTTGTGGTTTTTCTTCAGGTTCGTCGCGGCGAGACGCGGGTAGAGCTTACACATCGCGCTCACCGCCCGTCGCCAGCATCGTGAGGGTGTCGGAGATCTTCTGATACAGCGCCTCGTCCGTCGCCGCGCCGCGGTAGATCTGGTGGAACACCGCGCCGTCCTTGATGAACAGCACGCGCGAGGCGTGGCTCGCGGCCTTGACCGAGTGCGTCACCATGAGGATGGTCTGTCCCGCTCGGTTGATGCTCTCGAACAGGCGCAGCAGCTCGTCGGTGCTCTTGGAGTCGAGCGCGCCGGTCGGCTCGTCGGCGAGGAGCAGCTTCGGCTGCGTGATGAGCGCGCGGGCGACCGCCGTGCGCTGCTTCTGTCCGCCGGAAAGCTCATAGGGGAACTTCTGCAGCAGCGGCGTGAGACCGAGCTGCGCGGCGAGCGGCTCGAGCCGGCTGCGCATCTCCGGATACGGCGTGCCGGAGAGCACCAGCGGCAGGAAGATGTTGTCCTGCACGGAGAAGGTGTCCAGCAGATTGAAGTCCTGAAACACGAAGCCGAGCTGCTCGCGCCGGAACGCGGCGAGATCCCGCTCGCGGATGGACGAAAGGCTGTGCCCCTCCAGAACGACCTCACCGGCGGTCGGCCGGTCGAGCGCGGCGAGGATGTTTAAGAGCGTCGTCTTGCCGCTGCCCGACTCGCCCATGATGGCCACGTATTCGCCCCGCTCCACGGAGAAGCTCACGTCCGTGAGCGCCTGCACCTTTGTGCCGCCGAAGCGGGTGACGTAGATTTTCTGCAAATGGTTGACTTCCAGAATCGACATGATCGAAATCCCTCCTGTTTGGTTACAGGCACAGTATAAGCCGCCGGGAAACCGCTTGCCTTAGCTTTGGCTTACAGTTTCCCGGCGGTTTCTTACAATTTTGAAAGATTGCAGCGCTCCAGAAGCCTTCCCCTTGAGTAAACGCTGAATAAATCAAGTTTTGCCCAAAGAGGAAGGGATAGCAGCAAGAAACGAGACAAATTCGAAACTTTATCCGGCCA
>SFFE01000021.1 GCA_004556965.1 Clostridiales bacterium | reverse complement strand
TGTTTAATTTACAAGGTACACCCGCCCCCGCCTCTCGGCGACAGCTTATTTACTTTACCACATCCATACCCGCTTGTCAACCCCTTATTTGCGTTTTTTTCAGAGCTGACTTCCGCGAACCAGCGGCCGGAAAATGAATGCTTCGTTAATATAGCACTCTAAACGACGGCTGTCAACAATTTTTTCGCTGTTTTTCGGAGTTTTTTTCATCCTTTTTTTGGCTGACTAAATATTGTGGTCTTCTCTGGTTATACTACCCAACATGTTATCCTTTCATTCGAAACGCCGTGGCGAAGACGCGCCGCACCCGCGCAGGGAGCCGCGCTTTCCCACCCCGGTACAGGCAAAAAAAATTGAAGAAATTTTCTCGGACTGCGACGATTTCGAGATCCGCCAGATTCGCGTGGGGCTGCAGTCGCGCATTGCGGTGCAGGTCTGCTGGCTGGACGGCGTGGTCTCCGGCTCGGACGTTTCGGAGGACATCCTGCGGCCGCTGACGGCCTGCGGCCGGCTGGTGCAGATCGAATCCTCGCGCGAGGCGGTGCGGCTGATCGAGCAGGGCGCGGTCTATAGCTACTCTGTGAAAACGCGCACGGAGATGGACGACGTGATCTCCGACCTGACGGCGGGACACGCGGCGCTCGTGTTCGACGGGCTGCGGCTGGCCGTGACGTTCGAGGTGCGCACCTCAAATGTGCGGCAGATCTCCGAAGCGACAATCGAAAAGTCTGTCAAGGGTGCGCGCGACGCGTTCGTCGAAACGCTGCGCATCAACACCTCGCTCGTGCGGCGGCGCATCCACTCGCCGGAGCTGAAGATCCGCCAGACCGTGGTCGGGCGCCAGTCAGAGACCGGGCTTGCCGTCGTCTATCTGGAGGGTATCGCAGACGCAGCGCGCGTACAGGAGATTCTCGACCGGCTGGACGCCATCGACATCGAGGCCGTAATCGGCATCGGCGATCTGGAGCCGTATCTCGTGAGCCACCCGCGCTCGCCGTTTCCGCAGATGGGGCACACGGAGCGCCCGGACAAGTTTGCCTCCGCGCTGCTTGACGGGCGCATCGGCCTGTTGGCCGACGGGCTGCCGCTCGGCTTCATCCTGCCGGGCACACTGGGGCTGCTGATGCACGCACCGGAGGACAACGCCCGCCACTTTGCCGTCGGCTCAGCACTGACGCTGCTGCGCTATCTGGCGCTGCTGCTGGCGCTGACGCTGCCGGCGCTGTATGTGGCGATCGCAATGTACCACCCGGAGATGATCCCGGCAAAGCTGCTGCTGTCCGTGATCCAGGCAGAGCAGGAGGTGCCGTTCACGACGCCGATCATCATTCTCAGTATGCTGGTCGCGTTCGAGCTGCTGCAGGAGGCAGGACTCCGCCTGCCGGACCCGATCGGGCAGACGGTGTCGATCATCGGCGCGCTGCTCGTGGGCGAGGCCGCGGTGAACGCCAAGGTCGCAAGCCCCATCGCCATCATCGTCGTCGCGCTCGCGGGCATCGCGGGCTACAACATCCCGAATCAGGAGCTGGGCGCCACGCTGCGGCTGCTGCGCTTCGGGCTGGTGCTGGCCTCCATTCTGGCCGGGATGTTCGGTCTGACGGCGGCGCTGGCGCTGATCGTATGGCACCTGTGCACACTGGAGAACGACGGCGTGGCCTACCTCTCCCCGTTCGTGGACAGCGAGACAAACCCCCTGTTTCACACGCTGCTGCGCAAGCCGCAGCAGGACTATAAATTCCGCGACCCCGCGCTCGTCCGCCAGAACCGGCGGCGGCAGCGGTGATGCACGGATACAATATATAATAATAGGAAGTTTCCAACATGCGCCGAAAGCATCTGCTTTTGCTGCTGATCCTGCCGGTGCTGCTGTGCAGCTCCGGCTGCGGCAGTTCCAGCTCGGTCTGGGCAAATTACCGACAACTTGAACAGCTCCAGCTCATCCAGACGATCGGCATCGACCGTGATGGCGCCGGTGTGTGCCTGAGCATCTCCACCGGAAAGCCGATGGAGGGCGAAGCGCCCATGCGCATGTCGCAGGCCGCGCCGTCGTTGCAGCTCGCCATGAACCGGCTGCAGGACTATACTGCCAACGCCTCGCTGTTTTATGCGCACACGCGCTACGTCGTCATCGGTCAAAGCGCGGCGGAGACCGGGATTGCTCCCTATCTCGACTTCGTGGAGCGCGACGTGGCGATGCGCCTGAGCGCGCCGCTGTTCATCGCCTATGATGCGACGGCACAGCACGCGATCCTGAACACCGGCGGCGAAAAGACGGACATCACAGAAAATCTGAGTGCCCTGGAGCAGGACGTCTCGCGGCAGGGAAACGGCCACGCCTTCACCTGCGGCGAGATCGCGCAGGGACTGGCCAGCGCTGGCAGCGCGCTCGCCTGCGCCGTCGTGTGTGTTCCGTCCAAGGAGCAGAACGCAGGCGACGAAACGATTCTGCCGTACGGATACGGGATTTTAAAAGACGGGAAGCTGGCCGGCTTTCTGCCGGGTGAGCTTGCCATCGGCGTGAACGTGCTGCTGAATCTGGGCGGGCACGGCGACGTGCTGCTGCAGGACGCGCAGGGCGCGGCGGTCACTGTGGCGCTCGATACCACAAAAGCCGGGTTCACCCCGGTCTGGAACGACGACGGCTCGCTTCAATGCGTGGAAGTCTCCGTGACCGCGCGCGCCGCGATCACGGAGCTGTCCGAGCCGCAGGAGATCACCGACCCAGCGTATCTGGACCAGCTCGATCAGGCGCTGGCCGACACGCTACGCGGCTGGATCGAAGCGATTTTGTCCCAGTCGCAGACGCTTCAGGCCGACTTTCTCGGCATCGGGCAGCAGATCGCAACGCAAAGTCCGAACAAATGGGCCAAAATCCGCCCGGATTGGAACGGCATTCTGCCGGAAACGGCATTTCGCATCTCCGTGACCGGGCTGGTGGAGCGCACTTTCGACCTGCAGGACTCGATCGGCGTGACCGGAGGTGCGTCATGAAATCGGACAAGCTGACCCGGCGGCAATATTTCGCGCTGAGTTCCATGGCGGTGCTGTCGCCCGCGCTGCGCCTGCTGCCGCGGGAGGACACTGCGATCGCGGGCAGCGCGTCGTGGCTGTGCGGCATCGCGGCGTATGTGCCGCTGCTGCTGTTCGCGCTGCTCGTCAACGCCATGCTGAACTGCCGCCGCGAGGGCGAGGGCATGGGCGACCTGTTCATGCGCGCGCTTGGCAAGATTGCGGGCAAGATTGTCCTTGCCGTTTACGCGCTCTGGTTTTTGCTGTATGCAGCGTTCCTGCTGCGCAGCAGCGCGGAGCGCTTTGTGACGACGGTGTACCCGTACAGCAGCATCTGGCCGTTCGTGGCGACGCTGCTGGCACTGTGTCTCGTCGCCGCGCTCGGCGGGGCAAAGGCGCTGTTTCGTTCCGCGGAGATTTTTCTGCCGCTGCTGACCGTGGTGCTTGTGTTCACGCTGGTCTTTGCGCTGCCGGAGCTGAATGTGAAGGGCATGCTGGCCGTATCCACGGCGGACATCGGCCCGGTGCTGCTCGGCTCGCTGCCGCTGCTCAACATCGGCGCGGGGATACTGGTGTATCCGACGTTTCTGGAGGGACTGGTTCCCATCGCGCCCGGCCGCGGGAAGGCCGCGGCGAAGTGGCTGGTGCGCGTGTGTCTGCTGGCGGTGCTGCTGAGCGTGTTCGCCATCGGCATGCTCGGCGCGGAGCTGACCGCCCATCTGAGCTACCCGTTTTTCACGATGCTGCGCAACATCAGCATCTTCCACGCTGTGGAGCGCTTTGAGGCGCTGGTGGTCGGGCTGTGGGTGCTGCCGGATTTCATTTTGATCTCCCTGATGCTGATGCTCGCCTCCGGCGGACTGCGCACTGTGTTCGGCTGCCCGCCAAAGCCCGGTGAGCGCTGCAAGCTGCAGAATCTGAAAAACGGGCGCGCGCTCATCTGGCTGTGCGCGGCGGCGGCGCTCGCGGGCGGGCTGCTGCTCGCGCCGAACTCCTTCAATCTGGAGTTTTATTCGCGGTATCTCATTCCTGCGCTCACGCTCGGATTCACGATCGGCGGGATTTCGATCATTTTTGTGATCGGGAAGCTGCGAAAAACACTGTAAAAAAACGACCTCCGGAAAATCCAGAGGTCGTTTGCGGTAATATGTAAAGTTATTTCCACTTCTCCAGCAGCGCTTCCACATCGGCGGCAAAGGCACCCAGCCACTTGTTCGGCGAGCCCTCGGACTTGCGGATGCGCTCGAGCAGCGCTTCGCCAGCGCGCAGCAGCCGTTCGAACGCCGGGCTCATGCTGCGTTTCTTGCCGGTGGAGGCAGGCGTCTCCTTCTTGATCGGCTTCGGCTCCGCCTGATAGGTGAACGCGCCCGCGGCAAGGTCGAACTCGCTGCCGCTGTACGGGGCATAGGCATTGTAGCCATACTCCTCGCGCAGGCACTGGGTGAACGCCGTGCACGCGTCGTCGTCGCCGTGGTTGACGAACACGGTGGCGGGCTTGATCGTCATGGCGTTCAGCCAGTTGAGCAGCCCCTGCTTATCCGCGTGGCCGCTCACGCCCGCGAGATAGGTGATCTCCGCGTTGACCGCGACCTCGTCGCCGAAGAGCTTGACGGACTTCGCCCCGTCGTGCAGCTTGCGCCCCAGCGTGCCCACCGCTTGGTAGCCGACAAAGAGCACCGTGCTCTCCGGCCGCCAGAGGTTATATTTTAAATGGTGCCGGATGCGCCCGGCGTCACACATGCCGCTTGCGGAGAGGATGACCTTCGGGGTCTTATCCGTGTTGAGCGCCATGGACTCCTGCTGCGACACGGCGGTGTGCAGATCCTCAAAATACAGCGGGTCGATGCCCCGTCGGATCAGGTCGCGCGCCTCGTCGTCAATGAACTCCGTGCTCGTCTGCAAAAACACGCCGGTGGCCTCGTTCGCCAACGGGCTGTCCACATAGACCGGGAAGTTCGGATGGTTCCTGACCAACCCCATGTTCTTGATCTGGCGGATGAAGTAGAGCATCTCCTGCGTGCGGCCAACGGCGAACGCAGGGATCACCAGATTGCCGCCGCGGTCGAGCGTGCGCTGGATGCAGTCGGCCAGCGCGGAGATATAGTCCGGCCGCGCGCCGTGGTAACGGTCGCCGTAAGTCGATTCGATCATGACATAGTCCGCGCCGTCCACGGTCTGCGGGTCGCGGAGGATGGGCTGATTGACGTTGCCCACGTCGCCGGAGAAGACGATCTTTTTTTCCACGCCGGGCTCCGTCAGCCACGCCTCGATACACGCACTGCCGAGCAGATGCCCCACATCGGTAAAGCGAATCACGACGTTTTCGCTGATCTGGATGCGCTCGCCGTAGGAGCACGGACGCAGCAGCTTCAGCAGTCCCTCCACGTCCTCCAGATCATACAGCGGCTCCGGCGCGGGCAGCCCCGCGCGCTCGGCCTTGCGCGCCTTCCACTGTGCGTCGGACATCTGGATGTGCGCCGCGTCGCGCAGCATGATGCCGCAGAGGTCGCACGTCGCCTCCGTCGCATATACGCTGCCGCGAAAGCCTCGCTTATACAGCAGCGGCAGCCGCCCGGTATGATCCATGTGCGCGTGCGTCACCAGCACAAAGTCGATGGCCGATGCATCCACGGGAATGGCGATGTTTTCAAAAACGTCCTTTCCCTGCTCCATGCCACAGTCGATCAGACCGTAATGCCCGCCGATCTCCAGCATGGTGCAGCTTCCGGTAACCTCATGGTCTGCCCGGATAAAAGTCAGTTTCATGAAATCGCTCCTTTCTGACTCCATTTTCTTTATTTTACTCCAAGGTTCGCGCCGCCGCAACCGCAATGCAAAAAGTTCACAAAAATCACCCCTGCCGGACGCCCGACAGGGGTGATTGGGTTACGCATCATAGATATTGTGTAAAAATTTCTCGGTTAATTCGTCGTTCCACACCGTCCATCTGTAGACCGCCTCGACCGCATCCCCTTGTTCGATCAGCTCAAGCACCTCACGGTACACCGTTACGACCTGTTCCGGCTCGAAGTACGAATCCATCAGCTCCAGAGAGCGGTGGGCCACGTCCCGCGCCGAGCGCACCAGCACCGGGAAAATCGGGTTATCAATCTCCATATACATGCACACCAGAAACGCGCGCAGCGCCGACCAAAACGCAGTCCGGTCCGGGTCCTGCACCGCACGCTCCATTTCGGCGCAGTGCGCTTTCAGCGAGCAGACATGCGCCGGGTTCGGTCTGCGCACCATCCAGCGGATCGCGCCGCAGCCCAGCATCTCCCGCAGCTCCAGAAACGCGCTGACCGCCGTGCGCTCCGGCTTGTCCGCGCTGTACTGCACCATGGCCGAGAGCGAATCCAGCGTGATATGGCTCCAGATGTCCGTCACATACGACGCATGGCGCGGCACGATCTTGAGAAAGCCCAGCCGCGCGACCTCCTTGAGACCGAGATGCACATTAGTCTTCGCAATGCCATACTGCGCAGCCAGCTCACTCTCCGTCGGAAGCCGGTCGCCCGGCTGCAGCACCCCGTCGAGAATTTGCTGCACCACGATTTTTACAAATCGGTTCTTTTCACTCACGTTTTCTGCCAAACGAACGCACATCCTCCCAACTTCAATATTTTGTTCTAATTTTACTGCAACATCATCCCAATGTAAACCAATCCTTACATTTTTGCTCTTTTGATGTCACACTTTGTTCCGCAGCAGCCGAAAGCTCAGCATTTTCACCAATTTTTTCATTGTGATACGTCGAAACCGGGGTTCCATAGGAAACCCCGGTTTTGAGCACAATTGGATTGTTACAGCGCCCAGCCGGCCGTGAGCAGCACCTGCGCGGCGGTATAGGTCGCCATGACGGCAAAGTTCTGCTTCGGCGGCTCCGCCTTTTTGACAAAGAGCATGTTGCTGAGGATCCCATCGGACACCAGGAACGACGTCGCGCCGAGAAATGCCATCATGCAGCCCAAGCTTGCGTTGCTGATGAGCGCCAGCAGCGTGCAGACGCTGACGCTGGCCAGCAGCAGCATGTACGGAAACGGCACGGGCCGCACCGCGCGCGGGATGTTCGGCCGGCTTTTGACATACACAACAATACAGCCGGCGAGATAGACCAGTGCAATCAGGGCAATCCAGACGGGTTTGACCGCGATTGAGAACGTGGAGAAAAGAAAGATCAGATAGCAGATGTGCCCCAGCGCGAACGAGATCGTACCAAGTGCAAACGGCACCGGCTTCAGCGGCCACAGCAGCGCCAGATCGCCCAGACAGCCGAACATCAGTCCTGCCACCACCCAGCCGGACGGCTCTTTTGCCACGGAGAGGTACGCCAGCGCCACAAACGGCATCAGGAAAATCTTTGTGGGCATACGCACCGCATCTTTTCCACACAGGCAGCTCAAAAGCTGGACGAGCGCAAGAATGGCGAGAAGAATCGGGAAAATTGCTTTTGTCATCACAAAATCATCCTGTTCTTAAATTTTACGGAGTCTGCCCCGTTTTATTTACATCTCCTTCATTGACTCCGCAATTTTATTTCATTATAATGTATATATTTAGTTGCGTCAACAAATATGAGAAATTATACCGAGGACGTGCGCCATGCTGTATTATCTGCTTGCGATCCCTGCGATCCTGGTCACAATCTGGATTTTCTTCCTGTCCCCCGCGCTCAGCCTGTGGTGGCTTCTCCCGATCGCATTCGGCTGCTTTGTCGCTGCAAACCTGCTGTTTGCCCTGTTCATGCTGGTTCTCTCCCTGCTGGTGGACATGCGCAAGGAAAACAAAAAGATCAATCGTTTCTACTACACCGTCACGCTGATGTTTGACGATTGGATTTTGGCCATCTGCCGGGTGAAAATCCACACCACCGGGCTGGAAAAGCTCCCGCCGGAGGGGGAATTCCTGCTGGTGAGCAATCACCGCTCCAACTTCGACCCACTCGTCACCTGGTGGGCGCTGCGTGACCGTTCGCTCGCGTTTGTGTCCAAGCCGGAGAATCTGTACAAAATCGTCTTTGGCCGCTGTACGCACAAATGTTGTTTTCTCGCCATTGACCGGGAAAATCCGCGCAACGCGCTCAAGACCATTAACACAGCCGCAGAGCTGATGCGCAACCACGAGTGCTCCTTTGCCATCTATCCGGAGGGCACGCGCAGCAAGAGCGGTCAGCTCCTGGAGTTTCGCAACGGCGCGTTCAAGGCCGCGAAGAAAGCAAACGTCCCCATCGTTGTCGCCACCATCGAGGGCACAGAGCAGATTGCGCACCGAACCCCGTGGCGCGCCACCGATGTGTATCTGACCATTCTGGACGTGGTGGACGCCGAAACGGTCAAGGCCAATCCGACGCACGATCTCGGCGAACGCATCCACGCGCAGATGTACGCGCAGCTTGGGCAGTAATTTAAATATGTATATACCAGAAAACCGGCTCCCTGTCACGGGGAGCCGGTTTTTTGTGTGCGGTTTTCTATGCGCCAAGGTATGCCTTGCGCACCTTGTCGTCATGCAGCAGCGTGCTCGCGTCGCCGGACATGGTGATGCGCCCGTTTTCGAGCACGTAGGCACGGTTGGAGATGGCCAGCGCCATTTTCGCGTTCTGCTCCACGAGCAGGATCGTGATGCCGCTCTCGTGCATGGTCCGGATGATATCAAAGACCTCCTTGACCAGCACGGGGGACAGACCCATAGACGGCTCGTCCATGACGACGAGCTTCGGCGCGCTCATGATGGCGCGACCCATGGCAACCATCTGCTGCTCGCCGCCGGAGAGTGTGCCCGCAAGCTGCTTTGCGCGTTCCTTCAGGCGCGGGAAGCGCTCATACACGTGCTCCAGATCCGCTTCAATGCCCTTTTTGTCCTTGCGGTGGTACGCGCCCATGGCCAGATTCTCCGCGACCGTCATGCGGGTGAACACCTGCCGGCCCTCCGGCACGTGCGCCAGCCCCATGCTGACGATCTTGCTGGGGTCGATCTTGCGCAGATCGTGCCCGTCGTACTCGACGGATCCGGTCTTGATCGGAACCAAGCCGGTGACGGCGTGGAGCGTGGTGGTCTTGCCCGCGCCGTTCGCCCCGATGAGGGAGACGATCTCGCCGTCGGCGACCTCCATGGAAATGCCGCGAAGCGCCTGCACCGCGCCGTAGGACACCTCCAGGTTTTCAATTTTCAGCATCTTCATCCGCCTCCTCTTCGCCCAGGTAGGCCTCGATGACCTCCGGGTTGCTGGCGATCTCCGCCGGGTAGCCGGAGGCGATCGTCTGGCCAAAGTTGATGACCTGAATCCGCTCGCAGACGCGCATGACCAGACTCATGTCATGCTCGATGAGCAAAATGGCGACATGGAACGTGTCCCGGATGGTGTTGATGCACTCCAGCAGCTCGGCCGTTTCGGTCGGGTTCATACCGGCGGCAGGCTCGTCCAGAAGCAGGAGCTTCATGTCCGTGGCGAGCGCGCGGGCGATCTCCAGCTTGCGCTGCTGGCCATAGGGCAGGCTGGACGCGAGCTGATCTGCCTTGCCGTCCAGATGGACGATGCGCAGATATTCCATGGCGCGCTCGGTCAGCTCCTGCTCCGTTTTCCAGTATTTCTTCGTGCGCAGGAGGCTGTCGAGCATGTTGTAGTGGATGTCCTTGGTGAACGCGATCTTGACGTTTTCCAGAACGGTCATGGCCTTGAACAGGCGGATGTTCTGGAACGTGCGGGCGATGCCCGCCGCCACCACCTGATGCGTCTTTTTGCCGTTGAGTTTTTCGCCGTTGAGGTAGAATGCGCCCTCCGTGGGGACGTACACGCCGGTCAGCAGGTTGAACACCGTGGTTTTACCGGCGCCGTTCGGGCCGATCAGGCCCATCAGTTCGCCTTCGTGGATCTCCATATTGAAATCCGAGACCGCCTTCAGGCCGCCGAAGGAGATGCCGAGATGCTCCGTCTTGAGCACAACTGCTCTGGTATCGCTCATTTGCCGGCGCCCCCTTTCCGCGCTTTCCGGCCGGGCCGGTCCTTTCCGAACAACAGGCGGTCCAGCGAGAATTCATAGGTGCCCAGAATGCCCCTGGGCCGGAAGATGATGATGACCAGCAGCACGAGCGCGTAGATCAGCATCGGAAACTGGAACAGGCTCTGGATGAAGCCCGGCAGGGCGTTGACCCACCCGCCGTTTTTGATCTCGTAGTTCAGCAGGTACATTGCGACCGCCGCCAGCACGGAGCCGGTCATGGAGCCCATGCCGCCCAGCACCACGATGACCACGATGAACGTGGAGTTCCAGATTGAGGAGCTGGTGAACGTGAAGCTCGCCGTCGTGAGCGAGGAAAAGCACGTGGCGTACAGTCCGCCCGCCAGCCCCGCGAAGAACGCGGAGACGACAAAGGTCAGGATCTTGTAGTACGTCGTATTCACGCCGGAGGCCGCCGCGGCGATCTCATCGTCGCGGATGGCCTTGATCGCGCGGCCATACTTGGAGTTGATGAGCATGCACATGATCGCAATGCACAAAACGGTGATGAGCAGCACCAGCCAGACGTATTTTGCCTGCAGCGCCGTGGAAAGTCCCAGCCCGTTGGCATACAGGGACGAGCTTGCCGTCCCGCGCGACAGTCCCTCGCCGCCGGCAAAAGGCAGGTTTGCAATGACGTTTTCCACGATGAGTCCGAAGCCCAGCGTGACGATGGCCAGATAGTCGCCGCGCAGCCGCAGCGCCGGAATGCCGACGAGCAGACCCAGCAGCGCGGCAAAGATGGCGCCGAGCAGGCAGCAGCCTAGGATCACCAGAATCAGTTGACCCGGCGCCGCCTCGGACGCCTCAAACAGTCCGGCGCGCTCCAGTGCAAGGGACGTGAGCGCCGCGGTGTACGCGCCGATGCCGGCAAAGCCCATATGCCCCAGCGTGAGCTGGCCCAGATAGCCGAGCGTCAGGTTCAGCGACGTGCCGAGCAGGATGAAAATGCACATCTGCCAGATGATCGGCACCAGCACCCGGCGATAGACGTTGTCCGAGAGCGTCTGGCTCAGAAGCAGCACTGCCGCAAAGAGCAGCACGATCAGCACCAGGTTCACACCCGTGCCGCGAAGTTTCGTTTTTTGCAGCGTATTCATACTTTCTCACCCACATTCTTTCCAAGGATGCCGGCCGGCTTCACCAGCAGCACCACGATGAGAACCAAAAATACGACCGCGTTGGCCAGCGACGAGCTGATATACGCCGTGACCAGCGCTTCAATGATGCCGACGACAATGCCGCCCAGCATGGCGCCCGGAATCAGGCCGATGCCGCCGAGCACCGCCGCCACGAACGCTTTCAGGCCCAGCATGGAGCCCATCGTCGTCGTCACGGTGTGGTACTGCGCGCAGTACATCAGCGCCGCCACCGCAGCGAGACCGGAGCCAATGGCAAAGGTGGTGACGATGGTGCGGTTGACGTTGATGCCCACAAGCGTGGACGCCTCTTTATTTTCGGACACGGCGCGCATGGCACGGCCCAGCTTCGTTTTCTGCACGAACAGCTGCAGTGCCGCCATGACGACCGCCGCAATCAAAATCGTCATAATGGATGCGAGGTTGGTCGATACGCCGCCGATGCTGATCGGGGCGGTGCTGAAGATCTCCTCCGAAATGACGCGGGGGTTCGGCCCCATGGCCGGGATGGCCTGCGCCAGATTTTCGAGAAGCAAGCTCATGGCGATCGCGGTGATCAGCGCCGACATGCTGGTGCCCTTTTTCCGCACGGGGCGGTATGCCACCAGTTCCACCGCAACGCCCACCAGCGCGCAGATCACAATCGCCGCGAGCACGCCGACCCACGCGGGCAGGCCGATCTGGTGCAGCAGGATGGGGATGGTGAAATATAGGGTATAGCCGCCGACCATGATGAAATCGCCGTGTGCGAAGTTAATCAGTCGAATAATACCGTAGACCATGGTGTAACCCAGGGCTACCAGCGCATACACGCTGCCGAGCCGAAGCCCGATAATCAATTGCTGTAAAAACTCTGTCATAGTCTCCCACGTCTTTCCAAAGAGTCAGGCTGAAACAAACGCGCGGAAGCGCCGGGGCACTTCCGCGCGAAAGTCCTGGTTTTCTTTACAGGGCGCGGCCAAAGCTTGTCCGTTTTTCGGCCGCGGGCAAAGCGCTCAGCCCTGTGTGGTCACAAACTTCTGCACCAGCTTGCCGTCGGCCTGCGCGAAGCTCATGATCGCCACGCTCTTTTCCGGCGTGCCGCTCTCGTCGAGCGTCATGTCGCCGGTGACGCCGACATAGTGCATGCCGCTCGTCGCGTCGCGGATGGCGTCGTGGTCGATGCTGCCGGCCGTCTCAATGGCCTGCTTGAGCATGTACATCGCGTCGTAGGCCAGCGCGCCCAGCGCGTTCAGGGATTCAGAGCCGTACTTGTCGGTATAGGCGGTGACGTAGTGCTGCACGGTCTCGGAGGGATCCTCGGGAGAATAGTGGTTGGTGAAGAACACGTTTTCGTAAGCGGAAAGGTCGCCGGTGGTGTAGTCCTGCGTGCCGTCGAAGCCGTCGCAGCCCATGATTGCGCCGGTGAAGCCGGCCTCACGCGCCTGCGGGATGATCTTCGGGCCAACTGCATCGTAGTAGTACGGCGCGAAGAGCACGTCGGCGCCGGAGGCCGCGATCGTCGCAAGCTGCGAGGAGAAGTCTACCGCGCCGGTGTCGGAAGTGGACTGCTCGCACACGATCTCAATGTCGTACTGATCGGCCGCCTTCTCGAAGGAATCGCGCAGGCCGGAGGAGTAGGTATCGCCCGTGGCGTACAGAATCGCCGCCTTGGTCCAGCCCTGCTCCGCCGCGTAAGCCGCGACCATCTCGCCCTGGAAGCTGTCCTTGAAGCAGGAACGGAACACGTAGTCGTCCTCTGTGGTAATGGAGTCCGCCGTGGAGCTGGGGGTAATCAGCACGACGCCCTCATCGTCGGCGAGACTGGTGATCGCAGAGGTGCAGCTCGAGAGACACGCGCCGATAATGGCGGTGACGTCCTCGCTCAGCAGCGCGTTGAAGCCGGAGACGGCCTCGGCCGGGGTGCCCTGGTCATCCTTGCTGGACAGCTCTACTGTAGCGCCCAGAATGCCACCCGCCTCATTGATCTCGTCAATGGCCATCTGGATGGAGTTGGTGATGGCCGTGCCGTAGGCCGCCTGCGCGCCGGTCATCGGCGTGATGTTGCCGATCAGAATGGTCTGTCCGGACAGATCCGAATCGCCGCCGGCCGCATTGTCCGACGGTTTGGCGTCGTCCTTGCTGCCGCACGCCGCAAACGCAAGAACCATAACCAAACTCAGCAGGAAAGCAATCAGTCGTTTCATTTTCATGGGTTTGTCCTCCTTAATTCAAGTCTCTTTGTCCCATCGGCGGGCGCCGGAGGAACAAAAACAAAAAAGGAGCACACCTTCTGTCGTAGAAGATGTGCTCCTTTGCACACGCTTATTATAAGGCAAATTGTCGAAAAAGGTCAATAGTGACTTGGTATAAATGACGAAAACAGTTTTTGTACCTTTTTTGACGGAATTCACAAATTCGTTACAATTTCATTTCCGGTACGAACTGGTCGGGGCTGCTCGTCGCAGCCAGGCTCTGCCGGATGCAGGTCTTGCATGGCTCCAGATCGCGGTCGGCGTACATGTACTTGCAGGCAAAGCACAGCGTCCGGCTGGAGGGTCTCTCCCGCTTTCGTTCCGGCGGCGAAATGCGTGGCTGCTCCTCCGCGGGGGCAAAGTGATCCTCGCCCTGCTCAGCCAGACGCGTGCTGCGGATGCAGCTTGAACACGGCTCCAGCTTCCGGTCGCAGAACCGGTGCTTGCAGGCGATACACAGCAATTTGTTCTCCATCGGATAACCTCCCATCGTCAGATGTGCGGGCTTCTGCTTTTGAAATTCTGAATTTGCGTTTCAGTATAAACCCGCACTGCACGGATGTAAATAGTTAAAATGTGAAATTTCTCACGTTTTTGCGGCGATTTCCCGTTGAAAAATCCCAATTTGGTCGGAAACCCGAAAATCCCGCGCGTCTCGCAACTCAACATTTAGTCTTTTATTCCACTTATTGTCCGTAAATTCGGCGCGCTGTTTGACAACCGGCCTGATATGCTTTAAGATGAATCCCGGCAGCCGCTTCGGCCGCGCATTCCACCGTACAAGGATGCTGATTTGGATGATACGTGTACTTTTTATTTGTCACGGCAATATTTGCAGGTCGCCGATGGCGGAGTTCATTTTCAAAGACATGGTGCAAAAGGCGGGACTGGCGGAGCGCTTCCGGATCGCGTCTGCCGCGACGAGCCGGGAGGAACTCGGCAACGACATGTACCCGCCGGCGAAGGCGATTTTGCGGGAGCACGGCGTTCCGTTTTCGCGGCGCGGCGCGCGGCAGGTCACGGCGCGGGATTACGACGACTACGACTGGCTGATTCTCATGGACGAGAACAACCGCCGCAACCTGCGGCGCATTCTCCCAAACGATCCGGACAGAAAAATCCACGCGCTCTTGTCCTTCGCGGGTCTCGATCGCGGCATTTCCGACCCGTGGTACACGGACGATTTTGACGCCGCCTACGCCGACGTCGTGCTCGGCTGCACCGCGTTCTTTGACTACCTCAAACAAACCGGCGATCTCGCCTGAACCGCAAAGGCCCGGTATGCAATGCATACCGGGTCTTCCGTTTTGTTATCTTATTTTCCTGTGCTGCCGAATCCGCCCGCGCCGCGCGCGGTGTCGTCAAGCTGCTCTGCTTCGTCGAATTCTGCCGCCAGAAACGGCAGAATGACGAGCTGGGCAATCCGGTCGCCGGGCTGCACCGTGCGCAGTGTGTCGCCGTCGTTATGCAGCGCGACCAGACACTCGCCGCGATAGTCCGCGTCAATCACGCCGACGCAGTTTGCCGGGCGCAGCCCCTGCTTACTGGCAAGGCCGCTGCGCGCAAACACGCCGCCGAAATACCCCGCCGGGATGGCAAACGCCAGGCCGGTGCCGATCATGGCCGTGCCGTGCGGCGCGATGTCCACCGGCTGTCCGCCCTCAGGCGCGGCATACAGATCATAGCCGGCTGCGGCGGTGGAGCCGTGCTTCGGCAGCGTCGCGTCCGGGCGGAGCTTTTTGACCTTTACCTGCATTCCGATCCCTCCCAAAGCACGATCTGTCCCGCGCGGCGAGTCAGATTCATGTCGATGATGCGTTGATTCGACGAGCCGCGAAAGCGCAGCGAGATGTTTCGCAGTTCATCCACATACCGGCCGTCCACCAGCACGTCGAGCATGGAAAGCATCTCGTCCGTCACCTCGCAGCGCGGATGCGAACCGTCCACCGTCAGCTCCCTGTCGAGCGTAAAGCCCGAATAAGCCCAGATCGTCTTGTCCGGATACCGCGCGCGCACCCTGCGCAGGAACGGTACGAGCGCGCGCTGGTTGCACGGCTCGAACGGATCGCCGCCGAGCAGCGTGAGTCCCGCAATAAAGGGCTTGTCCAGCTCGGCAAAGATCTCGGCTTCCGTCTCCGCCGTAAAGGGCTTGCCGTAGTCGAAATCCCACGTCTCCGGCTGGAAGCAGTTGAAGCAGTGGTTTGTGCAGCCGGAGACGAACAGCGTGACCCGCACGCCAACGCCGTTGGCAATGTCACATTTCTTGATTTGACCGTAATTCATATTCGTACCTCTTCGTCAGAACAAACTTGCTCCGCTTCACTTCCGTCTGAAGCCGAAAGTTCCGCATCTGCTCTTTTGTTCTTCCTTTTTCGCGGCGGATGCATTCGCCGCGACATGCGAAGAATGACGTGGCCTGTTCTGGGGCGCTGCTTGCTACGTTCCAGAACATTGCCACGTCACTTCTGAGCCGCGCCGGAGTCCGGTGCTCCCGATTCAGCGGTTTCTGTCTTACAGATGCAGGACGCGCTCCTTGATCTCCTGCGTGCGGCCCTGGTTCCAGAACTGCGTGCCGATGTAGCCGCAGGTGCGGCGGGCAACGTTCATCTTATCCTGATCGGTGTTGCCGCAGTTCGGGCAGCGCCAGATCAGCTTGCCGTCTTCCTCGACGATCTCGATCTCACCGTCGTAGCCGCACACCTGACAGTAGTCGCTCTTGGTGTTCAGCTCGGCGTACATGATATGGTCGTAGATGAACTTCATGACCTCCAGCACCGCCTCGATGTTGTTCTGCATGTTCGGCACCTCGACGTAGCTGATCGCACCGCCGGGAGACAGCGCCTGGAACTTCGCCTCAAACTCCAGCTTGGAGAAGGCGTCGATCGGCTCGGTGACATGGATGTGGTAGCTGTTGGTGATGTAGCCCTTGTCGGTGATGCCGGGAATGATACCGAAGCGCTTTTGCAGGCACTTGGCGAATTTATACGTCGTGGACTCCAGCGGCGTGCCGTAGAGACTGAAGTCGATGTTGTGCTGCGCCTTCCACTTCTTGCAGGCGTCGTTCATGTGCTGCATGACCTCCAGCGCGAACGGCGTGGCGCTGGGGTCGGTGTGGGACTTGCCGGTCATGTACTTCACGCACTCGTACAGCCCCGCGTAGCCGAGGGAGATCGTGGAGTAGCCGCCGTAGAGCAGCTTGTCGATCTTCTCGCCCTTTTTCAGACGCGCCAGCGCGCCGTACTGCCACAGGATGGGCGCGGCATCCGACAGCGTGCCCTTGAGCCGCTCGTGGCGGCACATCAGCGCGCGGTGGCACAGCTCCAGCCGCTCGTCGAAGATCTGCCAGAACTTTTCGAGGTTCCCGCCGGAGGAGAGCGCCACATCCGGCAGGTTGATTGTGACGACGCCCTGATTGAAGCGGCCGTAGTACTTCGGCTGGCCATTCTCATCGACGTACGGCGTGAGGAAGCTGCGGCAGCCCATGCAGGTGTAGCAGTGGCCCTCTCCGTTTTTGTCGATCTTCAACTCGAGCATCTTCTTTTCGGAGATGTAGTCCGGCACCATGCGCTTGGCCGTGCACTTTGCGGCCAGCTCCGTCAGATACCAGAACTTCGAATCCTCGTGGATGTTGTCCTCCTCCAGCACGTAGATCAGCTTCGGGAACGCCGGCGTGACCCACACGCCCTTCTCGTTCTTCACGCCCTGATAGCGCTGCTTGAGGGTCTCCTCGATGATCATGGCCAGATCGTGCTGCTCCCGCTCGTTCTTGGCTTCGCCCAGATACATGAACACCGTGACGAACGGCGCCTGTCCGTTCGTGGTCAGCAGCGTCACAACCTGATACTGGATGGTCTGCACGCCGCGGCGGATCTCCTCGCGGACGCGGTTTTCCACCAGCTCGGCGATCTGCTCCTCCGGCGGCGCGGCGTGGATGGCCTTCATCTCCGCCTCCACATCGCGGCGGATGCGCTGGCGGCTGACCTCGACAAACGGCGCCAGATGCGTCAGGGAGATGGACTGGCCGCCGTACTGGTTGGACGCGACCTGCGCAATGATCTGCGTGGCGATGTTGCACGCGGTGGAAAAGCTGTGCGGCCGCTCAATGAGCGTGCCGGTAATGACCGTGCCGTTCTGGAGCATGTCCTCCAGATTGACCAGATCGCAGTTGTGCATGTGCTGCGCGAAATAGTCGGAGTCGTGGAAGTGGATGATGCCCTCCTCGTGCGCCTCGACGATGTCCTTCGGCAGCAGCAGGCGGTTGGTAATGTCGCGGCTGACCTCGCCGGCCATATAGTCGCGCTGCGTGCTGTTGACGATCGGGTTCTTATTGGAGTTCTCCTGCTTGGCCTCCTCGTTGTTGCACTCGATGAGGCTGAGGATACGGTCGTCCGTCGTGTTCGCGCGGCGCACCAGACTGCGGGTATAGCGGTAGGTGATATACGCCTTGGCGACCTCAAACGCCCCGTGCGCCATGATCTGCTTTTCGACCATATCCTGAATTTCTTCCACCGCCGCGCTGCGGCCCAGTTCCTGGCAGGAAAGCTCCACGCTCTCCGCAATGCGCTGGATCTGCTTGGGCGTCATGCGCTCGGTCTCGTCCACCGCGCTGTTGGCCTTCGTAACGGCCATAATGATCTTTGTAATGTCAAACGACACTTCCGAGCCGTTTCGCTTGATGATCTTCATAGCTTCTCCCTTTCTATTCCTACCACAACATTTTGCGTCTTCATTGCCGATTTTGTGTCTTTGGCGGGTTCATGATACAATATCTTGTGTTTCGTGTCAACTGCTTTCCCCGATTTTTGTGAAAGTTACCATAAGATCTCTTGTTCGTCTTTTGCACGCAAAGACGCCACCCACAAGTGGGTGGCATCCAGTGTTGTCTAAATCACAAGCCGGACGCGGAACGGAGCGCGTTCGTTGCCTCGTCCCCCCCAAATCCGAAACCTCGTTTCGGATTTGAAAGGCTGAACGGGGAAGCGGATGTGCAGCTTTCGCCAAAGGCGGAAGCAAAACGGAGCGCGCCCGTTGCCTCGTCCCCCCCCAAATCCGAAACCTCGTTTCGGATTTGAAAGGCTGAACGGGGAAGCGGATGTGCAGCTTTCGCCAAGGGCGGAAGCAAAACGGAGCGCGCCCGTTCAGCCGCCGTAGCCGTTCGGATTCTTTGTCTGCCAGTTCCAGCTATCGCGGCACATATCCTCCAGATTGTACTGCGCGCGCCATGAGAGCACCTGCGCGCTCTTGTCCGGGCAGGCGTAGCAGGTGGGCAGGTCGCCGGGACGGCGGGCGGTGAAGCGGTAGGGCACCTTCACGTGGTTGGCCGATTCGAAGGCGTGCACCATATCGAGCACGCTGTAGCCCTTGCCGGTGCCGAGATTGAACACGGACTCGCCGGGGTGCCCGTCCATGTACGTGATGGCGGCAACGTGGCCGCGCGCCAGATCGACGACATGGATGTAGTCGCGCACACCAGTGCCGTCCGGCGTGTCGTAGTCGTTGCCGAAGATGTTCAGGCACTCGCGCCGGCCGATCGCCGTCTGCGAGATGTAGGGCATGAGGTTGTTCGGGATGCCGCGCGGGTCCTCGCCGATGAGGCCGCTCTCATGCGCGCCGACGGGATTGAAGTAGCGCAGCAGCACCACCGACCACGTGGGGTCGGCCACAACATAGTCGCGCAGGATCTGTTCGCACATATATTTCGTCCAGCCGTAGGGATTTGTGCAGTTTCCGGTCCTGGACGTCTCGTACAGCGGCATCTCATTGTCGCCGGAGTAGACCGTGGCGGAGGAGGAGAAGATGATCTTCTTCACGCCGTGGTCACGCATCGCTTCGCAGAGCGTGATCGTAGAGCCAAGATTGTTGTCGTAATACTCCAGCGGCATTGCGACGGATTCACCCACCGCCTTGAGTCCCGCGAAGTGGATGACGCAGTCGATGGGGTGGTTCTCAAACACCTGATCGAGCTTTTCGCGGTCACGCACGTCGATCTGATAAAACGTGACGGACTTGCCGGTGATCTGCTCGACGCGCCGCCCGGCCTCCGCGCTGCTGTTGACCAGATTATCTACGATCACGACGTCCATGCCCTGCTCCAGCAGCTCCACGCACGTGTGGCTGCCGATGTAGCCCATGCCGCCGGTTACCAATACGGTCATAATTTCAGATCTCCTCTCGGATGGTTTCCCGCACGGATGCGGACTCGTTTTATTTTATCTGAATTTGCCGCGAAGAACAACCCGAATTTTAGACAAAAAATTCCCATCTTGTTGTACAATATCCGCAATTTGCGGCAAATCGATGCAAAACATTCCCGAACGCTTCAAAAATGTGAAAAAAATGTCGTTTTTCTACTTGACGGCGCTGGCAGAATGGACTAAACTGCAACTACCAGCTTTCAGCAGCGGAGTGCTCCGTTCGGAGATTGACAGCGTTTGATCTCTCTTTACCTTTACCCTTACTCTTACCGTTATCTTACATATCTCCTCCATAGCGCTGCGTCTCCGGCTCTATGGTTCTGCGCTTCTGAAAGTGTCCGCCGGCGTTCCGGCGTTCAAATCTCCCCCGGCCTAACCATCCGGGGGCGTTTTATCACGCAAAAATCGGGCGTGTGCAGCTGCACACGCCCGATTTTTCAGCTTTCCATTTGCTTGCCGAGAAATCCTGAAACCGCCATTGCAAGCTTTTCCTCCGTCTCGCCTGCGGGGGCGCCGTCCTTGGGTGTGAGAAACGTCACACAGCCCATCACGTCGCCCTCGGCCAGAATCGGCGCGGCGACGGCAACACAAAAGCGGTCGTCCCCATCGGCTGCGGGCACCGTGCAAACGCCGCCTTCCGCACTGTAGAGGCCGCGCGTCTCCATGAGCGTCTCCAGCTCCGGACTGATGCGCTTGTCGAGCAGCTCGCGCTTTCCGCCGCCGGCCACGGCGATGATCGAATCGCGGTCGCACACGGCGGCGATGCCGCCCGTGGTCTTGTGCAGGGAATCGCAAATCTGCACCGCGAACTCCGACAGCTCCCCGATCGGGGAATACTTTTTAAAAATGACCTCGCCGTCCTTATCCGTATAAATCTCCAGCGGGTCGCCTTCGCGGATGCGCATGGTGCGGCGAATCTCTTTGGGAATGACCACGCGGCCGAGATCGTCGATCCTTCTCACGATACCGGTTGCTTTCATATATTTCTTGCTCCTTTTTCCAAGATTCTTGCGCTGTTAGTGTTTGCATCGCCGGGGAGATTATGCACATCCAAACAGCGAAGTGCAGCATCCCTTGTTTTTGGAACGCGGCAGCGTGTTTTTTCGTGAAAAAAGCCGCTGCGGAGCAGCTCCACAGCGGCAGGCTTTCGCTTTCACATCCCTCACAAAGCGAGTCTTTTCCGTTTTTAATGAGTCGGTGCGCATATTCTGCGTCATTCTGCTTTCGCTTTGAGCGCTTCGAGCATCGCGTCGCAGACCTCGTCCATATCGCCGACGATGCCGTAGTCGCAGTAGTTGAAGATCGGCGCGTCCGGATCGCG
>SFFE01000045.1 GCA_004556965.1 Clostridiales bacterium | reverse complement strand
CTGCGCGTCCTCGTCCGTCATGGTGATAAGCTCCGGCACGATGCTTTCAATAAAGCCGCCCCGCGAACACAGGCGGTGGTTGCGCTCCTTGCGCTTCTCTATGGCAAGCCTGCGGTCAAGCATCTTGCTTCGGTTCTCATACTGCCGGATTTTCTTCTGCGTGAGTTCCAGCTCGGCGTTGCATTCCTCGATGGTCTGCGGCGTTTTCTTCTTCGTCATGGGTGGTCGCTCCTTTCTTGATTTTGGGTAAAAGAAAAGCACAACCGATTTTTGTCGATTGCGCTTTGAGAGAGTATGAGCAAGTTTATTTTGATTTCTTTAACAATCGAATTTACTTCCTTTTTACTGCGCCACAGTGAACAGCGCAAAGAAATACCCTTTCTTCTCCATAAGCTCGTCGAAGCTGCCCGTCTCGTCGATGCGTCCGTCCTTCAGGACGAGGATGCCGTCATAGCGGCGGAGCAGGGATTCCTCCAGCGTATGCGTCACGATGATGCGGGTCATACCATGCAGGTCAAGAATATCGTTTGTGACCTGATGGGCCGTCTGTGCGTCCAGCGAAGCCGTTACCTCGTCAGCCAGAAGGACGGAGGATTTTTTCAGTAGGCTTCGGGCAATGGATATGCGCTGCTTTTCGCCGCCGGACAGCCCGCTGCCGCCCTCGCCGCAGAGATAGCCTTCTCCCCGTTCCGCAATCAGCCCCGTTAGATGGGCGTGGCGAATCGCCTCGTCAAGCTCCTGCTGTGGGAAACTGCGGAACATGGAAACATTATCCTTTATGGAGGCATTGAACACGAACACATTCTGCTGTACGGCTGAAATCGTTTCATACAGCGATTCCGGGGCGATGCTGCGAAGCTCCGTTCCGTCAAGCAAGATGCTTCCAGCATATTCCCTGCTCCCCGCCATCAACAGATGAAGCAGCGTTGATTTTCCGCTGCCGCTGCCACCCACAATAGCATAGGCTTTGCCGGCCTTAAACTCGGCGGAGATCTCGTGCAGCACATCCTTTTCTCCGTCATAGCTGAACGACACCTGTTCGAGACGAATGCCCTTCTCCAGCCGGGAAAGCGCCGCGCTGCCGCCAGAGGCGGGATTCTTTTCCAGTGCTGTCGCCAGCTTGCCGATCAGCCCCAGCGCCGCCTTGCGGCTTGCCAGCAGCCCCGGCAGCTCCGCGATGGGCTGAATCATAAAGTTCATCAGGTTTACGAAAATGATCACAACGCCGGGGGTCAACCCATAGCCGGACAGAGCGAGGTACGCTCCAATGAGAAACACGCCGAGCTGCGCAAAAATGCCCGTCACAGCGCCGATCATACCCACGAGGATCTTGATCCTCCGTTTGCTGAACTTATCTCCCTCCAAAGCCCGGTTGCTTTCGGCAAAGAGCTTATAGACCTCCTTCTCCGCCTTGAAGCTCTTAACGACCGAGAATCCGCTGAGGCAGTCGTGCAGCGCGGCGGTAAAGTCCTTGTTTCGCTCCGACACACGCTTTTCAGCTTCTTGCAGCTTGTTTCCCGTCAGAAGGGAAGCGACCAGCGGCAAAATCGTAATGCTGATGGCGATGGCGGTCATAACCGGGGAGTACCACAGCATCATGGCGAGCGCGCCGATGAATGTCACGGTTTTTGTGATCAGGGAAAGCTGTTGCGCAAGATAGTCCGCCTCTATGCTGCCTGCGTCGTTGGTCAGAGCCGAAAGATAGGCAGCCGTACTCTCGTCCCGAAAGGATGAAATGCTCTTTTCCGTGAGCTTCTGAAAGGCGAAATCTTTATACTGCCGCATGGCTCTCTCAATAAAGCGGGGCTGTGAAATATAGTCCAGCAGAAACGCCGCTACGCAAAGCAGCACAAACCCTCCGCTGATTTTTGCGAGCGTTCCGATGGCAAGCGCACCAGGAACACCGGATGCCGCATCGATAAGCTGCTGCATGATCCACGAAAGAATCAAATTGAGCGAGCCTGAAACCAATGCGCCGAAAACAGCGACGCAGAGAACAGGGATGTTCCGATGATAAAACTGCGCTGAGAGTTGCTTTTTCAGCGGTTTATTCTTCATGGTCATTTACCTCCCTCCACATAGTGGATAGTATATCGTCCCCGATGGCAGCAAGCGTGTTTTGAATGCCCATCATTGCCGTTGCGCCGATATTATCGTGTGCGCTGAAAGGTTTTATGTGGTCAACAAAGAGAATGGCCTCCGCTTTGTAGTCCGGCGCTGCATCAAAGCGTTTTGCAAGCTCTTTCGCATGGCACAGGGAATGACGGGCGGCGCAGCGGTCATCGGCTTTCACCTGCGTATAGGCAAGGCATACATGAAACACACTGTTTATCTTGTCGAGGAAGCTGTTCTTGTCCTCATTTCTCAACCCGGAAAGAACATGATCTCCCCAAAGCAGGATTGCCTGTGCCGAGTTGTAATCCTCTTGCTGAAAGAACACGTTTATGTAGCCCATAATGGTGCGTATGATGGCTGTGGTGTTTTTCAGCAGTGATTCAGACAGAAACGGCACAGCTTCATCCGGCCGCTTCCGGTTGGTCGCCAATATCAGGCCAATCACATCGCTGTACAGGCCGCCTGCATTGTGCGCCTTCAAAAGATTTACGGCTTTTTCGCCCTCGTCCAGCATCAGATATACATCTGCCATTTCCCCATAAATCGTAAGAACGCTGATCTGCGGGTCTGTGTTCTGCGGCAGCAACAGGCGCGATTGCTCCAAGAGTTCCAAGGCTCTCAGCAGCAAACTTTGATTTTGAAGCTCCACGCCGAACACACAATACAGCTCGGCACTTTCGTGAACGACATTGAAGTCGTGTGGGTATTTTTTTAGCGCTTTTTCCGCTTCCGCAAGCCCCTTTTGATTTTTTTCATGAAGATATTGTTTTAGCCTTTCCACGCTTGCCTGCAAGCGATTGTCCTTCATCTCATAGCCCAGCAGCACGTCCACCGACGTGTCAAAAAAGTCCGCCATGGCCATGATCATGGTTAATTCGGGCTGGGAGAGCTTTGCTTCCCATTTATAAACCGCGCCGACCGTTACGCCCAACACCTCCGCAAGCTGCTCCTGTGTAAGAGATCTCTGCTTTCGGAAAGCGCGAATATTTTCAGCGAGCTTTATTTCCATTCGTCTCACCCTTTCTGCCTTTATAAATTGATTATAGCAGAAAAATATGACGAAATGAACATACCGCCCATACGAATTTGATTTTAATTATTATACCATCGGTATGTGTTTGGCGTCGTATCATTCCTGCTGCCTCTGCCTATGAACACCGCTCTTTTTCGCCGCTTCGCTTGCCGCCTTGCGGCGTTCCTCGCTGTATGGTGCGGTCAGCCGAAAGGAGAACCGCCCCTTGCGGATTTCAAATTCCATGCAGCCCGTGTCCGGATCTGCGTCGGTCTGGCGGCACTCGCCGGGGTGAGCTGAGGCATAGGCGGTCAGCCTGTTCCTGAGGTCGGTGTTGTGGGTGCGGATATAGATGGTGGGTTCTTTCTCGTCAAAGTAGATTTCGGTGGTCTTTTCCTGCTTCGTAAGCCCTGTTCTCATGCAAGCTCCTTTCTGCGCCTCTGTTACGCAATAGGGGTGTTTTTCGGGTGTTTTCTCCGGCTCTTGTTTTCAATGGAAAACGCTCCGGCGATACATTCCTCGTCCGAAGCGTTCCCAGCGTCAAATATGCGATTTTTCCGGCTCTTGACCGTCAATCATAAATCAGCTCATGCTTGATGATTTCCTCGGCTCGGCTGCGGATGGAGTTCATGGACTGCACCCATAGCATCTGGTCGGACGCTTTCAGGGCTTCGTCCACGCCCTCGGCTTCCGCCATCTGCTCAATGATAAGACTGCATCTTTCCGTTGCCTGCTCGTTCAGATCGGCAAGGTAGGTGTGCAGCTTGCAGGAGAGAACGAGTTCGTTGTAAAAACCGGGACGGTACATCCGCAGGTAGGCTTGATGCAGCCTGCCCCAATGCCCGACAGGGCGTTTTTCCTCCGGCAGCTTCCAGTCCGGCACATAGTAATCGCCCACGAGAATGTAGTCGATGCCGTTTTCGTGGATTCTTGGCTTCAATTCCTTCATGCTGGTACTTCCTCCTGTCTTGCTTTCTTTTTGTGGTACTCGTCTCTGCGCTTGGCAAGGGTGGCTTCATATCGCCGGATGGCTTCGGGGTCTCCGGCTTCCGCATCGGCTTTCATTTTCTGATAGCATCTGACGGTAGCT
>SFFE01000020.1 GCA_004556965.1 Clostridiales bacterium | reverse complement strand
TGCGGAAATGGGTGGTTTCATAGCGGTCAAAGAAAACAATAAATCCGAACCCATCACCGATTGGAAATAGGTTCGGATTATATTGGTTTGGTGCCGGTGGCGGGGTTCGAACCCGCACGATGCTGCCATCGAGGGATTTTAAGTCCCTTGCGTCTGCCTGTTCCGCCACACCGGCATAAGTTTCATGTTATCACCGGTAAGGCGCTCCTGTCAAGCAGAAGCGTGCCCTGCCTGCCGCAGTATATGCCGCCCGGGCCGGAAAAATGACAGCAGGTACTGTCACATCCTGCAACAACTGTGATATAATAAAATATTATTCCGCAGACCGGCCGTTTTCGCCAAATTGCACCGATGCGGCGGGCAGCGGCGCGTGTGGTTTGGCAGCACTGCGTTTCTTTCCCTATTGCGGTTTTCACACACATTTGATAAAATAATATATTATTTTGATTGAGGCATCTCATGAAATACAGGAGTTGGAAAATTCCATATGACACACCGGAAATCCCAGCAGAACTGACGCAGGCGGGGTTTCCGCCGCTGCTCGCAGCGCTGCTCGCGCAGCGCGGGCTGCGCACGCCGGAGGCGGCGCGCGCCTTTTTGGACGGCGGCGGGGAGCCGCTTCCCGACCCGATGCTGCTGCGGGACATGGACCGAGCCGTCGCGCGCATCCGCCGCGCCATTGAGACGCACGAAAACGTCGCCGTATTCGGCGACTATGACGTGGACGGCATCACCTCCACCTGTCTGGTGACGGACTATCTCCGCCGCAAGGGCGTACCCTGCCGTCCCTATATCCCCGACCGCATCGAGGAGGGCTACGGCCTGAACACCGACGCGATCGACGCGCTGCTGCAAACGGGCACCACCCTGATCGTCACGGTGGACTGCGGCATCACCGCCATTGAGGAGACGGCGTTTGCCACCGCGCACGGCGTCGATATGATCATCACCGACCACCACGAATGCAGCGAGCAGGCGCTGCCGGACGCTGTCGCCGTTGTCGATCCCAAGCGCCCGGATTCGGACTATCCAAATCATGGACTGGCCGGCGTGGGCGTGGCCTTCAAGCTGCTGTGCGCGCTGGAGGGCGATACCGGCGCCATTCTGCGCGACTACGCGGATTTCGTCTCCATCGGCACGGTGGCGGACGTGATGCCGCTGACCGGTGAAAACCGCTATCTCGTGACAAAGGGTCTGGAGCAGATCAACACTGCTCCACGCCCCGGTCTGAAGGCGCTGCTGCGCGAATGCGGCGCGCAGGAAAAGAAAGTGACCGCCTCGACCATCGGCTTCACGCTCGCGCCGCGCATCAATGCCGCGGGACGGCTGGGCAAGACCACTGTGGCCGCGCACCTGCTGATGACGCAGGACCCGTCGGAGGCCGACCGGCTGGCTGCGGGGCTGTGCGAGCTGAACCGCGAGCGGCAGGCGCTGGAGCACCAGATCTGGGAGGAGGCCTCCGCCATCGCGTGCAACTATCCGCCGCAGACGCCCATCGTGCTCGCCAGCGACCGGTGGCATCAGGGCGTGATCGGCATCGCCGCGTCGCGGCTGAGTGAGGAATTCCGTCTGCCGACGATCATGATCTGCTTCGACGGCGACCGGGGGAAAGGCTCCTGCCGCAGCTTCGGCGGGTTCAACCTCTACAACGCGCTGTCCGCCTGTTCGGAATATTTGGAGGGCTTTGGCGGCCATGCGCTGGCCGCGGGGCTGACCATCCGGCGGGAGAACATCGGCCGGTTCCGCGAGGCGCTCGGCGAATACTACCGCGAAAACCCGGCAGACGCGCTGCCGGAGCTGACGTGTGACCTGCGCGTCACCGACCCGCGCCTTCTGTCGATGGAGGGCGTGCAGGCGCTCGACCTGCTGGAGCCGTGCGGCAACGGCAACCCGAAGCCGCAGCTTTGCATCACCAGCGTGCGCCTTGTGAGCGTGACGCCCATCGGCGGCGGCCGCCATCTGCGGATGCGCGTGGCCAAAGTCGGGTACAATTTTGAGTGTATCTTTTTCTCCTGCTCGCTCAGCGACCTTCCGGTTCGTCCGGGCGAGTGGGTCGATCTCGCGTTCTGCCCGCAGATCAACGAATTTCGCGGCCGGCGCTCCGTTCAGCTTCTGGTGACGGACGTCCGCCCGGCGGACCCGCTGCCGCTCTGCCGCGACATTTTGCAGGGCGGGCAGATCCCCGCGTGGGACGCGGCGGATTTCTGCCCCATCCGCACAGATTTCGTGCTGGTGTGGCGCTGGCTGCGCGGGACGCTGTGCGTTTCGCTCGGCGAGCTGCCGGGCGTCTGCCCGCGGCCGCTGCACCCGGCAAAGTTCTGCCTGTGCCTGATGGTGCTGGCGGAAATGGGGCTTGTGCAGGTGCAGTTTGAGGACGACCAGCTCACCGTTGTTCCGGTTTCCGGCACGGGGAAGGTCGATCTGGACAATTCCCATCTGCTGCAAGCCCTGAAAGCCTGCAGGCAAAGTCTGCTGTAATCTGGAAAGGAGGTGGCGGGATGTCCGCCGGAACCACCGCAGCGCCCGACACCGCGCCGATCGCTTACGATCTGGAAGCACATTATCGGGAGCTGGAACAAAAAATCACAGCCGCAGGGATCGCGGCCGATCTCGGCCGTGTGCGCGCCGCGTTTGAATGCGCCGACCGGGCGCATTCCGGCCAGAAGCGTAAGGACGGCTCGCCCTACGTGTCGCACTGCATCGCGGCCGCCATCATCACGGCGGAAATGGGGTTGGACGAGGACTCCATCGTCGCCGCGCTGCTGCACGACTGCATTGAGGACACCTCGCTGACGCACGAGGACATCGCCCACAGCTTCGGTTCGACCGTGGCCGACATTGTGGAGGGCGTCACGAAGCTGACCCGCGTGCAGTACACGAGCGTGGAGGAGCAGCAGATGGAAAATCTGCGCAAGATGCTGCTCGCCATGGCCAAGGACATCCGCGTGATTCTCATCAAGATGGCCGACCGTCTGCACAACATGCGCACGATGGCGTACCAGACCGAGGAAAAGCAGCGCATCAAGTCGCTCGAAACGATGGAGATTTACGCCCCCATCGCCCACCGTCTGGGCATGCAGAAGATCAAGTGGGAGCTGGAAGACCTCTCGCTGCTGTATCTCGACCCGGAGGGCTACAAGGCCATCACCGACACGCTCAACGAGCGGATGGACACGCTGGAGCGGTTTATGGGCGATATGCAGCGGAAGATTCAGGCCCGTCTGGAGGAGGACGGCGTGCAGGCGTCCATCTTCTGCCGCATCAAGCACATCTACAGCATCTACCGCAAAATGTACGCGCAGAAGATCGACATCAACGGCATTTTCGACCTCTGCGCTTTCCGCGTCATCGTGGAGACGATCCCGGACTGCTACAACGTCCTCGGCATCATCCACGACATGTTCAAGCCCGTGCCCGGCCGGTTCAAGGACTATATCAGCACGCCGAAGCCGAATATGTACCAGAGCGTGCACACCACGGTCATCGGCTCCGAGGGCATCCCGTTCGAGGTGCAGATCCGCACGTGGGATATGCATCTCACCGCCGAATACGGCGTCGCCGCGCACTGGAAGTACAAAACCGGCGAGCAGGGCGCCAAGCCCGGCGACGAGGAGAAGTTCGCGTGGATCCGCCGCCTGCTGGAAACGCAGCAGGAGTCCGACGCGCAGGACTTTTTCCACAACCTGAAGATCGACATGTTTGCCGACGAGGTGTTCGTGTTCTCGCCGAAGGGCGACGTTATCAACCTCCCGGCGGGCGCAACGCCCATCGACTTTGCCTACAGCATCCACTCCGAAGTCGGCAACAGCATGGTCGGTGCGAAGGTCAACGGCCGCATCGTGAACTTCGACCACGTGCTGCAAAACGGCGACATTGTGGACATCCGCACGAGTAAAAACGCCCCCGGCCCCAGCCGCGACTGGCTGGCGCTGGCCAAGAGCGGCGCGGCACGCACGAAGATCAAGCAGTGGTTCAAAAAGGAGCGGCGCGAGGAGAATATCGTCCACGGCCGCGAGATGTTCGAGCGCGAGCTGCGCCAGAACAACATTGCACCGGCCGACATCATGGGCGACGACATTCTGCCGCTGATCCTCAAGCGCCTGTCTTTTGCCACGCTGGACGACCTCTATGCCGCCATCGGCTACGGCGGCGTAACCGCAACGCGAACCGTCAACCGCATCCGCGACGAGATTCTGCGCAGCCAGAAGGCCGAGCAGAAAACCGCGCTCGACAAGATCAATGAGCAGGCCGAGCGCCGCAACAAAAAGCAGCGCCGCGCCGTGCACGGCGTGCTCGTCGAAGGGCTGGATAACTGCCTCATCAAATTCTCCCGTTGCTGCACGCCGGTGCCCGGCGACGATATCATCGGCTTTATCACGCGCGGCGCAGGCGTTTCCATCCACCGCACCGACTGCGAAAACTATATCGCCAGCCGGATCCAGCCCGAAAACCGCGACCGCTGGATCACGGTCAACTGGGCCGACCGCACCACCGACGAATACAGCACCACGCTGCTGCTGCTGAGCACGCAGCGCTCCGGTCTCGTAATGGACGTGGCCACCGCGCTCAACGCGCTCAACGCCAAGGTGCGCACGCTCACCGCGCGCGACATTGAAAACAACCGCTCCACCGTCACCGTCACCGTGGAGGTGCATGACGTGTCCGAGCTGCGGCTGATGATCGGCCGGCTCAGCGCCATCCGCGGCGTCATCCGTGTCAGCCGCGTCGGCTCCGCCGAGGCGAAGGCCGACTTTCAGAAAGGAGCTGCCACATGAGAGCTGTTGTAACCCGCGTCACGGAAGCCTCCGTCACCATCGACGGAGCCGTTCACGGGCGCATCGGCAAGGGCTTTCTCGTCCTACTCGGCGTGCACACGTCCGACACCGAGGCCGAGGCCAGAAAAATCGCCGATAAAATCTGCGGCCTGCGCGTATTTGAGGACAGCGCAGGCAAAATGAACGTCAACCCCGCCGACGCCGGCGCGGCGCTGCTGATCGTCAGCCAGTTCACCCTGTATGCCGACTGCAAGTCCCGGCGCCCCGGCTTCACCGCCGCTGCCCGGCCGGAGACCGCCGTACCGCTCTATGAGCTGGTGCTCGCCGAATGCCGCAGCCGCGGCTTTCACGTGGAGACCGGCGTCTTCGGCGCGGATATGCAGGTCGCGTCCGTCAACGACGGGCCTGTGACCATTCTGCTCGACACCGAACATCTGTAAGGAGGAATGATATGCTGATCAAATGCCTGCCCGTCGGTCACCTGATGACCAACTGCTACGTCGTCACCGACGAAGCCACGCTCGAATGCGCCGTGATTGACCCCGGCGACGAGTCGAACACCATTCTGTATTATCTGGAGGACAACCACCTCACCTGCCGCGCTATCCTGCTCACACACGGCCACTACGATCACACCGGCGCCGTGGACGCCGTCCACGAGGAGACCGGCGCGAGCGTTTATATGCACGCGCTCGACGCGGGCAAGGCCGTCGCGTTTGACAGCTATGCCTACCAGCCGCCTGAGGGTACCATCTTCTACAAGGAGGGCGACGAGGTCAAAGTCGGCAGCCTGACCTTCCGCGTCATGGAAACGCCGGGGCACACGCCCGGCGGCGTCACGCTCATCTGCGGCGACGCGCTCTTTACGGGCGACACGCTCTTCAACGGCTCCTGCGGCCGCACGGACTTCCCCGGCGGCGACATGGAAGCCGAGCTGCAGTCGCTTGCGAAGATCGCCGCGCTCCCCGGTGACTACGAGGTCTACCCCGGCCACATGGACTGCTCCACGCTGGAGTTTGAGCGCAAGTATAACCCTTATCTCACCGCGCTGAAGCGGCGCGGTCAGATCTGACCAACCATCCGCAGTTACATCCCCCGGCAGAAGGCTGCTTCTGCCGGGGTTTTCTGTTTTCCCTAAATTCCGAAAAATTTTTCTTGCGTTTTGCACAAGCGTGTGTTATATTGTTCTCGTTTCAAATTCAAATGTCCGCTCATCGCGGACAATCTCACGCAAAGGAGCAAAATCATGAAGATCGGACTTTTGGGATTCGGCGTTGTTGGGCGCGGCGTGTATGACATTCTGGCCGGCCGCGAGGACATTTCGGTGCGCACAGTGCTGTGCCGGCGCGACCTTGGCGAGCTCACCGCGCGAACGACCCGCGAGATGGACGATATTCTCGCCGATCCGGAGATAGACACCGTTGTGGAGGTCATGGGCGGGCTGCACCCGGCGTATGAATACGTCTCTGCCGCGCTCAAGGCGGGCAAGCATGTCGTCACGTCCAACAAGCACCTCGTCTGCCACTACTATCAGGAGCTGACCGCACTGGCGAAGGAAAACGGCGTCGCGCTGCGCAGCACCGCGGCGGTCGGCGGCGGCATCCCGTGGCTGACGAATCTGGAAAAGGCCGCGAAGGTGAACCGCATCTCGAAGATCTGGGGCATCCTCAACGGCACGACGAACTACATCATGGACGCAATGCACAAGAGCGACGTGGACTTTGCCGACGTGCTGAAGCAGGCGCAGGAACTGGGCTACGCCGAGGCGGATCCCTCTGCCGACATCGACGGCTGGGATATTCAGCGCAAGCTCATCATCTCCGCAAACGCCGCCTTCGGCGTCTGCCTGAAGGAGGACGATGTGCCCGTGTTCGGCATCCGCAGCGTCACGGCGGAGGACATCCGCCGCTTTCAGGCGCACGGCTACACCTGCAAGCTGATTGCAAGCGCCGAGCGGCTGCGCGACAGCGTGGCCGCCTACGTGGAGCCGACGCTCCTGTCCGCCGACGCGCTGGAGTCCGCCGTGCCGGCGAACTTCAACCTCATCAGCATGGAGGGCGAGCACATGGGCCGCCAGAGCTTCTTCGGGCAGGGCGCGGGGCGCTACCCCACCGCCTACAACGTTGTGCAGGACCTTGTGGACATCCAGTCCGGCGTGCGCAGCTTCTACACCGACGACTTTGCCCCGGCGGAGACGAACAATGCCGGCGCGCTGCACCGCTACTACGTGCGCACAGGCGCCCACTTCCCGGAGCTGGACGCGTTCGTGGACGAGGTATGGGACGGCGCCGTTGTCACGATGCCGGTGTCCGTGGCGCACATGCATACGGTGATGCAGGTCATGCAGGCCGCCGATCCGAGCAGCTTCATGGCCGCCCTGCAATGAGGTACCGCCATGTTGAAAGTAGTCAAATTCGGCGGCTCATCGATGGCGGACGCCAAGCAGTTTGCAAAGGTGCGCAGCATCGTGCAGGCCGACCCCGCGCGCCGCGTGGTGGTCGTGTCCGCTGCCGGCAAGCGCAGCCCTGACGACCACAAGCTCACCGATCTCCTGTATCTGTGCTACGCGCACCTGCAGTACGGCGTGAGCTGCGACAGTGTGTTTCAGATGATCGCCGACCGCTATGTCTCCATCCGCGACGAATGCGGTCTCAGCACCGATATTGAAAGCGAGCTTGCCGCCCTGCGCGCGCAGATGGAGCGCGGTATCTCACAGGACGAGCTGGTGTCGCGGGGCGAGTATTTCTCCGCCCTGCTGATGGCGGACTACCTCGGCTTCGACTTTCTGGACGCGAAGCTGTGGCTGAAATTCAAGTTCGACGGCTCCATCGACCAGGAGGCCTCCTACGAGGAGCTGCGGCGGCTGGCCGAGGGGCGCAGCGTGGTCATTCCGGGCTTTTACGGCGTGATGCCGGACGGGCGCATCCGCACACTCACGCGCGGCGGCAGCGACATCACCGGCGCGCTCGCCGCGGCGGCGCTGGACGCGGACGTGTACGAAAACTGGACGGACGTGTCCGGCATCCTGATGGCCGACCCGCGCATCGTGGAAAACCCGCTGCCCATCGAGCGCATCACCTACAACGAGCTGCGCGAGCTGAGCTTCGTCGGCGCGCAGGTGCTGCACGAGGGCACCGTCTTCCCCGTGCGGGAAAAGAACATTCCGCTCAACATCCGCAACACAAACGACCCCGACCATCCCGGCACGCTCATCATGGAGGAATTTGACGACTCCGAGGACGCCGAGCACCGGTTCATCACCGGCATCGCGGGGAAAAAGAATTTCTCCATCGTCACCATCGCCAAAAACGGCATGTCCTCGACCGTCGGCACGTTCCGGCAGATCTTTGAGATCTTCGAGAGCCACGGCGTCAGCATCGAGTACGCGCCGAGCGGCATCGACTGCCTGTCCCTCGTCGTTTCGAGCGACAAGGTCGCGCCGTGCCTGTATTCCATCCTCGGTGAAATTCAAAAGGCGCTGAAGCCGGACAGCATCCACGTCACCGAAAACATCTCCATCGTCGCGGCGGTCGGCCGCAAGATGGTGTTCCAGCCCGGCGTTTCGGGCAAAATTTTCGCCACCCTCGGCGAAAACGGCATCAACATCCGCATGATCTCGCAGGGGCCCGACGAGCTGAACATCATCGTCGGCGTCGATACGAAGGATTTCGCCAGCACCATTCAGGTGCTGTACAACAGCTTTGTAAAATAATCAGGAGGAACATTACCATGAAACAATATAAAGTCGCCATTCTGGGCGCCAGCGGCGCCGTCGGCAAGGAAATGATGAAGATTCTCGAAGAGCGCAGCTTCCCCGTTTCGGAGCTGCATCTGCTCGCCAGCGCGCGCAGCGCGGGCAAGGTCGTGCAGTGGCGCGGGCAGGATGTCGTCATCGAGGAAGCGCGCGACGAGGCGTTCGAGGGCATCGACATCGTCCTCGGCGCGGCGGAAAACGACATTGCCGAGCGCTTTGCGCCCGCAATCGTAAAGTCCGGCGCGGTGTTTGTGGACAACTCCTCCGCCTTCCGTCTTGACCCGAACGTGCCGCTCGTCGTGCCGGAGGTAAACCCCGAGGACGTCAAGAAGCACCACGGCATCATCGCAAACCCCAACTGCTCCACCACGATCACCGTCACCGCCGTGAACGCGCTGCGGAACATTTCGCCCATCAAGGCCATGGTCGCCTCCACATATCAGGCCGTGTCCGGCGCGGGCGCAGGCGGCCCCATTGAGCTGCAGAACGAGGTCGAAGCCCTGCGCGAGGGCAAGGCGTACGAGCCGAAGGTGTTCTCCTACCAGATCGCCTACAACGTCATCCCGCAGATTGGCGGTGAGCAGTGCTGCGGCTACACCTCCGAGGAGATGAAGCTGCAAAACGAGGGGCGCAAAATCATGCACCTGCCGGAGATGAAGGTCTCCTGCACCTGCGTGCGCGTGCCGGTCGTGCGCAGCCACTCCATCTCCGTGTCGCTGCATTTTGAGAAAAAGATCTCCGTCGAGGAGGCGCGCGCGGCCATCGCCGCCGCCCCCGGCTGCCGTCTGGTGGACGATCTCGACGCGCTGCAGTACCCCATGCCGCTCGACACTTCGGATCAGGATCTCGTGTTCGTCGGGCGCATCCGCCCCGACCTGACCGACGAAACCGGCCTGTGTCTCTGGTGCTGCGGCGACCAGGTCCGCAAGGGCGCTGCAACGAACTGCATCCAGATCGCCGAACTGCTGATTGCGGAGTAAAAAGGAACACGAAAAAACACCCGGACATCGTCCGGGTGTTTTTTCGTGTATCAATATCTCTGATATTTCTTCAAAATCCGGTGATAGCGCCAGATAAGCCATGCGATGCCGACGGTGCAGGCCAGAGCGATCATGACGCCGCCGAACTTCGGCCAGCGCCAGCCGAGGATGACGTCCAGCCAGAATGGGATGGAATAGATGATCCACATCCAGCCGTTTTCCCGGTTGTAGGCTGGGATGTCGGTGATGCTCTCCGGCTGGACAGTGGAGCCTGCCCAGAACCACATCGGCTCCTTCCGGTGCATGGCATAGATGCCGATGCCGGTGAACAGCGCGGCAGTGCCGCCAACGCACAAAATCCAAACAACGATTCCAGTCGTGTCCATGGTATCCCTCCTTCTGCATGTTTCTACTTTGAGTATAGAGCATCCCCCGGCAAAGCGCAAGCTTTGCCGGGGGATGTTGGGGTTTTCAGGATCGGTTCAAAAGCGCCCGATACTCCTCCGCCGGGCGGATGCGGCCGACTGCTGAAAACGACATCCGGTCAAAATCCAGCGTCCGCTGCGCCAACGCAAGGATGTCTTCCCGCGTGATTGCGTCATACCGCTGCAAAATCTCCTGCGCAGGCGCCGCGCCGCCGAGAAACAGCTCGGAATAGCCGAGCTTGTTCATGTGAGAAGCGGTGGATTCCTCCGCGAGCAGGACGCTCGCGGTGATCTGCTCGCGCGCCCGGTCCAGCTCCGATTGCGTGACGCCGTCTTGGCGAAACTTCTCCAGCTCCTCCAGAATCAGCTCCAGCGCGCGGCGCTCCGTATCGCGCCCCACGGCGGTAGACACGCCGAACATGCCGCAGTCGAGAAAGCCCGCCGTGAAGCTGTACACCGCATAGCACAGGCCGTGCTTTTCGCGCACGGTCTGGAACAGGCGCGAGGACATGTTGCCGCCGAGGATGGACGAGAGCAGGTTCATCGTAAACCGCTCGTCCCCGCCCGTCGGGATGCCGGGAAAGCCGAGTGTGATCTGGTTTTGCTCGATGGCCTTGCGCTTCGTGCAGAGCGCGGGCATATAGCTGCCGCCGGGCATGGTCAGGTCAGGCTGCACATCCAAGGCGGAAAACCGCCGCGCAATGCGGTCGATGTTCGCCTGCGTGAAGCTGCCGGAGACGGCGATGACGATGCGCGGCGCGATATAATGCCGCTCCTTGAACGCGCGCAGGCCGCCGCCCGTCATGCGCCGGAGCGCGGCAGGCCGGCCGAGCACCGGCCGCCCCAGTGAGCCGGGGAACGCGGCGGAAATGAGCCGCTCGGTCACCAGATCCTCCGGCGTATCCTCATACATGTCGATCTCTTCCAAAATCACGCCGCGCTCGTTTTCCGCGTCGGCGTCAGAAAAGTTCGAGTCGAAGAACATCTCCGAGAGCAGGTCGGCGGCGCGGTCAAGGTGCGTGTCGAGCACGCGGGCGTAGAAGCAGGTGGCTTCGCGCGTGGTATAGGCGTTGACCTGCCCGCCGATGGCGTCCATCCGCTCCGCCAGCTCGGACGCCGTGTGCTGTGCCGTTCCCTTGAAAAGCATGTGCTCGATGAAGTGCGCGCTGCCGGCCTCGCCTGCCTTTTCATACCGCGAACCGACGCCGACCCACACGCCGATGGCCGCCGAGCGCACGTGCGCCATGTGTTCGTAAACAATCCGCACTCCGTTCGGGAGCGTCATTTTTTCATACATTGCAATCGTCTCCGTGGAAAAAACGGACGGGGCGTGTGCCCCGTCCATGTCTGATTTTCTGCAAAAAGCCTCACAGTTGGCAAACGAAATGGATTACATTAAGCCCTTTTCGCGCATGGCGTCCTTGCGGGAGAGATCGACGCGGCCGCGGTCGTCAATGTTCATGACCTTGACCCACGTCATGTCGCCCACCTTGAGGACGTCCTCGACCTTCTCGGTGCGCTTGAACTCCAAGTCCTTGATCTTGACCAGACCGTCCTTGCCCGGCGCCAGCTCAACCCACGCGCCGAACTCGGAGCGGATGTTGGACACCTTGCCGTAATACAGCGCGCCGACTTCCGGCTCGAAGACGATGTTCTCGATGGTCGTGCGCGCGGCGCGGCAGGCCTCGATGTCCTCGGACGCGATGAAGATGCTGCCGTCGTCGTCAATGTCGATCTTGCAGCCGGTGTCGGCGCAGATCTTCTGGATGACCTTGCCGCCGGAGCCGATGACTTCGCGGATCTTGTCGGGGTTGATCTTCATCTGGATCATCTTCGGGGCGGACTTCGCCAGCTCCTTGCGCGGTTCGGGGATCGCCTGGAGCATAACCTCGTCGAGAATCTGGAAGCGCGCCTCGCGGGTGATCTGGAACGCTTCCTTGACGATCTCGTGCTTGAGGCCGTCGTTCTTCAGGTCCATCTGAATGGCGGTAATGCCGTCCTTCGTGCCGGCGACCTTGAAGTCCATCTCGCCGTGGAAGTCCTCAACGCCCTGAATGTCAATGAAGGTGGTGAAATCATCACCGTCCTGAATCAGGCCGCAGGAGATGCCGGCGACGGGCGCCTTCAGCGGCACGCCCGCGTCCATCAGCGCCAGCGTGGAGCCGCAGATGGAGCCCTGAGACGTGGAGCCGTTGGAGGACAGCACCTCGGACACCACACGGATGGCGTACGGAAACTCCTCGACCGGCGGGATGACGCTCTGCAGCGCCTTCTCGACCAGCGCGCCGTGGCCATACTCGCGGCGGTTGGTGCTGCGGCTGGCACGCGCCTCGCCCGTGGAGTAGGAAGGCATATTGTAATGATGCATGAAGCGCTTTTCTTCCTCTTCCCAGATGGTGTCCATCTTCTGGGCCATGGAGAGCGTGGCGAGCGTTGCAATGGAGAGCACCTGCGTCTGGCCGCGGGTGAACAGGCCCGAACCGTGCACGCGCGGGATCAGGCCGACCTCAGCGCCGAGCGGGCGGATCTCGTTCATCTTGCGGCCGTCAACACGGTGACCGGCGAGCAGCCACTTCTTGACGATCTTCTTCTGCATCTTGTACAGGATCTCGTCCATGTACTGCATCATATCGGGATGCTCTTCCTCGTATTTTTCCTCAACGGCGGCGATCCATTCGTTCACGCGCGCCTCGCGGACGTTCTTGTCGTCGGTGTCCATGCAGTGCTCCATGCCTTCCATCTCGTTGGCGCAGAGCAGCTCGAACAGCTCCTCGTCAAAGGAGGCGTGCTCGTACTCGAACTTCGGCTTGCCGATCTCGGCAACCATCTTGTCGATGAGGTCCAGCACCGGCTGCAGGTGCTCGTGCGCCTGCACGATGCCCTCGTACATCACGTCGTCGGGCACCTGGTCGGCTTCGGACTCGATCATGACGATCTTCTTGTGCGTGGCGGCGATGGTGGTGGTCATGCGGTTGGTCTTGCGCTGCTCCTGCGTGGGGTTGAAGAGGTATTTCTCGCCGTCCCAGCCGAGGACGATGCCGGCGATGGGGCCGTTGAACGGCACGTCGGAGATGGACACGGCGGCGGAGGCGCCGATCATGGCGGTGATCTCCGGCGAGCAGTCGCGGTCAACGGACAGCACTTCGCAGGCGATGACCACGTCGTTGCGCAGGTCGCTGGGGAACAGCGGGCGCATCGGGCGGTCGATCAGGCGGCTGGCCAGCACGGCGGGCAGGCTGGGCTTGCCCTCGCGGCGCATGAAGCTGCCGGGGATGCGGCCGACGGCGTAGAGCTTCTCGTTGAAGTCCACGGCGAGCGGGAAGTAGTCGATGCCGTCCTTCGGGCGGGCGGAGGCGGTGCAGGTGACGAGCACGGTGGTCTCGCCGTAGGTCACGAGGACAGAGGCGTTGCACAGCTCTGCCAGCTTGCCGACCTCCATCACCAGCGGGCGGCCTTCGTAGTCGATCTCATACCGCTTGTAGTTGGGGAATTCCTTGTGCGTGATAATCATAGGGGTTGCGCTCCTTTCTTTCTCGGAAGCGCCAGGGCATAGCACTTGAAAACACGCCCTGTTTCCAGGCGCATTTTCAAATACTAAGCGAAGGCGCTTCATTTGTAGTCTGTCCGGCTGAAGCGTTAAAAAACAGGGGGACAATATGAAATTGTCCCCCAATGCTCAAACGTTCATACCCTTCGGAAAAGCGGGGCCTTACTTGCGGATGCCCAGCTTTGCAATGATTGCACGATAGCGCTCGATGTCCTTCTTGGCGAGGTAGTCGAGCAGACGGCGGCGCTTACCGACCATCTTGTACATGCCCAGACGGCTGTGCTTGTCGTTGGGATGCACCTTCAGGTGCTCGGTGAGCTGGTGGATGCGCTCGGTAAGGATGGCGATCTGAACCTCCGGCGAGCCGGTGTCGCCCTCGTGCGTCTTGTTGGCTTCGATAACGGCGGTTTTTTCTTCCTTCGTAATCATGGGAAATCTTCCTTTCTTTTTTATCATGCCCGCTGGCGCAGAACCGGGTGGAAAGGCACCGGAACGAACCGGCCGTCTCCCGGATCCGGGCACATGGGCGAAATCTTAGCTATGCTATCATATTTTTCTTCTTTTGTAAAGGGGAAATTCATTCGCTTGACAAACGCTTCGCTGGTTTGTCAAGCGAGGGGATTACGCTGCGTTCAGCGCACGCGCCAAAGGCGCGCACGTTCTCTCCGCGAGAAGCGTTTTTTCCGCCGCGCATGTCGCCGGAAAAAACAGATTTGATTTTATTTCGCCGCCACCGAGCGGCGAAACTCTGCGAGGCTCTCCCGTCTACTTCTCCCGTAACGAAACGTAAGCGAAGCGGTTTCGTTATGAAATAGCGAGGCTTGCATCGTCACTTCCCGCCGTGTTGGGCTTTCATGCGCTGGCCGTGATCCAAAATGCGCTTGCGGATGCGCAGGGTTTTCGGCGTGACCTCCAGCAGCTCGTCGTCCGCGAGGAATTCCATGCACTGCTCCAGGCTCATCTGGCGCGGCGGCACGAGGCGCAGCGCCTCGTCGGAGCCGGCGGCGCGCATGTTCGTGAGCTGCTTTTTCTTGCAGACGTTGACGGAGATGTCCTCCGCTTTCGGGGAGGAGCCGACGACCATGCCGGCGTACACCGGTACGCCCGGCCCGATGAACAGCGTGCCGCGCTCCTGCGCGTTGAACAGGCCGTACGTGACGCTCTCGCCCGTTTCGAACGCGACGAGGGAGCCTGTGCCGCGGCGGGAGAGGTCGCCCTTGTAAGGCTGGTAGCTGTCAAAGACGGAGGCCATGATGCCCTCGCCTTTGGTGTCGGTCAAAAACTCGTTGCGGTAGCCGAACAGACCGCGCGACGGGACGAGGAATTCCAGACGGGTGCGCTTGCCGATGGGCATCATCTCCTGCAGCTCGCCCTTGCGGCTGCTGACCTTTTCGATGACGGCGCCGACCGCCTCGGTCGGCACGTCGGCCACCAGGCGCTCGATCGGCTCGCAGCGCTTGCCGTCGATCGTCTGGTACAGCACGCGCGGAGGCGAAACCTGAAACTCGTACCCCTCGCGGCGCATGGTCTCGATGAGGATGGAGAGCGACATTTCGCCGCGCCCAGCCACGTTAAAGGAGTCGGTCGCGTTTTCGATCTCGCTCACGCGCAGGGACACGTCCTTGAGCGTTTCCCGGAACAGCCGCTCGCGGATCTGGCGGCTGGTGACGAACTTTCCCTCGCGACCGGCGAACGGTCCGTCGTTCACAGAGAAGGTCATCTCCAGCGTCGGGGCGGAGATCTTCACGAACTCGATCGGCTCCACGCAGTCCGGCGCGCAGATCGTATCGCCGATGGTGATGTCGCCGATGCCGGACAGGGCGATGATGTTGCCCGCGGCCGCCGCCGTTACCGGAACGCGGCTCAGACCCTCGAACTGGTACATGGACACGGCCTTCGCCTTTTTCGCGGGCACGTCCGGCGCGTGGTAGTTGCATACGGCGATCTCCTGATTCTGGCGGATGACGCCGCGCTCGATGCGGCCGATGGCGATACGGCCGACGAATTCGTTATAGTCGATGGAGGACACCAGCATCTGGAACGGCGCGTCCACATCCATCGAGGGTTCGGGGATATATTCCAAAATCGTGTCAAACAGCGGACGCAGGTCGGTCCCCGGAACGTCCGGCGAGTACGACGCCGTGCCCTGCCGGCCGGAGCAAAACAGCATCGGGGAGTCGAGCTGCTCGTCCGTGGCGTTCAGATCCATCAGCAGCTCCAGCACCTCGTCCACAACCTCATGCACGCGCTGGTCGGGGCGGTCGATCTTGTTGACGACCACGATGACGCGATGGCCCAGCTCCAGCGCCTTGCTAAGCACAAAGCGGGTCTGCGGCATGGGGCCTTCGGCTGCGTCCACGAGCAGGAGCACGCCGTTGACCATCTTCAGCACACGCTCCACCTCGCCGCCGAAATCGGCGTGGCCCGGCGTGTCCACAATGTTGATTTTCGTATCGCCGTAGCGCACGGCGGTGTTCTTGGCCAGAATCGTGATGCCGCGCTCGCGCTCAAGGTCGTTCGAGTCCATGACCCGGTCCACGACCTCCTGATTTTCGCGGTACACGCCGCCCTGCTTGAGCATTTCGTCAACCAGCGTGGTCTTGCCGTGGTCAACGTGGGCGATGATCGCAATGTTTCTCAGTTTATCCATCTTGTACACTTCCTTTAATCGTTCGCATAAAGCTGTATTTTACCATTGAAGTCCTGACATTGCAATACTTTTTCCTAGTTTACATTCCCATTCCGGCATGGTAAAATAATATTTATCTTTTTAAGAGGACAACGAGTATGGATGATTACAACTTTTTTGCATTGATCTCCCGGATGCGGTACATTTCCCGCTGGGGACTCATGCGCAATTCCCTGCCGGAGAATATTCAGGAACACAGCCACATGGTGGCCGTTCTGGCGCATGCGCTGGGCGTGATCCGGCGCGACGTGTTCGGTCAGCCGTGCGATGTGAACGCCCTGTCCACCGCCGCGCTTTACCACGACGCGTCCGAAATTCTTACCGGCGACCTGCCGACCCCGATCAAATACCACAACCGCGAGATCATGGCCGCCTACCACGAGGTGGAGCATCTGGCCGTGCGCAAACTTCTCGGCATGCTGCCGCCGGAGCTGCAGGGCGCTTACCGCGAAGCGCTGACCGAGGACAAGGACAGCGAGCTATACCCGCTCGTGAAGGCCGCCGACAAGCTCTCGGCCTACATCAAGTGCATTGAGGAGCGCAAGGCCGGCAACAACGAATTCCTCTCCGCCGAGCAGCAGACCCGCGCCATCCTCGAGGCATCTCCGCTGCCGGAGGTCGCGTATTTTCTCAAAAACTTTATCCCGGCGTTTGAGCGCAATCTTGACGAGCTCGGCGCCATTGATCAGTAGAGGAGGCACTTCCCATGCGCGCAATCGTAACCGTTATCGGAAAAGACCGCGTCGGCATCATCGCCGACGTCACCGCCCTGCTCGCCAGGCACGGCGTGAACGTGCTGGACATCAGCCAGACCGTACTGCAGGAATACTTCACCATGATTATGCTGGTGGACGCCTCCGGCTGCACCGTGCCGTTCGCGGAGCTGACGCAGACGCTCGACGCCGCGGGCGAAGCGCTCGCGCTGAAGATCCGCGCCCAGCGCGAGGACATCTTCAACGCCATGCACCGCATCTGATCGGAGGAGACGCGGCGATGATCAACCGGAACGAAATTTTACAGACGATCGAAATGATCGACCAGCAGCACCTCGACATCCGTACCATCACAATGGGCATCTCCCTGCTCGACTGCGCGGACACGGAGATTGACCGGAGCTGCACGAAAATTTACGACAAGATCTGCCGTCTGGCGGGAAACCTCGTCAAGACCGGCGCGGACATTGAGGCCGAGTTCGGCATCCCCATCGTGAACAAGCGCGTGTCCGTCACGCCCATCTCTCTCGTGGCCGCGAGCTGCGGCGCGCCGTCCTACGTGCCGTTCGCCAAAGCGCTCGACCGCGCCGCGCGTGAAATCGGCGTCAACTTCCTCGGCGGCTTCTCCGCGCTCGTGCAGAAAGGCATGACCGAGAGCGACCGGACGCTCATCCGCTCGATCCCGGAGGCGCTCGCGGAAACGCAGCTCGTCTGCTCGAGCGTGAACGTCGGCTCCACAAAGGCCGGCATCAACATGGACGCCGTGGCCGAGATGGGGCGCGTCGTCAAGCGCGCGGCGGCGCTGACTGCCGATCAGGGCGGCATGGCCTGTGCCAAGCTCGTGGTGTTCGCAAACGCTGTGGAAGACAACCCCTTCATGGCCGGCGCGTTCCACGGCGTGGGCGAGCCGGAGTGCGAGATCAACGTGGGCGTGTCCGGGCCGGGCGTGGTGCATCACGCGCTGCAGGCCGTCAAGGGCCAGCCGTTCGACGTGGTGGCCGAGACGGTCAAAAAGACCGCCTTCCGCATCACGCGCATGGGACAGCTCGTCGCGCAGGAGGCCTCCGCGCGGCTGGGCGTGCCGTTCGGAATTGTGGATCTCTCCCTCGCGCCCACACCCGCGATCGGCGACAGCGTGGCCGATATTCTGGGGGAGATGGGGCTGGAGTCCGTCGGCGCGCCGGGCACGACGGCGGCGCTCGCGCTTTTGAACGACGCGGTGAAAAAGGGCGGCGTGATGGCCTCGTCCCACGTGGGCGGGCTGTCCGGCGCGTTCATCCCCGTGTCGGAGGACGCCGGCATGATCGCCGCGGCCAAGGCCGGCAGGCTCACGATCGAGAAGCTTGAGGCCATGACCTGCGTCTGCTCCGTGGGGCTGGATATGATCGCCGTGCCCGGCGACACGACGGCAGAGACGATCTCCGCCATCATCGCAGACGAGGCGGCCATCGGCATGGTGAACAACAAGACCACCGCCGTGCGCATCATCCCCGCGCCCGGCAAGCGCGTGGGCGACCATGTGGACTTCGGCGGGCTGCTCGGCAGCGCGCCCGTGATGCCTGTGAACACGTGCAGCGCGGCGGACTTCATCGCACGCGGCGGGCGCATCCCCGCGCCGCTGCACAGTCTGAAAAACTGAGAGGAGCGCTCCCGATGACCGAAGAAAAGAAAGCCCGCATCAGCGAGCTGACGCGCATCTCCCGCGAGCGGGAGCTCACGGCAGCCGAACAGACCGAGCGGCAGGCGCTGCGCGAGGAGTATCTCGCCGACTGGCGGCGCAGCACCATTGAAACACTTGAGAACGTCTACATCGAAAACCCCGACGGCAGCGTCACGAAGCTGCCGAAGAAAAAACCGAAGGCACGCCCTTGACAAGCGCGGCATAAGATGTTATACAAGAAGATAGCAATGGGAAAGGAGAAGGTATATGTTCGTTTGCGGCAGCAAGACCATCACGGGTGCGGTTTGTCCCTGCGCCTGTTGTTGTCATGCCCAAATGGATCATACTTTCTGCTGAAAAATTGCGCCCCGCCGCGCTCGTCTGCGCGGCTGCGCGCCGGGATCATAACAGGTTTGAAAAGCAGGAAGTTTGGCACTTCCTGCTTTTTGCTATGCTTTGCACAGCTAAATTGTGATGCACCATTTTTCTCGCCCCTGCGGGGCAATCGAAAATGATGTGCAAAAAACTTCATGCGTAGCAGCGCTCGCTTCTTTTCGCAGCGTGCCGTTTCGCGCATGAAGTTTTATGGGAAAGGAGCGTACTATGAACGTCTATCACAGCGTCGCGGAGCTGATCGGCAACACCCCGCTGCTGGAGGTCCGGCAGTTTGCGAAAAAGCGCGGTCTGCGCGCGACGATCCTCGTGAAGCTGGAGGGCATGAACCCCGCCGGCAGTGCCAAGGACCGCGTCGCACTGGAGATGATCCTGCGCGCAGAGGCCGAGGGCAAGCTCCGTCCCGGCTCCGTCATCATCGAGCCGACCAGCGGCAACACCGGCATCGGCCTTGCGTCGGTCGCCCGTGCGCGCGGCTACCGCGTCATCCTCACCATGCCGGACAGCATGAGTCAGGAGCGGCGCAGCCTGCTCGCCGCCTACGGCGCGGAGCTGGTGCTCACGCCCGGGGCGCAGGGAATGCAGGGCGCGGTGGAAAAGGCCGAAGCGCTCGCCGCCGAAATTCCCGGCAGCTTCGTGCCCGGCCAGTTCACGAACCCGCACAACCCTGAAGCCCACTACAAGACCACCGGCCCGGAAATCTGGCAGGACACGGGCGGGCAAGTGGATATTTTTGTGGCGACCGTCGGAACGGGCGGCACGCTCACCGGCGCCGGCTGGTATCTGAAGGAACAGAATCCGGCGATCCGCGTCGTCGCGGTGGAGCCGGACGCATCGCCCCTGCTGTCCGGCGGCAAGGCCGGACCGCACGGCATTCAGGGCATCGGCGCAAACTTCATTCCGAAAATTCTCGACACCATGCTCTATGACGAGGTGGTGCGCGTCACGGACGACGAGGCTTACGCCTATGGCCGCGCGATGGCCGAGGACGAGGGCATCCTCGTCGGCATTTCCTCCGGCGCCGCGCTGTGCGCCGCGGCGAAGCTCGCCGCCCGGTCGGAAAACGCCAACAAAACCATCGCCGCCATCCTGCCGGACACTGGCGACCGCTACCTGTCCACCCCCATGTTTCAGAACTGAAAAAATTTGAGGAGAGAACCATCATGACACAGAAAAGCCTGCTGCACGCCGTTGCAGCTCAGATTTCCAACAACTACGAGACTGCCGAGGTCCCCATGTACAGCGATCAGCTTCGTCTGCCCAACCGCGACGTGATCATCCAGATCATCAACAACCTGCAAAAGGTGTTCTTCCCCGCCTATTTCGGCGGCGCGACCGTCTCGCAGGTGTCTGCTGAGACGTATGTGGAATATCTGCTCGGCGATATTTTTTCCGCCCTGCAGGAGCAGGTTCATCTGGCGCTGTCGAACACTGTGGCCGACCCCGCCGAGCTGGACGCGCGCACCGACGCCGTGTGCGAGCGGTTTTTCAACAACCTGCCCAAAATCCAGACTATGCTGATGAAGGACGTCGCCGCCAACTATGAGGGCGACCCCGCCGCAGGCAGCAAGGAGGAGGTCATCTTCTCCTACCCCGGTCTGTACGCCATTTTCGTCTACCGCGTGGCGCACGAGCTGTACGAGAGCAAGGTGCCGCTCATCCCGCGCATCATGACTGAGTACGCCCACGGCGCGACTGGTATCGACATCAACCCCGGCGCAACCATCGGCGAATATTTCTTCATCGACCACGGCACCGGCATCGTCATCGGCGAGACGACGATCATCGGCAACCACGTTAAGCTCTATCAGGGCGTGACGCTCGGCGCGCTGTCCCCGCGCGGCGGCCACAGCGTCGTCGGCAAGCGCCACCCGACCGTGGAGGACAACGCCACGATCTATTCCGGCGCGTCCATCCTCGGCGGCGAGACCGTCATTGGCGCGAATTCCGTCATCGGCGGCAACTCATTTTTGACCGAGTCCGTCTCCGCCAACACCAAAGCCAGCGTCGAGACGCCGAAAATGATCTTCCGCAACAAAAAGTGATCGTACACAAGACAGCAAAACCACCCCGAACAGTGAACTGAACCAGTAAAAACGGACAATAGACAAAACACCCCTTGATGTAGGACAATAGAAGTACATCAAGGGGTGTCATTATGTCTAAAAGAAAAT
>SFFE01000005.1 GCA_004556965.1 Clostridiales bacterium | reverse complement strand
ATATTTTCTTTTAGACATAATGACACCCCTTGATGTACTTCTATTGTCCTACATCAAGGGGTGTTTTGTCTATTGTCCGTTTTTACTGGTTCAGTTCAATGCCGTGTGGGGTTTTGCATGTTCGTGCAGCGATGATTACCGTCGTTCCAGCACGGCCATGGCGTTTACGAGCATCTGCGCAGCGTCGGCGCGGGTGAGGGTAGCGGCGGAGTCGCTGCCGGTGGGGTAAACGTCGCAGGAGGTGAGGTTTGCCACCGACTGGCAGGCCCAGGAGGGCACGGTGTCGTTCTCCTGTGCGGTGACGGGCGTCGTCTGAACGAGATTGTCGAGCATGACGGCAGCTTCGGCGCGGGTGATGCCGCGTTGGGCGTCAAACACCACGGCCTCGCCGTTGGAATAGCCCTGAATGCTGCCGTTCATGAGCGCGGTGGAGACATAGGATTTCGACCACGCGGGGATCTGCGCATCGTCGCCGAAGCCGGTCGTGAGCACGCCGTCGAGCAGCGGCTCGCCGGTCAGTTCCATGCACAGTGCGAGAAACTCGCTGCGCGTGATCGTGCTGTCGGGGTCAAACAGATACGACGCACCGATCTGCTGCCCGGTGCAGATGCCCTCCTCGGCCAGCAGAACGACGGCATATTCCTCGGCGCGGCCGGTCATGTCACGGTACGTGACTGCGGTTTTCTGCTTTTTGATGCTGATGATGACGGTAGCCTCCTGCGATTCGTTTCCGTCGCAGTCCACCGCCTTGTAGCCGAAGTAGTCGCGGCCGCGCTTGCCTTCATTCGGGGTGTAGACAAATTTGCCGTTTTCCTGCAGTTCCACAACACCCTTGACCGGCTCGGTCGTCAGTCGGAAGGTGACAGGATCGCCGTCCGGATCCACGGCGGCGAGCTGGCCGCCAATGGAGACGTTGCGGTAGGTCGTCAGCTCAAAGTTCTCGGCGAGCGGAGCGGTGTTGTCGCCGGTCTCGGCGTTTTCGGCGTAGGCGGGCGACAGCGACAGGCACAGCGCCAGCACACACACGGCTGTAAACAGTTTCTTTTTCATAAAAAGACCTCCATGCAAAGTAAAGGGTACCAATAGTTTGCACGGAGGTCAGGGGAATATTCAGGCCATTCAAAAAATGGCCTGAATGAGAAAAATTAAAATTGCTGGGAGGGAATACATAATCCCCTCCCAGACCCGCCCCACGCATTTCTATGCATAGGCCACAGGTTTATTTACAGTCCCATATGCAATTTTTGCGTAAGACTTGCGTCATTCGGTACGCAGCGCGACAACGGGATCCTTCTTCGCGGCGAGACCGGACGGGATAAGACCGGCGATGAACGTGAGCGCCATGCTGATGAGCACGAGCAGGACGCCGCCGAGCCACGGCAAAATGGCGTTCAGATTGGAGATGCCGGTCAGATGATGCACGATCAGGTTGATCGGAATCAGCAGCAGCAGCGCGATGCCGATGCCGATGACGCCGGCGGCAAAGCCCTCAATGAGCGTTTCGGCGTTGAACACCCGGGAAATATCCTGCTTGCTCGCGCCGATGGAGCGCAGGATGCCGATTTCCTTCGTGCGTTCGAGTACGGAGATATAGGTGATGATACCGATCATGATCGACGACACAACAAGCGAGATGGCCACGAAGGCGATGAGCACGTAACTGATGGCGTTGATGATGGTGGTGATGCTGCTCATCAGCAGGGCGACATAGTCCGTGTACGAGATCTGGTCTTCCTTGCTCACGCTGTTGTTGTAATTTTCAATCGCATCCGCGATCTTATCCTTGTCGGCGAAAGCGGTGGCATAGATGTTGATGGTGCTTGGGGAATCCTTCTGCACGTAGCCGAGCTTTTTCAGATTGATATCGTAGCTGCTGGAGACGGTGTCGGACGTCATGTACGTGTCGTAAATGTATTCATACTGATCGTCGAGCAGAGTAAAGGTCGAGGTCAGCTCCGAGGGCGACATGCCGGCGTAGAGCTGCTTCATCTGCGCCTTGTACTCTGCGGCAATGGATTCGCGCACCTTTACGCTGGCATAGTTCATCAGCGTTGTGTCGTCCATGGAGTCGATCATTTCATTGATCTGCTCGGCGTCCATGTCAGACCCAGCGGAAGCAGCCATCTGCTTGATGCTGTCCCTGTCGATCTGCGCCATTGCGGCGTCGGTCGCCTTGTTCAGATAGGCATCCGAAGGCGTGGCGAGCGTGTCGATGAGCACGCTCGTGAGCGCGTCGCCGCTGAGCCCGGCCACATACTGCTTGGCTGCTGAGACTTTATCCGCATGCTCTGCATCGCTTTGGGCGGGGAAAGCCTCGCCGGTGAAGACGTCCACGTCCGGGTTGCTGAGCTGCTGCGCGATGATGTCCTGCTGCGCAGCGCGGTCGATGGCGTAATCCGTCAGCGCGGCGGTGTAGCCGATCGCGCCCTGCATGGAGGTGGCCACGGCGTCGCCGTTCGGCCGGACGATGCCGACGATCTTGAGCGGGATGCCGACATCACCGGAGTTATACAGATATTCCAGGCCGCCCGCTTTCTCGGTCAGATCCTGATAGGTTCCAGCGGTACTGTCGTATTCGTAATGCTCGGAGGGGAGAATGACCTTAAAGGTCCGGCCGCAGAGGTCTTCATAGGACCAGCTCTCCTGCTCGGAATCCACCTGCTCGCGGTTGAGCGAGGACATCATGACCTGCGCCATGTCCTTCTGGGATTTCAGGCCGAGCGCATAGAGCGTGAGATCGGAGATCTCATTGTTTTTGTCCACGACCAGAACGACCTCGTCGTAGTTTTCCGGCCAATGGCCGTAAACCATGTCGTACTGGCTCTTGACCGTGTCGTTGATGAGCGCGCCATCCTTGCCGGAGAGCATCTCCTGCCAGACGTTGAAGCTGGAGTAGAAATTGCCCATGGAGGAGAAGTAACTGCTATAATCGCCGCCGTACATGGAGGACATCACGCCCTCCAGCAGCTCGGTGACGTCGGCCTTGACGATGTTGCCGTCCTCGTCCTTGGTGTACACCGCGAAGCCCATGTCATAGCCGTACTGGATGGTGCTGATGTATTCGTCGAGTCCGTTGTTCGGGCTTTCCAGATAGGCCTTGAACGCGGTGAGGTTGTTCACCTCGGTGTCCATGGAGGTGAGGTTGTTGAGCAGATCGTACATGATCTGGTTGGAGTAGACCTTATCCAGATCGTGCGTTCGCGCCATCGCGCTGTCGTGTGCGCCGGAGATTGCGCCAACCATGGTGGAGAGATCGACGGCCTCGGCCTGAATCGTCAGCGGATAGGAGGAGAGGGTATCCTCCTGCACGTCGTCTATGTAGTGTTGAATGCCGTTGGAGAGCGAGAGAATGAGCGCGATGCCAATGATGCCGATCGAGCCGGCAAAGGCGGTGAGGAAGGTGCGCGCCTTCTTGGTCATGAGGTTGTTGAGCGACAGACCCAGCGCAGTCTTGAAGCTCATGGACGGCTTGGTAAGCGCGCCCTCCGGCTTCGGCGGCGGGGCGGCTTCCGTACAAGGTGCGGTGTCGCCGATGACCGTGCCGTCCAGCAGACGTACGGTGCGCGTGGCGTAGCGCTCGGCCAGCTCCGGGTTGTGCGTGACCATGATGATGAGCTTGTCGTGGGAGATCTCCTTGAGCAGATCCATGATCTGCACGCTCGTCTCCGAATCAAGCGCGCCGGTCGGTTCGTCCGCCAGCAGAATGTCCGGGTCGTTCACGAGCGCGCGCGCAATGGCCACACGCTGCATCTGGCCGCCGGACATCTGGTTCGGCGCCTTGTCGAGCTGGTCGCCGAGTCCGACCTTTTCCAGCACTTCGATTGCGCGCTTGCGGCGTTCCGCCGGCGACACGCCGGAGAGCGTCAGCGCCAGCTCCACGTTGGAGAGCACGGTCTGGTGCGGGATGAGGTTATAGCTCTGAAACACGAAACCAATGGAATGGTTGCGGTAGGTGTCCCAGTCTCGGTCGGTGAACTCCTTGGTGGATTTGCCGTTGATGATCAGGTCTCCGGAGGTGTAGCGGTCCAGCCCGCCGATGATGTTCAGCAGCGTGGTCTTGCCGCAGCCGGATTGGCCGAGGATCGCGACGAACTCGCTTTCCCGGAAGGAAATGCTGATGCCTTTCAGCGCACGAACCGTGGTGCTGCCGGCCTCATAATCCTTTACAATGTTTTTCAGTTCCAGCATGGTGAGATTGCTCCTTTGGAATGAAAGCCGGGATGACGCCCGGCTGTTGAAAAATACAGCTTTTTCGAAATTGATAACACTGTTAGATAATTGAACACGTGTATCATAATATGCCATGCCGCCCCCGTCAAGCGAAATCCGTACCGGCGCGGCGATTTTTAACCGTTTGTTCATATTCCGAATCGAACGCCGCAGGGAAATTACAGAATCGAATTGCAAGTGCGGATCAAATGTGGTAAGATACGTCGGAACGACAGAAACAGGCGGTGGTTGTATTGAAAATCGTGATCGTTGGCGCCGGCAAGGTCGGCTACGCCATTGCGGAGCAGCTTTTGCTGGAGGGGCACGATATTACCGTGATCGAAAGCGACCCGACGCGCGCGGAGTATATCTCCTCCACGCTGGATGTGATTGTGGTTGAGGGCAAGGCCAATGTGGACCAGATGCGCATTGCAAATGTCGGCAGCGCCGATCTGCTGATCGCCGCGACGATGTCGGATGAGACGAATCTCATCAGCTGCATGGTCAGCAAAAAGCTCGGCGCAAAGCATACCATCGCGCGCGTGCGCGACGAGGAATATTATCAGGATGTGGTGCTGCTGCAGGAAGAGCTGGGGCTTTCCATGTCCATCAACCCGGAACGCACCTCCGCCAAGGAAATTTCCCGCACGCTGCGCTTCCCGGTGGCGACGAAGGTGGAGCCGTTTGCCAACGGCCTCGTTGAGCTGGTGGAGTTTCAGGTGAACAAAAAGAGCAAGCTCTGCGGCGTGAAAATGCAGGACTTCCGGTCGAACTACGGCAACGGCGTTCTGGTGTGTGCGGTGGAGCGCGGCGACGAGCTTTTCGTTCCGAACGGCGACTTTGCGCTGATGGCCGGCGATATGGTCACCGCCGTCGGCGTGCCGCATGAGATGCACGAGCTGTTTCGGCGCATCGGCGAATTTACGCATGAGGCGGAGTCCGTCATGATGATCGGCGGCGGACGCATTGCCGAGCGGCTGGCGCTGGAGCTGACGAAAATGCATATCCACGCCACGATCGTGGAGCGCGACCCGGAGCGTTGCCGTGTTCTGAAGACGATGCTGCCGGAGGCGACGATCATCTGCGCCGACGGCACCAAGCCCGACATTCTCCGGGAGGAGGGACTCAATGAGACCGACGCGCTTGTGTCTCTGACGGAGTCGGACGAGACGAACCTGATTATTTCGTCCTTTGCCTTTTCGGAAAATGTCCCGAAGATCGTCACCAAGATCGACGAGGAGAATTTCATTCAGCTCGCGGAGTCCTATGGACTTACGACGATCATTCAGCCTGCAGACGTTACGGCCTGGCGCATCATTGAATACGTCCGCTGGATGCAGAATTCCGCGCAGAGCAGCGGCGTGGAAACGCTGCGCATGGTGGCGGACGGCAAGGCCGAGGCGCTGGAATTCGTCGCGCGGCGCGAGGAAGCTTTTTACGGGAAGCCGCTGAAGGATCTGGCGCTGAAGCCCGCTGTGCTGGTGGCTGCCATCATCCGCCGCGGCCGGTGCCGGATCCCCTCCGGAAACGACTGCATTTTGAAGGGCGACCATGTGGTGGTCGTCACGACGAACCACGGCATGCATGAGCTGGCCGATATTCTTGCAGATTAAAGCCAAAGGAAACGACAGGGGACGCGCCAACCGGCGCGTCCCCTGTCACTGGTCAGATCAGGACGATCAGATAACCAATATACAGGACGAGCAAAACAGCGCCCTGCACCTTGGAGGATTTTTGCCGAAGGAGCATCGGCAGCACGCACGTGACGACCACGAGCAGGCAGGCCGGCATATCCAGCACGATGCTCTGGTGCGAGATAGGCAGCTTTTCCGCCGACACCAGATCGCACAGCGGCAGAATCAGGCACAGGTCGATGATGTTCGCGCCGATGATGTTGCCGGCGGAGAGGCTCGACTGCTTCTTGATGATGGAGGTGATGGTCGTCACCAGCTCCGGCAGGGAGGTGCCGACGGCAACCAGCGTGACGGCAATGATGCTCTCCGGCACGCCGAGATAGGCGGCAATGGCGCTGCCGCTGTCCACCAGCAGCCGCGAGCCGACGACGATGCCCGCCGCGCCGAATACGAACATCGCAATGTTTTTTGCCAGCTCCTTTCCGGAAAATTCCGGCTTTTCAGCATCGTGCATCTCCAGCTTTGCCTGCTTGACGTTCTCGAAGATGAACGCGAAGAACAGCAGAAACAGCACGATCGTACCCCAGAACTGGAACTGTCCCGTCAGGCTGGCCAGCAGCACGACGGCGGACGAGGCGATCAGAATCACGCTCTTGGTCAGATACTGCCTGCGCGTGAGCTCCACGGTCATGAACAGCACCGCAATGGCGAAAATCAGTGCAGTGTTTGCCGTGACGGAGCCGACCGCATTGCCGACGGCCATGTCCACCTTGCCCTCGACGGCCGCCATGACCGACACGATCATTTCCGGCAGCGTCGTCGCAAGGCTCACGATCGTGGCGCCGACGATAAACTTCGGAATGCCCGAAACTTCTGCGATCCAGCTTGCCGCATCGACAAAGAGATCTCCGCCCTTGACGATCAGCACCAGGCCGATCACAAACAACAGCAGTTCCACCCAAATGGACATGAACGATCACCTTTCTGTTTTATGAATCTCTTGTGCGCATAAAAAAGGACCTATCTGCGCCAGTGTGCAGATAAGTCTCATCGTTTCAGACCGGACCAGATCGTTACGATCATGATGTTGACCACGGTCACACGGAAGTGCCAATTACTCCCTTACCTGCGGTGATTTTAGCACATACCACGGGGAAAAGTCAACCCTCGTTTGAAAAAAGACAAAGATTCGAAAGCCGCTTGACAGAAAGCGCGGACATTGATACTCTAAATTAATTCAGCGACAAAGCAAAAGAAGGCGATTTGGATGACCGAACGAAGCAGCGGCGTATTGCTCGCAATTTCCTCGCTGCCGTCCCGGTACGGGATCGGCACGTTGGGGAAGGCAGCGTACGCATTTGCGGATTTTCTAAAAAAAGCGGGGCAGAGGTACTGGCAGCTCCTGCCGATCGGCCCGACCGGGTTCGGCGACTCCCCGTACCAGAGCTTTTCCACCTTTGCGGGCAACCCCTATTTCATTGATCTGGAGCTGCTGGCAGAGGAGGAGCTGCTGTCCGCGGCGGAGCTGGACGCGGTCGATTGGGGCGGAGACCCTGCGCGTGTGGACTACGGCAAGCTGTATGACAACCGCTTCCGCTTTCTGCGGCAGGCGTGCGAGAACGGCTGGGCGCGGGATGCGGCGGAAATTGCGCGGTTTTCCGGGGAAAACCCGTGGCTCAGGGACTATGCGCTGTTCATGGCGCTCAAGCGCCATTTTCATATGCTGCCGTGGATGGAGTGGCCGGATGTGGACATCCGTTTGCATCGCCCGGAGGCGGTCGCGCATTATGAGGCGCTGCTGACGGACGATGTGCGGCTGTTTACGTATATCCAATATGTGTTTTTCCGCCAATGGGATGCGCTGCGCGACTATGTGCACGGTCTCGGCATCCGGCTGATCGGCGATCTGCCCATTTACGTGGCGCTGGATTCCGCCGACGTCTGGGCGGAGCCGGAGCAGTTCCAGCTCGACGCGGAGAACCGCCCTACGGCGGTGGCCGGCTGCCCGCCGGACGCCTTCAGCGAGGACGGCCAGCTCTGGGGTAACCCGCTTTATGACTGGGAGCGGATGCGGCAGGACGGCTACGGCTGGTGGATCCGCCGCTTTGGCGGCGCGGCGCGATTGTTTGACGCGGTGCGCATCGACCACTTCCGTGGGCTGGAGAGCTATTGGTCTGTGCCCTGCGGCGCAGAGACCGCGAAGGAAGGGCAATGGGTCAAAGGCCCCGGCGTGGCGTTTGTCGGCGTGCTGACGGGGTGGTTTTCCGGTACGGAGATCATCGCGGAAGACCTCGGCTACCTCACGCCGGAGGTGCGGCAGCTTTTGCGGGACTCTGGACTGCCGGGCATGAAGGTGCTGGAGTTTGCCTTCGACCCGCGCGAGCCGAGCGACTATCTGCCGCACAACTATGACAAAAACTGCGTCTGCTACATCGGCACGCACGACAATCCGCCGGTGCGCGCGTGGATACGGGAGATGGATCAGGAAACGCTGGCGCTGGCGCGGCAGTATCTCGGCACGGAGCGCAGCGAGGATCTGCTCCCGGCGCTGATCCGCGCGGGCATGGGCTCTGTCGCGTCGCTGTTCGTGCTGCAGATGCAGGACTTGCTCGGACTCGGCGCGGAGAGCCGTATGAACACCCCGGCTACCGCCGAGGGCAACTGGCAGTGGCGCATGCTGCCCGGTGCGGCAACGGATACGCTGGCGGAGAAACTGCGCCGGACGACGGCGCTGTATGGAAGGCTGGCACGTCCCGTCGAATGAAGAAGGCTTGTGTCAGAAAGAAAATTGTGCTACAATCAATCGCTATGAGTAATGATTTTGAAACACGTTATATTGGAGCGCGCAAGCGCTTCATTGAGGCGGAATTTTCCCGCCTCAATCCGATGCAGAGACAGGCGGTGCTGACGACGGAAGGCCCGCTGCTGCTGCTGGCCGGCGCCGGCAGCGGCAAAACCACGGTGCTGATCCACCGCATTGCCAATCTGCTGCAATACGGCCGCGCATCGGACACGGACGAGCTTCCGGACGATGCGTCGGAGGACGACATTGCCCTGCTGGAGCGGTGCGCCGGAAAGGCGGACGATCCGAAATACCGGACGGCGCAGACGCGCGCCGCGTATGGCCGCGTCGATCCGTGGCGCATCATCGCCATCACGTTTACGAACAAGGCGGCGGGGGAGCTGAAGGAGCGGCTGGAAAAGATGCTCGGCCCGCAGGCGGCGGATATCTGGGCGTCCACGTTCCACTCTGCCTGTGTGCGTATCCTGCGGCGGGACGCCGATCGGCTGGGATATCCGAACAGCTTCACGATCTATGACACGTCGGACAGTCAGTCGGTGATGAAGCACATCATCAAGGACATGGAGCTGGACGACAAGAGCTTTCCATACCGCGCGCTGCTGGCGGAGATCAGCCGTGCCAAGGACGCGCAGATCACGCCGGAGACGTATCTCACCCGCGCGCGGGCGACGGGGGACATCCGCAAAATCAAGATCGGCGAAGCGTACGCGGAATACTGGCGCCGCCTGTTTTCCGCCGGCGCGATGGATTTTGACGACCTGATTTACAACACCGTACGCCTGCTGAGCGATTTTGACGACGTGCGCGAATATTGGCAGCGGAAGTTCCAGTATGTGCTCATCGACGAGTATCAGGACACGAACAACCTGCAATACCAGCTCGCTGCGCTGCTGGCGGACGGCTGGGGCAACATCTGCGTCGTCGGAGACGATGACCAGAGCATCTACAAATTCCGGGGCGCGACGATCGAAAACATCCTCAATTTTGAGCAGCAGTACAAACGTGCGCGCACCATCCGCCTGGAGCAGAATTACCGCAGCACCGGCCATATCCTGAACGCCGCGAACCACGTGATCGCCAACAACGTCGGCCGCAAGGGCAAAACGCTCTGGACGAACGCGGACGCGGGCGACCCGCTTACGCTGTATGTGGCGCAGAACGAAAACGACGAAGCGCAGTACGTCGCCATGAAGATCATGGAGGACTACGGCCGGGGCGAGAATTTCCGCGATCACGCCATTCTGTACCGCATGAACGCGCAGAGCAACCAGATGGAATATGCCTTCAAGCGCAACGGCATCCCGTACCGCATCATCGGCGGCACACGCTTTTTCGACCGCGCGGAGGTCAAGGACATGCTGGCGTACCTCTGCGTCATCCAGTCACCGGAGGACGATCTGCGCCTGACGCGCATCATCAACAACCCGCCGCGCGGCATCGGCGCGCGCAGCGTGCAGACGGCGACGGAGCTTGCGCAGGAGCAGAACACGAGCCTGATGGAGATCGTCCGCCACGCGGACCAGTACCCCGCGCTGCAGCGCAGCAGCCTGCGCCTGCGGCAGTTTGCGATCTTGATGGACGAGCTGCGCGCCGCCTCCGAGACGATGACGCCGGAGGAGCTGTACGACCTTGTGCTGGAGCGCACCGGCTACGTCCGTGCGCTGGAGGAGAAAAACACTGCCGAGGACACCGCGCGCATCGAAAACGTGCAGGAGCTGAAAACGAACATCATTAACTACTGCAAGGAGTCGGAAAACGGCACGCTCGCGGGCTTTCTTGACGAGGTGGCGCTGTATACTGACATTGACAATTACGACAAGGACGCCGACTGCGTGACGATGATGACCATGCACGCGGCGAAGGGGCTGGAGTTTCCCACGGTGTTCGTCGTCGGCTGCGAGGAAGGCATTTTCCCCGGCCTGCGCGCGATTGGAGAGCCGGACGAAATGGAGGAGGAGCGCCGGCTGTGCTATGTCGCGCTCACGCGCGCCAAGCGCAAGCTCTATCTCACGTGCGCCCGGCAGCGCATGCTTTTTGGCCGCACGACGGCCAACCGCATCTCCCGCTTTGTGGAGGAAATCCCGGCAGACGATCTGGAGCAGCGCAACGTGCCGCGCGGCTACCGCTACTCCGACCAGACCCCGGAACAGAAGGAATACCATGCGGCAGCTCGGTCAACTGCGCGCACGCGTCCGGTGGCGGCGCCGCCGCGTCCGGCGGAAAAGGCTGCGGCTCCGGCGTTTGCGCTGGGCGACCGGGTGCGCCACCGCGCGTTCGGCCTTGGCAAGATTGTCAAGGTATCGCCCATGGGCGGCGACGCGCTGCTGGAGATCGCGTTTGACACGGTAGGCACGAAGCGTCTGATGCTCCGGGCCGCCAGCCAGTACATGACGAAAGAAGAACCCTGACCCATGCAAGTGACAGAAAGAAAGAAAGACATTCTCGGCCGGGTCGCCCTCGTGCTCACGACGCTCATTTGGGGCACTTCGTTTATCATCATGAAGGACACGCTCGACACTGTGCCGACGCTCTGGCTGCTGGCGTTCCGTTTTACCGGCGCGGCGGTGCTCATGGCGCTGTTCGGCGTCCGGCAGCTCAAAAGGCTCGACCGCGGCTATCTGAAGGGCGGCGTCGTGATGGGCGTATTCCTGTGCGCGGCGTACATTGTGCAGACCTATGGCCTCGTTTATACCACACCGGGGAAAAACGCGTTTTTGACGGCGACCTACTGCGTGCTGGTGCCGTTTCTTTGGTGGTTTTTCAACAAAAAAAAGCCGGACGGTTATAACATCTCCGCCGCGTTAATCTGCTTGATCGGCATGGGGCTCGTGTCGCTGCAGGACGATCTGAGCGTTGGCATCGGTGACGCGCTGACGTGCTGCTGCGGCCTGTTCTACGCGCTGCACATCATCGCCACTGCCAAGGCCGCCGAGGGGCGTAACCCGATTCTGCTCTCCATGATCCAGTTTGCAACGGCGGCTGTGCTCTGCTGGATCGCCGCACCGCTCTCCGGCCCGATGCCGAAGAGCATCCCTGCGGAATCGTGGTACAGCATTGCCTATCTCTGCGTCATGTGTACCGGCATGTGCTTCCTGCTGCAGACGATCGGGCAGAAATACACGCCGCCCTCCGCTGCGGCAGTCATTCTGACGCTGGAATCCGTATTCGGAACGCTGCTGTCGATCCTGTTCTATCACGAGCGGCTCACGCTGCGCGTGGCCGCCGGTTTTGTGCTGATCTTTGCAGCGGTGCTGATCTCGGAGACGAAGCTGAGCTTTCTCCGGCGCGGGCGCGGGGTGTCGAAAGAATCTATGCCCTGACTTCGGCTGCAGCGTGTTGGGATGATGCCGCGTGCGTCGGACCGGGGTGCCGCAAAGAACGTAAGAACGCAGAAATTGCCCTGTCCGCAATCGGACAGGGCGTTCTGTTTGCTTTGCAGAGCGCGGCTTTCCTGTCGTCCGGAGCAGATGGAGCGCCAGAGGACCGGAAAAACGGAAAGATATCACAAATCTGTCAAAGGAATTTACATTTTTACATTCTTATTTTCTTAATACGAAAAAAATAGCTGAATTTTTCAAAAAAAAGTGTGATTTGTTGATTTAACGCATCAAATCACACTTTTTTTTATCGTTCTACGATAATTTCGCCTTCTTTTTTGATTCTGATTAAAAATACGAAAATTGGACAGCTTTTTTTCGGCAAAGTAAAATAAAGTATCGGCGGTAAAAGACCGAGAACTGATTATACAAGGAGGAATCCAAGCTAAAGAGAAACATCTGGCGACTGGTATTGATCACAATAGCCGGTTCCATGATCTACGGCCTGCCATATTTCAGATCCTACTATTATGATGCATATCTGGAAGCCTACAATCTGACCAATACTCAGATGGGTATGTTCGGCACCATGTTCGGCATATTCGGTATGATTTCCTATCTGTTCGGCGGTGTGGTCGCGGACATGATCTCCCCGCGAAAGCTGATGAGCATTTCTCTGGTTCTGACCGGCCTGGGCGGCCTGCTCCATCTGATGCACCCCAGCTACGGTATGCTGCTCTTCATCTACATGCTGTGGGGCTTCACGTCTCTGTTCGCCTTCTGGCCCTCTCTGCTGAAGGCGCTCCGCCAGCTTGCCGGACCGGATGAGCAGAGCAAGGCGACCGGCTTTATGGACGGCGGCCGCGGCATTGTAAACGCCATTCATCTTGCCGTCACGCTTGCCATTTTCAACTATTTCAGTAAGAAAGCCAGCGAGCTTGCAGGCCTCAACGGCGTCATCATTTTCTATTCCGCAGTGGTCATCCTGCTGGGCATTCTCCTGTTCTTCCTGATGAAAGAGGAGACGCAGCTGGAAAAGGCGCAGAAATTCAACCGCGCTGGCGCTGTGGTCGGTTGTGTTCAATGAGAGTTTTGTAAAAGTCACAAGTACGTTATTTTCGTACCTGAGCACGAACATGGGCTGGCTCTATCTTCTGGTGATCGCGGTGTTTGTCGCGTTCTGCCTGATCCTTGCGTTCGGAAAATACGGTAGCATCCGGCTTGGGTCGGACGACTCCCGTCCGGAATACAGCACGTTTTCCTGGTTTGCCATGCTGTTTTGCGCGGGCATGGGCGTCGGTCTCGTATTTTGGGGCGTGTCGGAACCACTGTCCCATTTTATATCGCCGGACGGCATGGAGGGCGGAACGGCGGAAGCTGCAGCCTTTGCCATGAAGGCCACTTTCATGCACTGGGGTATACATCCGTGGGCGATTTATGGGATCCTCGGCTTGTCGATCGCGTATTTCGGGTTCCGAAAGGGTGAAAAAAATCTGATCAGCAGCGCTTTCGTTCCGCTGATCGGCCGGAAACGGGCCGAGGGCGGCATTGGAAAGGCAGTGGACGTGCTTACCATTGTCATCACGGTAACCGGCATCTCCACCACGCTGGGGCTCAGTGCGCTGCAGATCAATGGCGGCCTCAGTTCGCTGATTCCGGGAATGCCCACGAATCTCAAAACGCAGATCATAATCATCGCAATTGTGACGGTGGCCTTTCTGTGCTCTGCCATCAGCGGCGTGGACAAAGGGATCAAGCACCTGTCCAATTTTAACCTGATTCTCGCGATCGCGCTGGCGGCGTTTGCCTTTGCGGTTGGCCCCAAAATTCAGATTCTGAACAATTTCGTGAGCGGCATGGGCGACTATATTTCCGGCATCGTCAAGGAGAGCCTGAACATCCACACCTACAGCGATAACAGCTGGGTCATCAACTGGCGCGTATTCTACTGGGCGTGGTGGATTTCCTGGGCGCCCTTTGTGGGCTGCTTTACTGCGCGAATCTCCAGGGGCAGAACCATCCAGGAATTTGTGCTGGGCGTTCTCGTCGTGCCGGCTGTGGCCTCCTGCGTTTGGTTTTCGGTCTTTGGCAGCCTTGGAATCAATCTGGGCATCAACGGCATCATTCCACTGGAAACGCTCGGCGAGCTGATTGCGACTCCGGAGACGGCGCTGTTTGCGGTTTTGAATGAATATCCTCTGGGCGCCGTGCTTTCGGTTATGGCGGTGCTGCTGCTGTGCACGTTTTTCATCACGTCGGCAGACTCCGGCACATTTGTGTTGGGGATGTTCAGCTCGGACGGCCAACTGGACCCGTCCAACGTCAGAAAGGTCACATGGGGGATTGCGATTTCGGTCTTGGCTGTGGGACTTTTGATATCCGGCGGTCTCAAGTCGGTACAGACCGTTTCCATTGTGATCGCATTTCCATTTTTGTTTATTATACTGGCCTGCTGCTGGGCCATTGTAAAGTCTCTCAAAAACGAAACCACAAATTTTAATACGAATACGGAGGATAAAAAGAAAACATGATCGTATTAAGAAATGCAAGAATCCTTCCCGAACTGACGGAAGGATTCGAGGGAACCAGCGCCGATATCGTCATCGACGGAGGCCTGATTCAGGAGATCAAACCGGCCTGCTCTGCAGCCGGCGGCGAAGTGCTGGATATGACCGGAAAGACCGTGATTCCCGGACTGATTGAAGGGCATCTCCATCTGGATCTGTGCGGCATGAGCACCTTCGAGGAGAATGTGCAGCCGGACGCTTACCGCACCATGCGCTGCCTCAAGCTGGCGCAGGACAACCTGCGCATGGGCTACACGACCGTTCGTGATCTGGGCGACAGAAACAACATCACCATCAGCATCGCCAAGGCAATTGACGAGGGCATGGTAATGGGCCCCGATGTTCTGGCCTGCGGCAGAATCATCTCTCCCACGGAGGCGGGCAACGAGTTCTTCGGAGACATGTATGCAGAGGCCGACTCGCCCGATGAATACACCAAGGCCGTGCGCCGCCAGTATCAGCTGGGCGCGAAGTGGATCAAGATTATGGGGACCGGCGCAGTTATGAACCCCGGCGCAACGCCCGGCAAACCCATCATTTACGAAAACGAGCTGCAGGCCGCCTGCGACGCTGCGGCATATGTGGATCTGCCGGTCGCCGTCCACTGCCACGGTACCGACGGCATCAAAATGTGCATCCGCACCGGCGTCAGAACGGTGGAGCATTCCTCCATCATGGACGACGAATGCATCCGCATGTACAAGGCGACCGACAAGACCTTCATGATGCCGACCATGTCCACGCTGTATTCCTTCCTGGAGTTTGGCGAAAACATGCCCCGGCACTATGTGGAGAAAGCCACCAGAATCGTCGGCGTCCTCCGGGAAGGCATGATCGCGGCGAGAGAAGCCGGCCTGAAGCTCGGCTGGGGTACGGATGCCGGCGTTTACGAAGGAAGCCACGGCAACGGTATTTACGAATTCCGAGTCCGTGTGAACAAGATCGGCTTTACGCCGCTGGAGACACTGATTCAGGCGACGAAATACAACGCCGAGATCCTGCAGATCGACGACCAGGTCGGTACGATCAAGGTCGGCAAACGGGCGAATCTGGCTGCGTTCAGCGGCAATCCCGATCAGGACATTGAAATGCTCAACAATGTCGCGGCGGTATTCAAGGACGGCATGCTTGTCAACCTCTGAGCCGGAGCGGAATTGGCCGCAGAATATCTGCGTTTCCCGAAGGGAATTTTCCCTTCGGGAAAACTCTTTATTTACCGTGGCGAAGACGTATGAAACATGGTATAATCATATCAAAATGCGGAAAATCAGAGGCAGGCTATGGGTGTGTTTTGAAAGCGGGTATGGAGATCGTCAAAAATGGAAGAAACCAGTTACTATAAAAGCATAGGAGAAAAGCTCGGTGCGGTCCGGAAAAACAAGGGGATCACGCTTGCCGAGCTGGCGGACGCTTTGGGGAAAAGCATTGCCACCCTTTCCAAGTACGAGAGCGGCGATATCGCAATTTCCTGCGATATGCTGGTGACGCTGTGCGCGCTGTACGGCGTTGATGTGGCAGAAGTGCTCCCTGCGGCGGATGTGGACGAAAAGGCAGATCCGTCAGAATACAGCCCGCTGTTTGTGGATACGCTCTGGGTTTACTGGTGCAAGGGGGCATATGAGGAAATCCATACTTCGGTGCTGCGGTGCGACAATGCGCACATGACCGCCACCATGTATTTCGATGTCAGAGATCTGGATCGGCCGGAAAACGCAGATTTCACGTATACGGGCCGGCTGTCCTACAGCGCGTACAGCGTGGATTTCTGCCTGAAAAACGTAAACGCACCGTTTGACATCGTAACGCTGAACTTTCAATCCATTCCGCAGCAAACCGGAGACTACAGGTACATGACGGGACTCCTCGGCGCGCTGACCTTCTTTTATCAGAACATTGCGGCAAAGGCCATCGCATCCCGTGTGCGCATTGACGACCGGGAGGAGTTGGTCCGCATTCTGAAATTGACACAGAATGAATTTGTCACGCTCAAGGCTACAAATTTCTTTACGGTTGGATAAGGGGGCTTGCAATGGATCGTCATTCTTTCTATGTGAATGTTGGCAGCATCCTCAGAGTGAGAAGAAAGGCTGAGGGGCTGACGTTGGATGCGCTTGCGAAAAAAATCAACAAAAGTACGGCGACCCTCTCCAAATATGAAAAAGGCGAAATTGCCATTGCCATGGACGTTTTGGCGGATCTGTGCAGTGTGCTGAATGTGGATCTGTGCATGCTGCTGTCCCATGCGGAGGATAAAAGCCGCAGCTCCGGTACGAACAGATGCCTCGAGCGGAGATGGATCTATTGGTATAAGCATTCTGAGCGCAATCTTCACACGGCCGTGCTGGAATACAACACGAAGACCAGAAACGCAGTGCTTTTCCGAAATGTCCGGGACGTCAATAATTTTTACGACTGCGGCTATATCTACCACGGAAACATTTTCGTCAGCGATCACAACATCGACTGCGTTGTCCAGAATACCGCGCCGCCGCGGGAATACATCAAGATCGGTATCCCGACCCTTTCCACAGAGCGGGAGTTTAAGACCGGGCTGATCGTATCCATCAACGAGAACTATCAGAACGTTGCGATCAAGTGCCTGTGCAGCAAAACGCTGATGCAGGACAAGGCCTTTTTGACAGAGAGACTGCAGATCTCCAAGACGGAGATGAAATCCATCCGGGACACCAACTTTTTCGGCGTCTGGTGAGCGGAAAGAGCGCGTGCTTAATCTGCGGCCTCCAGCAGAGCCAAAAGCGCGCTGCAGTCCGCCGCAATGCAGTCCGCGCCGTGGGCGAGCAGAACGTCACGATCACGGAAGCCCCACGCGACGGAGATGCAGGGGATGCCTGCGTTGCGTGCGGTTTCGATATCCACATCTGAGTCGCCGACATAAACGGTGCTGCCGGCGTCGGCACCGAGCTGCCGCATTGCGGCAAGGAGCGTGTCGGGCGCGGGCTTGCGGCGCATGCCCGCCCGTTCGCCGACGGCAACCGTCACGCTGTCCGGGAAAAAATCGCGATGCAGCGCTTTTACGGCGTCATCCGGCTTGTTCGAGACGATGCCGAGCTGATAACCGCGCGCGGCCAGCGTTTTCAGCAGTTCGGTCACGCCCGGATATGGCGCGGTGCGCACACGGCAGTTCGCCGCATAGTCCGCCTTGTAATCGGCGAGCATGGCGCCGAACGTTTCCGGCTTTGCGCCGCCGGACGCCAGTTCCATCAGCCGCTGTGCGCCGTTGCCGACAAAATCGCGCACCTCCGTGCGCGAACGGCAGGGGAGACCGTAGCGCGTCAGCGTACGGTTCACGGCGTCGGTCATATCGTCCAGAGTGTCCAGCAGCGTGCCGTCCAGATCGAAGAGAATGGTTCTGTATTTCATAGAGGAAACGCTCCTTTTTTCGGTCTGCTTTTCGTTATAACGTGTTTTTCCGCTGCTGTCAATCTGAAAAACAACGGTTGACATCTGCGCCGGTATGTGCTAATATACCTAGGCGACAAAGTTGATTCGGCTTGGAGAAGTACCCAAGAGGCCGAAGGGGCTCCCCTGCTAAGGGAGTAGGCTGTGATAAGCGGCGCGAGGGTTCAAATCCCTCCTTCTCCGCCAAAATCAAAACCCTTGCAATTGCTAAGAAATCTAGTGATTGCAAGGGTTTTTCTTGTTTTTTGCCTAATAATTATTCGGAAACTTTCGGTATGTTTCGGAAGGTAAACTACACAGAAACTACACAGTAAAAAGGCTATTTTTTGCGCAGCTTTTGGTTGATGAGCTGCGCTGTTTCTTCACGGTGTGCGTCCCGGATATGTGTGTAAATATCTTGTGTCATGGCGGCTGTGGAATGCCCCAATAAATCCTGAGCGTCTTTTACCGGGATTCCGCACTCAAAAAGCATCGTTGCAAAGCTGTGCCTGAGCTGATGTGCGGTGCATGTGATTCCGGTGGCTTCAACAAATCGCTCCCAGTGCTTCTGGTACTGCATTTCTGTAAGCGGCGTTTTCCCTCCGTCGTCAGAAAATAAGTATAGCTCCTTTTTCCGCCGCTTTGGTATCTTTGGCGTGAGAGGATCTAGAATTGGGACGATGCGAATGCCTGCTTCTGTTTTCGGCTTCTTGATATAAGGCTTATTGCTGATATGGTACACGCTCTTTGTTACGTGGATAATCTTCTTTTTGAGATCAATATCTCCATATGTGAGAGCCAAGGCCTCTCCTTTCCGGAGACCGGTATATAGGATGAAATAGGGCAGCAGCCAAACGTCTGCCGCGTTCTTTACCTTGGCTTCGTCTGCGGAACTAGCAGCTTCTCGGCGCTTTTTAGATAGATCTTTCGGGATGGACACATTGGCGCAGGGATTAAAATCAATTTCCCCGTTCTCGGCTGCGTAGCCCATGATCAAATTCAGAACAAGAAGCTGGTTCGTGACGGTCTTTTGCGCTCTGCTGGCTTGCCCCTTTCCGGCACGTGCAAATTCATTGATGAATCGCTTGATATCCGGCGCCTTAATCTGACGAATCGGAGTATCGCCGAAATGCTCTATTGCCCGCCTGCTGGCCGGCCGATAGCCCTTTAGAGTGTTGGGTGCAAGCGTAGGGAAGTGGATTTCTTCCCATTCCTCTGCAACCTCTCGGAACAGTCTGCCGCGTTCGGCCTCGCCTTTGTAGGCGATCATCTTCTGCTCAACTTCTTGCGGACTACGCCCTCGGAAAGCTTTTCGCTTTCCATTGATGGTGCGGATGGCTTCGTATAGCCCATCAGGGCGCTTGTAGTATTTATTTTTTCTGCTTGCCATGACAATCCTCCCATGCTAAAATGAGAGAGCAGTGATACCCGTCAAAGTTTGCTGCTCTCTTGGCCGCCCCGGTGTTCCCGCACCGGGGCGGCTTTTTATTTTCTGGTTTCAAGATCGGTAACGAAAATAGTAAGAATTGCTTCTTGCTGCAAAATCTCAATATCATTGTTTTTCGCATAAGAAACTTTGATTTCTGAAGGAGCGTTGCCACAAACGAGCACAGATGAGTATGTAGAGACAGTATCTTCCCAAATACCGCCGAGCGAATTGATTTTACCTCGTATTCCATCCGAGCCGTCTTTGCTACCGGCGAATCTTCCAGCGAGTGCTATCTTTAGCCCATACAGGGGTTTGTTTTCTGTATCAATAATGTGCTTTTCTACATCGCCGCCCAACTCTATAGCAAGTGCGTACATGTGCTTGCAAGGCAAATGCCTATTATGATAATCTGGGCAACTGCAACGTTTACAACTGGTCAAATAAACACCGGTATTACCGCGAATTTTTGCAAGCTGATATTTTGGGTCATAGCTCAATACACATATTTTCGAGTCAAGTGCGCGCCTTAAGCGCTCGTATTGGCCAGGAGCTTCGTGGACGGATATGTCCCAGATGTCCCATCCGGGCATTGAAGCAAAGTCTTGTCCAATATTGTGGATAGCATAATTCCGAATATTTTCCGGTGTGACATAACGCACACCACAAAATTCAGAAATCGCTTTTATTTGATCCTGTTCTTCCTGAGAAAATTGCCCCAAGTTTAGTGAGTCAATAGAGCCGCGAGGCGGTGTATTGTCCCCATAATTCGCTGTCGTTTTTCGGTTAATTAACAGGATACCAGTAGTTATAGCACATATAATGACAACAACAAAGAAAATAAGCATGCTTTCTCGCCACCATAAGAATTGTCGATTTGAGTTGAAAGTAATAATATATCTTTTTCGGGAAAAACCGGAATTTTATGATATAATGTCGATACTGCCGGCAGCAACTTTCAAAAAAGGAGCTGTACTTATGGACCATGCCAACAATCAAGAAAGCATTACCGCCGCAGCGTTGCTATTTTCAAAACTGAGCTGTCAACAGCAGGACAGCATTATTGATCTGCTAAAATCCCTTTTATCTGAGCAACGATCATCTTCTGCTGCTCTTCGGTCAACCGAGAAAACAAAGAAATAAACTCCCGCATGCGCTCGTCTTCTTCAATGGAGGCGGGCGCAGTTTTTCTTTCCATGGGAACATCATATCCCATAAGCCAAGCCTCAGACACATCAAGAGCGGAGGCGATTAAAAAGGTTCGATCCTGACGTGGTACGAGCCCTCCATTACAATACTGGCTCATAGCACTTTTGGGAATTCCTGTTTTTCGGCAGAGATCAGCTTGCGACATATTTCTCATCTGCAAACCCGCACGAATTCTTTTTGCACAAGTTTCTTTGCTTTCCATAGTTCGTACCTCCGTTAGGATATGTATACTATATCCTAAAAGTTTAGATAAATCAATACGCTATAAAAATAAATCGAAAAAAAGTTTAATTTTATCTAAACTTTCTATTGACTTTTCTTGATCCATGTAGTAAGGTTTAGAAAAACTAAACCCTTGGAGGTGAGAAAAATATGAGTTTGCAATTCAATTACTCGCTGCTGAAAGCGAGAACTGCTGAACTTGGCAAGACAGACAAAGCGGTTGCTGCGGCTGGGAAAATGACACCGAGCACATATAGCCTTAAACTGAACGGAAAGGGAATCTTTACCCAAGAACAGATTTGTAATATCTGTGAGTTTCTTCAGATTGATCGCTGTGATATACCAAGATATTTTTTTACCCAATAAGTTTAGTTTTTCTAAACTACGGGAAGAAGGGAGGCATATCAAATGGTGTATGTTGCATGTTTTGCAATTCTGGCTATGTTCGTGTCCGTCTACGGATGCATAAAGCAAAGCCCCGCCATGACAAGGGCGGGGCAGGGAATGGGAGTCATTGCACTAGTGCTTGCGCTTCTTCTTGAGTGTAGGCAGCTCTAGATCAGACTGCATTGCAAGAATTGCGCCTCGATTTGTACTTGGCAGATGCGAGAAATGTTTGTGAACGGTGATGTGGAGGTGATTATTCAATGCCAAAAGAGAAGGAGGGCTTCCGGGACCAGCTTGAGCGACTGGATGCGCGTTTTCCGGGCCGGGAGACGATCTACATCCAAGAGGCATGCGAGGTCGTCGGCCTGAGCCGCGACACGCTGCTGATGGATAAAACGTTCCCGGCAAAAAAGCCGGGCAGTAAAAAGAACGCCAGGATCGTTGTCCCACTGGTTGCGCTTGCGCGGTGGCTGTCGTAACCGCGAAATTACATTGAGAAAGGACTGATGAAACATGAAAGGAATCGTAATCAAGACTGACGGCGACATGTCGGTCAAAGAATTTGGGGAACCGCTCTATCAGACGGTCGGAGCCGAAGTCGGCGGGCATATTGAAATTGTGTTTCCCAGAGGACTCCTCAAGCCGTATCTCATGGTCGTTAACGAGGAAGGGTTGCTCCAAAACCTCAAACTGAACGGAATTGGTTCTGTCCTTTATGGAACGCCGAAACATGGACAGCCCATTGTCGGAAATGTTGTCATCATGAAGGGCGGGATCGTGAACGGTGAGCCGGACATCGTCGGGCTGGAGGATGGTGAAATCAGCGAAATGCTGATTCCGTTGATGAGAGCAGTGTCCGATCTCGCCGCCGCCTTCTTCCCGGAGGCGACGACATGATTTACCGCATATGCCCATTCTGCGGGTGCAATCTTGATCCGGGAGAGATCTGCGACTGCCAGATCACAAAAAAGGAGGCCGCCCCGCTGCAACGGAGACGACCTCAGGATCAAAAAACCACTGACATTCTATCATTCCGCAGCGATTCTGTCAAACAGGAAAGGGGATCGGTCGCATGGAAGACCTGAAAGAACTTATCTCGCAATCTGGCGCCCAGCCGAAAGACGCGGTCAAGATCATCCGTGGCCTGTTTCCGTCGTTTGATAAAACGCTGATGTCCAAGTGCATGAAACCTTGGAAATATGGTGTTGTGCTCCATCCGGAAGGGTTCCGGCTGCTGCGTACATCGTACCCGCAAATCCCGGAAACGGCGCAGCAAATCACTGACGGCGAAAATTCGCACACAGGAAATCGGCGCTCCGGCAAACACAAGTTTACCTGCCGGGTGCAGGGACGTTTGCCTGACGCGAAATTTCGGCTGTTGCAACGTGCCATATCCGAGGACGGATATGCGACGGTGAATGAATGGGTGGTAAAGCAAGTAGACAACTACCTCAAAGAGAAAGGATGTCAAGACAATGTATGACACACAGAAAGCCGCAGCAGCGCAGGCTCAATACTGCGCAGAGCGCAATCTCCCGAACTTCTCTCCGAGAAGCGGAAGTTGCTATCGCTGCGGCGTTGATATTTTCCGACCAGTTAGATGGCCGGGCGGGTACGTCTCCGGCATTGCGGTAGAGGATGCAGGGAGCGGACATATTGTCAGCTGCCCGCACTGCCACAGAAGTTTTTGCGACTGAAAGGAGCTATTACCATGATTGTGAAGCCTGAAAACATGAATTTCTCGGACAAAAAATTCTCCATGATTATCTACGGCAGCCCCGGTGTCGGCAAAACAACGCTCGCGCTGTCTGCGCCCGATCCGATTCTGCTGGATTTTGACCGCGGCATTTCCCGCGTTCGTGCAGCGCACCGGAAAGATACGTCCGTCTGCAACAACTACAAGGAAGTGTGCGCGGATATCAATTCCCCCGATATGCGCAACTACCAGACCGTCGTGATTGACACCGGCGGCAGCTTCGTGACCTTCCTGAAGGAGTGGGCGATGGAAGAAAAGGGCGCGAAAACCAAGTCCGGCGAGTTCAACGGACTCAAAGGATTCGGCTTTGTCAAAAGCGAGTGGAATCGCTTTACTGAGGATGTCAAAACCCGCCTGAACAAGAACATCATCTATGTGTTCCACTCCAACGAGACGGCGGACAAGGACGGCAATCCTGTGCAGCGCCTTGTGTGCGAGGGGAGCGTCCGAAATACCGTTTGGACGCCGTGCGATTTCGGCGGGTATGTGCAGATGATCGGTGATCAGCGTGTGATTTGCTTCACGCCGGAGCAAGAGTATTTCGCAAAAGGCTGCCACGGCATTCAGGGCAAGATCGCAATTCCGACTCTCGGTCCCGATGATAAGAACGATTTCCTGACCCGCCTTTTCGAACAGGCAAAGGCCAATATTCAGGCAGAGAATGAGGCGTTTGCACCAGTCAGAGAGCAGTATGACGCTGCAATGGCCCATGCAAATGAGATCGTCAGAGGGGTCGCTGATGTGGACAGCGCAAATGCCGCGCTTGCTGCGCTGCAGACGCTCAATCATGCGCTGACTTCCAAGAAGGAGGCTGCTGCACTGCTCAAAGCGAAGACCGACAGTCTCGGCCTGAAATTTGACCGCGTCCTCAACAGCTACTACGTGGCAGACCTTACCGCTGGCGGAACTGCGGCACAGAACGGATAAGGTGGCGCTGATGGAGAAGTTTCTCATTACGCAGTCCCTGCTCTCTTCGTGGATGTATATGTTCGACTGTCCTGAGGGCGGCGAGGAAGATGCAAAGGCGGATTTCGTGAGGACGCTGAATCGGGAGAAGAAAGAACCGACCGACGCAATGCTCAACGGTATCGAATTTGAGAATGCCGTCTATGCAGCGGCCGCCGGTGTGCAGCGGACTCCTCATCCGAAATGGGAAAGCGGTATTCAGAAGGTTGCAGCGATTGTTCGCGGCGCGCCTGTGCAGGTTCGCGTACAAAGAGACATCGAAGTTTGCGGCATGACGTTTGTCGCCTATGGCATCTTGGACGTGCTGAAAGCCGGAACGATCTACGATGTGAAGTTCAAAAACAGAAACTTCAAAGATGTTGAGCTTGCCGGCACATACCTCGAAAGTCCGCAGCACCCCATGTATTTCTACATCGTCCCGGAGGCACGTGAGTTTGTCTACCTCGTGAGCGATGGAAGCGATCTTTACACAGAACGGTATACGCCAGATACTTCAAGGCCGATCTCGGACATTATCGGCGAGTTTATTCTGTCGATCACAAGCATGGGACTCTTGGACACTTACAAGGAAAAGTGGCTGGCGAAATGAAAGGACGCCTAATCGACTTTTCCTATGGCGTTAACCGCAAGCAACGGCTCACGATTGAGCTCGACACCGACTTCCGCGAGGGCTATGAAGCCTTCAAGGAGGTAGATGTGGATGTGTCCATCAAAAAGTGGCGCCGGAAGCGCAGCAAGGACGCCAATGCCTACTTCCACGTGCTTGTGAACGAGATCGCCATTGCGACCGGAGAAAGCGACGAGGCTGTGAAACAGCGCCTTGTCTTGGAGTACGGCGTCGTGGATCGGGACAAAAACGGAACGCCCGTCGGGTGGAAGCTGCCTGTCTCTGTAGATATCTACAAGTATTACAAATACGCTAAATGCTTCGATACCCGCACGGAGAATGGCGTGGACTTCAACTGCTTCCTGATCTACAAGCACACGTCCGACATGGACAGCAAGGAGATGGCGCGCCTGATCGACGGCGCGGTGTCTGAGGCTCGCGAGCTTGGCATCGACACCGACACTCCGGAAATGAAAGCGAGGTTTGATTCATGAGAGAGGTATATTGCGACTACTGCGGCCGGCGAGCCGAGCTGGTAAGCAGCAAGGTTATTTACGGCAGGGACTACGGGAATAAAGTTTGGCTTTGCCGAAATTGCATGGCCTATGTTGGCTGCCACAGGAACACGGACAAGCCGTTTGGCCGATTCGCAAATGCAGAACTGCGGTACTGGAAGCGAGCTGCGCACAAAGCCTTTGACCCGATCTGGCAATACGGGAGATTCCGCGGACATCGCAGCGCCGCCTATGGTTGGCTGGCGCAGAAGATGAATCTGCCCGCAGAGAAAACCCACATCGGCATGTTCGATGTGGACGATTGCAAGCGAGCAATCAGAATATGCAACGCTGAAAGGAGAAGATGAATATGCCCAGCACGTTGAATGTTTATATTCCACTGAGCGAGTATTTGGATCTTGTTAAAGATACCAGAGATTTGGAGCTCCTGCGAAAGTGCTACCGGAACAGCGCATACGGGCTTGATTCCGCTGTCGAGGATCTGATACTTGGGCCGAAACCGGACCAAAAAGAGGGTACGCCGGATGCTTAATCACATTACCATCATGGGCCGGCTCACCAGAGACCCTGAGCTCCGCTACACCCAGTCGAAGATCCCGGTGGCGTCGTTCACGCTGGCGGTTGACCGCGACTATGGCAGCCGCGACGGCGGCGAGCGTCAGACCGATTTCATCGACATCGTGGCTTGGCGTCAGACAGCGGAATTCGTCTCGAAGTATTTCACCAAGGGCAGCATGGTAGCCGTGAGCGGCCGCCTGCAGATGCGCGATTGGACCGACCGCGACAGCAACAAGCGCCGCAGCGCCGAGGTCGTGGCGGAGAACGTCTATTTTGGTGAAAGCAAGCGCCGCGATGGTGGCGATTATTCCAGACCCGCAGAGCCGAGATACAACTATGGCGACAATAGGAGCCAGTACGGGGGCTATCAGCAGCCTGCTGCTGCAAGTGCCGATCCACAGAGCAGCGACGCCTATGATTCGAGTCCTGATTATGGCGTGCAGACGCAATTTTCCGATTATCAGGACGACGGCGACCTGCCGTTTTAAGGTGGTTCTTATATGGATGATCGAACGTCTTTTCGGTTCTTCCGCTCGTTTTACGACGCTGCCAAGGAATTGGAAGACAAAGAAATGCAGGCAGAATACTTAATGGCGATTTGCGAATATGCGCTTGATGGCACAGAACCTAAGATTTGCGGAGTTCCAGCCGCCTTGTTCCGGCTTGCACAGCCGAATATTGAGGTTAGCCGAAAAAAGTCAATCTCTGGTGCTGCTGGTGGCAAAGCAAACGGCAAGCAAACCGGAAGCAAAACGGAAGCAAATACGAAGCAAATAGAAAGCAAACACGAAGCAAACGGCAAGCAAACCGGAAGCGATAAGGGAGAAGGGAATAGGGATATAGGAGAAGGGAGTAATAATACACCCCCTATATCCCCCTCGGGGGACACGGAGTTCGAAACATTTTGGTCGGCGTACCCGAAGAAAGTTGGTAAACAGGCTGCTAAGAAAGCTTTCGAGAAAGTCCAAAAATCACGGATTTCGCTCGAAACGCTCCTGACCGCGATTGAGCGGCAGAAGCGCAGCGATCAATGGAGTAGGGACTTTGGGCAATATATTCCGAACCCGGCAACATGGCTGAATCAAGGCCGCTGGGATGATGTGCTTCCCGAAAAGAACGGAGGTGACCGCAATGCAGCTACCGGCAGAGATCGCGGCGAAGCTCCAAGAGCTTGGAATCTCCCAAGCCCCACTGACAGAGCATGACCGGGAGGCGTTTGACTTGGAGCGCCTTGAGGCGGCAAACAGCAAGCAGGGCGAGCTCGGCGAGCTCAACTGCCAAAAATGCAAGAACCGCGGATATACGTACACGCTCGGAGAACAGGGCGTGCTAATCACTCACGAGTGTGAATGCATGGTGCGCCGTCGAAACATTCGCAGGCTTCGCGTTTCCGGCTTGATGGACATGGTGGCTCGGTACACCTTCGACACATGGACTACCGTGGAGAAGTGGCAGACTGTCGCGCTGGAGATCGCGCAGGATTACGTGGCGTCGAGAAGCGGATGGCTACTCGCCTCCGGAAATTCCGGTTCTGGTAAGACACATCTGTGTACTGCCGTATGTGCCGCGCTGCTCGACGCCGGGGTTGATGCGCGGTATGTGCTTTGGAGGGATATGTCTGTGCAGGCCAAAGCGGTTGTCAACGACGACGAATCGTATCAGCACCTGATATCGCCGCTGAAAAAGACAAAGCTGCTCTACATCGACGACCTGTTCAAAACCGGAGGCGGTGTGAAGCCGAGCACAGCAGATATTCGCCTTGCGTTTGAGATACTCAACTCGCGGTACAACGACAGCGCGAAGCTGACCGTTATCAGCACGGAGTGGAGCTTAGATTACCTGATCGACTTCGACGAAGCGCTTGGCTCCCGCATCTATGAACGCAGCAAAAAGCATTATATCAATTTCGCCGGAAGGCCGAATTGGAGGTTGCAAACATGACTAAGGAATTCCAATATACAGTGCTCTGCGCTCTGATCGGCGCGCTGGCGGCGATCATTGCCGTGCGCGCTACATATCAGCCGGAGCAAATTACCGGCAAGTTAGAAAATACCGAAATTTCAACTCCTGCGCAGCTTTCCGAACCGGCAACAACAGAATACGGGCAAGTTGCGGAGACGGAGGACAAGCCGGTTCGGGTACCACGGTATGCGGCCGTGGAAATAACGGATGCTGAACTGGAGGAACTGGCCGCGATTGTATACTTAGAGTCGGGCAACCAGAGCGCGGAAGGGCAGCAGGCGGTGGCTGAGGTTGTGCTTAACCGCGTGATCTCTCCAGATTTCCCGGGAACGGTGCATGATGTGCTGCACCAGGGAGCTGGAACGCGCGTACCGCAGTTTTCAACCATCAACAGAATCGGGACGGCAAAACCCACGCAGGCGCAATATGACGCCATCGATGCGGCAATGTATGGCGACTCCGTTCTCCCGGCAGATGTCGTGTTTTTCTCCCGATCCGGTGAGAACGACCGCGTATGGGGCAAAATTGGCGATCACGTATTCTGCTATGCGTATCAGTGGGGCGATGCAGTATGACGCACAAAAAAGTCAAGGCGCTTTGCACGGCGATCTGCATCTTTGGCCTGCTGCTGGTGCTTGGCACGGCGGGAGCGAGCGATCATGAGCTGCTGCCTGGCTGGCGTGCGTTCGTGCAAACCGTCGTAGGTGTGGCAATGTTCTGCATCGGCTACGCAGGAGGATCGACACGATGACGGGTCAGGTGAAAGACCCAAAGCGTCAGCTTCAGGGGCAGATCAGCCGCGCAAAAGGCAAGCAGTTTGAAGAACGGCTGGATGCGTCGTTTGCCTATTACCGTCAGCGCGGGTTCGCGCTGATCGAAAAGACACCGGAGCCGATGCGCGTCTTGCGGAACATCGGAAACGGGAGGTTCATCGCGTGCTTCGAGAAGAAAGCACAGCCGGATTACAAAGGCCTGATCAAAGGCGGCCGTGAGGTGATGTTCGAGGCGAAGTACACGTCTGCCGCGCGTATGGAGCAAAGCCGCGTCCTGCAAATTCAAGCGGTTGTCATGACGGAGTCTCAGGCGCTCGGCGCTCGATGCGCTGTGATTGCCGGATTCTCGTCCGGCGCAGTTTACAACATTCCGTGGGACGTATGGTCCCACATGAAAGAAGTTTTCGGCCGCAAGTACATCACAGAGGCCGATTTGGACAAATACCGAGTGCGAACGGGCTGGAATGGCACGTTGCTGCTACTCGGGTGAACGAAAGGAGTTTTACCATGAGCGAAGTTGCCAAGTATGAGGCATACAAGAAAAAGCTGCAGGGGATTTGCGACGAGAACAATCTCGTGTACCGATTCCGGCATGACACATATCCGATCACGCTGACGATCCGCCCGGTAAGCGGCGTGGAGGAGCAGCTTTCTCTGCTGGAGGCCGCAGAGGATAACGGGTACACCAGCCCCGATGCATCAATCGTGTTTGCATATAAGGACGGAGTGCTGATCTATAAGATTTCGGAGACTTTCACGATCGGCGATGCCCTGTTTGCAAAGATCAAGAATCTGTTCAACAAGCTGCATTACTGCTGGCTCCAGTATTTCTTCCGAGACATCATCGAGCGCGGCGTTCTGACGCCCGGCACCATGCCGGAGATCGACGAGGATGATGCCGACGATCTTCCAGAGGATGCAGAGCCGTTAGAGGCGTATGAGGATGATCTGTTGGACGATGATGACGATAATCTGCTGGATGATGCAGACCAGGAACTTCGGCAGGCAATTTTGATCGTTCGCGCAGAGAATAAAGCATCCACGGCGCTCCTGCAGCGCCGAATGAACATCAGTGCGTCGCGTGCTTCTCGGCTCATTGATGAGATGGAGGATCTCGGTATCGTCGGACCGTTTAACGGTGCGCAGCCGCGCGAAGTTCTGCCGTGTGACGTACCTGATGATTCCTACGAGGGCAGCGTCGGCAAGGAGGGCTAAGTCGTGGGAAAGGCCATTCGTCGCGTCAGAGGGGATGGGCAAAAGGCTATCGTCAAGCTCTTGGACGGGCTGACGGGCCGTTACTCAAGGTGGGAAGTCTGGCAGGACTTCATCATCATGTCCGCCATCAGCATAGCGAATACTGTAGGCGGGCCGCACAAGGACACCAGGGAGAAAGAATACCTCACACGCGCCAGAAAGTACACCAAGCAAGAGATTGAGGTATTCTCGCAGATGCTGTATGAGGTCGTGGCTGATCTGGAGAGGAATCCTGATCAGGACATGCTTGGTGAGCTGTTCATGTCACTGGACCTTGCGAATGAGTGGAGAGGACAGTTCTTCACCCCCTACTCCGTGTGTCGCGCAATGGCCGCCATGTCCTACGGCGAAGATTTTAAGGCGAAAGTCGAAAAACAAGGATGGGTCTCCGTGAATGACCCGGCTTGCGGCGCAGGCGCACTGCTGATTGCTTTTGCGAATGAGTGCCGGAGACCTGGCCATGATTTGAATTACCAGACGTCCGTCCTCTTTGTTGCTCAGGACATAGATTTCCTTGCCGGGTGTATGTGCTACATCCAGTTGAGCCTTATGGGATGCCCCGGCTACGTTGTGATTGACGACAGTCTCGCGAGACCGGCCACCAGCTGGGATGCTCATGGCCTAATTCCAAAGGATGGCCCGAATATTTGGTACACGCCCATGTACTTCCGGGACGTGTGGCATTGGCGCCGGATATGGGCGCAAATGGATCTACTATTCAGGACGGCAGCTCCAAAGGGCCAGGCAGAAGTGCCGGCCCCGGAGCCGCCAGGTACAGTAGAGGCCACGATATCCGAGACAAAGACAGGGCAACTCACGCTGTTTTGAAAAATTAACAATCCGGCCGCGGGATAGCAGCGGCACATGAAAGGAGCAATTCATGGCAAAGAAAATTTTGAATGAGCGTTGTCCGCTGCAAGCGGAATGTGAACGCAAATGTGAGTACCAGTTCAAGGAACTGGAGTGCGACTACTATGCGAATAACGGCGTAGGCGAGGACCGCACCATCCACGACCAGGAAGAAAAACGCAATGAGATCGAGCGCCGGCGGGATGAGGAACTGTATGAAGCCCAGCTCGCCGAAACCGAGTGCGATGACGAGGAGACGCCTGCGGATCAGAACGGAAAAGGTGGCCTGGTCTACATATCCGTCAGGGAGCTGCACCAGCACCCGGACAACCCCCGCAAAGATCTCGGCGACCTTTCAGAGCTGGCAGAGAGCATCAAGACAAACGGCATCCTCCAAAACCTGACCGTCGTTCCGAATATGGTCACAGGCGAGATCTCCGGTGATACCTGGCAGCGCGGGTACAAGGTCATCATCGGCCACCGCCGATTAGCTGCGGCAAAGATGGCAGGGCTCGAAGAACTCCCTTGTGTAGTGGTAAATATGTCCGAGCGCGAGCAGCTGAGCACCATGCTCACTGAAAATATGCAGCGCACCGATCTCACGGTCTATGAGCAGGCGCAGGGCTTTCAGATGATGCTCGATATGGGCGATACCGTTGAGGATATCGCGGAAAAGTCCGGCTTCTCCACCACTACCGTCCGGCGCCGCGTGAAGCTTCTGGAGCTGGACAAGGAGAAATTCAAGAAATCCGAAGAACGCGGAGCTACCCTGTTCGACTACATGGAGCTGGATAAGCTGAAAAGCCCGGAGCGGAAGAATGCTATGCTCGAATATATCGGAACCGAGAACTTCAAGTATAAACTGAGACAGGCCATCGACGCCGAAAAGACTGAAGAAAAGCTGGCTGAAATTGAGGCTGTTGTTTCTACATTTGCCACTAAGGTTGAGGATGATAGTGGCTACAGATATGCCAACAGTTGGGGAAGGTATAGTAAGGTCGAGGACATCAAGGCACCGGATGATGCTGACTCGGTGGAATATTTCTATATTCGAACCAACTACTACTCCATCCGCCTATTAAAGAAGGATGAGGATAAAAACGATACAGAAGATTTGGACGCAAAAGAGCGTGCGGCTAAACTAGAAGCTCGCCGCTCTGGTCTGAACGAGGCAACGCAGCGGGCGTATGAATTACGGTCTGACTTTGTTGCCAGCGTTTCCGGCCAGACGGCCAAAAAGCATATTGCCGATGTTATGGCGGCGTGGATCTGCGCGGAGTACTTCGACAACACTGGCTGGATTGGCGAAGAAGAAATCGAAGCGTTGCTCGGCGTAGAGTCGGACGGGGAAACCGAAGATAGCGATGTAATCACACATCAGGCTGTGCTCGAAGCCGTAGAAAAATCTCCCGAAAAGGCCCTTTTGCAGATGGTCTACATACGCCTCGATGACAGCGTAAATAACGGATACTATAACAGATGGAATGCGACGCATTGCGGTAATGATGGGCTGGATGGTATCTATGCCCTGTTGGAGAAGCTTGGCTACGAGATGTCTGACGATGAAAAGGCACTCCAGGACGGTACACATGAATTGTTCCATGACAGCGAAGACGCAGGACCATGCACTCTCTGTAAGTTGGCGCATCCGCACTGCGATAAGTGCTGTAAGACCTGTGACGATCCGTGCAATGGTGTGCAGGAGTGCCGAAAGGAAAGCGGGGAAAAGAAATGAGAGAAGGTATCTGCAAAGGCTGCGGCGCAGCTATTGTCTGGATCGGCACCCAGGGCGGCAAATCAATGCCGTGTGATGCCAGTCCGCGCTACTACATTGCAAAACCTCGCTCCGGCACAAAGAAGATTGTGACGACAAACGGTGAAGTTCTCTCCTGCGAGTATACCGAAGACCCTCGCAAGGCCACCGGTACCGGCTTTGCCCCCCATTGGGGGAGCTGCCGGGCGGCGAGAAGCTTCAGGAGATATCAAAATTGAAAGGAAATAAAGATCATGAAAAGCACTGGAATGATTCGCAGAATCGACTGTCTTGGCCGCGTCGTGATCCCGAAGGAGCTCCGGCGCGAGCGCGGAATTCAGGATGGAGATCCACTGGAAGTCTATGTTGATGACGATCTCATCATCCTTCGCAAATATGCCCCCGGATGCGTGTTCTGCGGCAGCACAGACGGCGGCGTCCGATCGATCAACGGAATCCACATTTGCTCTGCGTGCGCCACGAAGATGGAATCGCTGTACGCGGAGGCTGGTGAATGAGATGGCAATCAAAAACTATACGACTAAGGTTGACGTGTACACCAGCCTTGGAGAAATACAAGGCGCGCTGGCGCGGCACGGCGCAACAAAAATCATGGTGGATTACGTTGACGGCAAGCCCACAGCGCTGTCGTTCGCAATGTCGTCGGCCGGGGCAATGCGGGGATTTACGCTTCCGGCACCGGTAGCAGGGACGCTGCGTGCTTTTGAGAGCCAGCGGGTCAAGCCTGATCCGGTGCAGGCGGAGATGACAGCGTGGAGAAATGTACGGGATTGGGTACTTGCGCAGATGGCGCTTGTAGAGTCCTGCGACGTGCCGGTAGATCAGGTGTTTTTGCCCTACTTGGCGGATAATCAGGGCAGGACATTGTATCAGGTATATAAGAGTGGACAACTGCTGCTTGGAGACGGAGGTGCATCATGACATATCGTGAACTGCTACAGAAGGAACATCCGGAAGCGGTGAATAAAAAATATGAGGGTGGGTGTGATGGATGCCCATTCATATACGGATACGAAGCGGGCAATGCTGACACGCCGTGTAGGCAATACATGAAGCACAACAATACGGTGTGTACCGCTTGCTGGGATAGAGAGATCCCTAGGAGCGAACCAGATGAGCAGAGCAATGCGGCAGATGGTGATCTGATTTCACGCAGCGCATTGCTTTCCGATCTGCGCGATAAAGGATTTTTGCCCGCGATTGTGCAACGTGCGATCGAGCGAGCACCAGCCGCGGATACCGTTGAGGTCGTGCGGTGCAAGGATTGCTGGCATTTGGAGAAAGGGTATAGGTGCCGGGTTCCGCTTGGCGCTCATTATCCTGACGATAAATACATAAGGAAGGACGCACAAAGGACAGTTTGACTGAATCTTGAAAAGGAGGCGCGAGGAATGACGCTGGACGAGCTTAATAGGCATTTCGATCTCAGATCGGAGCTGAATACGGCGAACGAAATGCTGGAGTCTATGCGGTCTGCCGCAGAGCCGGGCGCGCAGAAAATAACAGGCATGCCTCGTGCCTCCGGCGCGCATGATATGGTAGGCGCGCTTGCCATAGAGATCGTTACACTGGAAGAAAGCATAGCAGAGCTGAAAAAAGAAGTTGCAGAAAGTGAGCCATACATAAAGGCGTTCGTTGAAGAAATCTCCGATATACAGCTCCGCACGATCTTTCGTCTGCGGTTTCTCTGTGCGCTTTCGTGGAAAGAGGTAGCTGCGATTGTTGGCGGCCGGAATTCGGAGGATTCCGTGAGGATGGCATGCTATCGCTACCTAGGCATGTGAAAGTTGTTCGGTGATGTTCGGTGATGTTGCATCGTGTTGCTTGATGTTGCGCGTATCTGTGTGGTATGGTAAGCTCATAAAATCCTAAATCAAGCCAGACGGTCATCCTTCGGGGTGGCCGTCATTATTTTGGAAAGGAGGGCACTGGCCCCGCGTTGCTCCTTTGCGCGGAGTCTGGTCTGGGCAGGCATCGGATCGCCACCGATACCGGCAGCAGGCACATTCAAAAAGGAGGAAGCGATATGTTTGTCGCTATCAAAAGCAAATTCAAAAACAATCCCCTGCTGTACTATGCGCTGAGTATCTGCGCGACATGGGCGGGCATCGGATCGCTCATGAACGGCGTGGCCATGACGCAGACATACGGGATCATCCCGTCTCTGATCTGGGTCTTCGGCAATACGCTCGCCTGCATCCTCTTCGGTCTGGTCGCTCTGAAAATCCCGAAGGTGCGGGAGGTCTTCAGGTCAAAGCCGATGATGTGGATTTGTGGCGTCATGTGTGTGTTCCAGGCATGGCTTTCTATGAACGGAATGCAAACGATATTCGCGGACACGCCTATCGGCCAGACCGGCGGAACAGTTGTCGCCTATGTGCTGGCAGCATTCTTTCTTATTATCCTGCTCCGCTTCGGTATGATCCGGAACGTGCTGACGGACGGCTTCGGCTGGCTGGTGGTCTACCTGCTGGCGGTGGCCGTGACGATCGCGGCGCTGATCCACTCCCACGGAAGCTATAACGTGATCGGCTTCGGTCTGGAGGCAGAGAACATGAAGGCCGGTATCTGGAAAGCGATCCTGCTGCTGCCCGGACCATTCACCTACCCGTATTTCTTCCGCATCCTGGACTACAACGAGAAGAACGAGGACGGGGCGCAGCGCATCAACACAAAACTGGCGTTCACCCTCGGCGGCGTTTTCTTCGGCGTCTATATGGCCATCACTTTCCTGCTGGCGTGGGTACAGTTCACGCCGGCACTGAATCTGGTCAAGGCTGTACTGATCACAATTATCGGCACCTCTACCCTGTCCAGCTCCATGTACAGCATCTATATTGCGTTTGGCAAAAGGGTCGGCCTATGTATCAACCTCGGACTGATCCTTTTCTGGCATATCCTCATTCCTCTTGGCGTGATGGGCATGTGGACGCTTATGGCATCAGTACGCATCTACTTTGTCTGTGCGGGCATCCTGGCAGCGATCGTCTGGCATCTGCTCGAAAAGAGAAAGGCGGTGCGCACATGAAAACTGTCGTTAAGCTTCTCTCTGAGCTGAAACGTCCGGAAAGAAATGTGCGGATGCACACCGACAAGCAACTGGTAGAGTTCCGCCGCTCCGTGGAAATGTTCGGCCAGATCCGGCCGATCGTCTGCGACGAGGCCGGCGTCATTCTGGCCGGCAATGGCCTGTATGAAACGCTGCTCTCCATGGGGCGCACCGAGGCTGACTGCTATGTGGTCGAGGGCCTGACCGAGAACGAGAAGAAGAAGCTCATGCTGGCGGACAACCGGATCTTCGATCTTGGCGTGGACGACATGAAAGCATTCGACGAGTTCATTGCGGAGCTGGGCGACGACCTGGATGTGCCCGGCTTCGATGATGAACTTCTTCGTTCCCTTGTGGCTGACGAGGCGGAGATCGACGAAATGATGTCCTCCTACGGCCTGATCACCGAAGAGAAAAAGGCGGAAATAGCCGGAGCGGCCGAGACCTACCAGAAGGAGGAGGAAGCGCGCGCGGCACAGCCCGCCGGTGCGCCCGACACAAATGCCGGTCACACCGAGGAGGCGCAGCCCGTCGGCAAGTACGTGGTCTGTCCGAAATGCGGTGAGAAGATATGGCTGTAAAAAGAGCGAAAGGCTCCATAAGCTGTGTCGATGCTGCATTTCTTCGGGTACGCAACGTGTTCTCCAACGGCGTAAAGGTCTACCTGAGCCTGTCCGGCGGCAAGGACTCCATATGCATGGCGGATGTGGTCTATAAGCTGATTCAGCGCGGAGAAATCGACGCACGACAGCTCACCTGCATCTTCATCGACGAGGAGGCCATATACGACTGCTCCATCGACGCCATGAAGTTCTGGCGTAAGAAGTTCCTTATGGCCGGCGCCAAGTTCGACTGGTATTGCCTGCCGCTGAAACAGGTCTCCTGCTTCAATATGCTGACCAATGACGAGAGCTGGATCACATGGGAGCCGGGAAAGGAGGATGTTTGGGTGCGCAAGCCTCCTCCCTTTGCCATTATGTCCAGCCCGTATATGACCGAGGTCGGCAGCATGAACTACCAGAGTTTTCTGCCTCGCGTAACAAAAGACGGTATCATGATGACCGGCGTTCGCGCGGCGGAGTCTGTGCAGCGCCTTCAGTACATGAGCTCGCTCAATCTCGGTATGCAGGGCATCACCGGAACAAACACCATCTATCCGATCTACGACTGGAGCGACAACGATGTGTGGATGTACATCCGGGATAACCACCTGGACATCCCGGAAGCGTACCTGTGGATCTACCAGGCTGGCGAGAATCGCCATTCCCTCCGCATCTCCAATTTCTTCGCCTGCGATTCCCTGCGCGGACTGAAGCACGTTGCCGAGACTGACCCCGACCTCTGGCGGCGCATTGAGCTTCGTGAGCCGAACGCCTACATGACGCTGCTCTACTGGGACACCGAATGGTACAAGCGTAGCTCGCGCACGCGCAGAAAGAACGAGGGCCAAGAAACCCGCGATTACAAGGCGCTGGTGCGAAAAATGCTCTTTGAGGATTTTGACCGCCATTTCACAAACGACACCACCCGACGCGTGGCCAAGCAGTACCGGCGCTGCTACACAAAAGTCGACGGCATAGCCAGGCCACGCGACTACAAGCAGATGCATGACGCACTCGTTGCCGGAGACCCAAAGCTGCGCACCCTTCGTGCGGTATACCAGAATGTCTACGGCGCTTATGCAGAGTACGCCAAGCAGTTCCGTGTGGAAGGGGGCGAATCTCATGGCTGAGATTGACCTCTTTGCCCCATTGTCCTCTCTGCAATGGGTGGAGCGTAACCTACTCAAGCCCAACGACTATAACCCCAATAAGGTCAGTGAAGAAAACCTTGCCCTCCTGATCCGCTCCATTGAGACAAACGGCTGGACGCTTCCCATCGTAGTGCGTCCTGATTACACAATCATCGACGGCTTTCACCGCTGGACAGTCGCAGGACGCGAGCCGCTGCGCACAAAGCTTGGCGGTAAAGTCCCTGTTGTCATCGTGGCACATACGGACGCGGCCGAAGATATGTACGGTACTATCACGCATAACCGCGCCCGTGGTACGCACCTGCTCGAGCCCATGAAAGCTATCGTAAAGAAGCTGCTGGACGAAGGCAAGGATGTAAAAGAGATAGGGCGTCAATTGGGTATGCGACCAGAGGAGGTATTCAGATTATCTGACTTCTCCAAGGACGAATTCATTGCGCTTATGGCAAAGGGGAACACATATAGTCGGGCAGAGATTCTTACTCGGGTATGAGTGCGAGTGCCATCCAGCGCCACAGAAGCGCGCAGACGGCGCGGAATGCATCGACCAAGCGACAACCCGCCTACGGGCGTGGAGTGTTTCCTGCGACATTTTGCGGCTGTTGCAACGCGCAGAAAAAGGTACTGTGACGACCCCCACCCCTAAGCCGCGCGCTCGCCGACCCCGATTTTCGCGTACTTACCAGTTCAAATTTCCGGTGTTTCGTTACGCATGGCTATTGAAATTTGCGTTCATTCCATGTAAAATTTGATTAGTTAGTTGGAGGTGCGTGGAATGAAAGACCTTATTGGACTTCGTTTTGGAAGTCTTGTTGTAACAGAGTTTGCTGGGAAGCAAGGAAATTTCGCAATGTGGCGTTGCCGATGCGACTGTGGGAATGAGCATATTGCCAGAGGGGCAAACCTGACCTCCGGACAGATAAAGTCGTGCGGGTGCGTTGCAAAAAGAAATGCAACCAAGCACGGTGAGTCCAGAACGCGGCTGTATCGTATCTGGTATGGGATTATTCGCCGGACAGAGGATAGCTCCAGAAAAGAATATAAAGACTACGGCGCACTTGGTGTTCGGATGTGCAAAGAGTGGCGAGAAAGCTACGAGGCGTTCAGAGACTGGGCGCAGAACAATGGCTATAATGACACTTTGAGCATTGATCGTATCGAAAGCACAGGTAATTACGAGCCTGGAAATTGCCGTTGGGTAACTAAATCAGTGCAGGAAAGCAACAAACGGACGACGCACTTGATATGTGTAAATGGTGTTTCCATGTCTCCGGCGGAATGGTCAAAAGTCAGCGGAATCCCTGCGTACCAGATTCGCCGAAGAAAAGCAAGCGGCTGGGATGACTACAGAGCTGTATACGAGCCGCTGGACATAAATCGCCAACACCACAACAAATAAACAACTGGCATCGGAGAAAATCCGGTGCCTTTTTGTTTCCATTTGCTTTATCCTTCGCTCTCTGAGCGTAAAGATAAAGGCCTCCTCAAGTATATAAGACCACAGAGGGATAAGGGTCTCGCCGCCTTAATGGGCGGTGCTCCAGTGCAATTCTGGTGAGTCCCGTACAAAAAGCGCGGAAAGGAGTTTGCTATATGGCTGAACAGACCGAGAAGATAGGCGACGAGACCGAAGTCAGCTCAACGGAGCTGGCGGTAGTGCTGGGCGTTACAGCGCGCCGGGTGCAGCAGATGGCGCAGGACGGTACGCTGCAGACAGTGCGGAAAGGCCGCTTCCTGCTGGCTGATTCCGTTCAGCGATATATCAAGTTCCTGTCCTTTGAACCTGTAGATGAAGAGGACAAGAAACTGGAAAAAGCGCGGCGGGTGGCCGATGCGACCATCAAGACCTCCAAAGCGACCGTTGCCAAACTGGAGGCGGAGGAGCTGAAAGGCTCGATGCACCGTGCGGAGGACGTGGCCGCGATGACGGAGGATCTGGTGTACACCATCCGTGGTGCGCTCAATGCGCTGCCCGGGCGGCTGGCTGTGGACGTGGCCGCAACTGCCACTCCTGCCGAGGCGGCCGAGGTCATCCGCAAAGAAGTCCACAAGGTTATGCGGGAGCTCGCCGGGTATCACTACGACCCCCAAAAATATGAGGAGCGTGTGAGACAGCGACGCGACTGGGCGGAGCGTGACATGGATGGCGAATAACGCTGCGATCGTTCGGTTGAACCGGGTCGTTGCCAAGGCAATGGCCGGGATGCTTCCACCGGACGATTTGACCGTGACGGAATGGGCGGAGAGGAATCGCCGCTTGTCTGCCGAGAGTGCGGCGGAGCCGGGACCATGGCGCACCGAGCGCACCCCTTATCTTCGTGAGCCGATGAACGCATGGACCGACCCGAAGGTGCGGCACATCGTCATGGTGGCCGCGTCGCAGGTGGGAAAATCCGAGTTTCTGAATAACTGCATCGGCTATGTGATCGACCAGGACCCAGGGTCGATCCTTTTTATTCATCCGACGACCATTGACGCCAAGGAGTATTCCAAGCTCCGAATCGCGCCGATGATCCGTGACTGTCCAACGCTGCGGGCAAAGGTCAGCGACCCAAAGAGCCGCGACAGCGGAAACACCATCCTGCAAAAGACCTACCCAGGCGGCATCCTGACCATGTGCGGCTCGACAGAGGCGCATGCGTTGGCGTCAAAACCTATCCGCTATGTACTTGGCGACGAACGCGACCGATGGGCGCTGTCCGCAGGAAATGAGGGCGACCCCTGGGGACTGGCGATGGCGCGTCAGACCACCTTTTACAACGCCAAGTCCGGCGAGGTCTCCACGCCGACCGTGAAAAACGCCAGCGCCATTGAGGCTTCCTATGCAACGGGAACGATGGAGAGATGGAAATCCCGTTGCCCACACTGCGGCGAATATCACGAGATACGCTGGGCGGACATTCGCTTCGACTACGACGAAAAGCTCATTGCCGGGAACAAGACCTACAAGGTGCGGGATATTTACTACATCTGCCCCGGCTGCGGCTGTATCTCCACGGAACTGGAGATGAAACACGCTCCCGCCAGATGGGAGGCGGACAACCCGGACGCCTACGAACAGGGCACGCGATCATTCTGGCTCAACGCTTTTGTGAGCCAATGGGCGAGCTGGGAGAGCATCATCCTGAAGTACCTAGAGGCTATCGGCAACAGCCGCAAGATGCAAGTGGTCTACAACACCTGCTTCGGCGAGCTGTGGGAAGACCGCGGCGACCTGCAGGATGAAGACAGTCTGATGGCTCGGCGGGAGGAATACCACGCAGAGCTGCCGGACGGCGTTCTGGTGCTGACGGCGGGTGTTGATACACAGGATGATCGAATGGAGTATGAGATCATCGGACACGGCCATTTTGGCGAGACCTGGGGCATTGAAAAGGGCCTTATCATGGGACGGCCAGATGATGACGCCACCTGGACGAAGCTGGACGAGATGGTATTTGACCGGGTACTTCACTTTGAAAACGGAATCGGCCTGAAAATGTCCATGTCCTTTGTTGATGAGGGCGGTCATTTCACGCAGGATGTGCGCTTGCGATGCCGTGAACGCATTGGCAAAAAGGTGTTCTGCATCAAAGGTATGTCCGGCCCGGACAAACCGTACACCGCGCCGCCTAAGCAGATGAAGATCGTCGTGAAGGGGCGCACCGTCGGAAAGTGCTGGCAATACCAGCTGGGCGTTGACGCTGGCAAGCAGATCATCATGGACAATCTGGCCGTGCAGACTCCTGGATCAAAATACTGCCATTTTCCGCGTCGTGATGATTACGGCAGCGCCTACTTTGCGGGTCTGCTCTCCGAGCGGCTGGTATATAAGCAGAACAAGCGCCAGCCATGGCAGTGGGAAAAGATACCTGGCCATGAGCGTAATGAGGTGCTGGACTGCCGCAACTACGCCATGGCGGCATTTAAGGCTCTACCTGCCGACTTGGACAAGATCGACAGAAAGCTCAAGGAGATGTCCGGCGCGCGTCGTGAGCGTGTTGCAACGCCGTCAGTGATAGCGCCAGCAGCCAAACCGCAGGTGCGACAGAAAAATAGGGCATTGGAACGATACTACGATGATTGGTGAGGAGGATGACTATGGCAGATGCAGTAGAACTCCGTGCGCGGCTGGACTTCCGGCAGCGTGCTCTTAACCGGCTGAGAGATGCCTATGTTAAACTGGTCGAGGGCGGCGTGAAGTCATACACGATCGATGACCGACAGCTGACCAAGTTTGACCTCCCGGCGCTTAAAAACGAGATCAAGGCGTTGGAGGGCGAAATCGACGAGCTGGAGAGACTGCTTGCGAATACGCGGCCGCGAAAGGCGTTCGGCGTGATCCCGCGCGATTGGTAACGGGTATTCGCCCGAAAGGGCTTTACCGCCAGCCGCCCGCGGAGTTTGCTCCTTTCGCCGCTGGGCGGCTGGTTTATAAAAACACATTCCTTGCGTGCGTTTTTCACGAAAAAACGCACGCAATTATTTTAGGCAAACAGGAGGCGACAGGCATTGAGCAAAAATGATACCGCTCGCCCAGGCACGGTGCAGGCCAAGGGATACAGCGAAGCCGGAGCAAGCGTGACCAGGCGGGCGATGAAGGGATTCCGACCTGACAGCGGCTCGCCCAACGAGGACATCAACCGCAACGGCGCAACGCTGCGCCAGCGGTCGAGAATGCTGTATATGGCCGCGCCGGTGGCTACAAGTGCCATCAACACCAACCGGACCAAGGTTGTTGGAACGGGGCTGACCCTGAAGGCCACGGTCGACCGGGAGGTGCTTGGGCTGTCGCCGGAGGCGGCAAAGGCATGGCAGAGGAAGACCGAGGCGGAATTCCGCTTGTGGGCGAGCAAAAAGCAGAACTGCGACGCGCTGGGGCTGAACAATTTCGCAGGCCTCCAGCAGCTGGCGCTGAAGTCGTGGCTGCTTAGCGGCGATGTGTTCCCGTTGTTTAAGCGCGGCGCGAGAACTCCGCTGAATCCCTACACACTGCGTATCCATCTGATCGAAGCCGATCGTGTCAGCACACCGGATGCCTATGGAGGCTACTCCATGCTGAACGCCACAGACGGAACGATACCAGAAGGGTCTCCGGGCGCTGGACACAAGGTATATGACGGCGTTGAGGTGGACGAGAACGGCCGCGTGGTAGCCTATCACATTTGCAGCAGCTATCCCTATGAGACACTGCCGGATGAAACGCGGGAGTGGACACGGGTGCTGGCATACGGTGAGCGGACGGGGCTGCCGAACATCCTGCACGTTATGGACAGCGAGCGCCCTGACCAGTACAGGGGAGTTCCCTATCTGGCGCAGGTGATCGAGCCCTTATTGCAGCTGCGGCGCTACACCGAATCTGAGCTGATGGCCGCGCTGGTGCAGAGCTTCTTCACGGCTTGGATTGAGACAGAAAGCGACCCGTCGCAGATCCCGGTGAATGAGGTTGGCGGCAGCGACATCGCGGGAGTGCCGGACGCAAACCCCGTGGATCGCTTCCAAAGTGGCGAGAACGAGTACCAGATGGGGCCTGGTACGGTGACGCACCTTGCCCCTGGCGAAAAGGTGCAGTTTGGCAACCCCAATGTGCCAACGGCAGGATTTGAGACCTTCGTAAAAACCATCTGCCGCCTGGTCGGGTCGGCGCTGGAGCTGCCCTATGACGTGCTGATCAAGGAGTTCAACAGCTCCTATTCCGCCAGCCGCGGCGCGCTGCTGGAAGCATGGGAAGCATTCAAGATGCGCCGGACGTGGTTTGTGGACGGCTTCTGCCAGCCGGTCTATGAGGTATGGCTTGCCGAAGCGGTGGCGCTCGGACGCATTAAGGCCCCTGGCTTTTTCGATGATCCTTTGGTGCGGGATGCCTGGTGCGGCGCGCGGTGGATCGGGCCTGTGCAGGGACAGCTTGATCCGCTGAAGGAGGCAAACGCCGCGCTAACATTGACCCAGTGCGGCATAAAGACTCACGAGCAGATCACCCGCGAGCTGGGCGGAGGAGACTGGCAGGAGAATGTAGAGCAGCTGAAAACGGAGAACGCTCTGCTTGCTGATGCCGGAAGCCCCATGCACCAGCTGCCGCCTGCCGAGGACAATGAGGACGACGGTGATGAAGGTAAAGACGAATTATGAGCACTTGCTTGAGCTTGGCGTTTGGAAAATGGCAAACGCTATCTGGAACTATCTGAGCGATAGCTGCGCCTACTGCCCAAAGAGCAGGGATCGCAACTGCAACGACGATTGCCGCGCTGGCATACGCGCGTGGCTGAAATCACCATATATCCCATCAAGTGAAGTTTGGAAGGAGAGGAATCGACAGTGAAAGGCTTTAACATCAAGCGGCAGTGCTACGCCATGTCCAGTGCAGACGGCGATAGCGCCGAAATCCAGATGTACGGCGACGTTGTGGAAGCGTGGCCGACAGACTGGTGGACGGGAGAGCGCCTGGATGGCAGCTACATCGCGCAAGACGAGTTCCTGCGTGATTTGAAAAAAGTAGAGGGTTGCAAGGATGTGACCATCCGCCTGAGCAGCTATGGCGGCGATGCCGTTGTTGGAATCCTGATCCACAACCGCTTGCGTGAGCTGGCCGCAAACGGCACGAAGCTCACCTGCGTCGTGGACGGCGTGGCCATGAGCGCAGGCAGCGTGATTATGTGTGCCTGCGATAATGTGCGCGTCAACCCATCCTCCCTTGTGATGATCCACAAGGGGTGGGTATTCCTCTACGGCGGCTACAACGCAGATGATATGCGCAAGAGTGCCGAGAGCATGGACAGCTACGACAAGGCCATGGTCAGCATTTATAAGCGGAAGTGCGGACTGAGCGACACCGTGATCTCCCACATGATGAGCGACGAGACCTACATGACCGGCAAGGAAGCCGTTGAAAAGGGGTTCGCCGACGAAATCATTGAAGACGCGGAGCCGCTGGACATCGTTGCCAGCGCGGACGGGCGCAGCCTGTTTGTGCGCGGGCGTGAAATGCACTTGTGCCCCGGAATGATTTTGCCGGACAGCATCCCTACGGTCACACCCGGTGCAAAAGCACCGGCTGCGATAAATAATCAGCCTGTGGTCACAGGCAGTGAAGAAGGAGGAAACAACTCTATGACCAAGGAAGAACTCCGGGCGCAGTACCCGGAACTGGTTGCCGAGGTGGAGGCGGACGCACGCGCTGCCGTCGATACCAACGCCGCTGTCAGCGAAGCGGTGCAGGCTGAGGAGCGCCGTCTGCAGGAGATCGACGAGGTGTCCGACCTGTTCGATGATGCGCTGGTGAAGGAGGCCAAGTACGGAGCGAAGAAGTGCTCCGCGCAGGAGCTGGCATACCGCGCCGCTCAGGCAGCAGCCAAACAGGGGCGCAAGTTCCTGGCAAATCTCGACGCCGATGGCGGCGATTCCGGCGCGGCAGGCGTTTCCGCCGCTCCCGGCAAGAACGATGGTGATGGCGGCGGCGAGGATTCCGTGAAGGATATCGAAGCCCAGGCCAAGGCTGCCGTCAAGGCTTTTCTGGACCGGAAGGAGGGCAAGTAAGCCATGAACAAGGAACTGGTAAGAAACATCGGTAGCTGCACGGTGGACAATCTGTTCGCCAAGCTTACCCCCGCAGCAGAAACCTTCGGCGTTACCATCCGCAAGGGTGACGCCGAGACCACCTATAAGCGCGGCACGGTGCTGGGCATGTCCGACACCGACAGCAAGTATGTGATCTTCGGCACGGGCGGCGAGACCCTGACCGGCCACTGCATCCTTGCGGATGATGTGACTGTCGGCACGGATGCGGACGCCGTAGGCGTTGCCTACCGCTGCGGTAACTTCAACCGCGCAGCCGTGATCGTCGCAGATGGTTACACCATGACCGCTGCCGATGAGGATGCTATGCGCAAGTACGACATCATCTTCACCGATATGATGTAAGGAGGGACAAATCCATGGATATTTACAGCACTTATTTCATGCTCGCGGCGGTGAGAGAAATCCCGCTGGAGCAGACCTTCTTCAAAAACCGCTACTTCCCCACGGACAACGCGATGGACATCTTCGGCACGACCCGCGTTCTCGCCGATTACAAGGAAGATAAGCACAAGCGCGCACCCTTCGTGCTGCCTCGTATCGGCTCCATCCCCGGTACCCGCGACGGCTTCAGCACGGCTGAACTCGAGCCTGCCAACATCTCCGTTTCCATGCCGCTGACACTTGACCAGCTGCAGGGACGCGGTTTCGGTGAATCCCTGCTGTCCCAGGCAACCCCCGCCGAACGCGAGCGCCACTTCCTGGTGAACGATCTGTCCGAACTGTCCGCCAGAATCTCTCGCAGCGAGGAACTGCTGGCCGTGCAGACCATCCTGAACAACGGTACTATCATGCGCCACCGCACCGACCGCGCGGACGTGTATGAGGACATCGGCGTGCAGTTCTATGACGGGACAGATAACCCCACGCTGTTCACACCCGCTTCGTCCTGGACGCACTCTACGTACAGTAACGGCACCTGGACGCCCGGCAGCTGGTATGACGACATCTGCGCCATGATCCACAGTTTGACCCAGAGCGGCCGCCCTGTGCGAGAGATCCTCGTAGCGCAGGATGTAGGAGACTTCCTGATGGAAGACGGCTGGATTCTTGCCATGCTGGATAACAAACGCGTGGAGATGGGCAGGATCGAGCCCACTGAGCTGACCGAGTTCGTCTATCAGATCGGCTCGTTCAATTTCAAGGGCCGCGTTCTCCCCATCCTGGTATCGGATGGTACCTATGAGGACGAAAGTGGCGAAGATGTCGCTTATGTCCCCGGCGGAACGGTCATCGTCATCGCCCCCAACTGCGGCCGCGGCCTGTACGGTGCAGTGACCCAGATGGAGACGGACGGCCACTTCCACACCTACGCGGGTAAGCGTGTACCGCAGCACATCTTCACTATCCGCCCCCCTGCTCGTGAGACCCAGCTGAGCTGCCGCCCGCTGTTTGTGCCCAATCGCATCAACCCCTGGCGTGTTGCCAAGAACGTGCTCGGTTAAGGGGGCGTGAGATATGATCAAGATGATCTCCGGAACTACCCGGATCAACAAACAGACCATAACGCCCGCTAACGGCTGGTTTACCGCCCATTCCGAGGTGGAGCGCCGCCTGGTGGAGAGTGGCGTTGCAGTCTATGCGCCGGAATACGGCGCAGGCGGCGTTGCAACGCTCCCTGTCGGCGGGAACGGCACCGGCACGGGCGAGAACCCGCCCGACGGCGGAAACACCGCAGAAGGCCAGGAAAATGGCGGAGATGATGACGAAGCTGTGCTGGACATCGTTGGCGGGCGCTTCAACAAGGAAAGCCTGTTGAAGATGACACGCGCAAACATGGAAAAGCTGGCCGATGACCTTGGCGTGGATGTAAAGAAGTGCAAGACCAAGTCAGAGATTGCAGACCTTCTGGCCGCTGTCGAAATCACTAATGATGACGATGGAAACCCGCCTGTAATCAATCCGGAGGACCCTGTGACATGAGCGGATTTAAGGACATGGTTGCCGCAGACAACATCAACGTGTTTCTCAACTTTGATGAATTTGCGGAGAAACGCACTGTCATTTACGACGGCGTTACTTATGACGGGCTGGACCACAACGGCATTCCTGTTGTCTTGTCCGGCCTAAAGGAGAAGGACCGGCGTCAGCTTGTCTCCGACCATGTCCAAGGGCTGTACCTTGTATCTTCCGTTCTGCACTGCGCAATCGATGACCTTGGCGGCAATCAGCCGGAAAAAGGAGCACGCATCAGTATCAACGACGAAGAAAGCGGCGGAGGATTCTTTCGGGAATTCTACGTCGCATCTTCCGTCTGCGAGATTGGCATGCTGCGCATAGAACTGGAGGCGATTGACGAATGAGCTTTGTTCGCATTGACGAAGTCGGTGGGGACGGCCTTGACCGCGTGAACAAGTTGCTTGCTGGAGTCCCCGGCGGCGTGTGGAAAGCAACATCGGCCGCACTTCGGAGAGCTGGAGACACCGCAAAGACAAAGGCTGGCCAGTTTGCAGCTGCGGAGTATGCCATCAACAAGGGGGACTTCATGCGGAATGTCACAACGAAGTCTCACATCAAGAGAGAGGCTGGCGGCGTCGTTTCTATGAGCTTTTCCTACGCCGGCAATCTTCTCCCGCTTTTGACCTTCAACACCAAATTCTCCAGAGATGGGCGCGTGCAGACTCAGGTAAAACGCAATGGGGGCGCGGCTACTCTGGAGCACGTATTTGTTGCCAGTATCTTTGGCCCCGTTGCTGTATTTGAGCGCGTTGGCTCTCCTCGCTTCCCTGTTGAGCAGAAGTATGGACCCAGTACGGGCCACATGATGCAGAACGAAAAGGTCATCGAGAACATGGACGAGACCATCAGAAGCACCTATGACGCTCGCATTGAGCACGAAATCCTGCGCGTTCTCAACGGATGGGGAGGCTGACTGAATGACGAAGAACATCCTGTTGGATAGGCTGTGTGACTTCACGCTCGATGCCACCAGCGACATTATCATGCCAGTTAAACGGCAAAAGGAGGACAAGGAAGATCCGGAGCCACGCGCCGCCGATGTCTACCGCATGCGCTTGCCGGACAGCAAATCGGCGACCAAAAAGGCTCCGTATGTTCTGCACCAGATCATAACTGGAAAAGACATTCAGCCGGATGGAAGGCTAGAATCTGCGTCCGCGACAGTCCGCACCATATTTTGCGTCTACTCCGACGATGAACAAGAGGGAGGATTAATGCTGCTCAATCTTATGGAGCGATTTAGAATCAAATTACTCCGCGAGGTCATAATCGGAGATCAGTTCCAGCTCGACCTTGAGTCCGGGCTGGAATCGCTTATTTATCCGGATGATACAGCTCCTTTTTTTGCCGGTGAGATGGTGAGCGTATGGAAAATGCCGTCCGTTGAAAGAGAGGTCAGGAAATGGCTGTAAAATCAAAAACAAAATCCACTGGTGGGTTTTGCGCTTATATCGGTCCAACCATCCGAGGCGTGATCCAGCATGGTACGATCTACGAGGGTTGCAAACGGGAAGCCCTGAAAACGGCGTCTCTGCGCCGGGCGACCGGGAGCTATCCTGAGATTACCGAGATGATCGTACCGGGGGACGCGATGCCGGATGCCCGGAAAAAAATCAAAACCCCCGGCAGCCTGCTTTATGTCCGATATAGGGCATTGGCTGACCGGGCCATGAAGGAGGAAACACTGTGAAACATGGAATCTATATCGCCAGAGGGGAGCCGACCCAGAGCGTGCCCGTGGCAGCGGAAAGCGGCATTCCATTTGTTATCGGCGCCGCACCGGTACAAACCGCCGCCACACCGACAAAGGCCGGGATCCCTGTTATCTGCGAGAGCTGGGAGGACGTTGTGTCCAAGCTCGGCTATTCGGATGACTGGGACAGTTACAACCTGTGCGAATTCGCATACGCCTATTTCAAACTCTACGGCTGTAAGCCAGTAGTGTTCTGCAATCTGCTTGACCCGGCGACCATGAAAACCGCTGTGGCCGCTGCTGACATCCACGTGTCCAATCACCAGGCGCTTTTGCCAATCGGAGCAATTAACGATGCTGCTCTGGTGGTCAAGGCGGCGGGAGATGCTGGGGACGCCTACGTGGCGGACACGGATTACACGGCCTACTATTCAGGCGACAGCTTGATCGTGGAGCTGCTGGAAGACGGCGGATGCTACGATGCGGCGGAGGTATCCATCAGTTACAACAAAGTGGACCCGACCCAGGTCACGGCGGCCAAGGTTGCCGCAGGGCTTGAAACATCGGAGCTGTGTATGGCCGCTACCGGTCACGCGCCGGATCTGCTGTGCGCCCCTGGGTATTCCAGCGACCCGGCGGTCGCTGCCGCCATGGCACTCAAGGCCAGCGGCATCAACGGGATGTTCCGGGCAAAGGCACTGATTGACATTGACGCGTCGGACGACGGCGCGGAAACGCTCGATGCTGCCATTGCCTATAAACAGGAGAACCTGACCGATGAAAACATGGTCGTCTGCTGGCCTATGGTCTCTAAGGATGGACGCAAGTACCACCTGTCCGCCCATCTGGCAGGGGTAATGACACGGACGGACAGCGATAACGACGGCTGCCCCTACGAAAGCCCTTCCAGCAAAGCTATGGAGGCAGACGCTATGGTGCTGGCCTCCGGCGAGGAGGTCATGCTCTCCCATCCCCAGGCTAATATGCTCAATGCTCAAGGCATTGTAACTGGGTTGAACTTTATCGGGAGCTTGGTGGCCTGGGGCAACTACACAGCCGCATACCCGGATAGCAAAGCGGAAGAGGTTTGCTTCATCCCCTTGGCCCGTGTTTTTGACTGGGTGGGCAACACTGTAATTCGCACTCTTTGGAGCAAGCTGGATGCGCCGATCAACCGCCGTCTCATGGATACCGTGGTTGACGAGATCAACATCTGGCTCAACGGTCTGGTAGGAAGCGGCTACCTGTATGGAGCAAGAGTGGAGGCTCCGGAGGACGAAAACACCACGGAGAATCTGCTGGCTGGAATCATCAAGGTGCATATCTACATTGCCTCTCCAAGCCCCGCACAGGAGATCAGCGTCACGCTGGAGTATGATTCCAGTTATGTGACAGCCGCTATGCAGTAAGGAGGGACAGACACATGAAGTTTCAGGAAACTGTCGTAAATTTCGCGGTTTATGAGGATAAGACCGAATTCATGGGCATTGCGGATGTGCAGTTGCCCGATCTGACGGCGCTTACTCAGCAAATCTCCGGCGCCGGCATTGCCGGAAACATCGAGGCCATCATCCCCGGCCATTTCGAGGCCATGACCATGACAATGAACTTCCGTACCACGACAACCGCTGCGCTGAAACTGTCCGAGCCTAGACGCCACAACATCGACATCCGTGTGGCAAATCAGGTGGAGGACACTGTGGCCGGCAAGATTTTGACCGAAAGCGTAAAGCATGTACTTGTGGTCATCCCCAAAAAGGACGGGGGCGGGAAGCTGGCTCCGGCCTCTGCAACCGATGCCTCCGGCGAATATGCCGTACGGTATTGGGCCACATATGTTGGTGGCGAGAAAATCCGTGAGATTGATCCCATGAACAGCATCTGCATCATTAACGGCGTTGACTATCTTGCCGACGTCCGAAAAGCGCTTGGAAAATGATTCATCTGAAAGACAGGGACGGCTTTGAACCGCCCCTGTCTGTTTGCATCTAACGAAAGGAGATTGTTATGAGCGGTACCGAAAATAAAACCAATGCGGCGACTATCGGGGACGATGAGTTTGCAGCCGCAGAATCGAAGGCTGCAGAAAGCGGCTATAGCTTCACCCATAAGTTCAATCACCCCTTTACTTTTGAGGGAATGACATATACAGAACTGACCTTTGACTGGGGGAAACTGACCGGCGAGGATGGGTTGGCGATCGAGAACGAGATGCAATCGCTGGGGCAGCCTGTAATTGTCCCCACGTTCTCAGGGGAATATCTGATCCGCATGGCCGCACGTGCGTGCACTACAGCCATTGGACAAGATGCAATTCGGGCGATGCCCATCTCGGACTACAACAAGATTCGGAGCGCGGCGCGCTCTTTTTTGTTGAAATCGGAGCTGTAATCGGCGACGGCGGAGAATGGCTTCGAGAACAATGTTTGATTCTCGCACAAACAAACAATACCCCTGTACCTTTCTGGCTGTCCATATCGCTTGCCGAACTAAGCAAGTGGATCAGGGCGAGCAACAAGATTGTGAAGTCCAGAAACAGAAATAACTGAAAGGAGGGCGGGATATGTCGAGCAGAAAAGAATATGAGATGCTATTCCAGCTCAATGCACAACTGGGTAGCAGCTATAATAGCACCTTCAGTAAGGCTCAATCTGCAATTACTTCTATGCAGAAAGAAATTCAGAGCCTCAGCAAAACACAATCAGATATTTCGGCGTATCAGAAGCAGCAGAGCGCGGTGGAAGCTACGCGTAAAAAGCTCTCCGTCCTCCAGCAGCAGTATGACAATATTCAAAAGGAAATCAAGGAGACGGAGGGTTATTCCTCCTCGTTAGAAAATAAACTGTTATCCAAGCAGCAGCAGATCGACAAAACATCGGCGTCTCTTGAACGGCAGACACAGAAGCTGCAGCAGATGGATACCGCACTTAAAGAGGCCGGTGTCGATACGAGCAATCTCTCCGGCGCCAGCGCCAATCTTGGAGCTCGGATTGATAATCTGAGACAAGAGCAAGAAAAAGCTTCCGATGGCGCCAACAGTTTCGGGGAGCAGACCGTCGCCGCATTTGGAGCAATCCAGCAGGCCATTGCTGCGGCTGGAATCGCAAAGGCGCTAAAAGAAATCTACGATGCTTACGTGGCGTGCGTTTCTGCGGCCGGCGACTTTGAAGAGGGCATGTCCAATGTGGAGGCGCTATCTGGAGCGACCGCAGACGAGATGGCGATGTTGACAGCGGAAGCCAAAGAACTGGGCGCAACCACGAAATTTACTGCGCAAGAATCCGCTGACGCAATGGGGTACATGGCAATGGCCGGCTGGGACGCGACCGAAATGCTTTCCGGCATGGACGGCGTACTGCAGCTGGCTGCAGCGTCTGGAGAGGACCTTGCCATGGTGTCCGACATTGTTACCGACAACCTGAGCGCATTTGGGCTTGCGGCGGCGGATACAGCGCACTTCTCGGACGTTCTGGCGGCTGCAGCAACCAATGCAAACACCAATGTATCCATCATGGGCGAGACATTCAAGATGTCTGCGTCTGTCGCCGGAGCTCTTGGATACTCCATTGAGGACGTAGCTGTGGCTGTCGGCCTCATGGCGAACAGCGGCGTCAAGGGAAGCGTAGCAGGTACAGCCCTGAGGAATACCTTTAACGGGCTCCTGGAGGGCGTTACGCTAACCGGTGCTGCATTCGGGGAATATGAGTATTCTGCCGTAAAAGCTGACGGAACAATGAAGAGCTTCAGAAGCACAATTGACGAACTTCGCGGCTATTTCGATCAGATGACCGAGGCTGAGCGCGTCAACAATGCTATGACCATCGCTGGCCAACGCGGTTATAACGGCCTGCTGGCGATCCTGAACGCGACTGACGAGGATTATGCATCTCTGACCGAGAGCATCAATAATTGCTCCGGTGCAGCCGCTAAAATGGCGGCTATCAAATTGGATAATCTAAACGGCGAACTGACGCTGATGAAATCTGCGTGGGATGCGCTGAAAACCACTATCGGCGAGCAGTTTATCCCGGAAATGAGGACGCTTTATCGCGTTGGGACGGATGTCTTCGGGGCAGCAGATGATTTCGTTCAAAAGGCGCCGCAACTGGTTAAGGCCGGAACGGCCGTGGCTGCCGTTTTGGTATCCACAGCAGGCGGCATTATAGCTGTAAACACCGCTTTGAAAGTGTTTAAGACGCTAAACGTAGCAAAAAATGTAGTGTCCATGTTTACCAGCACAGCGGGGATAGCGGTTATGGCTGTCGCAGGTATTGCGGCACTTACAGCAGCATGCTATGAGCTCGCGTCCGGTGCAAATGAGGCGGTGGATGCGTGGAACGACATGATTGACGCCCACGAAACAGCCACGCAGGAGTATCAAGAGAGCATCGACTCAATTGACAAAGAAACCGCGTCTACCGTTGGACTTGTAAATCAACTCCGAGAACTCTCTGAAAAAAATGAAAAGACGGCCGCAGACAAAGCGCAGATCGTCAGCTTGTGCGATCAGCTGAACTCCGCAATTCCTGAACTCGCATTATCGTATGATGCAGAGTCCGATAGCCTCGTTGGCCTTACGGGAAGTCTCGATGACTATATCAGCAGTCTATATGAGGCGCAGAAAAACGAGAAAAATATTGCTCGCATGACTGAGCTGTACGGCGATATTGAGGAAACCAAAGCTGCGTTGGCGGAGGCGGAAAAACAACTTGAAGATTGCAAGGCTTATTATGACTCGCTGGCGGATTCTGGTGGTGACCTGTGGGCTGCGCAGAATAATCTTGATACTTACAGTGCCAAGGTTTCAGAACTGAATGAACTGCTCGAAAGTGAGCAAGCAGAGTATCAGGATCTCTATGACGAGTACAACGACTACGTAGAGGCGCAAGAAGCTGCTGCAGAAAGCACAGAAAATCTATCTTCGGTAATTGACGGAACGATTGAAAAGATAAGCTCGCTCACTGCGGCCTATAACGAGGCTTACGGCGCAGCACTGGAATCCATACAGGGGCAATATGATCTGTGGGATGAGGCTGCGAGTGTTGCTGCTACGAGCGCGGCTTCGATCAATTCCGCGCTGGAAAGCCAAATCAGCTATTGGCAGGATTACAACGCAAATCTGCAATCCCTTACCGCACGAAGCGCAGACATAGAGGGATTGAGCGAGGTTATTGCAACCTTCGCGGACGGAAGTGCAGAGTCAGTGAATGCAATTGCTGGCCTTGCGACTGCAAGCGACGAAGAGTTGACCGAAATGGTTGCAAACTGGCGTCAGCTTCAGTCGGAGCAGAAGAACGCAGCTGGAAGTGTGGCTGACCTTAAAACCGATTTTACCGCTACGATGGACGAGTTGCAGGCTGAACTTGCGGCGGACATCGAGGCGATGGATCTCGGAGAAGAGGCTGCGGAAAGCGGTATGGCTACCATTCAGGGGTTCATTGATGGGGCGACGGATATGCTGCCACAGGTACGAGCGGCCTATGCTGGCGTCGCAGCAGCGGCAAAGTCGGCCTTGTATCCAAGCGGCACTTCCGGATCCAGCATCCCGGGATATGCAGTCGGTACTCAGTCTGCAGCGCCAGGTTTCGCCATGGTTGGCGAGCACGGCCCGGAGTTGGTGTACTTTAACGGCGGGGAGAAAGTTATGACGGCGGCGGAAACTGCAGCAATGCGGGACAGCATGTCATTCCAAGCGGTTGCATTTGTCCCGCAGCTCTTTGAGGCCATGAGCGCAATGCGTGGCGTGGACAGACAGTCCACACAGGCACTATCCGCCGCCAGCGACAGCAAAGCGCCGGTCTCTATCCAGATCACCTTTGACATTGACGGGAATGTCACACCGGAAACGGTTGATTCCCTCCGTGCCTATGGAGATGATTTTGCGGATCGGGTGCTGGAAGTGCTGAATGATGCCGGTGTGGACGCAGCGAGGAGGAGATATTGATGGGCAGAACCTATACCACGGCGCAAGGCGATATGTGGGATAGCATCGCATACCAGCAGCTTGGCAGCATATCCTACACGGACATGCTTATGCGGCAGAACCTCAAATACAACGATATCTATATTTTCCCGGCTGGTATTGTGCTGAATCTTCCGGATGTAGATGCCTCCACGGGCAGCACAGCAGATACCCTGCCGCCATGGAAGCAGGTGGCCGGATGAGCAACGCCAATCTCGTCCGGCGCGCAGCCGTAGAAGTTTCCTTTGACGGAGTGGACATTACCAAGTCCGTCCGGCCTTATCTGCTCTCTCTGACCTATACGGACAATGAGGAGGATGAGGCGGACGATCTGCAGATCAAGTTGGAGGATCGTGACGGGCTGTGGCTTTGTCAATGGCTGAATGACATGGTGCAGGCCGCTGCTTCCAAAACCGGAGCCGCTTCTTCCAAGGCGGCTCCGTTGGCTTCTACCGCCACATATCAGGTAACGTCCAAAAGTGGGCTGAATGTTCGCACAGGCCCCGGTACCGGGTATTCCAAACTGGGGACGTTGGCATTCGGCGCAGCTGTCAACACGGAATCCATACAGAACGGGTGGGCGACGATTCAGTACAGTGGCCGCACCGCCTATGTCTGCGCAGATTACATCCAGCCGTCCGGGGTCGACAGTGGCACAAATACCGGAACCCAGTCTGGCAGCGTTTCCAGCCTGAAAATCAGAGCTGGGATTCTCCGGGAAAACTGGTATAGTGATGGATCGGATAAAGTGCTGGACTGTGGCCAGTTCGAGTTAGACAGCATTGATGCCTCTGGGCCTCCTGCAACCGTGACCATCAAGGCCACAGCGCTGCCGTTTTCATCTCAGATCCGTCAGACGAAACGGTCTCAGGCGTGGGAATCTTACACGCTCTCCGGCATCGCCCGGGAGATGGCCGTCCGGAATGGAATGGCCTTTTTGTTTGAATCGACCAGCGATCCCTATTATGACAGGGTGGAGCAAGTCAATATCAGCGACATTTCCTTCCTGTCTATCATCTGCCACAATGCAGGTATCAGCCTGAAAGCCACGTCCAATATTCTGGTATTGTTTGATCAGAATGCCTATGAGTCTAAAGCTCCGGTCAAGACGATCCGCCGCGGTGATGGAAGCTATACAAAGTACAAACTGACCGTGGGCAAGGCGGATACCCAATACGCCTCCTGCAGGGTGAGTTATTCCGGTTCCGGCAAGTGCATTGAGGCCATTGCCTATGTAGAGGATTACAAAGAGGATTCTGACAAGAATCAGCAGTTGGAGATCACGGCCAGAGTTGGAAGCATCGCGGAAGCAAAACTGATGGCGGAAAAGCAGCTTCGGCTGCACAATAAGTATGCCAGAACTGCTACTTTTACGATGACCGGCGACCCGGATATGCTGGCTGGCGTGACCGTCCTGCTTGCAGACTGGGGCGCTTGGGATGGAAAGTACATCGTGAAGCAGGCGAAACATACCGTATGTTCCTCCGGCTATACAACTGCGGTAACGCTGCGCCGGATACTGGAGGGATATTGATGCCTGATAACTTTGTCCGCGTTGGGATCGTAACAGCCGTAGACGCGGTAAACAGGAGAGCCCGTGTTCTGTTTCAGGACATGGGCTTTTCCTCTGGGTGGCTGAATGTCCTGCGTCATGGCCAGCAGGACACATGGATGCCAAATATCAATGATTCTGCAGTTGTTTTATACCTGCCGGTTTGGCAGGGGGACGGCTTTGTTTTGGGGGTACTGTGATGCAAATCGGATGCTTGGGCGATATTGTTTTCAAGGTATCGTCGGATATGGTTCGGACGATCAGCAATGTAACGTGGTCAGGCAGTGCGAACTACGCCACCCATTCCCGGCATACGATCGACGCTCTTACCGAATTCACAGGTCTTGATCCAGACGAAATTACCTTTGACATTGTGCTGTCTGCGTTTCTTGGCGTGAATCCTATGTCGGATTTGGCGAAGATATGGGACTACGAACGAAAAGGGCAGACACTGCCACTGATTATCGGTTCCAAAGCATATGGCAAATACCGCTGGGTTATCAAAAGCCATAAGATCAAAATGCAGACTTTTGACGGTTTTGGAGACCTGCTGTCGGCCACGGTTTCTATCAGCCTACTGGAATATATCAAGAGGTGAATCCTATGACATACACCGTGACAGCGGGAGCGACGCTCACCCTGAACGAGACGGATACTGTCGCCTCTGTCCTGCAAAACGTCGCCATTATTCTTGCAACCCGACGAGGGGACTGCCCATTGTATCGGGATTTCGGCATCCATATGGGGTTTCTGGACCGGCCTGTGCCAGTAGCCAAGACACTGGCCTACGCAGAAATCAAGGAGGCCATAGAAACCTATGAGCCCAGAGCTGCCGTTGTCGGAGTAACATTTGAAGAACGGTCGGATGCACCGGGCCTGCTTATTCCTACTGTGGAGGTGAGTATCGAAGATGCGTAGCGATTATGAATTTATCAGCACAGACACAACGGCACTGGTAAACACACTCATTGCGGCTTATGAGACCCTGACCGGTATTACCGTACAACCTGCCAGCCCAGAGCGCCTGTTCATTGCCTGGGTAGCGGATATCATTGTGCAGACTCGGGTGAATATTAACTATGCTGCCAACCAGAATATCCCCAGCCGGGCTGTTGGTGGAAACCTGGATGCCCTGGCGGAGCTGTTTTATACCAAGAATCGGCCGGCGGCAAAAGCGGCGTCATGCACCGTGCGTTTTTCCATCTCAGAGCCACAGCTGAGCGCTATTCTGATCCCAGCAGGGACCAGAATCACTGACGCCGCCAATACGCTTATTTGGGATACGGCGTCGGATGCCTATATCCCAGCCGGAGATGTATCCGTGGACGTACAGGCGCGATGCCAGAAGACTGGAACCGTTGGAAACGGCTATATGGCTGGACAGCTTAACACCGTGATAGACGTATTTCCATATTTCGTGACATGCGTCAACACCACAGCCACGGACGGCGGTACCAATGCGGCTACGGATGAGGAATTCTTCGAGCTGCTGAAGGCGTCCGAGGACGCATATTCCACGGCAGGCCCTATGGGAGCATATATCTACTGGGCCAAATCTGTATCCACGGAAATTGCGGATGTGAAAGCAATCTGCCCGATCAGAGACGGAGAGCTACAGGCAGGATGCGTGGAACTCTATGCGCTGATGAATGACGGCACCATTGCGACTGATACCATCAAGGCCTTGATCCTAACGGCCTGCAATGACGATAAGGTGCGTCCGCTGACAGATCTGGTATCTGTGGAGGACCCGGTGATGGTGCAATACGACATAGCCCTAACCTACTACATATCCAGTGACACCACAACGGCAGCGTCGGATATCCAGGCCCAGGTGGAGGCAGCGGTAGATGCCTATGTTGCCTGGCAGTGCGCCAAGCTTGGCCGGGACATCAACCCCTCCAAGCTGGTGTCTCTGCTGATGGCTACTGGCATCAAGCGGGTGGAGGTCACGGCTCCAACGTTTCTCCAGCTGCGGGACGGCAGCGACCATGTGGCGCCGGAGGTAGCTGCGCTGCGTGTCCGGACCATCACCAGTGGGGGTTATGAGGATGAGTAAAAATGGACTGACAGTGTCTAATTTTCTTCGGGCACTGCCCACAGTGTTGCAAAATGACCCCAATATGCAGGCCATGGCTACCGCCATTGCAGATGAGCTGGAAAAGCTGACCGGTGAAACCCGGATGGCCCAGATTTATACCCGCATCGACGAACTGGACGAAACTATGCTGGACGCTCTGGCGGCGGATTTCAAGGTTGACTGGTGGCGTCCTGACGCCACGCTGGAGGAAAAGCGCTATGCCCTGAATATGAGCTGGTATGTCCACAAGCATCTTGGTACCAAGTCGGCTATAGAAACTGCAGTGTCAGACTACCTCGGCAGCGGCAAGGTGGAGGAATGGTTCGAATACGGCGGGCAGCCACACCATTTCCGGGTGGCATCCGAGAACAATACCGCGATCATCACCAACTATGACGCTTTTATGGCTGTTCTGGAGGTTGTCCAGCGCCGCAGTTCTGTACTGGAGCACATCATTTCCATCCTAACCCACACGCAAAATCTGATTTTTGGAACAACTATGCGAGTAGGGAAAAAAGGTATCGTTAAGACGGAACCGGTTGAGATTAACGGCTATGCAATGCTAGCAGATGAAGACGGAAACGTCCTTGCAGATGAAAATGGCAATGTCCTGATCATTTGATATGGAGGGAACCTATGACACTAAATCTTACAAACGCGGGGCTGAATGTGCTGCTCCGCGCTTTGGCAGGGGACAATATCGTTTTTACTAAGGCTCAGATCGGGAACGGTGAGGCGCAGGCGCCGGCCACGGCGGATGCGCTTAGCAATCCTCTGCTTGATCTGCCCATTCAGGCCATTGATGTGAGCGAAACAAATGCCACCCTGCAAACCAAGTTTAACAACGCTGAGGTTGAGGCCGGATTCAGACACACGGAGACTGGCATCTTTGTACAAAACCAGGACGATTCCTCCGCGGAGATACTCTACGCCTATGGTACCCAGCCGGAGGCCACGGCGGACTATATCGCCGCCAGCGGGGATTCCATATTGGAAACACAGATGGATTTTCTGGTATTCGTGGGGGAATCCACAAATATCTCCGCAATTATCAGCGAATCCCTTGTATATGCCAGTGCAGCAGAACTTAAGTCGCATGTCGATAACACCGAAAATCCTCACAAGGTAACGAGCCAGCAAGTCGGGCTTGGTAATGTTCCAAATGTGACTACAAACGATCAAAAGCCTACATATACCGAAGCAACTGCATTGGTAGGCTTGACGTCCGGGGAAAAACTGTCTGTTGCATTTGGGAAAATTGCAAAAGCAGTTACAGATTTGATTACTCATATCACCAACAAAAATAATCCTCACGAAGTTAAGGCTAATCAAATCGGGGCGGCTGATGAAGTCCATGAACATTCTGCAACGGAAATCACGAAGGGCATCCTTGGCGTACCCCGTGGTGGTACAGGTAAAGGCTCGTGGACAGCGAATCGGCTGCCATACCCATCGTCAGCGTCAGCGTTTTCGCAACTACAGTTTCCATCTGCGGCGAGGTCTGCTCTGTATCAGGACACATCCGGGGCTCCATATTGGGCGCAATCGGCTATTGCCGGGAAATACACCGGGCAGGGCAGGACTGGAAGCTCAAGCCCAAACAGTCTGACTTTTTCAGACGGATGCCCAAAGCTCATTTTTATCAAACAACGCGGTATGATCCGATACGGCCTGCTGTTTATAAGTGAAAGCTTTAGCAGCGGATTCGTTGTGTTGACGGATACGGGAACCACAAGCCTCACGGTTAGCGTATCGACATCTGGGAAATCAGCAACCGTGAGCTGGTACTACAACTCGCAAGAATCTCATCCGGCAAACCAGCTGGATGGATTAGGCAGCGTTTACGACTATGTAGCTATTATGTGAGGTGGAAACATGAGCTTGCAAAAGATCACAGAAAAAGAAGCCGCACAGGTGTTGAAAGAGTCAGCCCATGTCTTGGTAACACAACAGGAAACTGATTCAGATGGGAATCTGGTGGAATCCCTGCGCAGGATACCGCTGGATGTATTTTTTTCTGAGCTGTACGATGCCAGAATAGACAATGTAGACGCGAGCGGAGAACAGAAAATATATGCCTCAATCGGAGAATTTATTCGTGAGCTGTCTGCTGCCATATCATCTGCAAATTTCGATGTCGACCTGTCGAATCTCGACTTGATCGAGGAAGACGGAACGCTTTATTTGTACGACAGCAAAAAGCAGGAGACTATTGGCGGAGGATGGACGATTAGCGGTGGATCTGGCGGTAGTGAATTTGGCTCCACGATGCGGCTTACAAACGGCCTGCCGTCGCGCACATTTGCTGTCATGGACAATGCGGAATCTGCCAACATCGTCTACACCGCGACCAGCATTGATGACGAGGACAAATCCCCGACCGGAGACTTGTCTGAATCATGGCAGGTAAATGGCGTGCGCGTCTCCGCCCGGACGATCAAACAGGGAGAGAATACGTTTGACGTCAAGTCCTATCTCACGGCGGGCGCGGAAAACGCTGTGAAGCTGACGGTCGAGGACGCCTATGGAAACAGCAAGACCATGACGTGGACAGTCACGGTGATCTCCTTCGGGCTGACGTGGAATCTCGGCGAAATTGAATACCACGGCTCCGACGCGCTGACGGTGCGCATGATCCCGACGGGGCAGGGAGATAAGACGCTGCATGTCACGCTGGACGGCGTGGAAGCATACTCCACGACCGTGTCCACCACCGGCCGAACGGTGACCGCGACGATCCCGGCGCAGACGCATGGTGCGCACACTGTTGAGGCGTGGATTGAGACCGTCGTTGACGGGACAACTGTAACGACGGAACACCTCCGGCATGTCGGCGTTTGGACGCAGTCGGGGAACACGGCACCGATCGTTGCTGTGTTTGAATCCGCAATCGCGATGAAGCAGTTTGCAACCTACGGCGTGCGGTACTACGTTTATGATCCCACGAGCGAGACGGCGATGGTCACGCTGCAGGAGGATGGCGTTAACGCCAACGTCGTGACGATTGGCCGCGAAGTGCAGACGTGGGCGTATCGCGCATCTCAGGCCGGAGCGAAAACGCTGACGATCAAATTCGGCGCCGTTTCCGCCAACATCGCCGTAACGGTAGAGTCCATCGGTCAGAACATTGCGCCGGTTACGAGTGGCCTTGTGCTTGATCTCGACCCGACCGGCCACAGCAACAGCGAGTCCGGTCGCGCGAATTTCGGGTACAAGGATGGCAGCGGCACTAACCATCCACTTACATTCTCGGACAATTTTGACTGGACAAACGGCGGCTTCCAGCTCGACGACGAGGGCGTGACGGCCTTTGTGGTCAAACGAGGCTGTCGCGCGACGCTGGATACGAGCCTGTTTGCCAACGACGCGAAGAGCACCGGTAAGGAAATCAAGCTTGTATTCAAATCGGAGAACGTCCGCGACTATGACGCGGAGCTGATGTGCTGCGTCTCGGGCAGCATCGGCCTGAAGCTCCAAGCGCAGCAGGCGACGCTATCCTCATCCACCTCTACGATGGACGTGCAGTATTGTGAAAATCGTAAGATCGAGATGGATATCAACATCGAGCCGTCCAGCGAAAATAGGCTCGCGATCATCAGCCTGAAAGCCATCCCGTCGCGCGGCATCCAGTATGACGCGCAGGACTCGTGGCAGCAGACAATCCCGGACAAGCTCTCCATCGGCTCGGATGACTGCGACGTGTGGGTGTACCGAATCAAGATGTACGCCAACAACCTGACGCGGTATGAGGTGCTGGATAATTACATCGCCGACTGTTCGGACACTGACGAGATGCTTTCCCGATTTGAGCGCAATGATATCTACAATACCGACGGCTCGATCAGCCTGGCAAAGCTCGCCTCAACAAGCCCGGCGCTGCGCGTATTCCATATCTGGGCGGAACGCATGACCACGTCCAAAAACGACGAGGTTACCTGCAAGGTGGAGATGACCTTCGTTCAGGGCGGAGAAGAACACCACTTTATTGCCACGAACGTGAAGATGAAAGCGCAGGGCACGTCTTCACTGGAATACATCCTTGCGGCGCTCAACCTCGATCTGGATTTCTCCAACGCGACGTGGGTAAACGGCAACGGAGAGCCGATTACCGGCTATGCCATGACGGAAAACAGCGTCCCGGTGAGCTATTTCAATCTCAAGGCAAATGTTGCGTCCAGTGAGAACGCGAATAACGTGTGCCTCACGGATGAATACAACACCTTCAATGCACATGTTTTTCCGGGAAAGCAGGAAGACTCCCGTGTGCGTGACACCATTGAGGGGCACCCGTGTGCTGTGTTCTTTACCAATACCTCCGGCGCCGCCATTGAGATCGGCGCGCGGACGCTTGCAGCCGGGGACACACTGCTGTACTTCGCCGGTGACATGAACAACAGCAAGAAGAACTTCACTGTTTTCGGCCAGGACAACGAGAAGTACCCGCTGCAGTGCTGCGTGGAAATCCTGAACAACAACAATGAGCAGTGCCGATTCCGGTCTGACGACCTCTCGGCGGAACAGTTTGACGGCGACGGGAACTTTGAATTCCGGTTTCCTAAGAACCCAACGGACGAGATGAAAGCCGCGTTCCGTGAAATGCAGGCGTGGGTCGTATCCACGACGCGCGATCTCGCGACCGGAGCAGTGATCACGCCTGTGATCTATGATGGCGTATCGTACGCCAATGACACAGCGGAATACCGCGCGGCAAAGTTCAAGGCTGAGGTAGGAGACTATTTCAGCGTGAACTCTCTGCTGTTCCACTACCTCTTTACGGAACGACGTTGTATGGTTGACAATCGCGCGAAGAATACCTTCGTTTCTTATGAATACGACGCGGAAGCGGATGGCTACCGCTGGAACTTCCGCTGCGACTACGACAACGACACGGCGGAGGGCAACGATAACTCCGGCGGCCTGACCTTTACGTGTGGATTGGAGGACACGGACAAAATCGGCGACAGCGACGTATTTAACGCGGCGGACTCTACGCTCTGGTGCAATGTGCGCGACCTCCTTGCGGACGAGCTTGCCGAGATGTACCGCAGCCTGAAAGGTTCCGGCGCGTGGAGCGCAAGCCGGTTCCTATCCAAGGCAAAGGCGTATCAGGCGGCGCGCCCGGAAGCGCTCGTGATCGAGGACATGTACAACAAGTATGTAGAACCTCTGCTCCAGAAGAATTCCGCACGCTACCTCCCGATGATGCTCGGTACCAAAGAGGATCAGCGCGAGCAGTTTGAGACGTATCAGGAGATCTATTTTGACTCCAAGTACCTCGACACGACCGACCGTTCCAACGCCATTTCCATGCGCGTCACAACCGCCTCGGCGGAAGAGGGCAACATTGACGTGACGCCATACTCTGACCTGTACATCAACGTCATGTACGGCAACGCAGGCCGCGCGCGGATGCGCGCAAAGCGTGGCGTCACATACACGATGCAGTGCCCGGCAGCAAGCATGAACGACCTTGAGACGTATATCTTTGCCGCGTCGCACCTCACAAAGCTCGGATCGCTGGCCAAGCTGCGCAGCAAGTTTATTGATCTTTCAGCAGCGCAGCGCATGCAGACGCTCCCGATCGGTTCTGGAGAGTCTGGCTACCAGAACAACAACCTTACGGCTCTTACCTTTGGCGCGAACACGATGCTGTCCTATATCGACCTGCGCGGACTCACCAATCTCACGCAGGCGGTGGATTTGTCCGTCCTCGTGTCGCTGGAGGAATTCTACGCGACGAACAGCGGCATTACCGGCGTGACCTTCGCGGACGGCTGCCCGCTGCGTGTTGCGCAGCTCCCGGAAGTCCGCAGCCTCACAGCAAAGCGCCTGAGCGGAATTGAGATATTTGAGATGTCCGGCACCGCCTTGGAACGCATCTGGGTGGAGGAGTGCCTTGGAATCGACACGCAGACGCTGATCGAGCAGGCGACCGCCATTGCAAGCGGCCGTTTGACTGGAGTTGACTGGTCGCTCGCAAATGCGGACGCGGTTATGCGCCTGGTCGGGAAAAGCGGCATTGCGGCAGACGGAAGCGCGGTCAGCAGCTTTGTACTGACCGGTGCTGCTTACATCAACGTGATTACGGAGGATGAGCTCAGCGCAATCAACACGTCATTCCCGGATTTGGCTGTTACGTATGGCTCCATCGTGGAGGCGCACACAGTCCTGTTTGTGGACGACAGCGGCACGATTGAGAGCCAGACGGTGCGCCACGGTGAGGCAGCAAGCGATCCTGTGAAGTCCGGTCGCGCACCTGTGCCTACAAAAGAACCGACGATTGGAAATACCTACTCGTTCTCCGGCTGGGATAAGGACTTCTCCTGCGTTACGTCCGATCTCGTAGTGACGGCGCAGTTTTCTACGCAAGTGCGCCGGTATACGGTCGAATTTTGGAATGACGAGGAGCTCTTACAAAAAACGACCACTGATGCATTCGGAAACGTGGAATACACCGGCAGCGATCTCGAACCGCCAGAGGGAAAGATTTGGGGCGGATGGGACAAGCTGACGACGAATGTGCAGTGTGATATTAAGGCGTATGCTGTCTTTTATGCCCCTAAAGCGCCAAGCGCATATCCGGAAACCTATGACTACCTTTATTCCGACGACCCGGCAGACAACAGCGCCTATACGTTCGAGGAATTTTGGTACCTGATCGTCACGGATGACGATGCCGGTGACCCGCTTGCGAGAACATACTTCCAGATCGGCGATAAAATCAAGATTGTCCTCAATACGGCTGTGTTCGCCGATACAGAGATTGTGATGCAGCTTGAGGCGTTCAGGCACTTTAAGCAGGCGGACGGGAATGGCTTCACAAGAACGTTCTGGGGCATGGTCGGTTTGATGAACGCGGGTCATGCAATCAACGATTCAAGTTCCAACGTTGGCGGTTACGCGGCCATGACGATCCGCGATTGGCTGAATAATACGGTGTTTTCGGCCCTGCCGAAGAAGTGGAAGGGCGTCATTGAGCCAGCCCAGGTATTGTCCAGCGCCGGCGGAACATCTGCGAATATCGTGTCCAGCGTCGACAAACTGTTTCTCCGCAGCCTAGCGGAGATCGGTCTTTTCAAAGATGACGTTCCATACGTCAATGAGGTCGCGGCAGGAGCGGACGAAGTGCAGCTAAAGATATACAACAGTGACAATGCAAGAGTTAAGAAATACTACAATGGTGCCGGCGCTGCTGCGAACTGGTGGTTGCGCTCTCCCGACTCGTCGTCCTCGACGGGCTTCAGGTACGTGAATACCGGCGGCAACGCGTACAGCCTCGGCGCGACGAACGCGTATGGCGTGTCCTTCGGCTTCTGCATTGGATCTGCGGCGTAAGCCGCGTATCTCAAAATCTCGCCCCCTTGTGGGGCGAGATATGTGAGAAAGGGAGGAATGAAAAATGATATGGATCAAGGTAATGGACGGTGAAACGCTGATTGCGGCGGAGGCGCACGAACGGCCGCAGTATGTCCGCCGCCAGAGCAATGGCGCCATCGTCCTCTGCGACGAGGCGTTTGCGCAGGGGATCGTATCCAAGGACGGGACGGTGATCTACCAGTTGGACGGGAAAGCGCCCATCGGAATCGACGGGTGCAGCACGGCATACCAGATTTACGGGACGGAGTACGACGAGCTGATCCGGGATGTACCGGACACCGAGGACGACACACCGGAGCTTCCGCCGGACACGCCGGAGGAGAAAATCCTCACCCGTGCAGAGCTGACGGCGCGCGTACAGGAGTTAGAAGCGCAGAATGCCATGCTGACGGACTGTTTGCTGGAAATGTCGGAGGTTGTGTATGCCGGTGAGTAAAATCATCTATACAATTCTTTTCGGAAAGGAGGGCGAGACGATGATGGCTATGCTTTGGGCGCAGCAGATCATGCTGGGGAAAAAGACATTTGCGCAGGTGCCGAAGCTGCTGAAAGCGCAGGTGCGCGAGCTTCTGGAGGACTCCGGCTGCGGTGATCTGGCAGCGGAATAACGGATTCCGTTGTTTTATTACGAAATTGCACTCTGCTGTTCTCGGAGTGCTATAATGCGCGGAAAGGAGTTGGTGCGTATGTCTGTGCCAAGAAGCCAGAGACAGACTTCGTCACTGGAATTTATCATGAACGCACGCCGTTTGCAGATATTTACCATAGAGCGCGTGGATAATTTCCCAAACCGGAGAAAGCAGAGTACCGGCTATCCGCTGATTGCCGACGCTCGCTACATCCACGAGAATGTGAAAAGGGCGAATAACCTGTACCCAACGAACCAACATGAGTACGAAATGCGCAGAGACTTTCTTCTGCTGGCGAGAGGGAAGCTCGACAGCATGATTGCCCAAATTGAAGTCGCTTTTGAAGTGTGCGAGTTTGATGTGAAAATCCTTAAGACGTGGTCTGCTCTTTGCGCGAATGAAATTACGTTGATTAACGGAGTTTTGGAATCTGACAAGCGCCGGTATTCGAGGCTCCCTTGATCATAGACTTGGTTGCATTCTGTAAATTATCGCTGCTGCGAACTGGTGGTTGCGCTCTCCCGACTCGTCGTCCTCGACGAACTTCAGGAACGTGAATACCGGCGGCTCCGCGAACAGCAACAACGCGACGAACGCGTATGGCGTGTCCTTCGGCTTCTCTTCTTATGGCTTCTCCTTGGCGGATGTAGTAACCCGATGATTGTGGCGAATCGAGAATCAAGGGGAGAGAAGGAGAATGCAACCATCCCGAAAGGGTAAATATATGCCCCGATAAGCGCGGGCGGACGCTCCTTGCATGGCGGTGCTTGATGGTGATGTGCCGTTTCATGCCCGGCCGCTTTATGTGATTACTGCAACCATCTAAATTATCATACGGGACAGGCGAACATGAACAGCGCGGAAAGACACGAGAAAAGATACCAACGCCGCAAAGCGGCAAGAGCGGCAGCCAAGGCCGCCCGCGAAAAACATTCGGATTCTTATGACCAAGTTTTTTCCTACGGCAATCTATACCGCGCATACCAGCAATGCAGGCGGAACGTCTCTTGGAAAAGCAGTGTACAGAAGTATATCACGCAGGCGCCGGTGAACGTCTACAAAACGTGGGAAAAGCTTCAAAAAGGGGCGTACAGAAGCCCGGCGTTTTTCGAGTTTGACATCTTCGAGCGCGGTAAAAAGAGGCATATCCGCAGCACCATCATCAGCGAGCGCGTGGTGCAAAAATGCCTTTGCGAGAATGCGATCATCCCGCGCGTTGCAGGCAGCTTTATCTACGACAACGGCGCGAGCGCGAAAGGGAAGGGCTATGACTTTGCGGTCAATCGTATGATGTGCCACCTTCAGCGTCACATTCGGAAGAATGGTTCCGCCGGATATATCCTGCTCTGCGATTTCACGTCATTCTTCGATTCGATCATACACTGGGTCGTTGACCGGATTCTGCATAAGCGGTTCAGCGATCTACGTCTGATCGGCATGGCAGAAGAGTTGATCCGGCAGTTTGACCCGGATAAGCCGTTTGAGCAGCGCCGTGGGCTGGGGCTCGGCAGCCAGATCAGTCAAATACTCGCGCCCGCTGTGGCGGACTCCATTGATCGATACATCAAGGACGTGCTGCACATCAAGGGGTATGGGCGGTATATGGATGACTTTTATCTGATCCACGAGAGCAAGCACTACCTTGAGCACTGCAAGCAGATGATTCGGGACAAGTGCCGAGAAATCGGTTTGATCTTATCTGAGCGAAAGACGCAGATCGTCAAACTCACGCATGGGTTCACGTGGCTAAAGGTTCGCGTGTTTGTCAAAAAGACGGGCAAAATTATCAGGAAACTTCACCGGTCCAGCGTAGTCCGGCAACGAAGGAGACTAAAGAGATTACACGGACTGTTTGCCAAAGGAATCATCACGCTTCGGGATGCGTGGAACTGCTTCCAGTCGTGGAGAAGTCACGCGCGACGCTTTTGCGCTTACCGCACGATCAACGAGATGGAAGCACTGTTTGCTCGGCTGTTCATTGGTGGCAAAGCCGCGGCATAAAAGGAGCGGACTGCTATGTCGAACCTGCAAATAATCGAAATGCTCTGTGCGCTGATTGAGAAACAAGCGGGCATCATTCGCCATCTCGTGATGGAATTGGAGCAGGCACGCTGCCTGTCGGACGCCGAACGTCAGATGATGGACGGCGCGGAGCACGAATACTCGGACATTCTCGGCGCTGATGAATGGCCGGACAAAAAATAAAAGAGGGCTGCGGTGCAGCTCTCTTTTTATTTTCCAGATCCCCAAGGATTAACCTTGGGGAAATTTTAATACCTAGGGGGGATGATCACTTGGCTGACTATTGTGTTTGCTGTGGTGCGCCTGTGCCGGAAGGCCGGATGGTATGCCCAATCTGCGAAGCAAAGGTAAACGAAAGCGCATGGCAGAAAGGGGGCGAGCCCGGTGGAACTTAAAGAAATTCTGGTGGACGGGGGCGGAGCCTTGCTCGTTCTGCTGACGATTATTCAGATTGCCCCAGTCAAGGTTAACCCCTGGTCAGCTATTGCCAAAGCCATTGGTCGCGCCATCAACAGTGAAGTGCTGGAAAAGGTCGGCAAGCTCGAAAAGGAACTGCAGGGCGTACAATCGAGCATGCTCGAAGAAAAGGCAGTCAACTGTCGGGCGCGTATTCTACGCTTCGGCGACGAATGCCTCCATGGCGAGCGCCATACCAAAGACCATTTCGACCAAACGCTCCGCGATATTGCGTTCTATGAGCGATACTGCGGAGATCACAAATACTTTGAGAACAACGTGACCGAGCTGACCAGTGACCGGATCAAGGAGATATACCGGCGCTGTTTGGACAATAACGATTTTCTGCAATAAGGAGGATATTATGGACATTACCATGATCATTGAGGCTGTATTCGCACTGATTGCGGCAGTCATCACGGCAATCATCATCCCGTACATCAAGAGCCGCACCACTGCGCAGCAGCAGGAACAGATCAATACGTGGGTGCGGATTGCCGTTTCTGCCGCCGAGCAGATCTACACCGGCTCCGGGCGCGGTGAAGAGAAGAAAGCCTATGTCATTAGTTGGCTTCGTGAACATGGAGTGACTGTAGATGAAAGCAAACTGGATGCAATGATCGAGGCAGCGGTTTACGACCTGAAGTCCGGATTCATCGCTGTTAGCGAGCTCGCATCTACGGAGGGCTGAGTTATGAGTAACAGCCCGCTTATTAGCTATACCAAGCTCAGCCCGAATCATTCGGGACAGCGAACGCACGTCATTGACCGTATCACACCCCACTGTGTAGTTGGTCAGTGCAGCGTTGAAACGCTCGGGAGCATCTTTGCTCCAACATCAAGGCAAGCATCCTGCCAGTATGGTATCGGTGCAGACGGACGTGTCGGCCTGTATGTGGACGAGGCAAATCGGTCATGGTGCTCATCGAGCAATGCCAATGACCAGCGGGCAATCACCATCGAATGCGCCAGCGATACCACAGCGCCATATACCATGAACAATAAGGTTTGGGCGACATTAGTTGACCTCTGTGAGGATATCTGCCGCCGCTATGGCAAGACCAAATTGCTCTGGTTCGGGGATAAGGATAAGACACTTTCCTATGAGCCTGAATCTGATGAAATGGTACTTACTGTCCACCGCTGGTTTGCAAACAAAAGCTGCCCAGGCGATTGGCTATACAATCGACTGGGCGATCTGGCCACTGTAGTCACAGATCGCCTGAACGGGATCAATAACAATGAGGAGGATGACGATATGGACAAGGAAAAATTCAAGGAGTTATGGCGCGAGATGCGCAAGGAGCTTCAGGACAACGATGCGTCCGCATATTCTGAGGAAGCCCGTGCCTGGGCGGTTGAGAATGGAATTGTACAGGGTGGCAGCTCCGGCGAGTTCAACGGCATGTGGGAGGATGTCTTGACCCGCGAGCAGATGGTCACTATTCTGTTCCGCTTTGCCAAAAAATTCGGCATGAGTTGATGGGAAAAGGAAAGCATGAGGCGCAGCCGCCATCTAAGAAAAAGCGCCAATGGAGCAAGATTGTTTGCCTGCTGGTTGTTCTGGCTGGTTTCTTGATTGTCCAGGAATGTTTGCTGCTTATGTACCTTTGCATCAGGAACGGATATACCGCTGCTGCAGCGTGGTTGACCGCCGCTGTCGGCGTAGGCGAGGCCGTCATTATTGCCGGCGCCAATGGCTATTTCAGTTTGGCCAAGTCGGATCACCAGGAAGGCGGCATTACATTTGAGGCGGCCAAGGCAAAAAACTTCGGTCTTGCCGAAGATAATATCGACAGTCCACCTATTTAACAACAAAAGCCCCTCGCAGGATTATGCATCCTGTTGAGGGGCTTTTTGCTTTTTCTGGCATTTCGCTCTGTGCGCCTCTCTGCGCGTTTTTACGCCTTATCCTTGCGTCTACCCTCCTAAACTGGGAAGTGGCCGTTGCAACTCGCTCACGGGTCCGTCAGGGGCGTTTTCGCGTCAGATGGTCACCACACATCCCGCTGCGGTATAAATTCCACTACCGTCCAGTCTGGAATTGGATCGCACGGCTCGCCATCAAATGCGTTACCCTGCTTGGTGCAAATATCCGGGCTGCGGCCCTTGCGCGGGTCAACGTCTACAAACAACCGCCCATCGCATTCATAGACGGGCCGGTCCCAACTGTCGCGGCCGATATAATTCAAAACCAGTTTCACAGGCGCTTTGTCCATTTCGGTGCAAAATTCCTTATAGCTCATGTGTCCTGCCGCTTTCATGGCGGCGCTGGCTGCGGACAGCTCCTCGGGTGTCCAAGATTTACTCATGCTCAATAGTCCTCCTCGATACATTCGTCTGCTTCGGTATAATAAGCACCGTCATAGCCTTTTCCCATGACTTTATCATAGCAGTCGAAACACACCAGCCGGAAAGTGATGCCGTGGCAATCCCGAGTGAAGTCCATGTCCTCCCGCTGAAACTCTTTCCCGCAAACCGGGCAAGTCAGCTTCAGCACATCTTCCGATGTCCAATCTTTGCTCATATTAGCACCTCTCATATTTCCGTTCGATACTGCGCATTCCTCCATGCGCCAGTTTTCCGGCGCGGCGACGATAGCCCATGCGGCCAGCGGAGTTATGCTGTCCATCATGTCCTCCAAGGCCTCCTGCATTCCGCAGGCATCACAGATATGGACCGTTGCCCTGCGGCTCAGTGCGTTGCGGGTGACGCTCTCCGCATCCATCGTCATCTTCCCGCAGCGGGGGCAGGCGAAATGCCCGCCCTGCTGCTTCTGTGCAAAGCGCTCGATCAGCGCTCTGGCTTCGTTCTTATTCAAGCACTTATCCATTTTCATTCTCCTCTCGAACTTCGAATCCGGCTGCACGCAAATACAGCGTCATATCCGCGTCCACGAAGGAAAGCGGCGTCGAGCACTGGCGAGATACGCGCGGCGCAGTATGAACGATAGCTGGCGCGAATGCCGTCCTCGTGCGGCTGTCGTAAATGGCAATTACAACGTCCTGATCTGGCCCGATCAGCGGGGCTTGCGCTCGCTCGACTGTGTCGATGTAGTCGCGGTAGGTAAAATCGTTCGTCAGACAGCACACATCTGAGCTGGTGGTCAACACATGCTCGTCGTAGTAGGCCCGGATGGTTGCGCCGATGATGTACGGGGAGCCGTCGCGGAATGCTCCGGCGTCGATACGGACGCGGCAGCCCTTGAGCCCGTAATCGTCCGAATCTGCAAGATCGATTTTGAGAACGGGGTACTTCCCAAAATTGCAGGCCATCGCCATAGCCTGACGGTCTTTCAAAAGTTTCATGCTGTCATCCTTTACTCAATAGCAGCTTTAATGCCGCTGATGACTTCTTCCAGATTGTCCACAGCTCCGGAAAGGTTGCAACTGGCCTCGTCTGCCTTTTCGTAGCGCTCGCTCCCTTGCATATTCTCCGGGATATTGTCGCGGTACTCTTCTTCCTCGGCCTGAAGACCTTCGAGGCTGCTTTTCAGCTCCTCCAGCTGGTCGATGATGCTCTGCAAATTCTTGCGGCGGATTTTATTCATCTTCTCCGTCCTCCCCATAATCTTCTTCAAAACGTTCTTCCGTGATGCCGCCGTAGGTGTAACCGTTGTCGAAGCTCAGGTAAACCGGCGTGTCTTCGTCGTACTGCGTGAGAAAGTCGATCAGTTCACCGGCTGTCATTGTTCTGTGAATCTGGTCAATTCCATATCCCTCGCGGCGTGTCTGGAACAGTAGCTTTTCCATGGTGATCCTTTCTCCCCGTATGCCCGGTAGGTCAGGCGATGCCGATTATTTGCTGATCCGTTTGCTGGTGCCGTCAGGACGGAAGATGACCTCTATCTCCTTGCCAGTGTCACAGTGGGCAATTACGGAAACGGGGAATCGCGTCTGCTGGGCGCGGGCTTTGGCTGCCCCAACTGCCTGCTCTCGGATAGGGGTATTGCCGATTGTCTGCCCGGCTTGCCTAATGGCGAAGCTGATGATGTGCATGATATTTCCTTTCAGCCCTCGTGACCTCCGGGGCGGGCAGTAATTCAGCAGCAGTAGAAGCGGAGTTCGCCGTTGACCAGCTCATACATGAAGCAGGCACAGTCAAAGCGGACGTAGTTCCAATCGGTGGCCTCGTACACAGGCGCGCGGTTGAAGGTGCCGGACTTGCGAAGGCGGCGGTGCTTGTTAACCTCGTAGGTGTTGACCTCGTGCAGAATGTGAATCTTCTCGGGAGCGAAGCCGCACTCGTCAGCGATAAACGCCTTGGCCTCCTCGTCGGTCATCGTCTTGCCGTAGTCGGCAAGGTGGGTGTAGTCGCTCTGGCTCATGTTCGTTCCGGTACCATCGCTGGGCTTCCATTCAAGCTCACGGTCCAGCTCGGCGGTCAGCTCGTCGATCCGCTTTTCACGGTCGGCCATATCCTTCTTGTACTGCCGCTCGCTCTCCAGCAGCAGGCTGTTCAGCCGGTCGATCTCGGCGGCTCTGGCCTTGCAGAGCTTCCGCGCCCCGCCGTCCTTGACGAAAGCCTTACAAAAGGCGTCCTTGTCACCGTCGAAGTCGTAATAGGTTTCTTCGATCTTGGCGTACTCTTTGGCGGTCGGCTCGAAGCCGGTGCGGTCGATAAATTCGGACATCATCATTTTGCGTTCCTCCTTGATTTTCCTGCCTTACTTGGGTATAATCAAGGCGGCGGGAGTAAGGCTTCCCGCTCGCCTTGGGCGGTGGGATAGCGTCTGCTTTGACGGGCTACGCTATCCCGTTTTTATTTGCTTTTCTTATCGCGGATGATCGCGGCGGCTTCTTCGATCGTTGCGGCTTTCGCTTCAATCAACTGTGCCAGCGTTTCCAGAAAAGCATCGAACTCGGCGTTCGTCATTTCTTCAGGCATTTCCTCACTTCCTTTCATAAGGGGCGTTCACCCCTGCCTTACGAGTAATATTATACAGCAATCGCTTAATAATGTCAAGTAAAATATAAAGAAAAACCTGAATTATTTTTCGCGGCCGCTTGACAATAAACAGTAAACGCTTTATAATTATAAAAACAGGAGAGGTGATACTATGACCATAGAGCAAATGCTCAAAATGGCACTATCTTATAAAGGAATCAGCCAAGCTGAACTTGCCCGAAGGATAAACACGACACCCTCAAACCTCAACCAGAAGGTGAAACGTAATACGCTAACGAAAGAAGAGCTTGAAGAGATTGCAGTAGCGCTTGATGCTACATTTTCCTGCTGCTTCCGTTTCCCGGATGGAACCGAGATATGAAAAGACCCGGACATCACAAGTCCGGGTCTTCGGTTGGAGCGGCGGATCACCGCTGCTTGCTATGTAGTAGCGGCTGCCCTCTGCGCGATTTGGTTCGAGGCTCTGGATTTGGTACGCGGATGATCAACTCGTCCAAATCGCAGTCAAGAGCCTCACAGATCAGATCGAGGTGCTCTAGGTTGATTCGCTCGGCCATCTCGTGATATAAGTCATTGATGGTGGATGGCCTGATGCCAGTAGCCCGAGCAAGATCAGCTTGCGTCCAGCGAAGCTCGCCAAGCTTCCGGGACAATAAAATCCTAATCATAGCCATGCTCCTTTTCGGCAGATTCTATCAGCCATTTTAGGATTTTTCTGGTGTTTGTGACGTTCTTCGGAATATCGTCACGAAATAACGTATTTCGTGACAAATGACAGATAGCCAAATTTGGCTAAGCAAAAACGAGACCATGTTTATTGACAAAACGAGAGCGACCGGATATAATGAATGACGCTGCGAATGTTTCGGTGGGGTAATCTCTGCTGTTTGAATACACAGAAATTACACAGAGTCGTTTGAATCCATTGATATTTCAATAAATATATTGGCTTCAAATCCCTCCTTCTCCGCCAGAGACAGGGCCAGATTCTGGCCCTGTTTTGTTCTATCACGTATATTTGGAGAGTTACCGAAGTGGTCATAACGGGGCGGTCTTGAAAACCGTTAGGCGGCAACGCCACAGGGGTTCGAATCCCTTACTCTCCGCCATGTTTGAAGAAGCCAACTGCATTCCGGTTCCCACGCAAACGGGAACCGGAATGCAGTTGGCTTCTTCATTTTTTCTGTCGCTACCGCTGCCGGAAGCACATTTTCCTGCAGCAGCCATATCATGATATGAAGCCAGAGACTGTGCAGAAAGGAGCGAGCAGGAAAGATGAGAGATTGCAGAGAAACAGATCCGGCTTTGCGCGATTACGGCCGGGAGCCGTTCGTCGTCAATATAGACCGGCTGACGAAGCAGAATCCCAATTTCCGCACCACGCTGTGGACGGGGGAGCACCTGCAGGTGACCCTGATGCGGATTCCCGCGGGCGGCGATATCGGGCTGGAGCGGCATCCGAGTGTGGATCAGTTTCTCAGAATTGAAAGCGGCAACGCGCTGGTCAGGATGGGAAGCAGCAAAAACAATTTGTGGTATCAGAAGAAAGCGGGCAGCAATGACGCCATTCTGGTTCCGGCCGGCATCTGGCACAATGTGATTAACATTGGAAATGATCCCTTGCTGGTATACTCCATTTACGCGACGCCACAGCACCCGTTTGGAACGGTTCATGCGACAAAAGAACTGGCCGAAGCAGCGGAAAAGCACTGATCCGATGTGCGTCGGGCGTGCGTGGAAACGCATGGTACCGAAGTGGAAAGCGCTTGTGGATACCAAGCGCTTTCCACAGCCGGCGGTCTTCGGCGCCCAAAGAATAAGAGAAACAGAAAATGCGAAAAATAGGCTTGACAAATTCCAAAAGTCTTGTATAATATCATTTGCGCATAGCGGAATTGTGTAATGGTAGCACACCGGACTCTGACTCCGTTTGTGAGGGTTCGAATCCTTCTTCCGCTGCCAAATAAGTTGCCTGATTTGTCTACCAGATAAATCAGGCAATTTTCTTGTTTTTAGGGCAAAAATGGCCCAAAATACTGTAAAACCAGAGAAAACCGGCTTCGCAATGGCGATCACAGCCAGACTGAGGCCGGTTTTTTGCGTTTTCAGGCCAAAAATCCCGCGCACCTTTTACTTCAAATTAACTGAGCAAAGTAGTCGGAAAAAGTTAGCGGTGGGTGGATTTGAACCGAAGAACGACATGATGCAATGACGAACCAAGCAACCTTTCGCAAAATTGTCATGGTTAATTATTGAAAACCAAAAAAGGCATGTTATAATTTAAAATGTATGGCAAGAACATAAAAAAGGAAACAGGGCAGCTGGAAATGGCTGCCCTATCTTCAAAATATGGAGGTATACACATGAAAAGAATCATTCCCATTTTAATGACTTTACTGCTTCTCTCTGGTTGTGCAACGCAATCCGC
>SFFE01000044.1 GCA_004556965.1 Clostridiales bacterium | reverse complement strand
CCATATCTGTAAAATTGAGCTGCTTTTCCATCTCTTCCACCTCTGTCTCAATTTTACCACATTCCATGGCTCGATTAAATCAGCGTTTACTTGAGGGGAGGGTGGCCGCCCGAAGGGCGGTCGGATGAGGTGACGTGCGATGCGCAACGTGGCTGGGTCATTCCACCCCATTTCTTTCTGCTCGTGCAGCGCGTCAGAGTGGCCACGTTCCATTGCGCTTTCGCCGGAAGGCGAAAGCTTCATATCCACGCCTCCACGCTTCCTTTCCCAGCCGCAAGTCAAGCTTGCGTCTGGGGAATATGGGGTGGAGCCTGAAAGAAAGAGCACGTAAGGCTGGCAATAGAATTCGCTTGTGACGAGACTTCGCCGCACATCAATGTGCGTGTCTGGCTTAGCCCCTGCGCTCGGACTTGCGTTTTTGGGTGCGTGTCGTACCCAGCCCAAGGCTTCCCCTCTCTGGGGGAAGCTGTCGGCGGAGCAGACTGACGAGGTCCTCTTAATCCGCGCCACGGCGCAGAAAAGCCCCGGAGCGGATCGCTCCGGGGCTTGGTGTAATTGTGCGCACGGGTGACCGCGCCAAATTACCCTCACAAAACGCTTCCCCCAAAAAATACTTTTGTCATGTAAATTGTAACAGCTTTTCTCGCAGATTGTCAAGTGCTTTCAGAAGAAAAAATCTGCATAGAAAGACCCGGACGGCAGCCGCCGTCCGGGTCTTTTCAGATGATATTACATGCTCAAGCCGCGAGCTTCCAGCGCTTCACCAATCTTCGTGAAGACAGCGCCAACGGCCGGATCCCAACCGGTCTCGGTGTGAAGAGCGCCCAGTGCTTTAAAAATGTTGCTAAGCATACAAAAATACCCCTTTCTTTTTTATGACTTCACAAAACTTTCCTGCCAAAATTTCTTTTGACAGGGTGAGTATATCATAAAGGGGCATATCTTGTCAATTGTTTTCAAAAAGAAACAGAAAAGTTATTTATTTGTCACTTTTCCGCAGTGCATCGGCGACCGCGGCAAAGCCTGTGAGATCAAGCGCTTCGCCGCGGATGCGGGCATCGAACCCGCAGCGCTCGACGGCGGCGGCGATCGTCTCCTTCCCGAACTCCGACAGGCCGGACGAGAGCGCGTTCACGAGCGTCTTGCGCCGCTGGTTGAACGCCGCGCGCACGACGGCAAACAGCAGCTTCTCGTCCGTCACGGCGACCGGCGGCGCGGTGCGCACCCGCAGCCGCACGACGCTGGACGTGACCTTCGGCGCGGGCAGAAAGCAGCCGGGCGCCACGTCGAACAAAATCTCCAGCTCGGCGTGCCACTGGGTGAACACGGTGAACGCGCCGTACTCCGCCGTGCCGGCCTTGGCGCAGAGCCGGTGTGCCACCTCGCGCTGCACCATGACGGTGATCTCCTCGAAGCACCCGGCCTCCAGAAACGCCGAGAGCAGCGGCGACGTGACGTTGTACGGCAGGTTCGCGCACACGACGGGGCGCAGCCCGGCCAGCCGCTCGCGCACGAGCGCGGGCAGGTCGAGCTTCAGCACGTCGCCGAACACCAGCTCGACGTTTGCGCAGCCGGAGAGCGTCTCCGCGAGGATCGGGCGCAGACGCTCGTCCAGCTCCACGGCCACGACCTTCCCCGCGCGCCGGGACAGTTCCGCCGTCAGGCAGCCGATGCCGGGGCCGACCTCCAGCACGCCGGTGCCGGCGTCGGGCGCGGCCTCCTGCGCGATGCGCTCCGGCACCCATGCGGCGGTGAGGAAGTTCTGCCCCATCGCCTTGGAAAACCGGAACCCGTGCCGGTTCAGTAGCGCCTTGATTTCGGTTGGATTTGTCAGTTGCATTGCGTTACCTCGTTTTGTGTCGTGCAGGCGGGTGCGTTCCCCCTCCTCAAAATGCCTGCATTTTGAGGATTTTTTCAAACGCCTGCCGTTTCGGGTCGTGCCCCGGCTCGGAATCAATCCGAATATTACCGCAGTAGCGGTAGCCGTGCGCCTTCAAAAGCCGAAGCTGTCCCTTGTTCTTGCGGTGCGTGTCCACGCGCACGGCGGTGCAGCCGTGCTGCCGCGTCAGTGCCTCCACGGCCTGCAGCATCGTGTCCGACACGCCTGTGCCGCGAAAATCGGCGCGCACGGCGTTGCGGTGCAGCACGCAGTAGTCCTCCCCGCTGCGCCACTTCCCGTCCGTGAGCGCGGCGTAAGCCGGCTCCGGCTGCGCGGACAGCGTGAACATGCCCGCGACCTCGCCGTCGTAGTCGAGCACGTAGCATTCCCCGCGCGCAATGTCGGCGCGGAACACGGCCTCCGCCGGGTACTCGCCTTGCCACTGATCGACGCGGTGGCGGCGCAGGTAGTTTTTCGCCTGGCGCACGATTTCGAGAATGGCGGGGAGATCGCCCTCCGCCGCAGCGCGGCACACGGCCGGGTGCGAGAGCTTGCGGCGGCTGCGCTGCTTTTGGATGCGGGCGATCAACTTCTGATCCGCCGTATCCGGGCAAAAGGCGCGAAACAGGTCGGGGCGCTTGTCCATCGTGCGCTCCAGACTCTTCTGTCGCCGCCACGTCTCGATCTCCGCGTGCTTGCCGCCGCGCAGCACCTCCGGCACGGCGCGCCCCTCCCAGACCTCCGGGCGCGTGTACTGCGGGTATTCCAGCAGCCCGTCCCAGTGGCTCTCGCCGGTGTAACACGCCTCGTCCGCGAGCACACCCGGCACCATGCGGCACACGCAGTCGGCCACGGCCATGGCCGCGATCTCGCCGCCGGTGAGCACGAAGTCGCCGAGGGAGATCTCCTCGTCCACGCACGCCTCGAGAAAGCGCTCGTCCACGCCCTCGTAGTGGCCGCAGACCAGCACGAGATGGTCATAGTCGCGCTTGAGCTGTTTCGCCTTCTCCTGCGTAAACGGCTGCCCCTGCGGGGACAGGTAGATCACGCGGCTGCGGCGCTCTCCCGCGTCCGCCATCACAGCGTCGAGGCAGGATTTGAGCGGCTGCGCCATCATGATCTGCCCCCAGCCGCCGCCGTAGGGGTAGTCGTCCACCTGCTTCTGGCGGTTTTCGGTGTAGTCCCGAATCTGGTGGCAGCGGATGTCGAGAATGCCCCGCTGCGCCGCGCGGCCAAGGATGCTCTCGCCGAGCACGGCGCGCATGGAGTCGGGAAAGAGCGTGAGAATGTCAATGCGCATCGCGTCCATGGCGTCACATCCCTTCGAGCAGATGCACGGTGATCTCGCCGCGCTCCGCGTCAATGTTCAAAAGAAACTCCGGCACGTCGGGGATGAGGATTTCCCGCGTGCCGCGCACCACATAAACGCTGCCCTGCGGCAGGTCCAGCACGTCGGCCAGCTCGCCGAGCGCTTCGCCCGCGTCGGACACGACGCGCATGCCCAGCAGATCCTGGAGGAAATAGCGCCCCTCCGGGAGCTTCGCGTCCGCGCGGTCGATGTGAATGACCTTGTTTTTCAGCGTCATGGCGGCGTTCACGTCGTCATAGCCCTCGAGCTGCGCAATGAGCTGGTTTTTGTGCACCCGGCTGCGCAGCACCCTGACGGGCTGTCCGTCGATATAAAAGGTACGGAAGCCGCGCAGAAACGCCGCGCTGTCCGCCCACGGCGTGATGCGCACCTCGCCGCGCACCCCGTGCGTGTTCGTGATCTTCCCGGCCTCCAGATACTGTTGCTTCATGGGTAAAACCTCTCGTTTCAGGATACAAAAAATGGCGGGAATTCGCCCCGCCCTCCGCCTCGCAGAGTTTCGCCGCTCGGACGCGGCGAAAGAAAATTCAATCCGTTTTTTCCGGCGACATGTGTCGCCGTGAAATGCGAAGAATGACGTTGTCGGTCAATGAAATGGCGCTTGTGACATTTCATGACCTTACAGCGTCACTTCTGAGCCGCAAACGTGCGAGCGCAGCGAGTGCGCTGCAGAAAGCCGTGAACCGCTTCATGACGGCATAGGGGAATGTCCCCTATGCCGTCATGAATTCAGTCCATGATTTCAACCGATACTTTTTTGCCCTTTCGCTGGGCGACGGCCTTCATCAGGATGCGGATCTCCTTGACGATCCGGCCCTGCCGGCCGATGACCTTGCCCATGTCGCCGTCGGCCACCCGCACTTCAAATACGGTCTCGCCGTCGGCCTCGCGCTCGGTCACAGAGACCTCGTCCGGTTTGTCCACGAGGTTCTGTACGATATAGGTCAGTAGCTCTTTCATTGCCGGTTCATACTCCTTATTCGGCTGCAGCTTTCTTGAGCAATGCGCGAACGGTATCGGTCGGCTGCGCGCCGTTGTCGATCCAGTACTTTGCGCGCTCGGCGTTCACCTTGATCTGGACGCCTTCCGCCAGCGGATCATAGGAGCCGATCTCCTCAATGCATCTGCCGTCGCGGGGAGAGCGGGAATCCGCGACCACGATGCGGTAGTAGGGATTCTTCTTCGCGCCCATTCTGCGAAGTCTGATCTTGACCATGTATCTTCACCTCCATTAGTTATTCTGTGTCTATCTCCGCGCCCGGTCGGGCGTAGAAAGCTTATGCTTCTCTGCTGAAAAGCCTCGCAGAGTTTCGCCGCCGCAGCGGCGAAAGAAATCAAATTATTTTTTCCGGCGACATGCGCGGCGGAAAAAATACTGCTCGCGGAGCGAACGTGCGCGCTTGCGCGTGCGCTGAGCGAAGTGCATCCCCTCGCCACGGAACCCAGCGAAGCGGTTCCGGGACGAAGTGAAACTTAAAACCCGTACGGTCTCCCGCGGCCGCCGCCGCCGAACAGGCCGCCCAGTCCGCCCATGCCCTTTTTGCCCATGCGCTTCATGGCCTTTCTGTTGCCGGCGAGCTGCTTTGTGAGCGTCTGCATCAGCTCAAACTGCTTGAGCAGCTTGTTGATCTCCACCACGCTCGTGCCGCTGCCCGCGGCGATGCGCTTTTTGCGGCTGCTGTTCAGCACGTTCGGATTGTCGCGCTCGTACGGCGTCATCGACTGGATGATCGCCTCGATGCGCGAGAGCGCCTTTTCATCCACCTGCGCGCCCTGCAGCGCCTTGGCGTCCATGCCGGGGATCATCCCAGCCAGATCCTGCATCGAGCCCATGCCCTTGAGCGACTGGAGCTGATCGTAATAATCCGTGAGTGTGAATTTGTTCTGGCGCAGGCGCTCGGCCATCTCCTCGGCCTTTTTCTGGTCGAGATTCTGCTCCGCCTTCTCGATGAGCGTGAGCACGTCGCCCATGCCGAGGATGCGGCTGGCCATGCGGTCTGGGTGGAACGGCTCGATCTGGTCGAGCTTTTCGCCGATGCCGGCGAACTTGATGGGCTTGCCGGTGAGCGCCTTGATCGAGAGCGCAGCGCCGCCGCGCGCGTCGCCGTCGAGCTTCGTGAGCATGACGCCGGTGACGTCCAGCGCCTCGTCGAACGCCGTCGCCGTGGCGACCGCGTCCTGACCGATCATTGCGTCGATCACGAGCAGGATCTCCGCCGGCTCGACCGCCGCCTTGATGTTCTGCAGCTCGGTCATGAGCGCCTCGTCGATGTGCAGGCGGCCCGCCGTGTCGAGAAACACGAGGTCGTTGCCGTACTTGCGGGCGTGCTCGATGCCGGCCCTGGCGATCTCGACCGGGTCGCCCTGCCCCATCTGGAACACGGGGATGTCGAGCTGCGCGCCGACGGTTTCCAGCTGCTTGATCGCCGCAGGGCGGTACACGTCGCACGCGACGAGCAGCGGGCGCTTGCCCTGCTTTTTCATCAGCCCCGCGAGCTTCGCGCCGTTGGTGGTCTTGCCCGCGCCCTGCAGGCCGACGAGCATCACGACGCTCGGCGATTTGGAGCTGATGTTCAGCTTCTGGTTTTCGCTGCCCATGAGGGCGCAAAGCTCCTCGTTGACGATCTTGATGACCATCTGCGCCGGGGAGAGACTTTCGAGCACATCCGCGCCGGTGGCGCGTTCGGTCACCTTTTTTACAAAGTCCTTGACGACCTTGAAGTTGACGTCCGCCTCCAGCAGGGCGAGTTTGACCTCGCGCATGGCCTCCTTGACGTCGGCCTCGGTGAGCCGGCCCTTGCCGCGCAGGCGCTTGAACGCCTCGGAAAGTTTATCCGACAGGGATTCAAATGCCATAATATTTATCCTTTCAACGCTTGCAGCTCCTGCCGGATGTCCTGCACGAGCCGCCGGGCTTCGCCGTCCGTCGCAGCTTCCAGCCGCGTGAGTTTCGATTCGATCGCGGAAATGGTCTCGCGCTGCGCGCCGTAGCGCCGGACGAGGCCGGTTTTTTCCTCCGTCTCGCGCAGCGTCGCCTCGGCGCGGCGGATAATGTCCCACACGCCCTGGCGTGAAATGCCCGTGCGCTCGGCAATCTCCGCCAGCGAGAGGTCGGCATTGTAGTGGAGGTCGAAGTATTCGCGCTGCTTTTCGGTCAGCAGCTCGCCGTAAAAATCGAACAGCATCGTGCGCATCACGGTATCGTCCGTCACGGTCCTCGCCTCCCCGCTGTAAAACATTTTTCCTTTACAGCCCGGTTATTATAGTCCTTTTCGTGCCCGGTGTCAAGTGTTTTTCTTTGTCACGGCGTCAGAATGAACGCGCTCGCGTCCTCACATCTCCGACGGAATCCAGCGTAGCGATTCCGGAGGATCAGGAAGAAGGCGGGAGCAGATGCGCAGTT
>SFFE01000043.1 GCA_004556965.1 Clostridiales bacterium | reverse complement strand
TGGCAGTACGCGACGGGCATCATTGTGCCGAAGCAGAGCAATAAGACGGTCAGCACGGTGACGGTCCAGTGCGCGTATAACAAGAACGCGAACGACGCGTATTTCGACGGCGTGAGCCTGATCCAGGAGCCGGTGCAGACGTACAGCTACGACGAAAAAGGCAACCCAATCGCGGCGACGGACGGAAAGGCGAAGAGCGCGAGCGAGTACTATTCCGGCACGAGCAAACTGAAGAGCTATACCACGCCGAGCGGCACGAAGCATGAGCTGTGGTATGACAACAAGAACAATGTGCAGGAAGAGATGCTGCGCGGGCTGTCGAATTATACATACTACAACTATGCGGGTGGAGTGACAACTTCCATGACGCGCGTAGGCTATACTGGAGACTATCTGGCGTCGTATAACGAGTATTCGCCCAACCTGCATTTCAAAACGAAGAGCGAGGACGTCAACGGGATCGAGACCGAATACGCATATAATAACGCGACGAGAACGCTTGCCAGCGTCGAAAACGCATACGGAACCACGCAGGCATACGGGTACAACGCCGACAATGATCGGGTTGTCCAAACCTACATCCACAATATGGACGCCATGTGGTACGCCTATCAGAACGGGCAGCTCAGTGCGCTCACACGCAAAAGTTTTTTGACGTCGGATGGCGAAACTGTGACCGGCCCCTTCTGGCAGCAGTATGCGCTGGCGTATGACGCGTTCGGAAACACCACGCAAGTCAGCGTCAGCGGGTCAACGGACGGCTCGGCCTACACGACGCCGGTGATGCTCGCGTCGTACGCGTATGAAAACAATACCAACGGCCGGCTCGCGCAGATGACGTATGGCAACGGCAATACGGTGAGCTATACGTATGACCTGTTTGACAGGAAGACGGCCGAGACGTATAATGATGGTGCCATCACTTACCATTACGAATACGACGCGGAAGGCAGTCTTGCGGGGCAGTATGCCACGGACGCAGCGGGCGCTACGACCGAGCAGTATTCCTACGAATATGACAGCCTTGGGCGGCTGATCCACAGCAAGGAGCTGGACGGCAGCGGCAGCATGGTGCAGCGGACCGAGCACCTGTACGACACGTCGAACCGGCTGACGGCGCAGAACTGGATGTTCGCCAACGGCGCCTCGTTCGGGCAGAGCTACACGTACAGCGACGGCGCGGACGGAGACGGGACGCTCACCACGCTGAGCAGCAGCGCGTCGGTGGACGGCACCTCGTTCGCTCCGAGCGTGACGTATACGTACACCCCCTTGCGCCAGATCGAGCGGAAAACAACGGACAACCTGTTCTACCGGGCATATTCGTACCGGCTGCTCAACGGCGGCGAGCGCCGAAGTGCACAGGTCGAGTTCATGAACTACCGCCGGTCGGATGATAATTCCCTGCTCCTTGGCTACCGGTATACGTATGATGAGCAGGGGAACATCAGCGCGGTGTATAAGAGCAACGCGACCGGCACAGATACCAATCCGACGTGGACGTACACGTATGATGGGCTGGGGCAGCTCACGGCGGCGACGGACGCCGACGCCGGGTACAGTTACGCGTATACTTACGACACGGCGGGGAACATCCGCAGCGCCACGGCGAGCGGCCAGAACGGCGTCAATAAGACGTTCTCCTACGCCAACGCCGCGTGGCCGGATTTGCTGACGTCAGTGACAGTCGGGGGAACGACGAAGAGCATCGAGTACCAGACGAGCGAAAGCGGCAACCTGACCGGCAACCCGCTCACGTATTACAACGGCGCGGACTATACCTTCGAGTGGGGCAAGGGCACGCAGCTCACGAGCGCGACCACAAACAGCGCCACCACGACGTATGCCTACGACATGTCCGGCGTGCGCAGCAGCAAGACGGTCGGCACCACGAAGTATGAATTCACCACGTTGAGCGGTCTTGTGATGCAGCAGACATGGGGCGGCAAAGCGCTGTACTTCCTGTATGATGACAGCAACCAGCCGTATGCACTGGTCTACAAGTCCAGCGCGACAGCGACGCCTGCGCTGTATTACTACCTGCTGAACGTGCAGGGCGATGTAGTCGCGCTGATGAACGCGAGCGGCACGATCGTGGCGGAGTACCAGTATGACCCGTGGGGAGTTCCGACGGTGATGAACTCGTCCGGCACGGTCATGGAGCAGTCCACCTTCATCGGAAACATCAACCCGCTGCGCTACCGTGGTTACTACTACGACACGGAGACGGGCTTCTATTACCTCCAGAGCCGGTACTATGATCCTGCGATTGGGCGGTTCATCAGCGCGGACACCTTCGCTACTACTGACTGCAATGGCTTCCTCAGCGCCAATATGTTCGCCTATTGCGAGAATAACCCGGTGATGCGAAGCGACCGAGAAGGGGAATTTTGGAATATTGCGGCAGGAGCGTTAATCGGAGCAGTAACTAATGTCGCAACAGCATATATATCAGCTAAAGTTACGGGGACTTCTTTTTCCTCTTCGGATTTAATCCTTTCAGCGATATCTGGGGCAGCGAGCGGAGCCTTAGCGGCAACCGGTTTGGGGAAAGTTGGGCAAATAGTTGGGAATGCTGCTATAGGCGTTATTTCAGGGGTTGCAAATGAAATTTCCAATTATGATAAAGATAACTTTTCCTTAGGGAAAGCTGCCTTGAGGGTAGGTACTGCAGGTGTTTCAGGCGCTATTGCAGGTGTAATCGGAGGAAAAGGTGCTAGAGCTGCGGGAACGAATTATCGAGCTGCTTTAGATAATGCAGCTGTCACATATGCAAAGGTTACCAGCAAGCATTATGGCAATATTTCAACACCACTCAAACTTATGTCGAGAGCGACGCGCAGGCTTCGTGCTGCAGCAAGAAATACAACAAGATCAACGTTTTGGCGTTTTTGGACGGGATCTGTATTCGCCAATGGAACACAAAAAATACGTTACTGAGGAGATTTATGAAAGGATTATTTTTGGCGGCATGCATTTTGATTGCCCATTATTTTGCAGGTTATTGGCTCAACCAGCAAGATCGTAATCCACGCTATGTGGCACATTTTATAAAAATGAATGCTGCAAAAGCCTCATCTTTCTGGAGGGGCCTCTTAGTGCTTGGGGGTTCTCGTTCTGATGATATTGTTGCAGAAGCCGCTGTTATTCAATGGGCAGGACTCTTTTGGGGGACAATAGAAATTGTGATTTTCTTAGTGTCTTTACTGCATCCATTTGATTCTCATTCAGTTGTAGTGGAAGTCATTTTTTTCATTTCTATTGGATTGCTCCTTGTATTAACGCTTGCTGAAGGAATCAGGTACCAATACAGAAAATATATCGTATACAATGCGGATCATGAGCAGAACTGGTTAAGTGACATTTGTGAAGCAATGGGAATCCGGATTTCATTTAAATGCAAAATAGTATCGATTTCATGCACAGGCAGACAGCAGCGGCCAACTTGTACAATACTGTTAACTCGGTCGAAGAAAATGGTTAAAAATGCTTTGCTTTTTAATCAGAATGCCAGAGCTGGCGACTATGCTAAAGCTGTGCATTATGCAGATAATAGTTCAAAATATCATTGGGTAATTATATAAGACAGATATGAGTGAGGGATTAACGTGAAAATTTATGAACTATATGAGTCCGTTTCAGGATGAGCAGTATCATTCTCCGCCTGATGAAAGCCTTTATTAACGCCACCGGCACAACAGCGGAGGATTACAGCGAGCTGCGGCAGAGCGTCCAGTTGACGCAGGGCGTCACCTATACGTTTTCCGCATATGTGAACACCGATACCGTGAATCAGTTTTGGGACGGTTACGGCGCGTATATTGGCTTCTGGAATGGCAGGGGGCGCAGGGCATCGCGGCGTTTGACGACGTGCAGCTGGAAGTGGGGGACACCGTTTCGAGCGTGAACCTGCTGCAAAACAGCGGCTTTGAAGTTGGCAGCCAGCTCTCCACGTATTGGAGCGGCGTCGGCAGCACGGGGAACACACTGGCCGACCCAAAGGGCGAAATCGCCGTGGACCGCGGGCAGGTGCTGCATATCTCCGGGGCGTCGAGTGCGGACAAGCAGGTTTCCCAGAGCGTGCAGATCAACCAAACCTCGGACGTGACGTTCCTGCTTTCCGGCTGGGGGTGCGCAGACTCGGTGCCGTTTTACGCGAAGGAAGACGGGACGTATGAGCGCTTTTTCGGCCTGATCGCCAAGATCACGTATACGGACAACACGACGGAGAACCACTATGTGCCGTTCGACGCGTCG
>SFFE01000019.1 GCA_004556965.1 Clostridiales bacterium | reverse complement strand
CGACGCGTCGAACGGCACATAGTGGTTCTCCGTCGTGTTGTCCGTATACGTGATCTTGGCGATCAGGCCGAAAAAGCGCTCATACGTCCCGTCTTCCTTTGCGTAAAACGGCACCGAGTCTGCGCACCCCCAGCCGGAAAGCAGGAACGTCACGTCCGAGTCTTGGTTGATCTTCACGTTCTGGGAAACCTGCTTGTCCGCGCTCGAAGCCCCCGAAATATGCAGCACCTGCCCGCGAACCAGTTTTGCAGCAGGTTCACGCTCGAAACGGTGTCCCCCACTTCCAGCTGCACGTCGTCAAACGCCGCGATGCCCTGCGCCCCCTGCATACCGACCACCAGATAGTACGCGCCGTCTGCGTCAGGCGTGAACGATACGCTCAGCCGCTCCCAGCCGTTTTCAATGCCGGGGTTCGTCCTGTAGTCGATGAGCTCGCTTTTTTCCACGAAGTCCATACCTTCCGTATGATTCTGGAAGCCAATATATGCGCCGCAGCCATCTCCAAACTGATTCACGGTATAGGTGTTCACATACGCGGAAAACGTATAGGTGACGCCCTGCGTCAACTGGACGCTCTGCCGGAGTGCACTGTAATCCTCCGCTGTTGTGTTGACATTTCCAATATAGGCTTTCAGCAGGCCCTGACCGGTGTGCGCCTGAACCGTTTTACCGGAAAATGTGAAGGTGCTGCCAACCGCTGCATTTGTGACCTCTATGTCATCCCGCGAGCACTTCTTTTCCCAGTCACTGGGTGTGCCCAATTCGTCAACGGTATATTCCATTCCGCTGTTGAGCAGGAGGTTTTCCACGTGCTGGCCCGAGCTTGCCGCCTTCGTCAGGCGGTTGTTCGTGGCCGACGTCGCACCATTGGCTTTGTATGCCCCGGCTGTTACGCCCAGAAGCTTTTCCTTCTGGTAGTCCGTGGTGTAGCTGGTGATCGTGCGTCCATAGTGGTCCAGCACGTTGTACACCACGAGGTCGTCCGCCGTGTCTGCCGTTTGGTCGGCTCCATAATAGCGGCAGGAGGTCAAATGGCCCGAATTGCGATAGGCGTGGAACTGATTCCCATAGACCCGGGCATTGTTGACCTGCGTAAATTCCTTCACCTGATTCACGGTTTGCCGATAGAACTGCCCTTCGTCATGTACACTGTAGGTCATCTCCACGCCATAATTGCTCTCCGAATCATAGAGCGCGGAAAGCCATGCCCCGTTCGAATATTCATAGGACACGGCCGTACCGTCCGGATAGGTAACGCCGGTGAGGTATACGCCGCTGTAACTGTAATGAATGGTACGTCCGGCGTAGTCCTCAATAGCCGTCAGCTGATCGCTGCTGTTGTAGGTCATGCTGGCTACCGTAACAAGGCCGCCGCCGTTTGTGTTTTGTACTACCGTCGTGATCCGGTTGGCACTGCCCTTGACAGGCTTCCAGGCGCTGCTCGTATCGCTGTACGCATTGCCATTATAGGCGATATAGATGGCATTGAAATTGTTGTCGGTCTGCGAGATGAGATACCCGTTATGGAATACCCACGTGTTATAGGCGTCGGTATCCGTCATTGTGTAAATTGTGTTGCCGCCGCTGGTGGAAACGGAGATTTTCAGCCCAAGACCGTCCTCGTCCACGTAGTTGCCGGAGGCGTCTTGTGAAAAATAGTGCTCGGTTCCGTCGGCATCGGCATAAATCAGATAGGTGTCGTTTTCAAGTGTTTTTTCTACTACTGTCTGCTGTACGGACAGCTTCCATCCGGAGCCCACACGCATGGTGTCATAGCTGCACGTATTCACGCCGACATAACCATCGTCAAAATAAGATCCACGGTTGCCGGAATTGTAGTAATACGTAAGAGAAAACGGCGCCGGATCCAGATTGAGGGAAACATCTGTGCGCGCAATCGTCAGCGAATTGGTATGGTCGCTGAGATACATCGTCCCGGCCCTGCCTACTCCGAAGGACTGATACGTATAGTAATCCTCTAAGCCTATCATATTGCGGTATTGGATCGCTAAGATCGGAGCGCATTGTGATGCGTAGGCATAAATTTGGCTGTTGGCGGCGTGCGCTCCGTCTGAAGCGAGGGCAATCGCGCACGGCAGCGACGTGTCGATATACCAGTTTTGTACGGCTTTTGTCAGGTCAAAGCTGATATAGCCGCTGCCATTGACATGTGCCATCTGGTAGTCAAGGATCGTGGTTTCATGTGCCGGACGGTTATTCCAAGTAATGTTACGCATCCATGTATTATAGGTCGCGTAGCTGCTCGGTTTTGCTGTGCTGACCTGATATGCGTAAATGGGCAAATCCACATATCCGGAGTAGTTCCACTGATACAGGTGCACACTGGCCCCTACGATTTGGCAGTTACTGTCGATCTGCGGAAGGTTATCCACTCCCATATAGGCCTCAAGTACGTTACTTCCGCTTTTCCCTATATACATAGTCTGATAGCCAAAATGCGCTTCGCTCGGCGATCCGGAATTTACATACGTGAAGGTCAGCTTGGACGTATAACTGTTTGCAACGAGGCGAACCGTAGGATCGAGGGTCACCGGAAATGCACGCTCTTCCGCGTTGAGCCATGCAGGGTCTACAGTGACCGTCAGAACATACCCATCCGTTATCTGCGTCAGCGCATATGCTGCATCAAAAGACACTTCGCCATCCGCATCCTGCAGATAGGGTGCAGGAATTTCAAAGATGCCGGCGCCGTCCGCATCCACCAAAAGAACCGATCCGTCCGCTTCCAGTGTCGGGGTCAGGCCGTTCAGATTCAGTGCAAATGAATAGGAGTATGTATTCTGCTGCCGCTTGATGACGATGCTTTCCTTGACGTCATAACCGTGATTTTGATAAACAAAATCTGTGTTCTCCAGAATGTTGGCGTACTGCACACTGGAGGTAAGCTTGTCCGGCGTAATCATCTGCTCCGTCGTTGCTTGCTCTGTCACGTTTGCAGCCTGCTCAGGATTCTCCACCTGAGCCTGCACATTGCGCACCTCCATTGGAACAAAGCGAACGGTTTCCTCTGCGATGGTTTCCGAATCGACGACGGTTTCCTCCATTTCTTCCAGCTCGGCTGCCGCTGTGGACGCACTGACTTCCTCGTCTGCAGCGCTCTCTGACAGTTCCACGTTTTCCGATGCAGCACGATCTTCCGTCTGCTCGGTTTCCGCCGCTGTGTCTTCATCCCCCGTCATGATCTCCAGACCGGGTGTTGGCGTCGGCACAGGCGTTATTCCGGAAATCTGGGTCACCAGTGACATGCCGATTGAACACTCCTGATAGCTGGTTTCGAACAGCAAACCGCTGTCTGGCGATGCAGCAAAGGACTTGGACACAGCTCCGTTTTGCGCCACATACCGGTCGCCGCTGCGCTGCAGCGTGTTGTCAATATTCTGCCATTCGCCGTCTGTGTCCTGATAATGGACCGGCCCGTCGTATTGGACGGCAAGAAAGCTGCCATCGCTCATGCGAAAGTGTTTGACCGCTTCCTCTCTCAGCTCATCCATTTCTCCGATCACGCAGGCTGTCTCCTCAGTTCCTAACACATCCGTGGCTTCCGTCTCTTCTGTCAGATCGGAATTGGATCCAACTGCCAGCGCAGATGCCGGAACAAGTTCCAGCACAAAAACAATAGACAATACAAATGACAATACCTGTCTCCCTATTTTGCTTCGCATATACTTCCTCCTCAGTTCATAAGAAATTATTATGATTCCTCTCTATTTCTTATATGTCGCAACCAGTCGGAAATTGGACAAGTTTTTTCGTATTTTTGTAATTGTGGCGGAATCGACAAAATTTTAAGATGTGTTTTAGAGATTCTGAGAACAGATCGGAACCCGGCTTAACGTTGTTTCTCCTGTTTTCATCTTCTTTGAACTGCAGATTTTTAAAAGAATCTCCGTTTTCAGAACCATAGATCTTTCGATTGTGGTGCAACATCCAGCGCTATTTAAGCACCAAATTGGCATGCTGGTTTCCGAATTTCCACATAAATTTGGCATGCAAAAAGCCCTAGAACCATTGAAGTTCTAGGGCTTTTTGCTGGAGCTAGTGATGTGACTCGAACACACGACCTGCTGATTACGAATCAGCTGCTCTACCGACTGAGCTACACTAGCGTATTTCTCACAGCTTGCATATTCTAGCACAGCGGCGGCAGAAAGTCAACAAAAATTCTTTTTGATTACCATTTGTATTATTGCAGGAAAAAATGTGCCCGATTGTATGCTTTTGTCGAATTTGGTCTTCTTTCGTCGCTTGTTCAAAATTTGCACTGTAACCGAAGCCAGAAAAGATGCTTTATTTTTCAGCGCTTTTCCGGCGCCACAAATAATATTTTTCTTACAAAGATGTGACATTCAGAAGACATAATTTTTTGACTGAAAAGTTTTTCAATGAGTTATAAACATTCTCAACAGACTTTTCAACATTTGATTTCTCGTTGAATATCAATCTGTTTTTTCATATTTGTATATAACTTGAAATCCTTGAAACGCATTTTGTTCAAACTGAAAATTCAAAATCCGTTTACATAATTACATCTTATTCACGGAAAGAAACTGTAAAATTCCGGCTTGACAATGAAAATGCAGGAACTCTGTCCGAGTTCCTGCATGAAATTCGTCCGGTTCAGCTGCCCAGCAATCCGCTGTCTGCAAAAGACACAAAATCATCGCCGCAAACGATGATATGATCGGCAAGCGTGATTCCTACGAGCAAAAGCGCGTCTCGAACCCGGTAAGTCGTCAGTTCATCCTCCCGCGACGGAATGGCATAGCCATCCACGTGATTGTGGCTGAGAATGACCGATGCGGCGTTCCGCGCCAGCGCCGTCTCCACGATCGTACGGATGGAGACATCGACCTCATTGAGTGAGCCGCGGCCAAGCTCCTTTTGGCTGATCAGGCGGCCCTTGGAATCCAGACACAGGAGATAGACGATCTCTTCCCGTGCATAGAGATACCGTGGAATCAGATAGCGTCCCGCGTCCTCGCTCGTTTGGATGATACGCTCATCCGCCGTTTTGGAAATCTGATAGCGGCGGCTGACCTGCGGAATGAGCTTGAGTAACACAGCCGCGTTTTCCCCAATACCCTCCACGCGCATCAGGTCCTCATACCGTGCCTCGAACACTGCTGAAAGTGACCCAAACGCGTCCAGCAGCCGGTGCGCCAGTGCGTTTGTGTCCTGCCTGGGAATGGCATAAAAGAGCAGAAGCTCCAGCACGCTGATGTCATCGAAATTATCCAGGCCGTAGCGCACAAAGCGCTTTTTCATCCGGCACCGGTGCCCATCATGCACACCCATGGAAATCGACCTCTTCAATCTCCATATTCGCCCAGGCATTCAGATCGCTTCCGGCATGCACGCCGGCCAGATACTCATAATAGGCCTGACAGCCGATCATCGCCGCATTGTCGCCGCAGAGCTTCATCGGCGGGATATACAGCGCGACGCCCGCTTGCTCGCAGGCGCGCTCGAAATCGGTGCGAATCCGGGAATTGGCCGCAACGCCGCCGGCAACGGCAAGCTTCCGGTAGCCCAATTCCTTTGCCGCCAGCATGGTGCGCGGGACAAGGCTCTCGCTCACCGCGCGGCAGAACGACGCAGCAAGGGACGCCTTGTCCAAGGGCTCCCCTTTCTGCTCGGCCGTATGTGCCAGATTGATGACCGCCGTTTTCAGGCCGGAAAAGCTCATATCATACGGGTTCCCGTCCACGTGGCCGATTGGCAGCGCGTATTTTTGATCGTCGCCGGTCTGCGCCAGCACGTCGATCGGCTTTCCGCCGGGATACGGCAGTCCCAAAACGCGCGCAGTCTTGTCGAAGCACTCCCCCGCCGCGTCGTCGCGCGTGGCGCCGAGAATATGGAAATCCGTATACCCGCGCACATCGCAGATCAGCGTGTTGCCGCCCGAAATGGCCAGACACAAAAACGGCGGCTCCAGCTCCGGATAGGCAATGTAGTTCGCCGCGATATGGCCGCGCACATGGTGTACCGGAATCAGTGGAACGCCCAGCGCCATGGCCGCAGCCTTCGCAAAATTGACGCCCACGAGCAGCGCGCCGATCAGCCCCGGCGCGCAGGTAACAGCAACCGCATCAATGTTCGCGCGCGTAATTCCTGCCGTCTCCAGCGCCCGGTCGGCCAGCTGCGCGATCACCTCCACGTGGGAGCGCGACGCAATCTCCGGCACGACGCCTCCATACACCGCGTGCAGATCCGCCTGTGAAAACACCTGGTCGGTCAGCACTTCCCGACCATTGCGCACAACGGCAACCGCCGTTTCATCACAGGAGGATTCCACCGCTAGAATGATCATATCTTCTTCCCCCCATTTAAAATAATGTCATCTTAAAAATAGTGTCATCAGAACCGCATCCTCTTCCGGCCGCTGGTAATAGCGCTTTCGTCTGCCAACCTGCCGGAAGCCCATTTTCTCATAGAGCCGTATGGCCGGCGCATTGGACGCGCGCGCCTCCAGCGTCAAAAACGCCAGCTCCAGCCGCCCGGCGCGCCGGGTCAGCTCTGCGATCAACGCAGCGCCGATTCCCTGCCGCCGGCAATCCGGCGACACGGCCACGTTGGAGATGTAGCCCTCGTCGAGCACATGCATCAGCCCCACATAGCCCAGCACTTCGTCGCCGCGCTCGGCCACAAGGAACACATGCCGGTCGTCCGGGAGCTGCGCGCGAAGCTGCGCTTCCGTCCACGGGACGGAAAAGCAGCGCTGCTCCAGCCGCTCCACCTGTGGCAAATGGCGCGCGGCAGCGTCCAGAATCGCATAATCCATCAATGCGCCTCCGCCCAGCTCGCGCCGATCTTGGCGTCCACATCCAGCGGCACGCTGTATGCGACCACATGCTCCATCTCCTCGACCAGCAGCGCACGCACATGCTCGGCCTCCTGCTCCGGACACTCGACGATCAGCTCGTCGTGCACCTGCAGCAGCAGCCGCGCCTGCAGGCCTTCCGCCTTCATGCGCCGCGCCACGTGTACCATGGCGGCCTTGATGATGTCTGCCGCCGTGCCCTGAATGGGCATATTCAGCGCCACACGCTCGCCGAAGCTGCGCACGTTGAAGTTCGACGCCTTCAGCTCCGGCAGCTCGCGCCGGCGGCCGAAGAGCGTGGTGACATAGCCGTCGTGCTTCGCCTGCTCGACGATGCGCTTCATATACTCGCGCACGCCGTGGTATTTGGCAAAGTAGCTGTCCATATAGGCCTTGGCCTCGTTCTGAAACACGCCGATGTCCTGCGCGAGCGAAAAGGCCGAAATACCGTAGACGATGCCAAAATTGACCGCCTTGGCGCGCGAACGCTGCAGGCTCGTGACTTCGGAGAGCGGCACGTCGAACACCTGCGAGGCCGTGACGGCGTGGATGTCCTCCCCGTCCTGAAAGGCACGGATCATCGTCTCGTCGCCGGAGATGTGCGCGAGCAGACGCAGCTCGATCTGGCTGTAGTCCGCGTCCACGAGCACCTTGCCGGGCGATGCGACGAACATCCGGCGGATCTGACCGCCGAGTTCCTTGCGCACGGGGATATTCTGCAGGTTCGGCTCCGTGGAGGACAGCCGCCCCGTCGCCGTGACGGTCATTTGGAAATTGGTATGAATGCGTCCGTCGGCGGAGATCTCCTTCAAAAGTCCGTCGGCATAGGTGGATTTCAGCTTGGTGAGCATCCGGTAGTCAAGAATCTGCTCAATGATCGGATGTTTGCCGCGCAGCTTTTCGAGCACGTCGGCGTTCGTGCTCCAACCGGTCTTTGTTTTCTTGCCGGACGGGAGCATGAGCTTGTCGAACAGGATCGTACCGAGCTGCTTCGGAGAGTTGATGTTGAACGTCTCCCCCGCCAGCTCCCAGATGCTCTGCTGGAGCTGCGCGATACCCGACGTGAGGCTCTGCCCGAAGTCATAGAGTGCCTGCCGGTCCACAAGAAAGCCGGTCTGCTCCATCTCGGCCAGCACGGCGCACAGCGGCAGCTCGATCTCGTCATGGAGCTGTGTCATGCCGAGTGCCTGCAGCTTCTGCTCCAGCACGGGATAGAGTGCAAACGCCGCCTGCGCGTCCGGGCATCCATAGCCAAGATAGCCCGCCGCAAGCCCCGCAAGGTCGTAGTTCGCCGCCGTTGCGTTCAGCAGGTACCCTGCCAGCGCCGTGTCGAACGCGAACCCGTCCGTCGGCAGCCCCTCGTCCAGCAGCAGACGCATCAAATCCTTGACGTTGTGCGACACTTTGCGCACCCGATCGGAAAACAGCGTGCGCAAAAATGCGTTATAGCCGTCCCCGAGCTGCGCCCAGGAAAGCATATAGCACGTCTCGCCGTCGCAGAGCGCAAGCGAATCCAACCCGTCTACAGGCAGTACAGCCACATAGGGCGCGGCGGTCACGCGTTCCGTGAGCATCTGGAGCGCCGCGCTGTCCGTTACGTCCCGCTGCGGCAGCACAGAGCCTGTCTGCACCTCAGCGTTCGTTTCGGGCTGCAGGCCCCACTTTTCAATGAACTTGGAAAAGCCGAGCCGGCGGAACAAGCCGTACAGCTCCGGCTGATAGTCATGGTTCCAGACGGCCTCCTCCGGCGAAAACGGGATCGGCGCGTCGGTGCAGATCGTGGCCAGTTCGAACGACAGCTCGGCGCTTTCGCGTCCCTCGCGGAGTTTTTTGCGCACGCCCTCTTTCAAATCGAGCGTGTCCAGTTCCCGGTAAATGGCCTCGATCGTGCCGAACCGTGCAATGAGATCCTTTGCCGTCTTCTCTCCGATACCCGGCACGCCGGGGATATTGTCCGAACTGTCGCCCATGAGGGCTTTCAGATCGACCATGCGGATGGGATCAAAGCCGTACTCCGCGCGGAACACCTTGGGCGTGTATTCCACCGTCTCCGTCTGTCCCATGCGGGTCTTGACGTGGCAGACGTGGGTCGTGTCCGTAATGAGCTGGAAGCTGTCCTTATCGCCCGTGACGATGACGCACTCCCACCCGGCGCTCTCGCAGCGCTTGCCGACCGTGCCGAGCAGATCGTCCGCCTCGTATCCCTCCAGCTCCAGACGGCGCACGCCCATGGCGTCAAGCGTCTGCTTCAGCAGCGGCATCTGCATGGCCAGCTCCTCCGGCATCGGCTTGCGCTGCGCCTTGTAGCCGTCGTACTGCTTGTGGCGGAACGTCGGCGCGCTCAGATCGAACGCGACGCACAGCGCCTCCGGCGTCTCCAGCTCCAGCATGCGCTGCAGGATAGTCAAAAAGCCGTACACACCGTTGGTGGGCGTGCCGTCCGGCGCGTTGAGCATCCGAACGCCGTAAAATGCGCGGTTGACGATGCTGTTGCCGTCAAGGATCATCAGTTTCATTCGGGTTCCTCCCTGTTGGGTGGTAATTGATTCCGGCGCGTACCGTCTGCCAGAACTGCTCCTTCCGGGGAATGCGGTAGACGCGCCCGTCCTTTTCAAAGTTTGCGCCGGTCTGCCGAAAGGTAAACGGCACCCGTGCCTCGACGCACTGCCGGCGTAGATCCAAAATCCAATCGTAGCGGCAGAGACGCGCTTCGTTTCCGGATTCGCCGCCGGCGAGCACGCCCTCGCACCACGGCCCCAGCCAATCCGACAGGCGGATCGGGCCGAGCAGCGGCTCGCAGATGATCTGCTTATGGCGAACCGGCAGCATCCGGAACATCGGCAGGCGCTCGTTCGCCATCTGCTGATTTTCACAGGTACAGCCAATCGTCACATTTTCGTATCCCCCGCCCCAGTCGGGCGGCAGGCACTGCCCCAGCCGCTCAATGCGCTTGGTGATAAACAGAAACTCACAATCCGACCGCTCGCGCATCATGCGCCAGGCCTCCGGCCGCCAGTCGTCCGCCTCCTCCAGCAGAAAATCAGAAGTGAAGCAGGCGCCGATCACAGCGCCGGGTGGGATTTTATACGCGCCGTCGCGTCCACGGTGCACCGGCAGCGCATAGTCACCGGTTTTCCGAATCTCGGAGGCGTCGCGCCCGTGGCGCTCGTCCATGCGATACACATAACAATGCAGGCAGCCCGCGCTTTTTCTGCGGCACCCATGCCACGGATTCCACGTATACCGCAGCTCGCCCGATGCGATTGCGCCGCGCGCCGTCATTTTCCCGCACCGCGCAGCTCGATGAGCCGGTCACGCAGCACAGCGGCATATTCGTACTCCAGCATTTTGGCCGCTTTTTTCATTTCCTTCTCCAGCCGTGCAATCTCCGCGCGGCGTTCCTGTTCGGTCATCTTCACGCCGTCATGCCGCGCCGTTTCGGTGACGGAGCCGGAGATCTCCAGCAGTTCGCGCACGCTCTTGACGATGGTCTTCGGCTGGATGCCGTGCGCCTCGTTATACGCCTGCTGCTTTGCGCGGCGGCGGTTCGTTTCCGTGATGGCCGCATGCATGGCGGCCGTCTCCTGATCGGCATACATGATGACCTTGCCCTCGGCGTTGCGCGCGGCGCGGCCGATGGTCTGGATCAGGCTCGTCTCGCTGCGGAGGAAGCCCTCCTTGTCCGCGTCCAGGATCGCCACGAGCGACACCTCCGGCAGATCCAGTCCCTCGCGCAGCAGGTTGATGCCGACCAGCACGTCAAACTCGCCCATGCGCAGGTCCCGGATGATCTCCATGCGTTCGATGGCGCCGATGTCATGGTGCAGATACCGGCAGCGGATACCGGCGTTCGTGAGATAGGCGGTCAGATCCTCCGCCATCTTCTTTGTCAGCGTCGTCACCAGCGTGCGCTGCTGCTTTTGGATGCGGGCGTTGATCTCGCCGATCAGATCGTCGATCTGCCCCTCCACCGGACGGACGTCGATTTCCGGGTCGAGCAGCCCGGTCGGGCGGATGATCTGCTCGGCGATCTGCCCCGCGCGCTCGCGCTCATACTCGCCCGGCGTGGCGGAGACATATACCGCCTGATGGATGCGCGACTGAAATTCTGCAAACTTCAGCGGCCGGTTGTCGAACGCGGACGGCAGGCGGAAGCCGTACTCCACCAGCGTCTCCTTGCGGGCGCGGTCGCCCCGGTACATGGCGCGCACCTGCGGCAGTGTGACGTGGCTCTCATCCACGAAGAGAATGAAATCGTCCGGGAAATAGTCCAGCAGCGTCATCGGCGCAGAGCCGGGCGCGCGCTCGCTGATGATGCGCGAATAGTTCTCAATACCGGAGCAGTAGCCCAGCTCCTGCATCATTTCAATGTCATAATCCGTGCGCTGGCGGATGCGCTGCGCCTCCAGCAGCTTGCCGCGCTCCTCGAAATAGCGCACGCGCTCGTCGCACTCGCGGCGGATCTCCTCGATGGCGCGCGCCATCTTCTCCTTGGTCGTGACGTAGTGCGATGCGGGATAGATCGCCACGTGGCTGAGCGTGCGGATCGGCGCGCCGGTGACGACATTGATGTCCGAAATGCGGTCGATCTCGTCGCCGAAAAACTCGATGCGCACCGCGTGGTCGGACGCATAGGCCGGGAAAATATCAATCGTATCGCCGCGGACACGGAACATGTTGCGTTCAAAGGCGATGTCGTTGCGCTCATACCGGATGTCAATGAGCTTGCGCATCAGCTCGTCCGGGTCGCGGCGCTGCCCCGGCCGCAGCGAAATCACCATATTCGCATAGTCGATCGGGTCGCCCAGACCGTAAATGCAGGAAACAGAGGCCACAACGATCACGTCGCGCCGCTCAAACAGGCTCGACGTGGCAGAGTGACGCAAGCGCTCGATTTCGTCGTTGATGGAGGCGTCCTTTTCAATGAACGTGTCCGTGTGCGGGATATACGCTTCCGGCTGGTAGTAGTCGTAGTAGGACACAAAGTACTCCACCGCGTTCTCGGGGAAAAACTCCCGGAACTCCGAGCAGAGCTGCGCCGCGAGCGTTTTGTTGTGCGCCAGAACCAGCGTGGGGCGCTGCAGCCGCTCGATGATCTTCGCCATGGTATACGTCTTGCCCGAGCCGGTCACGCCCAGCAGCACCTGCTCCTCCAGACCGTTCTCCAGCCCGGAGGCCAGCGCATCAATCGCCTCCGGCTGATCACCCGACGGCTGATATTCCGATACGACCCTAAATTCCGGCAATTTGCTTCCCTCCCGCTCAAACAAAACAACATTTTTGTATTATATCACAAAATAACAGAAACCACAAGGCATTGTGCCTTGTGGTTTTTTAATTACCAGAATCTTCACACGGCTCTGATTTTTTCAATGACCTTGCGGCAGCGCGCAGCATTGTAGACAACGGGAACCGGATAGTTCGGGTTGGCCTCGGCCAGCGCCCATTCGATGATCTGGGGAATGTCCTGCTCCTGAATGTTGTCGAATCCCTTGGGAATGCCCATACGCTCGTTCATGGCGTAAATCTCCGCAATGAGCGCCTTGGCCTTCTCCGCTTCCGTGCCGGTAGTTTTGACGCCGGCGATCTCCGCCAGCCGCGCCAGCTTCGGATACACGGCCGCACCGTAGTCCTCCAGCACGATTGGCAATATGACGGCGTTTGCCAGTCCATGCGGCGTGTTGTACAGGCCGCCGAGCGTGTGCGCAATGGCGTGCACGTTGCCGACGCCCGCGCGCGTGAACGCGAAGCCCGCCTTGAACGCAGCGATCATCATGTTCTCCCGCAGGGTGAGATCGCTGCCGTTCTGGTATGCCTTTTCCAGATTGGCAAAGATCATCTTCACCGCTTCTTCCGCCAGGCGCAGACTCTCCTTGGTATTGTAGGTCCAGCTCACATAGGCCTCGATGGCGTGGGTCAGCGCGTCCATACCGGTGGTGGCCGTGGTGCGCGGCGGCAGGCCGACGGTCAGCTCCGGGTCGAGCACCGCGTAGCGCGGCATGAGGTGCAGATCCATCATCGCATATTTGTGGTGCGTCTGCTTATCGGTGATGACAGCGGCAATCGTCGTCTCGCTGCCGGTGCCGGAGGTCGTCGGAATGGCGACAATGGGCGGCACGGTCTTGCCGACGCGCAGCATGCCCGCCATCTGATTGCAGGTCTTGTTGGGGCAGGCAACGCGGGCTGCCGCGCCCTTGGCCGCATCCATCGGGCTGCCGCCGCCGAGGGCGATGAAGCCTTCACACCCGCCGGCGCGGTAGCGTGCGACGATCTTCTCCACCGTATCGACCGAGGGGTTGGCCTCCACCTCACTGAACACCTCGTACGGAACGCCGGCCGCGTCCAGAATCGCAAACAGCTTTGGCCCGAGCGACTTCACCACATGCGAGCCGGTGACGACCATGGCCTTTTTGACCTTGCTTTCCGAGAGGAGCGCCGGAATCTTCGCGAGACTGCCGGCGCTGGTAACCACGACCGGCTTGCGCCAACGCAGGCAGCGCGCGCCGATGTTGAACACTTCCTGATAGCTGCGGTAATACGCTTTTTTCAATGCGTCCATATGTATCTTCCCCCATTGCAGTTCTTGCTAAGCTTATACTAACGAATTGCAGAAATTTGTCAAGCGCTTTCTGGCAAAATCAGAAACCGGCGGCCAAATGGCCGCCGGTTCTGAGACATTATTCCTTTTCAGCGAGCTTTCGCCCCATGAGCACGCCCATAGCGGACGCCATCATCAGGCCGCGCGTCCAGCCGGACGAGTCGCCCAGGCAGTGCAGACCGCGGATGTTCGTGTTGAGATCGGAGTCCATCTTGATGCGGTTGCTGTAGAATTTCAGCTCCGGAGAATACAGCAGCGTCTCATACGCCGCGAAGCCGGGCACAACCTCGTCCATCGCCTTGATGAAATTGATGATGTTGATCATCGCGCGGTACGGCATGGCGGAGGTAATGTCGCCCGCCACGGCGTCCGGCAGTGTGGGACGGACGTTGGACTGGCTCAGTTCCTTCTGCCACGTGCGCTTGCCGTCGAGAATGTCGCCGAAGCGCTGCACCATGATGTGTCCCGCGCCGAGCATATTCGTCAGCTCGCCCACCTTCTGTGCATAGGCGATCGGCTGGTTGAACGGCACGGAGAAATTGTGCGAGCAGAGGATGGCCACATTCGTGTTTTCCGACTTCAGCTCCTTGTACGCATGGCCGTTGACGACCGCGAGATCGTTGTCGTAATTCTCCTGCGAGACGAAGCCGCCGGGGTTCTGACAGAACGTGCGCACCTTGTTTTTGAACGGCTGCGGGTAGCCGATGAGCTTGGACTCATACAGGATGCTGTTGACCGACTCCATGACCTCGTTGCGCACTTCCACGCGCACGCCGATGTCCACCGTGCCGGGCTGGTGCTCCACACCGTGCTCCAGGCAGATTTTTTCCAGCCAGTCCGCGCCGCGGCGCCCGGTGGCGATCACGGTGTGCTTGGCGTAGATCTCATAGGTCTGCTCACCGTCCTCCACCACGACGCCCAGACACACGCCGTCGTCCATGATCAGGTCGCTGCACTGGCAGCCGAACATCATCTCCACGCCGTGGTCAAAGAGATAATCCTCGATGGCGTGATAGACATCGTGTGCCTTCTCCGTGCCGAGGTGGCGGATCGGGCAGTCCACAAGCCGCAGGCCGGCGCGGATGGCGCGGGTTCGGATCCGTTTGACTTCCTCGGTATTGCCCAAGCCTTCGACGTGCTCGTCCGCGCCGAATTCCAGATAAATGCTGTCGGCGTAGTCGATCGTCTCCTGTGCGCATTTTTCGCCGACGAGTGTCGGCAGGTCGCCGCCGACCTCGCAGGACAGGGACAGCTTCCCGTCCGAGAACGCACCTGCGCCAGAAAAGCCGGTAGTAATGTGGCAATAGGGCTTGCAGTTCATGCATTTGCCGGTCTGCGCCTTCGGGCACCGGCGGTTTTCAATGGCAAGGCCTTTTTCGACCATCAGGATCTTCTTCGTGCTGCCCCGGCGGATCATTTCCAGCGCAGTGAAAATGCCGGCAGGCCCGGCGCCAATGATGACAACGTCTGTATTCATGAAAAACGCCTCCTTTGTCTGTGTAACGCTCTGGATCAAAACGCAGAGCCAAGCATCCAAATTTCATGGAAAAAGCGACTTGCTTGTGCAAGTCGCTTTTCGCTGGAGCGGGCGACGAGATTCGAACTCGCTACCTCCACCTTGGCAAGGTGGCGCTCTGCCAAATGAGCTACGCCCGCATTTTTCGGAATGCAAGCGTTATTTTACCACAAAAAGACGACTTGTCAAGTGTTTTTTCGCTGATTTGCCGCAAGCGGTCATTCCTCCGGCAGCGTGAGCACCTGCCCCGGCCTCCATGAGAAGCCCTGCGAGTCGCAGGCGGGATAGCTCTCCGCGTCCCACCAGTAGCGGCCCCAGATATCGCTGTCGCGCTGAAGCCATACGGTGCCGGAATAGCCCGCGAGGTCCAGATGATAGTATTTGCCGCCGATCTGCACGATGTTCCAGTAATGCGTCGTGCTGTTCAGCCGCCCCGCCACGACCTGGCAGGGAATCTCCAGTGCATCGCACACGGCTTTGTACGCCATGGCGAGACCGCGGCTGTCGGTCGCGCCTTCCACCAGTGCGTTGTAGGCCGTGCCGCCGGCCGCGCCGTTCATGGGACAGGCCTCCGCCGTGACCGCGCAGGCCTGCAGCGCAGCGTCCTGCGCCCGGCGATCCAGCGAGGCGGTCAGCGCCTGCAGCTTCGTGTCCAGCGCGGCGCGCCGGTCGGAAATCTCACTCTGCGAAGCGGAGTACCGCAGCGTTACCTCGAAGATCTTTTGCTTCGTGCCGCCGGTATACATCGTGATCTCCACTTTCGGGATGTCCACCGCCAGCAGGGGATGATTCAGGCAGGCCGTCTCTACCAGCGCGGAGACGTCGCTCTCATCCAGCGCATCGGTGCTGATCTGCAGCGCAAACGTGGTGCGCTGCGCTTCGAGCACATCGACCACGCTGTCAAGGATGCTGTTTCGGGTCTGCACGCTGTAGATGGACTTGACCTCGGCCGCCGTGCGCTTATACGTGATCGTTACGTCCGCCTCACAATAGGCCACGACCTGCTCGGTCTCATAGGTGATGGATTCCACGCAGTATGCGCCGATCGCGGTATTGCTGCGCACCTCCCAGCAGGCGCTCGACAGATCGTCGGCAATGATGCCGCTGTAGTCGCCGAAGACGAGCACGCGCTCGGTCTCATAGTCCGCAACCATGGCGTTGAGCGCACGCAGCAGCTCTGTATAGTTGTGGATCTCCGTAGTGTCTTCCGCATCCAGGATGGTTTCCTGCTCCTCGTAAGGCGCCGCGGACAGATACTCCCGTTCAAACAGGGAGTTGCAGCCGCTGAGCGTCAGCAGCGACGCCGCCAGCAGGAGCATGGATCCGAAGCGTTTGAACATGCCTGCGCTCCTTTCCGGGGTCAATCCTCGCCGTAAATATTGCCAAAGCCCTTGCCGTACACATCCTTGGCCTCGGACATGATCACAAACGCGTTTTCATCCACGCTCCGCACCAGATTGCGGAGCTGTGCAATCTCCGGGCGCTTGACCACGCAGAGGATCACGGGCTTTTCCTTGCCGGACCATGCGCCCTCGCCGCGCAGGAACGTAACGCCGCGCCCCATAGTCTTGGTGATGGCGTCCTTGACCTTGACGCCCTCGTCGCTGATGATGTAGCAGACCTCAGACACGCCGGGGCCATACAGCACCAGATTGATGACCTTGGAGCTGATGAACATCTCGATGATCGTGTACATGCAGCTGTCGTATTTCTGAAACAAGATCGCAAACGTAAGCACGACAACGACGTTCAGCACGAGCTGCATCGTGCCGAAGTTGATATACGGATACCGCCGGCGCAAGAGCTTCGCTACGATGTCGGTGCCGCCGCCGGTCGTCCCCGCCGTATAGATCAGGCCATAGCCCGCGCCGTTGATCACGCCGCCGTAGACCGCCGCAAGCAGCGGTTCGTCCGTCGCCACAATATCCGTCATGGCGAGCAGGTCGATCAGTACGGAGTTCAAAACCATGACCACGAGCGCACCCATCTGACTGCGCGCGCCGAGCCGCTTCCACCCGATGATAAACAGCGGAATGTTCATGATGATAATCATCACGCCGACCGGAAGCCCGGTCAGCAGGCGGATGATCTGCGCAATGCCGGTCACGCCGCCGGACACAATGTCGTTCGGGAATGTAAAAAACTGAAACCCGACTGCCGCCAACGCGGAGCCGAACAGGAGCTTTGCACAGTCAAGCAGAGAATAGTGGGTCTTCATGGTGGTTGCCTCCTCAGATCAGGCTCATCTGCTCCTCGCCGCGATCTTCTTCCCGCAGCAGCGCGCCGGCTGCCGGCAGGTTTTTCGCCCGGTAACGGGAATGGTTCCGAATCAGGGTGTCCGCCAAAAACGCCGCGCGCTCCACACGGTACTTCGCCTTGAGCGTCATGACCGCGACGCCCTGCGTCGTGCGCGACGCTTTGGGCGCAAGCGCCTGCGTTTTGAACACGAGCGCGCGTCCCTCCGTGGAGAACAGCGCGGCCTCGCCCTCCCCGCGCAGGGGCAGCACCGCCACGAGCGGGCTTTTGTCCGAATACGCGCCGGTCAATCGCTTGCGGTTCGACTTCGTCTCATACGCCGAGAGCGGAATGCGCGCGACCTTGCCGTTTTCAAACGCCAGCAGCAGCTCGCCGCTGTAATCGCCGGGATCGAGCATACACAGCACGCTCTCCCCCTCGTCCATGCCGAGCACGCCCGGCAGATACACGCCGAGTGCGGACGCCTTCGTGTCGCTGAAGTCGCAGAGCTTTGCCTTATATACCTGTTGACGGTCGGTGAAGATCAGAAGTTCCCCACGATTGTTCGCCTCAAACGTCTGGCGCAGGCTGTCGGACTCCTTGTATTTCTGCTCGCCGCCCATGCGCAGGGACAGCGGCGTGATTTTCTTAAAGTATCCCTCTTTGGAGAGGAACAGATGCACCGGATAATCCGGCACCGGCTCTTCCTCCGGCAGGGCGGCGGCTTCCCCGGCGTCCACGATCCCGGTGCGGCGCGGCGCCGGATATTTTTTGATGACCTCGCGCAGCTCGCGGATGATGATGGCGCGCACGCGCCGCTTGCTCTGCAGCGTCGCCTCCAGCTCGGCAATGGATTTCTCCAGCGCTTCGGTCTCCTCCAGCCGCTTGAGGATGTACTCGCGGTTGATGTTGCGCAGCTTGATCTCGGCAACGAAATTTGCCTGGATCTCGTCGATCGCAAAGCCCTGCATCAGATTCGGGACCACGTCGGCCTCGCGCTCTGTGCTGCGGATGATGGCGATGGCGCGGTCGATGTCGAGCAGGATTTTTCCAAGGCCCTGCAGCAGGTGCAGCTTGGCCTTCTTTTTGTTCAGCTCGAAAAAGACGCGCCGGCGGATGCACTCCATGCGCCACGCCGTCCACTCGTCGAGAATCTCGCCCACGCCCATGACGCGCGGGTTGCCCGCGATGAGGATGTTGAAGTTGCAGGCAAAGCTGTCGCACAGCGGCGTGAGCTTGAAGAGCTTCTGCATGAGCTTTTCCGGGTCGGTACCGCGCTTGAGGTCGATGGCAAGCTTCAGGCCGCTCAGATCGGTCTCGTCGCGCATGTCGGCGATCTCGCGCAGCTTGCCCGCCTTCACCAGCTCCGCCACCTTGTCGATGATGGCTTCCACCGTGGTGGAGTACGGGATCTCGTAGATCTCGAGAATGTTCTCCTTCGGCAGGAACCGCCAGCGGGCTCGCACTTTCACGCTGCCGCGGCCGGTGCGGTAGATGCGCTCCATCTCCTCACGGTCGTAGAGAATCTCGCCCCCGGTCGGGAAATCGGGCGCGGGCATGGTGGACAGCAGATCGTGCTCCGGGTTTTCGAGGTACGCGATCGTCGTTTCGCACACTTCGGTCAGATTAAAGCCGCAGATCTGGCTCGCCATGCCGACGGCAATGCCGGTATTGGCCGACACGAGCACGTTCGGGAACGTGGTCGGCAGCAGCGACGGCTCCTTCATCGTACCGTCGTAATTGTCCACGAAATCCACCGTGTCGCTGTCGATCTCACCGAACAGCTCCGCGCAGATGGGCGCGAGCTTCGCTTCCGTATAACGGGACGCAGCATAGGACATGTCGCGCGAGAAAACCTTGCCGAAGTTGCCCTTCGAGTCCACAAACGGCGTGAGCAGCGCGCCGTACCCCTTGGAAAGACGCACCATGGTTTCGTAGATCGCAGCGTCACCGTGGGGGTTCAGACGCATCGTCTGCCCGACGATGTTGGCGGATTTTGTGCGAGCGCCGCTCAGCAGGTTCATCTTATACATCGTGTACAGCAGCTTCCGGTGGCTGGGCTTGAAGCCGTCAATCTCCGGGATTGCGCGGGAGACGATGACGCTCATGGCGTACGGCATATAGTTTTTCTCCAGCGTTTCGGTGATGGGCTGGGCGATCACCTCCGCCTTCAGACCGACCACGTCGGGATTGTTTGCTTTTTTCGGTTCCTGAGCTTTCTTTCTCGGCATAGTTTTAATCCTTTAGCGCTTTTTCTTGCCCTTGGCCCGCAGGCCGGTTTCGAGATTGCGGTTGCAGTGCGGGCAGACCTTGATCTGCATCAGCCCGCTTGTAATCCGTTTGCCGCACCACGGGCAGCGGCAGAATACAAACAGGCAGATCAGCGACAGCACCATCAGCAAGATCGCGGCCACAGCAAAGTAGGTGCGCGCCGGATTTTCCGGGCCATAGCCGATGAGACCGATCAGTGCGCAGATCACGGACATAACTATGCTCAGCATGGTCAGGGTTTTTGCAGTTTTCAACTCCATTGTTTTCCGCCTCCCGTCAGGAAATATCGGCCAGATCCAGGAACTCGCTGCCATGCAGCGCAATGTGCTCCTTTCGTCCGGCAAGATTGTCGCCAAGCAGCAGATCAAACATCTGCGCCGTGCGCTCCACGTCCTCCGGCATCACGCGGATGAGCTTGCGCGTGGCCGGGTTCATCGTCGTCATCCACATCATCTCCGGGTCGTTTTCACCAAGGCCCTTGGAGCGGTTGATGGTCGCTTTCGCGCCCTTGAGGCGCTCAACGATCTCCGCCTTTTCGCGGTCGGAATATGCGAAGTACGTCTTGCCCTTCGACTCGATCTCATACAGCGGCGACTCCGCAATGTAGACATAGCCCTCGCGGATGAGCGTCGGCGCAAGCCGGTAGAGCATCGTGAGGATGAGCGTTCGGATCTGGAACCCGTCCACGTCCGCATCGGTACAGATGATGACCTTGTTCCAGCGCAGGTTTTCCAGAGTGAAGGCCGAGAGATCCTTGGCCTGCTTGCTCTGCACCTCCACGCCGCAGCCGAGCACGCGCATGAGGTCGGTGATCACGTCGCTTTTGAAAATACGGACGTAGTCCGCCTTCAGGCAGTTCAAAATTTTGCCGCGCACGGGCATGATGCCCTGAAACTCTGCGTCGCGTGAGAGCTTGCACGCGCCGAGCGCGGAGTCGCCCTCCACGATATAGATCTCGCGGCGGGACACATCCTTCGACCGGCAGTCCACGAATTTCTGCACACGGTTGGCCAGATCCACATTGCCGGTCAGCTTCTTTTTGATGTTCAGCCGTGCCTTTTCCGCCTGCTCGCGGCTGCGTTTGTTGATAAGCACCTGCTCCAGAATGCGGTCGGCCTCGGCCTTGTGCTCGATGAAGTAGATTTCCAGCTGCTCGCGGAAGAATTCCGTCATCGCTTCCTGAATAAACTTGTTCGTGATGGCCTTCTTCGTCTGGTTTTCGTACGACGTGGCGGTGGAAAAGCAGTTCGTCACGAGGATGAGACAGTCCTGCACATCCTGAAAGCTGATCTTGCTCTCGTTTTTCTGGTATTTGCCCTGTTTTTTGATGTACCCGTCAATGGCGGAGGTAAACGCGCTTTTCGTTGCCTTCTCCGGCGCGCCGCCGTGTTCCAGCCACGAGGAATTGTGGTAGTATTCCAGCACGTTCACGCGATTCGAAAAGCAGAACGCCGCCGAAATCTTCACCTTGTACTCCGGCTTGTCCGCCCGGTCGCGGCCGCGCCGCTCGGTCTCGATGTAAGCCGGGGCAGTCAGCGCATCGTCGCCCGCAAACTCCGCCACATAGTCCACAATGCCGTTGTCGTAGCGGTACTCCGTCGTCTCGAATTTGCCGTTTTTCTGCACGCGCAGCCGGAACGTCACGCCCTTGTTCACGACCGCCTGCCGGTGCAGCACATCCTGAAAATATGCTTCCGGCACGTCGATGTCCGTGAACACCTCCAGATCCGGCCGCCAGCGGATGGTGGTTCCGGTCTTTTTCCGGTCTGTGGGCTGTGACTCCAGTGCTCCGACGATCTCGCCCTTTTGGAAGTGCAGCGAGTACTTCTGCCCGTCGCGCCAGATCGTCACGTCCATGTACTCGGACGCATACTGCGTCGCGCACGCGCCCAGACCGTTCAAGCCGAGCGAAAACTCGTAGCTCTCGCCCTCGTTGTTTTTGTACTTGCCGCCGGCGTACATTTCGCAGAAGATCAGCTCCCAGTTGTAGCGCTGCTCCGCCTCGTTCCAGTCCACCGGACAGCCGCGGCCGAAGTCCTCCACTTCGATGGACTTGTCTTCAAACCGCGAAACTGTTATAATATTGCCGAAACCCTCGCGCGCCTCGTCGATGGCGTTCGAGAGGATTTCAAACACGGCGTGCTCGCAGCCCTCCAGTCCGTCGGAGCCGAAGATGACCTCCGGGCGCTTGCGCACGCGCTCCGCGCCTTTGAGCATGGAGATGCTGTCGTTTCCGTATTCTGTCGTTGGGGTTTTTGCCATGGACTCTTTCCCTCGCGTATCACAAGATGTGGTGTTTTTCCCATTCAAGCTGTAACTGATTTAGTATATCGTACTACCGCCGAAAAATCAAGTCGTCCGTGTTCAGACAAGGGGGCTTTCGAAATGGGCTTTTGGATTTTCATGCTGATGATGAATCTGCTGATACCGCTCTCTATGATCGGCTTTGGATGGATGTTTCTCAAATCCCCTCCGAAAGAGATCAACGCCGTGTTCGGATACCGCACCAGAAGGTCGATGCTGAATCCGGATACCTGGGAGTTCGCACATCGCTATTTCGGGAAGCTTTGGCTGTGCCTTGGCTTGATCCTGCTGCCGGTCTCGGTACTGCTCATGCTCCTGCTGCTGGGGAAGGCTGCCGATACCGTCGGCATTTACGGCGGTGCGTTGGTGATGCTGCAATGTGTCGTGCTGATCGTCCCCATTTTTCCGACCGAGCGGGCGCTCAAGCGAACCTTTGACGAATCCGGCCGTCGAAAATAAACAGATACAAATAGACGGGGACTGCATCAAGCACAGCCCCCGCCGCCCCGGAACGATTCAGTTGTCCTGCCATGCCCCGGCACTTGACCGCACTCGCACGGAACGGGTTTCTGTCACATGGCAGAACGGATCGTTCCCGCGCGAAGCGCAAGCTCCTGTGCCGGCAAAAAAGGTACGGACCCTCGTCGCCCGGCCATGTGCTTCACGCCGGGTTCGGTCCTCGCGTTTTTCCGATGCGCTTCGTGCGTCGAATGCTGTGTCCGCTCGCTAGTATGTGCATCGCGTGCGCGTTCATCACAAGAAATTTCTGCTGCTTTGTTTAAAGTCTGGCGTCTCTGAATACAATATACAGAAAAGCAAAACGGAGGCTTTTCGACATGAGCAGTCAGAGAAAACAGCACAAGGCGCAGCAGGC
>SFFE01000001.1 GCA_004556965.1 Clostridiales bacterium | reverse complement strand
TGTTTAATTTACAAGGTACACCCGCCCCCGCCTCTCGGCGACAGCTTATTTACTTTACCACATCCATACCCGCTTGTCAACCCCTTATTTGCGTTTTTTCAGAGTCAACAATCGCGGCTGTTTTCGTGGTGCTTTGATAATATAGCACCTTTGCACACCTGTTGTCAACGGTTTTTTAAAATTAAATTCGGTAAAAATGAAGATTGGCAGAGCGGGTGTTTCCTGGCAAAAAAGCCCTTGTCAATAAGCCCTCCGCACGGAGCGGAGGGCTTTTTCTCAGGAGCAGAAGCGGTGCTTTCCAATGGTGACGATCAGCGGACGCGACCAGATCCACTTGCTCGTCGCGGTGGCGGGATTGAAATAGTAGATCGCGCCGCCGGAGGGGTCTGCGCCGTTGAGCGCATCACGCGCCGCGCGATAAGCGCTCTCGGCAACCGGCTCGTTGAACTGTCCGTCATCGATGCAGCTGAACGCGCCGCTCTGGTAGATGACGCCGGACAGCGTATTCGGGAACGAGGGGTGCTTGATGCGGTTGAGCACAACGGCGCCCACCGCAACCTGACCGGAATACGGCTCGCCGCGCGCCTCTGCCGAAATCAGCCGCGCGAGCAGGTTTACATCCGCGCTGGAGCTGCCGCCGGTCGTGCCGCCGGAACTGGTGCTCGCCTGAATTCCAAGCGCGGAAAGCGTTTGCGTGCCGACCTTACCGTCCACCGTCAGGCCGTTGGCGCTCTGGAACTTGCGAACCGCCCGTTCCGTGCCGCTGCCGAAGATTCCATCCACCGCGCCGGTGTAATACCCCCACGCTTTGAGCTTGGTCTGGATCTGTGTAACAACCGCCCCGCTGGATCCTTTTTTATACGACGCCGCTTCGGCAGACGTGACCAGCGAGATCAGCAGCAGATTCACAGACAAAACCACGGCCAGCGCCAAAGCGAGCTTTCTTTTTTGCTTAGACATCCATCAAAACTCCTTCGCAGACGTTTCTATGCGATAGTCTGCGAAGGAGTGGTTCCTGCAATGCGAATTAAATTTTGGAAATATCAGCTTTTTCTCGATTTGACGTCCGCCAGCAGCCGCTCGGTGAACGCTTTCAGCTCCTCGACGCTCTGCTCTCCGGAGAGCGTGCGGACGGAGACTTTTCCGGCTTCTGCTTCCTTATCGCCCAGCACGAGCATATAGGGGATCTTCTGTCCCTGCGCTTCGCGGATCTTGTAACCGATCTTTTCATTGCGCAGATCGGTCTCGACGCGCAGCCCCGCTCTGGTGAGGTTGGAGGCGACATACTTTGCATAGTCCGCCGCGCGGTCGGTGATGGGCATGACCTTCACCTGCACGGGAGCCAGCCACAACGGGAACGCACCGGCATAGTGCTCGGTGAGGATGCCGATGAAGCGCTCGATGGAGCCGAAGCAGACGCGGTGGATCATGACGGGGCGGTGCTTTTCGCCGTCCGCGCCGACATATTCCAGCTCAAAGCGTTCCGGCATCTGCATGTCGAGCTGGATCGTGCCGCACTGCCACGTGCGGCCAAGGCTGTCTTCCAGATGGAAGTCGATCTTCGGGCCGTAGAACGCGCCGTCTCCCTCGTTGATGACATAGGGCTTGCCCAGCTCGTCCAGCGCGGAGCGCAGGCCGTCGGTCGCCTCCGCCCACTCCTCGTCGGTGCCGATGTGATCCTCCGGCATGGTGGAAAGCTCCATGTGATAGCGGAAGCCGAAGAGCGAGTACACATCGTCGATGAGCTTCGCAACGCCCTTGATCTCGTCCTTGACCTGCTCACGCGTCATGAAGATGTGCGCATCGTCCTGCGTGAAGCATCGCACGCGGAACAGCCCGTGCAGCGCGCCGGAAAGCTCATGCCGATGCACCAGTCCCAGCTCGCCCACACGCAGCGGCAAATCGCGGTAGGAGTGCGGCTGCGATTTGTACACCAGCATACCGCCGGGGCAGTTCATCGGCTTGAGCGCAAAGTCCACATCGTCGATGACGGTGGTGTACATGTTGTCCTTATAGTGCTCCCAGTGGCCGCTGCGGTGCCAGAGATCCTGATTGAGCATGATCGGCGTGGAGATCTCCACATAACCGGCTTTTTTGTGGATTTCGCGCCAGTAGTCGATGAGCTGGTTTTTCAGCACCATGCCGTTCGGCAGGAAGAACGGGAAGCCTGGGCCTTCTTCCATAAAGGTATAGAGTCCAAGCTCCTTGCCGAGCTTGCGGTGGTCGCGCTTTTTGGCCTCCTCGATGCGGGCGAGATACGCGTCCAGCTCGTCCTTCTTCGGGAAGCAGGTGCCGTAAATGCGCTGGAGCATTTTGCGGCTGCTGTCGCCGCGCCAGTAGGCGCCGGTCACGCTGGTGAGCTTGATGGCGTTGCCCTTCACGCGGCCGGTGGAGTCCAGATGCGGGCCGGCGCAGAGATCGACGAAGTCACCCTGCCGGTAAAAGGAGATGATTGCGTCCTCCGGCAAGTCGTTGATCAGCTCGACCTTGTACGGCTCCTCGCGCTCCTCCATGAACTTGATCGCCTCGTCGCGCGGAAGCTCGAAGCGCTCCAAACGCAGCTTCTCCTTGCAGATCTTGCGCATCTCGGCCTCCAGCTTTTCGAGGATCTCCGGCGTAAACGGCTCGGGGCTGTCAAAATCATAATAAAAACCATCCTCAATCGCCGGGCCGATGGCGAGCTTCACCTCCGGGTACAGCCGCTTCATCGCCTGTGCGAGGATGTGGCTGGTCGTGTGGCGGTAGGTATCCTTATAAACCTTATTTTCAAATGTATACTGTTCGTCCATAGTATATCCTCCTATCAAAAAAAGCACCCCTGCGCCGGTTGGGCACAGGGGTGCAGAAATTACACGGTTCCACCCTGAGTTTCACTCAGACGGCGCGTTAACGTGCGCCACGCGGGCTGCCTTACTGCGAAAAACGGTTCGGGCCGCCGGCTCGGGAGTGGTGTGCGCCGCGCTTCGCTTCGGAACGCCTTTCAGCCTGAGGACGCTCTCTCTGAAACCACGGGAATGCGCGTGCAGTCTCCGTCACTGCCAATTTAACGGTATGATCTTATCACCATTGCTTCCGTCTGTCAAGGACAAACCGCCGTCAGCGCCGGAACATGATCGTTTCGCTGTTGAACATCCGTGTCAGCACAAAGCTGGCAATCACGGTGCACGCCAGATTGACGCCCACCGTAAGCGCCACCGCCGCCGGAATCATCTCAAATGAGAAGATGCCGACCATTGCCTGCACGCTGTTGTAAAGCGGGATGCAGTAATACACGAGCTGCGACTTTGCGCCGCTGCCAAACATGGCGGTGACGCCAAGGAAGATGACCACGATCATCAGCGGCATGACGGAAGTCTGCGCTTCTTTGATCGTCTTGGCATAGGCAGAGATAATCGAAATCAGCGCGACCAGCAGCAGCACAGTGGACAAAATGACCGCCGCGAGCACCAGATAATCCGCCGCCGTATAGTATGCCGCGCTCATCGTCTCGACGCCGCCCATCAGCTTCGGCAGGGACAGTATCGTGCCAAGGGTGCTCGACGCGCCCGACAGCAGCGCAATGATCGACAGTGCAAAAATTTTCCCAACCGCAAGCTCACTGCGCTTCGTCGGCGTGACCAAAATGGTCGCAATCGTGCCGCGCTCCTTCTCGCCCGCGATGGCTTCCGGCGCGACGGACATACATCCGGAAAACAGGAAAATCATCAGCAGCATCGGCAGCATGGAGGAGAAGATGGAGCCGGTCGCGTCCTTCTCGCTCGCAAGATCGTAGCCGCCGCCCGCGTTTACGTCAAACACATTCGCCAATGCCGATTCATACTGATTCAGCGTCTCATACAGCGCCTGATAAGCCGAACTGGACTCCGTGCGCGCGGAGTTGTAATAGATCTCCACCTGCGGCGGCGCACTCCGCTCCGGGGAATGCGGATCCGCCACGGCCGCTTCAAAATCCGTCGGGAATACGATCAGCGCATCCAGCTCTTTTTCCCGAATTGCCTCTTTGCATGCTTCCATATCATCTGCAGAAGTCACCTGCTCGATATCGTAAAGTTCCTCCGGAAGCATCGCCTCCACAGACGCAGGCAAATGCACTGCGGCAACTGCAAACCGATAATTCTCATCCGTATCAAACTGATTCGAGAGGGCGCTGCCCATGAAGGAATACATGATGTAAATCAGCAGGCCCGGCAGCAAAACCGTAGCAATCACCATAGCGCCGTCCCGGAAGAAACGATCCAGTTCCTTTTTCGCAATGATCCAGATATTGCTTTTCATTTCGTCTCACCTACCGTTTCCGCGTACAGATCGAAGAAGCGATCCTCCAGCGATTTCCCCGCCTTGACTTCCTCCAGCGGGCCGCAGGCGATCATTCTGCCGTCGATGATGACGCCCACGCGGTCGCAGACCTTTTCTACAAGGCTGAAAATGTGCGTCGATACAATGATCGTCTTCCCCTGCTCGCGCAGTTCCGTGAGATAGTCCGTGACGACGCGCGCCGTCAAAACATCCAGACCGTTTGTCGGCTCGTCAAAAATGACAATGTCCGGGTCGTGGGCCAGTGAAATGGCCAGCGACGCCTTCTGCTTCATGCCGGTTGAAAGGTTCGCAACCTTCACCTCGGCGAACTCGTCAATGCCGAAACGCGTGAAAATGGCCCGCTTGCGCTGATCCCGCACCGCCGGATCAACCCGGTGCAGCGACGCGAAGAAATCATAAAGGTAGTTCGGCGTGAAGAAATCCTCCAGCTTCAGCTCGCTCGTGAGAAAACCGATTTTGGCGCGCACGATCTCCGGTTCAGAAACAATGCTCGCGCCGTCCACGATCGCGTCTCCGCCGTCAGGCCTGATGAGCGTCGCCAGCATACGCAGCGTCGTCGTCTTCCCCGCGCCGTTCGGGCCGAGCAGGCCAAAAATTTCGCCGCGGTTCACGGAAAACGAGAGATCGTTCACCGCTACCTTGGTTCGCTCCTTTGCCCCTTCCAGCTTCTGCTGCTTGGCCGAGAGCTTAAAGGTCTTTTTCAGACCGGATGCAATCAGGATTTCGTCCATCCGTTGCACCACCTTTCTTTATCTGTGTAAATGTGCTTTTTTAGCATAGCGAAATTCTTGCTAAAATGCAACGGTAGATTCTCCGCTGCGCTAGAATTAAGGAATCTTAATTGCGAAGGAGGCACACCCTGGCACCGACGCTGTGCAATCTCACCAAATGTCGCTTACAACGAACAACATTTTGCAGAAAAAATCATTTTCAGGAAATTCTTGATTGACTTTTCCAATAAAATTTTCTATAGTAAAATTAGTAAACGCAGTCATGCCTTTATATCCTCATACATACCCTATTTCTCTTAATCAGGAGCTGTTAAAATGAAAATGGATGGCATATGCCCCTATTGCGGAAATGAAATGCAGAGTGGCTTCCTCCAGAGCGGCAAGCCCATCATGTGGGCAGAGGACGAAAAGTCTCTCAGTTTTCTTCCCAGTGGGGACTCTGAATATCAGGTAAGCCGCGGATTACTGGAGGGCTGCTTTGCGGAAACGTATTTCTGCAAAAATTGTGATATTTTCATTTTGGAAAAACGCGAACAGCCCAAAAAGGCACGGGAAAAGCTAAAAGATATCTTCGGAAAACGGGACGAATGAATTTGGGGTCAGGCGATACGCCTGACCCCATTGTTATTTCAGAATTGTACAAGACATCGCGTCACACATTGAAGCGGAACAGCGTCACGTCGCCGTCCTGCATGACGTAATCCTTGCCCTCGGAGCGCACCAAGCCCTTCTCTTTTGCAGCCGCCATGCTGCCGCAGGCTTTCAGATCGTCAAACGCGACGATCTCCGCGCGGATAAAGCCGCGCTCAAAGTCGGAGTGAATCTTCCCGGCAGCCTGCGGCGCCTTCGTTCCGCGGGTAATCGTCCACGCGCGGCACTCGTCGCTGCCGCAGGTGAGAAACGAGATCAGCCCCAGCAGGCTGTACGAGCACTGGATGAGCCGGTCGAGTCCCGACTCCGTGAGGCCCAGCTCCTCGAGGAACAGTTCGCGCTCCTCCGGCTCCAGCTCGCCGATCTCCTGCTCCACCTTGGCGCAGATCGGCAGCACCTGCGAGCCCTCGGCCTCCGCAAGCTGCTTGACCTGCTGATAATACGCGCAGTCTTCGTACCCGGCGGCGAACGTCGCTTCGTCGAGGTTGGCTGCGTAGATGATCGGCTTGATGGACAGCAGATCGGAGGTCGCGAGCAGCGCCATATCCTCCGGCGCGCAGTCGTAAGTACGCGCGCTCTTGCCCTCGTTCAGGTGCGCCAAAAGGCCGCGAAACACGTCCGCTTCGTGCAAAAACGCCTTGTCGCCGCCCTTGCCGGCCTTAGCCGCCTTCTCGATGCGGCGCTCGACCATCTCCATGTCGGCCATGATGAGCTCCAGGTCGATGATCTCAATGTCGCGCAGCGGGTCGGTCGTCCCCTCCACGTGCATGACGTTTTCATCGTCAAAGCAGCGCACGACGTGCACGATCGCGTCCGTCGCGCGGATGTTGGACAAAAACTTGTTGCCCAGCCCCTCGCCCTTGGACGCGCCCTTGACCAGCCCCGCGATGTCCACAAATTCAATGACGGCAGGCGTCTTTTTCTTCGGCTCATACAGCTCTGCCAGATAGTTCAGCCGCGCGTCCGGCACGGTGACCATGCCGACGTTCGGGCTGATGGTGCAGAAGGCGTAGTTTGCGACCTCCGCGCCGGCGTTCGTAATGGCGTTGAACAGTGTGGACTTGCCGACGTTTGGCAGTCCGACGATACCTAGTTTCATATATGATCACATCTCCTTATTTTTCAAGGGTTTCCGGGTTTTCACACCTCTGGGGCGCACCAATTCCGCACCAATTTTTCGCCTCCGCACCAATTCAGCCGGCGGCCTTTTCCGAAAAGAGGCGCACCGCCTTTTCCATCGAGTCGTCCGTCACATGAACGTAACGATCCATGGTTGTCTTGATGCTGGCATGGCCCAAAAGCTGCTGAAGCACCTTCGGCGGGACGCCGCGCTCGATCGCTCTCGTTGCGTAGGTATGGCGCAGCGCGTGCATGCAGATCCGCCTGATCCCCGCTTCGTCACACACTTTATATAAATGTGTGTCGTAGGAACTGTTTTTGTTCGGCTCACCGGTACGGAAATTGACGAACACCAGATCCTTCATCATGAGATACCGCTTTTCTCCGGTGCGTCTGTCCAGATACTCCAGCACCTGAGAGAGCGCTTCGGACTCCTTGCGGGTCTTGCGCTCGGCGTAGCAGGATCTGAGGATTTTATAAGCCGTGTCCGTGAGCGGGATCGTGCGGTAGCTTTTCTGCGTCTTCGGCGGGCCGGCACGCCAGTAGCCTTCCCCGTGGCGGTATTCCAGTGACTTGTTCACCGTCAGGGTTCGCTTCTTCCAGTTGATCGCATCCCACGTCAGGCCGATCAGTTCGGCTGTGCGCAGTCCGGTCTCCAGAAGAAGGGCATACTGCCTGTAATTGTGCGTCCGCTTCGCGGCTTCCAGAAAAGCCTTCTGCTCTTCCACCGTCAGATACTTGATGTCGTCCACTGCACGGGCTGGCTTGCTGAAGCGCACGCCGTCCATCGGGTGCTTGGCAATGATGTCGTTCATCACGGCTGCGCGAAACATCGTCCCCATGGCGATATACGTCTGCTTGATCGTGCTGCCCGCATATCGAACCTCCATGCGGTTGAGGATGATCTTGCAGTGCATGGGCTTGACATCGCACATCCGCATTTTCCCGATCACCGGCTGAGCGTTGATCTCATAGCGTTCCCGGTAGTTTCGTCTGGTATTGGGCGCACGATCACAGATCAGATTGTCCATCCAGTATTGGTACCATTCGTCAACGGTCATTTCGGAGTTTACATGGATCATGCCATGCTTGTCCTCATACCTCGCGTCCGCCAGCCAGTTTCTTGCCTCCGGCAGTGTCCTGAAATGCTTCTCGCGGCGGGAGCCATCCTTTGCCAAAAATCTTGCGGTGTATTTTCCGTCCTTTCTCTGACAGATTCCGGCGCCGCATTCTCTTCCTTTGAGGCTTTTACCCAGTTTTTGTCACGCTCCTTTCTGATGAGAAAAGAGCCCAACACGACACGCATTATATCATGCCGGGCATCTTTTCTCAATACATTTCGGTAGAGATATCCGCGTTTTGGTCAGTTATTTCACTTTTAAATCGCCACCTGCATGCGGATAAACTCCTCGAACTCCTGCCGCTTTACCAGCTTCTTCGCACCCACATAGAGCACGAACGGGTAATTCGGCGTGCGGAGCATGCTGTCGATCTTATTGATGCCGATGTTGCTGTACTCAGCAGCCTCCCGAATCGTCAGCGTCAGTTTCTGCGGGATCGGTACCTGCTCGATTTCAGTCACCATTGCGCATCCTCCTTCCCTGCATCCGACTCAGCGTTCCAAACCATACTCATGTTTCACATTACTCCTTTCCCGCTGGTCCCGATGCCGAAGCTCATTGTCAAAGTTTCGGAATCGCCTTCGCCATTGCGAAGGAAGTGGGCAAAGCCCGCAGAATCATGGTTTTTGAACCATGATTCCGATTCCTACACTGTAACGTCATCCTCTGAAAGTCGCATTTTAATGCGACTTTCCTACCACAGAGCCATGCTCTGTGGTACACAGCGCAAGCTGTGATGAGGATAAAGTTATAGACCAAATCCATAGTTTCCTGCATGTGCAGGGATCGCGATTCGATCCCGCTGCACAGCTTCAGCCGCTCCCGCAAGGGCAGGATTGCGGCTGTGATTTCATTTTTCCTTGTCCTCAAAATGTCCTTTTCTGCCGGGTCTGCCCGGCGCAGTTTGTTTCGAAGCGTCTGCCGTTCGGCGGTGAGCCGATCCAGCTCTGTCTGCGTATCCTCCATGACGGAATGCAGCTCGTCTATCGTCTCTATCCGATGCTCCGCCAAAAAGCGCGTCTCCCGGTCGATCTGATCCAGCCGCCGCAGCTCCTCCCGGAGAAACGGGCTGTTCGGTTTGTAGTCCGTGCCCTTCGGAAGAATCCCCAGCTGATAGCAGTAGTACAGATAGAGCCGGTAGATGTGCGACGGCTTCCCGTGCGGACGGAAGACAGATCGCAGCGCCTCCGGAAGCTCCGGCTGGCGCACCCGCGCCAGCTTTACATCGCGGGAATGCCACGTGAGCAGCTCATGCATTCGCTCCGGCACCCAGTTCGGGTTCAGCGTATCAAGCCGCGTAAAATGCTTGTACTGCGGAAGCCGGATGCGAAAATGCAGCTCGCTCGTGAAGTCCGTGATATACCCCAGACGGCGGAGATACGCCTCCGCCTCACGGATGGTAAAGCTGGCGTGAAACGCCTCGAGAATGTCCTCGCGATAGACGTTATAGCGCGTTGGTCTGCCGTCCTTCTCATCGAAGTGCACCGGACGGGACGCCGCCTTGTGCCCAATGGGGATCACCGAAAGGCTGTGCCGCCTGCAGTAATAGTCCGACACCTCACGCATAAAGTACAGCTCCTGCTTCGAGTAGTTATACTTCTTCCCGTCCACGAAGGAGACAGAGTTGAGAATGAAGTGGTTGTGCAGGTGGTGCCGATCCAGATGCGTGGTCACGAGCACCTGAAAGCGATCTCCCCAGAGATGCTGCGCGGTTTCCACGCCGATCTGATGACACTCTTCCGGCGTGACCTCGCCGGGCTTGAAGCTCTGATACCCGTGCCAGGCGATGTACCCGCCGGTCTTGTGATACTGCTCCTTGGTCAGCTGCATCTGCTGCACGGCGGTCTCCGCCAGACAGTTGATCCCGGTCACGAACTGTCCGTCCGCGGTTGCCTCCGGCCGCTGCACATAGCGCGCCGCGTTGGCGAGATCCTCCAGATCCGGAATGGGGCAGGTCTTCTCCGGGTTCTCAGCGTAGTCGATCACATCTCTGAGGTTGCCGGAAATGTGCCACAGCTTCGTTGTCGCCATCAACGCACCTCCTCCGGTTCCATCGTGAAGGCGCTCTGCAGAGCCACAATGGACAGCTCCAGCCGACGGGCGTCCTCCGCCCTGCCGTCGTGAATCAGTCCGTCATGGATGCGATACAGCTCGTGCATCGCGTCCCAAAACGCCTTTGGCGGCGCCGCCTCCGCGGTTCTGCCCTCAATGAGCGAACAGAGAAACTGCGACTGCGAAACGCCTCGGGCCTTCGCCATGCGGCGGAGCTTGCTCTTTGTTCTCGGCGGCATCCGCACGGTAAACGCAACATTCTGCTGCACTGTCATGCGCCCTCCTTTCCGGGGTATTCAGGGGTGTCCCCTGGGTCGGTGGATTGTGGTGTCACAATCCGATGCTCGCTATCCCTGCGGACAGGTGTGGGACTGCCCCTGCGGAGAGGTGCGGAAACAGACATGCCCATGACGGTGATGACGGTAATGACAGTTTCTTGCATAGATACCTTACCCCGCGATTTTAGTGTCACAACTGTCATAACTGTCATGCAGGCGCAGCTGCAGAATGCGCTCCTTCGGCGTCCTGTGGGACGAAAACGTGATGCCGTTCGGCTCCAGATAATCGTGCTGGAAGCGGCTGAGGATCTTGATGATCCGGTACTTCATGCCCTCGTCCTCGTCCATCTGCTCGACCAGCTGCGTGGCCGTGCCGGTCCAGTCCGGATGCTCCTGCAGAAAGCCGAGCAGGCGATGCAGAAACGGCGGGATCTCCTCCTCGCGCAGCTCGTCCTCGTGCTTTCGCTCGACCAGCGCCCAGACGCAGTTTTCCATGCGCAGCACCAGCTCCTGATACGGAACGTCCCGTCCGGTGAGGTACATGGAGGTCGTATCCTGCGACCGGCGCTCCTTGATCATAACGAAGGCCGCGTCCGCCGCGCCGAGGATGCCGTTGCTGCCGGAGATCTGATTGAACGGGTCGCTGCCGTCCTTCTGCTTGCGCAGGTGGTGCACGAGCAGGATGGAAATGTGCGCCTCGTCCTCGATCCGTTTGAGCGCGGACACGTCCTCATAGTCGCCGGCATAGACGCCGACGCCGGAGCCGTGCGCGGTGCGGATCTTCTGGAAGGTGTCGATGATGATCAGCTCCGTGGCCGGATGCGCCGCGAGATGATCCTCGATCTGTTCCTCCAGTCCGCCGTGCAGCTTGCCGGCGGCGATCATCAGCCAGAGTCCCGGCGGCGCCGGATCCGGCAGGCGATACAGACGATCCTGCAGGCGCGAGTAGGTGTCCTCCAGGCAGAGATACAGCACCTCGCAGGGGTGCGTCTTCATGCCCCAGACAGGCTCGCCCTGACAGATCCGCATGGCCATCCAGAGCACCAGCCAGCTCTTGCCGCATTTGCTCGGCCCGCAGAGCAGGCTCACGCCCTGCGGGATCAGCCCGTCTACCAGAAACGTGGGCGGAATGAAGGGGCGCGACTGCAGCTCTTCAGCATTGATGACGAAATAGGGCTCCACGCAATTCCTCCTCTCTGTGCGCTGCGCGTTTGTTTTGCCGATCACCCGAAGTCGGTTCCTGCCCCGGAGGTCTTCCGCGGCGTGTTTCGCAGGCGTGCGCTCGTATCATGGCGGCACTCCCTGCGTATCTTCCTTCGGTCGGCTGTTCAGTTGTTCGTTTGATTTTATCACGCTCCTTTTTCTGATACTTGACAAAATAGGCAACTTCGGTTAACATATTAGGCAAGTAGATTGCCTGTTCTGTAATTCCGCATTATAGGCACTTTACTTGCCGGTGCCAAGAGGTTACAGAAAATTCAAGAATATTGCTTTCCTGTATGGAGGTATTTTTATGAAATTCGGCGAAAAGCTGCGGGAACTCCGAAAACAGAAGCATCTCTCACAGACCGAGCTCGGGGCGGCAGTCGGCGTTTCCCTGCGCACGCTGCGCGGCTGGGAGGTCGAAGGGCGGTATCCGAAGCAGCGCGAGCTTTACGCGAAGCTCGCCGAGGTGCTGGAGTGCGACGTGGACTATCTGCTCACGGAAAAGGAGGCGTTCATCACCGATTCCGCTGACTGCTTCGGCTATCGCGGGGAGCGCGACGCCAAGGCGCTGGTCGAGGAGCTGACGGGTCTTTTCGCCGGCGGCCAGATGGCGGAGGAGGATATGGACGCGCTCATGCTCGCCGTGCAGGAGGCCTATGTGGAGGCCAAGCGGCGCAACCGGGAGAAAAATGCCCCGAAGAAAAATCCGAAGAAAAATCGGTCGGCGGAGTAACCGAGTCTCTTTTTTTGGACAGGTCGCGTGAGATACTGAGCTTGTAACAAGTCAGAAACTTGATGTTTCCGGATTGTTGCAATCTTCGCAATCTGTACCCAGGACAGGAGGCGGTTTCATGGCGCGGCTGAACAGCACCGACAACATCATCCGCAGGGCGGATGCGCTCGTGCGCAGCACGGGCACGAGAGACCTAGAGCGCATCGCGGAAGCGCTCGGCATCATCGTCATGGACGTGAACTTTGAAAAGCAGAAGGGCCTTTACAAGGTCATTCTGCGCAACCGGTTTATCTTCATCAAGTCGGACCTTAGCGAGGTCATGCGGCGGATTGTGCTGCTGCACGAGATTGGGCACGACCAGCTGCACCGGCATCTCGACGATGTGTTCCAGGAGTTTCAGATCTTCGATATGAGCAGGAATGTGATGGAGTATGAGGCGAACCTCTTCGCCACAGATCGCCCTGCCGGACGAGGAGATCCTCGAATACATCCGCAGCGGCTATGACGCGGCGCAGATCGCGATGGCGATGGCGTCGGACATCAATCTCGTCGCGCTGAAGGTCAGCGAGCTCTCCCGGCGGGGATATACCTTCCGGGACGTGGATCACCGGAGTGATTTTTTGAAATAAGACAAAAAAGCCGAACGGCAGGGAGCACTTCCCTGCCGTTCGGCTTTTTATTTAACAGCTTAATCTCTGCGATAAAGGTCTCTTGTGTACACTTTCGCCATGACGTCTGAAAGCTCTCCGTGATAACGGTTTGCAATGATCACATCGCACATCTTCTTGAATTCGGCCAAATCCTGTGAAACAGCCATGCCGTGAAATCGGTCGCTTCGCAGCGTCGGCTCATAGATGATCACGTTTGCGCCAACCGAGCGCAGGCGCTGCATCACTCCCTGGATGGAGCTTTCCCGGAAATTGTCACTGCCGAACTTCATCGTCAGGCGGTAGACGCCGACTGTGATTTGCTCGTTCGTTTTTCCGGTATTCGTTCTTCCTTTTTCCAAAACGCGCTCGGCAATGAAATCTTTTCGGGTATCATTGGAGCGAACAATTGCCTCAATGAGGTTCTCCGGCACATTCTGATAGTTTGCCAGAAGCTGCTTCGTGTCCTTGGGCAGGCAATAACCGCCATAGCCGAAAGACGGGTTGTTATAGTAATCTCCGATGCGCGGGTCACAGCAGACGCCCTCAATGATGGAGCGTGTGTCCAAGCCGTGCATTTCGGAGTAAGTATCCAATTCATTGAAATAGCTGACGCGAAGCGCCAAATAGGTATTCGCAAACAGCTTAACCGCCTCTGCCTCTGTCAGCGGCATGATCAGTTTCCTGGTGTCCGGCTTTCTCGACGCATCACATAGGAGCGCGGCAAAGCGCTCCGCTTCCGGACGGTCCGCTTCCTCCGCGCCGACAATGATGCGGGAGGGGTAGAAATTGTCATAGAGGGCACGCCCCTCGCGAAGAAACTCAGGAGAAAACAAGATCTTCAGCATCGGAAATCGCTTGCGAAGCTCCTGCGTATATCCGACCGGGACGGTAGAGCGGATCACGACGACAGTGTCCGGGCAGAATTCTGCAATCTGCTCCAGGACCGTTTCCAAAGATGAGGTATCAAAATACTGCTGGTCGGGATCATAATTTGTCGGCGTGGCCAGAATCGTGTATTCCGCACCGGGCAATGCCTGCTGCGGATCGGTATATGCGTGCAGACGCAGTTCGCCAGAGGCAAGTGCCTCGGAGATCTCGGGATCGACGATGGGCGAGACGCCGGCGTTCAGCTGCGCCGCCTTTTCCGGGCGGACGCTGAGCGTGCGCACCTCGTGCTGCCGCGCGAGCAGAACCGCGTTTGACAGTCCGACATATCCGATTCCTACTACTGTGATTTTCATTCTCTTTCTCTCTTTCAAAATGCGCCCCACTCGCCGGGTCTCCCCGGAAAGTGGGGCGCTTGGGGTTTGCTTTGCTGCTGGATCAGCAGCTGTCAGAGCTTACTGAACCGTGTACTGAACCCACTGCTGCACGTTGGAAATCGTGTCAGAGGGAACAACCTCAGTCGCAGATTCCAAAGCCTCGATCTTCTGATAGTAGTAGGTCCAGACCTTGGAGCGATCCGCATAACGCCACTCGTTGTGGGTTACGGCGGCATGGTATGTGGAGCCGCTGTAGAACCAGTAGGAGTCACCGGAATGCGAGAACATGCTGCTGTTGTAAGGTCCGTACAGGCCAAGGGAAGAGTCATAGACAGGCAGGGTGTACGTCAGATTAATCTCGTCATACTTGGTGCAGTAGCCGTGGGCAGAGCCGGTATAGTAGTTCTGCGTGCCGTAGCCCCAGCCGTCAGCAGTACGATAAATATAGTACTTGTAGCTGGTATAAGCATTGCTGTCCGTGACCGTTCTGCTCTCAACCTTTCTGGAATCGCTGGAAGAATACTGCGTTCTACTCCAGTCGCTCCAGTTGCCCCATGGTCCCCATACCCAGGTGGGATCCTTGTACTGGGAGTACCCCGCGGGAGGTGTGGAGGAATTGGATGTGGTTCTGGTGGTCAAGTCATAGGTCCACTTTGTCTCCGTAACCGTTCCATCAGCAGGCAGATCGGAAGCGAGAACCCAGCCGGATTTCCAATGGGCCTTAAGAACCGTATCATCCTCAAAATCGGACAAGCTTTCAGCGGTAATCTGAGTTCCGTCTTCGGTAAACCAGCCCTCGAACGTGCAACCCGCTCTGGTCGGGACGGGAAGCTCTCCAACCGCCACTCCGAAGAATGCCTCTTTGCTTTCGGTATCAACTGTGCCGCCGTTGGCATTGAAGGTCAGCGTAAAGACGCCTTTCGAATACTTCGCAAACTCTTCCGGCGTAATCGTATCAAAACTGCCGCTCTCAAACACGATATTGCTGCTATCCGGAGAAGCGTTGCAGGTGAGAATATTTCCGGAAACCTTCAGCTTCGATGCAACGCCGTTACTGATGGCCTCAGGGGACAGCACAACATCCATATTACGGCAGACAATCGCTCTTCCGCTGGCGGAATTCACAGTAGTATTATCATACAAAGAAACTTCCGTGTTGTCTGCGGTAAGCAGCATGCCATACCCTGGACTGTTGATGTTCACAGCCTGCAGATTCAGTTTCTCGGAAGAAACGCGAATTGGGATTCCGGAGCAATCATCAAAGTCCATTCCATTGATTGTGGTAGATGTCGCATCCGAGCTCACTTTGAAGTTGTGGAAGGACTTTCCATCGCCCTGCAAAACAAAGCTGTCGGCAGAAGCGGGAACATTGATCGCGCTTCCGGTCATCTCTTCCGCAATACCGGCAATATTCAAAGTAATATTCTTAGCTCCGCTGATAACAGTGTTTTCCGCAACACTCTTATTCGAGGCTACAACGGAGACCTCGTTGACACCACCAAACGCGTCTGCACCAATACTGGTCACCTTTGCGGGAAGGCTGAACTTCACAAGAGAAGTGCAGCCGTTGAAAGCATTATTACCAATGCTAATAACATTCGGGCAATAGACCGCCTTCAGAGAGGTGCAGCCCTCAAATGCGCTGTCCGGAATTTCGGTGACGAAGTCGTTGAGAATCACACCCTCAATGTTTTCATTTCCTCGGAAGGCATCTGCTTCGATTCCGGTAACCTTAACCGCTCGGTAATTGTCGCCGGAGAGCGTAGGAACAGAGACATACGTCGGGACAAACACGAAGGTATCTTCGCCCTGATAATCCGTGACCATGCCGGTCTGATTATCAATCACGAGACCAGAGGTTCTCAGCGTGCGCTCGCCGACATAATCATAAACGTCTGCTGGAATCTCGAACGGAAGCACACCGTTTTCATACTCGGTAAACGTACCGTCGTAAGAATAGTCAAGGAAGACGTGGGTGCTGTCATCCATCACGTTGTAGGTGGTAACAAAGTAGGACTGCGTAGCGACATCATAGCCGACAATACCGAACACATGCATCGTGCCGACACACTCAACACGATATTTTCCCTGCATAGAGCCGTTGGTCTTATACTCAGTCGCCTCAGAGAGAATGCTGTCCGTATGGAACGCAACCGTGTTTTCATACTGATCGCTGGACGCATTCGACTCAGAGAAATCTCTGCTTTCGCTTCTGCTTCCGCCATTGGCGTAGGACTGACCATAGCTCTTCTCGCTACTGATGACATCAGACATTGCCTTGGAGAGCGTCTGGCTGGAGCTGACAGATCTGCTGGCGCTGAAGCTGGAGTCGACGTTCCAGTTGGCGCTGTTCGTCTGAGAATGGGAAGCGCCGCCGGAAATCTCGCTGCCAATGGTCCAGCCGTTAGTGGTCGAACTGGTATCCGTGGTCTTTCTGCCATTCTTATAGCCCACATCGACACCATACTCCACACCGCCGGTTTCCGAGGGTGCTTTCTTTCCAATGTGACCGTCCACATTGAACTCCTGATACTTCTCAGTCGTAAAGCCAGTTGTGCTTTCATGGCTCAGAGAACCGGAGAGCTTTGCTGCGATATTGGAGGAATCGGTCGTGACCTTAGAGCCGCCCTGTTCCGCACTCAGACTGAACGTATTGCTCGACGTCTTCGCAACCGTATTTGCCTCCTCAACCGTCATTCCCTGCTGATGCGCATAGGATTCGGAAACATTGGTAACACTGTTCCAATCCTCGGCAAGTGTCCAGCAGGAGGAATTGGTCGTGGCCTTGCTGATTGTCTTCGCAATCGCACTCGCTTCATTCTTGCCGATGCTGTCGGTTTTTTCTACGCTCTTCTTGATCTCGATACCGGCAAGCGCATCAAAGTCATCACCGATCTGATAGAGCGGGACGTTCTCAATCGTACCAAGCTCATAGGCAAACAGGATTCTTCCGTTAGCCGTATCCTCGAAAATCAGCGGATCGTCCAACTTGCCAATGGTGCGAGCCATATTGCGGCGGCTGACCCAGTTGGAAGTAAAGGTCTGGTTTCCGGTCGTGCCGGCAGGAATGGTCTTAACGAGTTTACCGTCTTCATTGGTCCAGCCCATGAATATGTAGTTGGACATGGAAGGAACAATATCGCTGGTCGGCACGGTCAAGGTGGTATTTTGGTTGACCGTGTAGGTTCCGGAGGGGATGTTACCCATTACGCACTCATAGTTGATCGTATAGGTCACAGCCTCCCAATGTGCGAACAGATCCAGGTCTCCCTCAGTTCCCTTGGCGATGGTTTTCACCTGCGTTGCATTCGAGCCCTGACCATCAAACCAGCCAATGAACCGATATCCTTCCACGACCGGGTTCTTGAGTGTCATACCAACGGAACTGGAATAATGATCTTCGTTGGGGTTCGACACGCCAACTCTCTGGAGGTAAGTATCATTATCATAGAGATGATAAGTGATGCTGTAGGAATCGTCCGGCGTCGGGGTCGGAGCAACGCCACCATAAACGGCGTAGACGCTCATATTCTTGGAAACTGCAGTAAAATCAGGGGCAGAAATAGAATCCGCAGACAGGGACCAGCTGCCTTCGCCATATCCGGCACGGGCAGGAACCGCCGGGAGCTTGGTCAGAGCGCTGCCGCGAACCACGGACTTGGTCGCGTAGAGATCGCCGTCCGCATTGTAGAAGTAAACATTGGCGCGGCCGCCAAGATCCACGTCAAAGAGCGCCAGATACTGCTGAATGTAGACCGCGTCACGGACATTGACGTCACTGTCATAATAGGCATCCGCCATAACGAGCTGATAATCCGTGAGCGTCTCGAGGCGGGCCAGATAGCGGCGCAGATGCGTAACGTCGCGGATTTCCACCGCGCCGTTCATGTCAATGTCGCCGGCAGTATAGAGATTCAGTTCGTCAAACTCGCAGACGATCGGCACATCGAGGTAATCGTTGCCGTTCAGTCTGGTTGCCATCGTCTTGTCAGACGGGTTACGCTTGATAAACTCATAGCTTTCGGGACCTGCTTCGTCATCCACCTTGAACACCAGGTCAATGATGGGCATTTCCTCATAGGTGTTTTCCACATTAGAATAGTTGATGTTGATTGCACCGACCGTAGCCGTGTTGAAAGCCACGGCGCCGTCAACGTTCTTGTTGGCTTTTGCGCTGACAAGCTGCACCACATTGGGGTCATACTGCAGCTTCACGTCGAAGTCCGCGATCTCGGAGCCGTCCGTCACATACAGGGTTGTGGTGAATTCTTCTCCGGGTTTTGCTTCAATCGGCGTCAGCTTCAGCGTAGCGGTGTCGTTTGCTGCGTTTGCAGGGAACACGCACAGAGACGCGACCATGACAACAGCGAGCACCACAGCCAGAATGCTGCGAAGATGTTTCAAAGCGTTCTCCTTTCTGCCTCTCCCCTGTCGCAGCTAACGCTGCGTCAGGGGCTAAAAGCATTACACGATAGATACTGCGGCGGAAATGATCTGGACGTCCACGTCCTCCATTTCGCCTTCGTCTGTCAGGCGAGTGCCGTTGGTGACCGTCACCTCCAGAGGCGTTACGGTCTGTTCGGTGCCGCTGATCTCAAACACGAGATCTGCCATCGCCACATCGCCGGTGGTATTGGCGCTATCGAGATAGTTGAGAATGACAACGCCCTCTTCCTCAATGACATTGATCACAATGCCGGGGTCCTCGTTTTGAAACTCCACAAATTTCAGCTGCGCGGGATCATAGTGGATCTCTGCCTCGAAGGCGCAGATGTTCACCTCTCCGCAGAGCTGCAGGGGAAGCGTCACACGATTTCCCTTGGTGCCATAGCCCCCGGAGAGCGCCACGCCGGTATCAAACACCGGAACGTGAACCGCCTCCGCACGGGCATAGACGGTGGATTTTGTGTCCAGATCTCCGGACGTCTCAGGCTCTGCAGAGCCCTCGCCGTCCGCCGGAGCCGTGTTGGAAAAGCTCCATCCGGTAAAGATCCAGCCTTCCGGCATCTGCGGGTTATCCGGAACCTTGACATCCTTGCCGTTTTTCGCGGACTGCGGATGGAATTCCATGCCGTCAGGCATCAGATAAACCACATCAGCGCTGTGTCCCCCGAAAACCACGAACAGCACAGCGGCCAGAACCGCCAGCACCGCGACAATCGGGATCCATATTTTCTTTGCGTTTTTCATTGCAGATTACTGAATGTGAACGAAGCAGGGAATGGTGTGATACTCGGCCTCGACGAAGTCACCGCCGTCCATGTAGTCGACGAACTTCACGTTGGAGAACCAGATCATGGCGTCGGTGGCGGTGGTGCCTTCCTTAACCTTGAAGGTGATGCTCATGACGTCATCCTCGTAATAGTAGTTCTTAAAGTCGCTGTAGTTGAGCAAGATCTTGCCGTCCACGTGGTTGACGGTGCTGGCCATCATTTTGCGGTTGCTGACAGCGGTCACTTCCAGCGCGTCCTTGTCATAGTCGAGCTCCATGTCGTAGTCAACGACTTCGACATTGCCCTGCAGGTGCATGGTAACCGTCACGGTGTCGCCCTTGGAGGCGTCAACGGAGTCGATCACAAAGATGTTCTTCGCGTCCTCAGCCACGAAGACAGCCTTCACGGTCTGGTCGGCGGTGACGTTCTTATACTCGCCTTCCCAGCCGGCGAAGACGAAGCCGGCCTTCTCGGGATTGGCGGGGAGCTTGGCGCTCTCGCCGCTCTTCACCTGCTCGGCGGCAATGACGCTGCCGTCATCGCTCACGAAGGTCACGGTGAAGCCTTCCTGCACAGGAGGAGTGGGCTCCTTCACGGTGAGAACCGCAGCTTCGGAAGCCACCATCTCGCCGTTGGCGTTGGTCACGACGCAGCGATAGGAAGCGCCATCACGGGCAGCGGTGACAGGAACGGTCAGGGTGTCGGTCAGACGGCCTTCCAGACCACAGTTGGCCCAGACCGTCTTGCCCGCCATGTGATACTGCCACTGATACTTCAGATTTTCGCCGGTCGCCTTGACGGAGAACTGGACGGACTCGCCGACCTCGGCAGAGGCGGCAGCGGGCTGCTCGGCAATGACGATGCCGGCGTCCGCCTTTACGGTGAGCTTGGCAGCCTTGGACTCCACAGCGTTGCCCTTGGCGTCGGTCACGACGCAGCGATAGGAAGCGCCGTCACGGGCAGCGGTAACAGGGACATACAGGGTGTCGGTCAGACGGCCTTCCAGACCGCAGTTGGCCCAAGTGGTGCCCTTGGCCATCTGATACTGCCACTGGTACTTCAGGCTGTCGCCCTGCGCAGCAACATGCATAACCACAGTGCCGCCCACAGTGCCGGAGGCGTCAGCAGGCTGCTGGGTGATCTTCACAGGAGCCGCCTTCAGCGTGATGACAGCGGGCTCGGAGGTGGCGGTCTTGCCGGAAGCGTCGGTCACGACGCAGCGATAGGCCTGGCCGTCACGGTAGATGTTGGCCACCACAGTGATGGTGTCGGTCTTGCAGCCGGTGACACCGGCGTTGGCCCAGGTGGTGCTGCCCGCGGGGCAATACTGCCAGCGGTAGCTCAGGCCGGAGCCAGTCGCAGAGATGGAGAAGGTAACGGTTTCATTTTCAGCAACCGTCACATTCTGGGGCTGAGCGGTGATCGCGATGTCCGCAGCAAAGGCAAAGCTGCCCAGTGCGAAAACGAGAACTACGCACAGCAGGATGGATACGATGCGTTTTTTCATGCTGTATGCTCCTTTTCTTGTATGTGAATTTGGTTTTGCGCTCTGTGTGTTTCCCTTCTCCCCGGCAATCAGCGCCGGGGAGAAGGATGACAATCTCCACTCAGGTTTTACTGAACAATATACTGAATCCAATGCTGAACGTTGGAAATCGTATCGGTAGGCAGAATTTCTGTCGCAGACTCCTTAACCTCGATCATCTGGTAATAATACGTCCAGACTTTGGAGCGGTCGCGATAACGGTACTGCATATATCCGGCAACATCCGTAACCGTACGTGACTCCTCGTTGTACCAATTACCATCGTAAACCGGGAAGCCTTGATCCTCTTTAACCGACAGCCGAGTTGTGGACCAGCCTCTATATTCTAAATACTGGCAATAATGGCCGCTCCAATATCCTTCGCTCGGCCCATTCCAGCCGCGACGGCCAGCAGAAGCATAGTCGTATTCGTTGTAGCGACTATAATTCCATTCTGTATGCGTAACCGCGGGAATCCAGCGTGTCTCCACTTGTCTGCTGTCTCCAGAGCCGGGATTGCTGTTTTGCCAGCCGCTCCAGCCGCCCCACGGTCCCCAGACCCAGGTGGGATCCTTATACTGAGAATAGCCTGGGGGAGGCGTGGCCGCCGAGCTACACATCGAATTCCGCGAGCTTCTGCTGAATGTATACAGCATCGCGTACGTTGACATCCTCGTCATAATAGGCGTCCGCCATGCGCAGCTGGTAGTCCGTCAGCGTAACGATCTTGGCCAGATACTGACGCAGACGGGTGACGTCACGAATCTCAACATTGCCGTTGAGATCAACATCGCCAGAGCCGTAAATGTTCAGAGCGGAAAAGTCACACTCCAATGGGACGGAGACCAGATCCGTTCCAACCAGCCGATCCGCGCTCTTTGCCGCAGCCGTGTTTTCCTTCAGGAACTCATAGCCTCCGACGCCGATCTCCTCGTCCGTGGCAAATACCAGATCAACGATGGGCATCTGCTCAGATGTGTTTTCACTGGTCAGAGTATAGTTGATCTTCAGGACGCCCTGCTGTCCGCTGTTGACGACAACGTCGCCGTCAACGTCCTTGCTGGCTTTTGCGCTGACCAGACGAACAACGTCCGTGTCATACAAAAGTTGGATCTGGAAATCAACGATTTCCGATCCCTCCGCCACGCAGAGCGTGGTTTTGAACTGCTCATCGGGCATGGCCTCAATGGGCGTGAGGATCAGCTAGGCAGTGTCGTTCGCAGCATGTGCAGGCAGCACACACAGCGAAATCACGACCGCCAAAAGGATCATCAGCACAAGCAGTCCGCGTCGTGTTTGTTTCATTCCTCTGCTCCTTTCGGTTATTTGATTTAATTATCTAGTTTTACTGACTTGATTTGTTTAGGCGCTCGCGGATGGTGTCCGCCAGGCCCTCCTTGAAGAGCTCGCGCCAGAGCATGTAGGCAAAGGTCAGGCCGCCGAAGAGCAGCATAAACCAGAGCGAATCGCCCAGATGCAGCGCCCACGCCGCAGCCAGCGCGAGCACGGGAGCCAGCCACCAGAACAGATAGGTTGACACCTTCACCGGGGTATTCCTCATCCAGCGGCTGATAAATACGAACTTGCCGACAGACTCAATTGCGGTCTGGGCACAGAGCCCATAGAGCACAAAGAACGGGTTTTTTCGCATGAGCACAAAAATCAGAATCATCACCAGCAGCGCGGTCTCCCGGTAGAGGTTATCCTGCTTTTCGTGATTGGTCATCTGCATGAGCCCGGCACTTGGCCCCAAAGCCGCCGCCAGCAGAAAACACACGGCACACATGACAAACAGACCCGAATACTGCACCAGCTCATGCGCGAGAATGCGAAGCACTACATGCGGAAATCCGATCAGCACGACGGAAAGTGGTCCCACAAAGAGCATTTGGATGCGCATGATGGAAGCATAGGATGCGCGGATGGCCTCCATGTTCCCCGCCTGATAGGCGCGGGAAAACTCCGGAAGAAAAATCTTCGCCGCAGGGCCGGAGATGAAATTCACCAGTCGCTTGACGATCATGACAATGCTGACAACGCCGGCCTCAAACGCGCCGACTGCCGCATACTGCAGCACCACGGGCGCAAAGGTGATCAGAGAGACCATGATATCCGCACGCTGGTAGCGCGCCAGCTTTTTCAGCGAAACACTTTCCTCCGCCGGGTGCTGTTCCGGGCGGCGTGAAAGCTGAAAATAGAGCAGAATCGCCGCAAACTGCGCCAGATACAATCCCATCAGATATGGGATTGCTTCCCCTTTCACCGGCAGTCGGAAGAAAACAGCAATTCCAACCAGCAACAGCGCGCGCCCAAGCACATATTCGCCGAAGAGCGCGACGGTGGATCGCTTTCGCGCCATGTATGTACTGCTTCGATCCTGCACCAGCAGCTCCAACAACACAGCGGCCAGAATCAGGCACAGGAACGGTCTGCGCAGAATCAAACTGACTGCAGCAGCCGCTCCGATAATCGGCAGGACATAACGGTGATAATAATTTTTCCGAAACCCTCCGATGGTAACGTTCAGATCAGACAGATAGAATGTATTGCACTGAACAAGACCGGAAAAAAAGATCCAGTAGATCAGATCGACCACATTGACCCAGTTGGAATAGGTGCCGTAGCCTCCGACGCCAATGGCGCGGGTGATGACGATCTGAATGAGAATTTCCAGCACGGATCCCGCCCCTTTGAGCAGGACACTGAGAAGAAAAATCAGATTCATTTTTTATCGCGTGCGGAAAAAGTCCGACGATGCTTCCGCCTCGCCCTTTCGATTTCCGGTGATCCGTTCTTTATAGTCCCAGAAGGAGCCAATCACCCGGCATGGAACACCGGCAGCCAAAGAACCAGACGGAATATCGTGGTTTACGACGCTTCCGGCGCCGATGATCACATTGTCTCCAATGGTGACGTCATACAAAAGTGTGGTATTGGCGCCGACAAACACATTGCTTCCGATAGTCAGACAGCCTCTGCGGTTCTCATAGGTCGGATCCTTGTCCATAAAGCGAAACATCTGCGCCGTAATATCGTGTGTTACAATGCGGACGCCGCTGGTGAGGTACACATTATCGCCAAAAGAGATCATGTACGGCTCCGTTCCAAAGTTCCAGATCTGAAAATAGCATCCGTCTCCCTGAGCGCGGAAAATGCGCCTCCGGCGCAGATACGCCGCACGCCGATACCCACCGCGGATCAGCGCGGTTCGAAACAGCAACCAATATCGTTTGAGTCTCCAGTTCACGGCGCTTCCTCCTTTTGTTTGGGGTGAATCAAAGAACGGGCTCACGCTCACCCCTGCCAGAAGAACTGATATGGTATGGAGCCTCCGATGTTATTGATTGCCATCCGCGCAGCATACTGCGCGAAGCAGAGCACGGCGATCAGCGCGGTCGCCGTCCGCTTTCGGCCGGAATTTCCAATCCGCTCCAAAATCTGTGGAATCAGGACAATCAGGTACGGACCGAACAGGGCAGCCGCCCGCGCACCGGCAGAAAACCCGAGACTCAGCGCAAAAAAGCTGATGTGCAGCAGGAAAATCCAGCTTCCGACCGGATCCTGCAACGTCAGTCCGAAGCGTTCTTCCCGCTTGAGCATGAGCAGCGACAGCAACAGCACCAGAACATCGAACGCACCGACCGCAATTGCCTCAAGCTTCGTGTTCGTCGAGATCAGGTATTTCACATACTTGGCGGGAACATAGCTCTGGATTGCTCTGCCAAAGACAGTGAAATTAACGCCAATGAGCAGGGCGACCGCAAAGATCAGCATCATTCTGCGACCATTGAGCGGGAAAAAGCGGATCAGAAAATAGACCGGAAGAAACAGCAGCGCCGACTGATGTATGGCACTCGCCAATAGCACTACAACGATGTAAGAAACCAGCCTACGTTCTCTGATCAGAGGCAGTGCGAGATAGCACAGGAAGATGGAGACTGCGTTTCTGGAGACGTTCATATCCGTTTGAAAAATGCCGAGTGTTACAAACAGCCATATACTGAGCCATGCATTCGGAGACCCTCGATAGATAAACAGATACAGCGGAATATAAATCAGGATCGCAATTGCAATCGTAATCGTTTGACTGTTGCCGGAAAGATATGTCAGCAACTTGTTGAAAAGGCGATAGCCCGGCTCAAACTCAAACGTCCATGTGCTCGCGCTGGAACCGTAAATCGGCGCGCTGAAAACGGATTGCAGCGGAATGTCAATAAACTGCCGATAAACACGGCAATAGTGCTTGGTATCCACCCCAACCATCTCGCCGCGCATTGCGAAAAGGAAAAACAGGATCAGGCAGCAGATCGCAAGCGGCGTTTTCTCCAAAGGGAGTCCCAGCCGCTCGCTCCGCCGCTGCAGATACAGCGGAAACAGCAGCGAGAGGCAAATCGCAATGTAAACAAACATATTCGCACCTCAAAAGTGCTTCATCCGGAGCCGATAGGCGAATCTGCACAGAAAACCGGGCGCCACAAGCGCACCATATAATCCGAATTTCAGAAGGATGGCCCGACGCATATGCTGGCCCTTCCAGCTGCGCAGCGCTGCGAGGGCGTCCTTCTTCTTGCCGGCCAGGATAGAAGTAAAAATATGAACCGTTTTCTTCAGATCGTATTTACGCTGAATCGCGCGTTTTTCCGCATCTGTTCGTTCAGGATTATCCAATTGACGCTCCAAATCGCGGATGAACGCCTGAGCATATGCCACCTTGTTTCGCGTGCGGGCGTTACTTTCCGCGCAGCGGTCATAGTCCACGCAGACGCGGGCGGAGTACGCGACTCTCGGATTGCGTTCTGCAACCCTCGCCCACATGTCCAGATCCTGCCCAACCTTCTCTCCCGGCCGGAACAAGCCGGCATCCAGCAGTGCCTGACGGCGAACCGTCGTCGCAGAGGTCCAAACATAATCATAGGAATTGGAGAGGGTTTCCCAGTAACTCGCAAGGCAGCCTTCCTCCGGTTCAAGCCGAGTGGAAAAGCGGATTTTTCCTTCGTCCAGCATGATGCGATACGCTGTCACGAAAAGATCGCTCTCCGGATATGCGGCGGTCAGCTTGTCAATCGTCTCAAGATAGTTTGGGTGCCAAATATCATCTGCGTCCAGAAAGCAGATATACTTTCCTCGTGCAGCGAGGATACCCGTATTTCTTGCTACAGAAACACCCTGGTTTTCCTGATCGATTAGCCGCACGCCTCGTGTGCAAAACTGCTCGGCTACCGCAAATGAGTTATCTGCCGACCCATCGTTCACCACGATAATCTCGTAATCCGAAAGCGTCTGAGAAAGCACGCTGTTCAATGTCGCTGCAATGCTGCTCGCCTTGTTATACAGCGGGATCACAACACTGTATTTCATCCGCGGCTTCCTCTGTCTTCATGAACCCCATAGCCATATCCGTAACCGCTGCCATAACCATATCCATAACCCCGTCTGCCGGACGATGCCGTTTCGATTCCACAGCGATTGAGCACCGCACCGAGGATTGTCGCGTCCGCGTTTCGAAGCTTGTCGCACGCTGATTCGATGACCTGCGTGTCCGCATATCCCTGACGAATGACAAAGAGCACGCCATTGGATTGGGCGCTCAGCGCGACCGCATCCGCCATATCAGCAGAAGGCGGCGTATCCAGAATGATATAGTCAAACCGCTCCTGTACCAGCTTCATCAGCATGCGCATACGCTCTGAGTTAAGCAATTCAGTCGGATTCTCTGGAATCTCACCCGCAGGGATGACAAAGATTCCGTTTTTACTCAGAACAGAATCCTTAAGAACGCTCTTTCCTGTCAGCAGCGTGCTCATGCCGTTTTGAGGATCCTTCATCCCGAGATATGCGCAGACGGAAGGCTTGCGCATGTCACACTCCATGAGCAGCACGCGCTTGGAGTCAGAGGCGAGAGAAAGCGCCAGATTGATCGCAACACAGCTTTTCCCTTCGCCTGCTACCGCAGAAGTCACAATGATGGATTTTGTCCCCGTCTTCGGCAGACGTCTGGTCAGCATCATCCGCAGATAGCGGATCGATTCCTTCAGCGAAAAGCTGACGTTCTTGGTAAGAATCACATCTCGCTCGCGGCCAGCCCTGCTGGAAAGTCCTTTCAGCTTCTGAAGATTCTGCTCTGGAATCTCACCCATCACACTGAGGCCGAGGCGCTCCTCTACTTCCCGCTTGGAGTAGAGCCGATCTTCGCTGACGGCAAGCAAGAGCGTAATCACACACGCTGCAATCGCACCGAGAAACGCTCCAACAGCTGTGTATCTGATTTTATCCGGAGATACCGGGGCCTTTTGCAGCCGCGGCTCGGAAACCACCTTGACGGAGCCTGCCTCTACCATATCGTGAATGATCTTCGGTGAAATTGAGACAATACTTTTGAGGATCTTGAGTGCTTCGGCACCATCTGCATCCTTCACGGAAATCTTCATCACCGAAGTATTGCTGACAGAGGAGACTGAAACTTTCTGTGCAAGCGTTTCGTAATCCAAATTTAGATCCAGATCTTTAATCGCCGCTTCCAGAACGGTATCGCTTTTAATTATGATTCCATAAAGAGTTGCAAGCTCTTCCGCTGAATTGAGCTGTTCCGCCGTGATCGTCTTGACGTCAGACTCTCGTGAGTTCACGATCAGCGAAGCATTTGCCTGATACTTTGGCTTTACAAAGAAAGCCGCTGCTGCCCATCCAATCAATGCACAAATCAGAATCAGCGCAATCAGCTTCACAAAATGCTTCTTCAGCACGCTGAATGCTTTTTCCCAAAAATACGAATCGCCAGAGCGAACATTCATTCCATTAATCCTTCCCAACTCATTTATCTCGCGCCGTTGTGGTCTACAACGACACCCAGGGTCTTAAATAAACAGCACAAGTCCATCCGAAAGGATCTCTCCTTAATATATTGGATATCATAGACAATCTTTTCCTCGGGCAGCAGATCGTACCCGCCGCTAACCTGTGCAAGGCCGGTCAGCCCCGGCATCACCAGCATTCGCTGTCGAAAACCATCGATGTAGGAATCAAACAATTCATAAAACTCCGGTCTCTCCGGACGGGGGCCAACAAAGCTCATCTGGCCCAGCAGAATATTGACAAGCTGAGGCAGCTCATCCATCCGCGTGCTTCTAAGCCATTTTCCAAAAGCGGTGACGCGCTCATCGTTTTCCTCTGCCCACCGCAGTCCGTCTTCTTCTGCGTCTTTATGCATCGTGCGAAACTTGTATAATGTAAACGGGACTTCATTCTTCCCAAGCCGAGTCTGACAGTAAATTGCCCCACCGGGAGAAGTGAGAACAATGATCATCCCGATGAGCAGCATGGGGAGCATCAGCACAATCAGCAAAATTACACTTGCAGTGAAATCAAACACTCTTTTGATGAATTCATAACCTGGTTGTTCTGAGAAGCTTTCCAGTTTTTCAACAATGATTATCTCCGTGCCGGTTGGGACATCCCAAAGCACTTCCGCGTCCTTGGTAATCAACGGTGCATTCATCTACCTTCTGTGAAAAGTCAGGAAATTGAGTGTCCCCTAAAGCAGACTTTCGGGGACAGATATGTTAAAATATAATTGAATTGACATGTGATTGAAAAAGGGCACAATGCCCAGCTTTTACAGCTCGACATTGTGCCTGATTATGGCGTACCGTAATGTCTACCTTTTGGAATTATTTTCTTTGACAGTTTTTCATCTTGCAAGGCTGACATTTTTTGGCATGTGGACATGCTGTCGTCCTGCTCGTCCAGTTTTTCCGCCTCATAAAAACATTGGGATTGCCGGTACTTTCGATAAAACGAGGATTTGCTCATCCCCAGCTCCTTCGCCGCTTTTCTAACGGAGAGCTGTCCTGCGCTGCAGAGGCAGCAGATCTCCTCGAAGCACGGCGGAAGTGCATCAGGCTTTCTGCCGAGCTGCACACCTTTTGCCCTGGCCGCGGCGATGCCCTCCGCCTGGCGCTGATGAATGAATTCACGCTCCGTCTGCGCGACATAGGCTAAAATCTGCAGAACCAAGTCTGCGATAAACGCTCCCGTCAAATCTCCGTTTCTTTCTCTCGTATCCAGCAACGACATATCCAACACTAAAATATCTGCCCCAATCTTTTTTGTAATCAGGGCCCATTGCTCTAAAATCTCATCGTAATTTCTTCCTAGACGATCAATACTCTTTACGATCAGCAGATCACCTCGCCGCAGTTTCCGAATCAGCTTTTTATAAGCCGGCCGCTCGAAGTCCTTTCCGGATTGACGATCACAATAGATTTGATTCTCCGGAATGTGAAACGGCTCGAGCGCTGAAATCTGGCGGTCAATGTTCTGATCCTTACTGGAAACTCGGATGTAAGCATATTGTTTCATCTTCGGTCCTCCTGTATTTGATATCTACAGGAGAACTCACAGCACACCAAAAATGATTTCAAATCTTTATAATTACCAAATAATTTCTCCTGTTCGATTTTGGAAATAACTAATCAATTATATTTGGCGCAGCCAAATTTGGCAACACCTTTAAATATATGATTGAGGGTGATTTGATGAAAATCAGAAAGCTGACTCTGGGCAATCGAAATCTGATCGGCGCCCGAGTTACGGAAGACAGATTAGCACAAGGAATGAAACAGATTGAACTACTGGCAAGGCTTCAGACTGTTGGCGTAGACCTCAGCACCCCTGATCTTTCGCTGTTGGAAGGTCAAAAGCGCCCTGTCACCGATATCGAGTTAAATGCGATCGCTGATATCTTGAATGTATCTGTTGATTGGTTGCTCGGCAGAGATCAAAAAAAAGAAAACAAGAACACCGCCATTGGGATATCACCTTCCCTCTGGCGGTGTTTGTTATTATCTCTGCTATCAATATTCAGATGAATCTATTCCCCAAAATTAAATAATATTTGATTTTGGGGAATAGGAGGATTATAATGCAGACATACTGTATTGGGAGTGATGAACATGAAGCTGATTGAGCGCACCGCTTATCTGGAGGAAATAAAGGATCTTCTCCAGACGCCGGATATTAAGGTCATCACCGGTGTTCGCAGATCGGGCAAATCCAAGCTGCTGGATGCACTCGCTGAATATCTTATGAAGCAGGATCCGCAGGCAGTCATCATTCATATCAACTACAATCTGACGGACTTTGAGGAGCTGATGGAATACCACGCTCTGGAGCGCTATGCAGAGGACCATTATCAGACGGGAAAGAACAACTACCTCATGATCGACGAGGTGCAGATGTGCCCTTCCTTTGAAAAGGCAATCAACAGTCTGCACGCAAAAGAGAAGTACGATATCTATGTCACCGGCTCCAACGCTTTTCTGCAGAGCAGCGATCTGGCAACCCTCTTTGTAGGCCGCACCTATGAGATCCATGTGTTTCCGTTCTCTTTCACAGAATACCTTTCCTATTTCCCTTCAGAGAATCTTTACGGCAGCCTGACGAAGTATATCACCGAAGGCGGCATGGCCGGTTCCTATCTCTATAAAAACGAGACGCAAAAATATCGCTATATCAACAGCGAAGTGCTCAACGCACTGATCGTCCGCGATATTGTACAGAAGCACCGGCTGAGAAACGAGCCTCTGCTGCATGAGCTGATCGACTTTCTGATGGATAACATCGGCAACGTCACCTCGATTCGCGCCATCACGGACACGTTGTCCTCCAACAAAGCAAAGGTCGATCACAAGACGGTCGGAAAATATATGGATGCTTTGTGCAAGGCCTTTGCGTTCTATCGGATTCGACGATATGATATCCGCGGCAAGCGATATCTTCGCTCGGAAGACAAATATTACCTGGCGGACCAGAGCTTTCGCTTCGCCCGATTGGGAACAAAAAATATGGATTACGGGCGTGTTCTGGAAAACATCGTTGCGATCGAGTTGCTCCGCCGTGGGTATGAAGTTTACGTCGGCGTCCTGTATAAAAAAGAGATTGACTTCGTCGCCATGAAGCAGGGTGAGAAACTGTATATCCAGGTCGCAAATGACATCTCCGATCCGAAAACCTTTGAGCGGGAGGTTACGCCGCTGCTGAGCATCAAGGACGCCTATCCAAAGCTGTTGATTGCACGGATCTGGCAGCCGGAATATCAGCATGAAGGAATCCGAATCATCGACGCCGCAGAATGGTTAAATGAATCTATTCCCCAAAAATGAACATTTGTTTTGTCTGGGGAACAGATATAGAAATAACAGAGGCAGGGATTGCTCCCTGCCTCTGCCGTTATATTATGTGTAGATTAGATTTCGATTGACAATCTCTGTCGCACGGTTCCGGATGCTGTTCATGTGCTGCACCCAGCGCATTTGATTGGCTACCTTGAGCGCCTCCGTAACTCCTTCGCGCTCTGCCATTTGCGTCATAAGACGGTCAAGCATGGCGTCCGCCTGCCGATCAACATCGGCGAGATAGGCGTTCAGCCTGCCGCTCGTTTTCATCTGCAGGTAGAGCGCGCGACGGTTTTGCTTGATATATCGCAGGTGCCGCTGGCCCCAGACGCCGACGGGCGTCGCTTCCTCTGCGGTCAGGCACGGGAAATAGTAGTCTCCCCTGCGCTCATACCACAGGCCGTTGGTTTCTTCGTAGATGTACTGTTTCATGTGAACCCTCCAATAAAGTGATTTGGGCGGGTTCGTGCACAAAGGTGTGAAACCTGTTTTTCCCCTTGAATGTGTTGGGCCTCTTCTCAATTGGTGCGCACCAATTCCGCACCAATTTTTCATCAACTTATATGTTTTTGCATGGAGACATGTGGAAATCATTTTTCAAAAAATCGTTGATTTTCAACGCTTTGCGGACTTTTATGAAAATACATCAAAATATGAAATCAGGCCCGTTTATATCGATACCTAATTTCATAGGTGCAATCTCTCCCATCCCGCAAAACAAGGGCGGACAAGCTTGCCCGCCCTGTTTCGGGTCAGTTTTGTGTGTCGTTCTCCGGCGGCTGCTCCGGTGTCTGTTCCTCCGGGGCTTCTGCCGCAGGCGTCTCGGTCTCCGGCTGCGCTTCGGGCGCCACGGGCGCCTCGTCCATTCTGCGGATGACCTTCGCGGGCGGCTCGATCGTCTCGTCCGGGTGGATGGGCATCTCGCCGTGCTCGCAGTAGTAGTCGAAGTCCTCGCCGTCGACCGTCTCGTGGAGCAGCAGATACTCAGCCAGCCCGGTCAGCAGGTCGGAATGCTCGCGCAGGATCTCCTCGCACTTGGCATACGCCTCGTCGAAGATGCGCTTGACCTCATCGTCGATCGTGGCGGCGGTCTTTTCGGAATAGCTCTTGGTCGTGCCGAAGTCGCGACCGATGAAAATACTGTGGCCGGAATCGTCAAACGAAATGGGGCCGAGCTTCTCGGACATGCCGTACTTCATGACCATGTCGCGGGCGGTCGAGGTCGCCTGCTGGATGTCGCCGGACGCGCCGGTGGAGATATCGTCGAGGAAGAGCTGCTCCGCCACACGGCCACCGAGCGACATGACAATGCTGTCGAACATCTCGCCGCGGGAGGTGAAGTTCTCCGCGTCCTCCTTCGGGCGGTACCAGGTGAAGCCGCCCGCCTGACCGCGCGGCACGATCGTGATATAGTGCACGGGGTCGGCGTTCTTGAGGAACTTCGCTGCAATGGCGTGACCGGACTCGTGGTACGCGGTCAGGCGCTTGGCGCGGTCGGACATGATGCGGCTCTTCTTCTCCGGGCCCATGACGACCTTCAGAATTGCCTCGTCAATATCCGGCTGGGTAATGAACCGGCGGTGGTTGCGCGTGGCAAGAATCGCCGCCTCGTTGAGCAGGTTTTCCAGATCGGCGCCAGCGAAGCCCGCCGTGCCTCTGGCAATGCTCTTGAGATTGACGTCGTCGCCCAGCGGCTTGCCGCGGGCGTGTACCTTCAGGATCTCCTCGCGTCCCTTCACGTCCGGCAGACCCATATAGATCCGGCGGTCGAAGCGACCGGGACGCAGCAGGGCGTTATCCAGAATGTCTGCGCGGTTCGTCGCGGCCATGACGATGACGCCTTCGTTGTTTGAAAAGCCGTCCATCTCGACCAGAAGCTGGTTGAGCGTTTGCTCGCGTTCATCGTGCCCGCCGCCGAGGCCGGAGCCGCGCTGTCGGCCAACCGCGTCGATCTCGTCGATGAAGACGATGGCCGGGGCGACCTTCTTGGCCTGCTCGAACAGGTCACGCACACGCGAGGCGCCGACGCCGACATACAGCTCTACGAAATCGGAGCCGGAGATGGACAAAAACTGCACGCCCGCCTCGCCCGCGACGGCCTTCGCCATCAGGGTCTTGCCGGTGCCCGGAGGGCCGACGAGCAGCACGCCCTTGGGGATGCGCGCGCCCATGTCGGTGTAGTTGCCGGGCCGCTTGAGGAAATCGACGATCTCGGTGAGTTCTTCCTTTTCCTCGTCCGCGCCCGCCACATCGGCGAACGTATATTTCTTCTGCCCTTCCTCAGCAGTACGGGTGTGCGCCTTGCCGAACTTGCCGACGCCCGGCGCGCCGCCTCCGCCGCCCATCTTGTTCATCATCACGTACCAGACGACGATGAGAATGATAAGCACCGCCAGATACGGCAGGAAGGACATCCACCACGGGGCGATCCAGCCCTTGGCGTAATCATATTCCGTGAGGATGCCGGCCTGCTTCTGCGCCTCGATCAGATCGCCGAGGTCTTCGCGGAACCAGTCGGCGTCCGGCAGTTCCTTGACAATCTCTGTCTTCCCGGACTCGTCGGCCTCGCGGAGTGTCAGCGTCAGCTCGCTACCCTCCAGCTTGAAGGACTCGACCCGTTCCTGCCGGAACAAATCCTCAATTTCGGAGTAGGTATACTCCTTCTCCTCGCCCGGAGTGGTCAGGTAGAACATCAGCGCCAGCAGGATCACGCCGATCAGAGCGTAAAAGCCAATATCTCTCGCGCGGTTCTTGTTCGGTTTCAAATTTCAATCACATCCTTTGCATTGCGGAAGTCAGTTCGAGTAAACTTCCGGCTTGAGCACACCGATATACGGTAGGTTGCGGTATTTCTCCGCATAGTCGAGGCCGTAGCCCACGACGAAAGCGTCCGGCACCTCAAAGCCGGCATACGTCGCATAGACCGGAGCCTTACGGCGTGCGGGCTTGTCCAGCAGCGTTGCAATCGTGATGGACGCCGGCTTGCGGACGCTGAGATATTCCTGCAGATAGTGGAGCGTGACGCCGCTGTCGAGGATGTCCTCCACCAGAATGATGTCCCGGCCCTCGATGTCCTGATTCAAATCCTTGTTGATCTTCACGGCGCCGGTCGTGGTCGTCTGGCTTCCGTAAGACGACACAGCCATGAAGTCCATGGCGCATGGGATGGTCACAAAGCGCATCAGATCCGCCATAAAGACAAAGCAGCCCTTCAGAACGCCGACGAACAGCGGTTCCCTGCCCGCAAAGTCTTTGGAAATCATCGCGCCAAGCTCTGCGGTGCGCGTCCGGAGCTGCTCCTCCGTCAGCAGAACAGTTTCAATGTCGTCTCTCATTCCGCTCATAGTCATTCTCCCCACTTTTCATGCATCCGCTGCAAGGAAACGCGGATGACGGTATCGCCCGGCTGCGCGGCGCACCGCTCGGCAACGCCGAAGCCGGAAACGGCGATTGGCCCGGTCTCATCCCGGATCACCAGCGCCACATCTCTTTCTCGTTGGGTCAGCTTCCGCTCTGTGAACAGGTCGCTCAGCAGCTTGGTGCAGTTCCTGCCCGTGAGCCGGATGCGGTCCCCCGATTTTCGTGACGTAAGTGTTAGTTTACCACGAATGCTTGTACTTTTAAAGTAAAAAGTCGTTAACGTATTATGAATTTCAAAGGCCGTCTCCGGCAGACTGACCGACACGATCAGCTCCTGTTCCGGAAGAACAGCCGTCTCTCCCAAATTCAGCGCACGATCGGTGCGCGGCGTCTCAGCCGCTTCGCCAAACCAAAGCCGCCCCTGCTCGCGCGTAACACGCATGCCGGGCAGATCGAGCGCCGCGCGCTCCGTTCCGGCGCACAGCGCATGGAGCGCCTCCACATGCGCCTGCGACAGCCCCGCGCCTGCGAGCGTTCGGAACACGCGGCTGCGCACGGGGCGCGCCAGCGCCAGCAGCGCCGCTGTCGGAAGGCCCCGCTCCGGCGCATGCTGCGCCAGAAACGCCGCCGCCAGCTCGCTGAGATACGCCTCATCCTCGCGCAGCAGCGCCGCCGTCTGCGCAGCATGGCGGACAAACGCGCCGTTGACGTCCTCCAGCGCCGGTACCGCCGCGTGCCGCACGCGGTTGCGGGCGAAATCGTCCGAGGCGTTGGAGCTGTCCTCCACGTGCGGGATTTCGTACGCCAGCAGCCACTGCTCCACCTCCGCGCGCGTCGTATCCAGCATGGGGCGCAGAACATTCTCCCGCACCGGCGGGATGCCGCCCAGTCCCCGCAGGCCGCAGCCGCGCGCAAGATTCAGCAGCATGGTCTCGGCGTTGTCGTTCGCGGTGTGCGCGGTGGCGATCCAGCGACAGTCATTTTCTTCGGCGCACCGCTGCAAAAACGCATAGCGCAGCGTGCGCGCAGCCTCCTCCGTGCCCATACCGCGCACGGCGGCGACGTCGCCGCTGCCGACGTGGCAGGGCACGCCGTGCGCTTCGCAGAACGCGCGGACAAACCGCTCATCCCGGTCAGACTCCGCGCCGCGCAGCCGGTGGTTATAGTGCGCGCAGACCACGGAAAAGCCGTTCGCGTCTCCCAGCTCCAGCATGCGGCAGAGCAGGTACATGGAGTCCGCGCCGCCGGACACGGCGCACAGCACGCGCTCGCCGGGCGCGATGCGGTCAATATTCATCATCGTAGCGTTTTTCCGCAGAAGCGAACGACGTATACTCCGGCAGCCACATCAGCTCCAGCGTACCGGTCTCGCCGTGGCGGTTTTTCAGAATGATGGCTTCCGCCAGATTCGGATTTTCGCATTCTTTGTTGTAGTACCCGTCGCGGTACAGGGCGAGGACGATGTCCGCATCCTGCTCGATCGCGCCGGATTCACGCAGGTCGGAGAGCATCGGGCGCTTGTTCTGCCGCGCTTCGTTCGCACGCGAAAGCTGCGACAGGCACACGACCGGTACGTTCAGCTCCTTGGCCATGATCTTCAGCATCCGGCTCATGTCCGAGACCGCCTGCGTGCGGCTTTCGTTCGACCAGCTGTGACCGCTGCCCGCGGACTGCATAAGCTGCAGGTAGTCGATCACGACCAGGCCGAGGTTGGGGATGCGGCGGCACTGGGCGTTCATGTCCGCGACGGAGAGCGACGGGTTGTCGTCGATGCGGATGTCCGTCGCGCTGATGGTCGTCGCGGCGGAGCCGACGCGGCGCCACTCGTCCGTCGTCAGTTTGCCGGTCAGCAGCTTTTGGCTGTCGATCAGTCCCTCAGCGGCCAGAAGCCGCGTCGTGAGCTGCTCGCGCGCCATTTCCAGGGAAAAGATCGCCACCGTCTTGCCGGAGGTCTTGCCGACGTGCAGCGCGATGTTCAGCGCCATGCTGGTCTTGCCCATACCGGGACGCGCAGCGATCAGGATCAGTTCACCAGCGTTCAGGCCGAGGATGGTTTTGTCCAGATCGGGCAGGCCGGTCGGCAGACCGGGGATGCCCCCGCCGCTGCTTGCCGCCTCCGACAGGCTCGCGTACACGCGCTGGATCACCATGGACACCGGCTGCAGGCCGCCGACATTGCGTCCCTGCCGCAGGGCATAGATCTTCCGCTCCGCCGCTTCGAGCATGGCGTCCGCCTCGCCGGAGCCTTCGAAGATCATATTGTTGATCTCGTCCGCCGCGACGTGCAGGTTGCGCAGCAGCGCCTGGTCGCGCACGATTGCCGCGTACTTGAGCACGTTTGCCGCCGTCGGCGTAACCTGCATGACCTCCATCAGATATTGCTGCGTGGAGTCCTCGCGGTACACGCCGCGCACCTTCATCTGCTCCAGCACGGTGACGGCGTCGATGCTCTGCCCGTAGGAGAACATGGCGAAGATCGTGTCAAAAATGTCGCGGTTCGTCTGAATATAAAATTCGTCGGACTTGACCTTGTCGATCACATCCGGGATGCAGGCCGGGTCGATCAGCATCGAGCCGATGACCGCCTGCTCCGCCGGGGCGGAGTGGGGTGCCTGTCTGCCAAGCAGCTCCTCCATGACGTGTGCCTCCCTTGGGATTATTTGTCCTCGATGACGAGCACGCTGACGGTGCCGGTGATCTCATAGCCAAGCTTGCACTTGACTTCGAACGTGCCGAAGCTCTTGATCGGCTCGGCCTGCACGATCTTCTGCTTTTCGATTTCGATGCCGAACTGCTCGCGCAGCGCCTCGCTGATCTCTCTGGAGGTCACGGAGCCGAAGAGCTTGCCCGCGCTGCCGGCCTTCGCGGCAATTTTCACCTGAATGCCGGAGAGCTTCGAAGCGGTCTCCTGTGCGGCGGCCTTTTCCTTTGCGATCTGCGCGGCCTTGGCCTTTTCCTTGAGCTTGTAGGCGTTGAGATTGTCCGCATTCGCCTCCATGGCGAGCTTACGCGGCAGCAGATAGTTGCGGGCATAGCCGTCGGAAACTTCCTTCATTTCGCCCTTTTTGCCCTGTCCCTTCACGTCAACGTTAAAAATCACTTTCATAGCAGCAATCTCTCCTTTGCTTATTTTTCAAAATAATCGTCGATCGCGGCGCGCAATTGCCGCACCGCCTCCGGCAGCTCCACATGGCTGAGCTGCACTGCCGCGGCTGCGCGGTTGCCGCCGCCGCCGAGCTTCTCCATCAAAATCTGCACATTCACATCGCCGATGGACCGGGCCGACATGAACACGCCGTCCTCTGCGGGGTAGATGACGATGGACGTATCCACACCTGCGACATTCAGCAGCTCATCCGCCGCCTGCGCCGCCACGACGCGATCCTGCGGCTGCTCCTGCACGGCGATGGCGATGCCGTTGCGGTAGATTTTCGCATTCTGCAAAATGCGGTACTTGGCGACCGTGTGCGCCATATCGCTCTGCAGCAGTTTTTTGACCTCCGAGGTATCCGCCCCGGCGCGGCGCAGGAAGGCCGCCGCCTCGAACGTGCGCTCCCCGGTGCGAATGGTGAAATTCTTGGTATCGAGCATCATGCCGGCCAGCAGCGCCTCCGCTTCGGCGCGCAGAATGTCCGGCTGTTCCACGATCTCCTCCAGTAGCTCTGCCACCAGCTCGCCCGCCGAGGAGGCGTACGGCTCGTGGAAGCTCATGGTCGCGTTGGCGATATACTCCGCGGCGCGCCGGTGATGGTCAATGACCGCCACGCGGGTGCAGGACTCCAGCAGCGCCTGATTTTCCACTTGGTCCGGGCGGTTCGTGTCCACCACGACGAGCAGCGTATGGCTGTCCGCGTGCAGGATCGCGTCCTGCGGGGAGAGGAACGCCTTGCTGTACTCCGGTAGCTTCGAAATCTTCTCCAGCAGCGGGTGCGCCGCCGTTTTGGACTGGTCGATCACGATGCGGCACGGGGTATTCAGCTTGCGTGCGATGCAGAATACGCCGACCGCCGCGCCGACCGAGTCAAGGTCCGAGTATTTGTGTCCCATGACGTAGACCTTGGAGGAGTCGCCGATGAGCTGGCTGAGTGCGTTCGCCATGACACGCGATTTCACCTTGGTGCGCGTTTCGATCTCGCTGCCGCGGCCGCCGAAGAATTCGAACGTGACCCGGTTTTTCACCACGGCCTGATCGCCGCCGCGCGAGAGCGCCATTTCCACGCCGAGCACGGCGAAGTTGTAGTTTTCCTCCAGTCCGCTCCCGTCGCGCCCCATGCCGACGCTGACGGTGGCGTGAATCCCCGTCGGGCTGACGACGCTGTGCACACTGTCCAGCAGCGACGAAAACTGATCCTCCCGCATCTTCTCCAAATACCGCTCCTCGAACACGAACAGATATCGGTCGCGGTCATAGCGGCGGAAGAAGCCGTTCTTCCCGTCGCACCACTGCAGGAGCTTATCCTCAATCGCGTCGCGCAGCTCGTTGCGCTTGCGGTCGGACAGGCCGCGGATCATCTCGTCGTAATTGTCGATGACAAACAGGCCGATCATGGGCCGGGAATTGTAATACTCCTCTCGGATGGCTTCATAATCCGTCACATCCACCCAGTAGGTAATGCCCATATAATTGCCGGACTCACCGCTCGGATTCGTGCGCACGAGGTTGCCGTGGATCTGGTACTTGCGGCCGTTGTGCTCCAGCAGCTCCGGGCACTGGGTGTTGCCCTCCATGAGCCAGCGCGCAGAAAAGGCCGGGATCACATCGACAATGCACATCTCGACCGATGGCTTGCGGATGTTGCAGAGATCAAAAAAATTCTGGTTTGCCCAAATGAGCTTGGAATCTGCCGGACGGAACACCGCCATCGGCAGCGGGAAGTTTTGCAGCGTATTGTTTTTGGCCGACTCCGCATCATACGTGACGGATTCGATGTACCGCATGAGCGCCTTGCGCTTCGTGCGCTGCATAATCAGCGAATAGACGATCAAAATCAGAATGATGACGCCCTCTGCGATGGACAGCCAGAGCTGATCCGAGAAAAAGAAGGTCGCAACAGCAAACACAACCAGAAACAGCAGGAACATCCGGGAATTCGGCATCAGCGCGCGCTGAATTTTGGAATAGTTCGGCGCTTTCGGCTTCTGATCGCTCATAATCACTCCTCCTCACGCAGGAAAATGGGATACGCGAAAATTGCATCTATGGTATCAGGTTATTATAACAAAGACAAGAAATCTTTACAATACAAAAAAAGCGCCGGACCGCAAAGAATAAGAAACAAAAAAGGAGGCATCTGCAATGAAAGCAGTGATTCTGGCCGGCGGCGAGGGCACGCGGCTGCGCAGCGTGACCGGCGACCTGCCGAAACCGATGGTCCCGCTCGCGGGAAAGCCCGTGATGGAGCGCATCATCGAGCTGCTGCGCGCGCAGGGCTTTTGGGAGATCTGCGCCGCGCTGTGCTATCACCCGGAGCCAATCATGGCGCACTTTGGCGACGGCTCCGCCTTCAGTGTGCAATTGGAATACCGGCTGGAAACCGAGCCGCGCGGCACCGCCGGCAGCGTGCTGGCCTGCCGGGATTTTTATCAGGACGAGGATTTTCTCATCATCAGCGGCGACGCCGCCTGTGACTTTGACCTGCGCGGTCTGATGGAGCGGCACCGGCAGGCAGACGCCGCCGTGACCATGGCGCTTTTCCCAAACGCCGAGCCGCTGCAATATGGGCTTGTGCTGCAGGACAAGCAGGGCTTCGTGCGCCACTTCATCGAAAAGCCGGACTGGGAGCACGTCGTAACCGACATGGTGAACACCGGCATCTACGTTCTGTCGCCGCGCGCCATGGCCTATGTGCCGGAGGGCGAGAAGTTCGACTTCGCCAAGGACTTGTTCCCGCTGCTGCTCGAATGCGGCGAACGCATTCTCGGCGTACCGATGGACGGCTACTGGTGCGACATCGGCACGCCGCGCGCCTATTACCAGTGCAGTCTGGACGTGCTCGACGGCAAGCTGGGCGTTGGAGCGGAGGCAACGCAAGACACCTCGCAGACGCAGACAGTCCAAGCATCGGACAAATCATACCGCGCAGTCCCCTGCCGGGACCGCGCCCGGCTCATGCGCACTGCGTCCGAGGCGCTCATGGAGTTCGGCGCGGACTTCACCGACGGTCTGTCGTTCCATGACGGGAGCTGGGACGTGCACGTTCACCCGGCGGCAGACGCAAGCGAAGTGCGCGTGGAAGCGGAAACCGCAGAAGCCGCCGACAGCACCGCCCGGCTGCTGGAACTGATGGAGCAAAACCGCAAAACGTAAAAACCACCCTGCCGGCGGCAGGGTGGTTTTTACCTGGTTATTGCTTGTAGTGGTGCGCGTCCTCAAGGACCATTTCCTTGACCTTCATCAGACGCACCTTGGTAGAGCTTTCGTTTTCATCCAGCTTCATCGAGATGTAGCGGATGTTCTGCTCCAGTTCAGGAATCATGACATACTCCAGAGCGTTGACGCGGCGGCGGGTCTTTTCGATCTCCTGCGCCAGCATCTGCATGGTCTTCTCGACCTGCGCCAGCTCCAGCATATCCTCGAACACCTGCGCCAGCTTTTCCAGCGCATCGTCCAGCTCGCCGGAGGTCTGCGCAAAGCCGTACGGAAAGATCTCGGACGGGTCGCTGTTCTTGGTCTTGAAGTCATACACCGGAACGTTCACGCTCATGATGTTTTTGTAGCTCATGCCCAATTCGACGCTCTGGCGTGGGTACAGCAGCGCCTGCTCCAGCATTTCCGGGGACATGATCGCCGACGCGACCGACAGAGAGCCGAACGCCTCCGTCAATCCCTGCTCGACCTTTGCACGAAGCTGCTTGTTCAGCCGCACGATGTCGAGAAACTGACGCATCAGCTCGTCACGCTTATCCTTGAGGAGCTTATGACCCCGTCGAGCGGTTTTCAGCCGGCCTTTGAGCTGGTTGAGCACCATTCTGGTCGGGGTAATTGTGGTACTTGCCATCAAATCACCTCACTTGGTTGTTGCGGACTGCCGATGGTCACGCCTCAGGCATGTATTTCTCGATCATTTCGGGCTTGATGCGCTTGAGTTCGGTGCGCGGCAGCAGGCTCAGCAGCTTCCAGCCGAGATCCAGCGTCTCCTCGATGGAGCGGTTGGTCTCGTTGCCCTGGTTGACGTACTCCTGCTCGAAAGCGTCTGCAAACTTCGCAAACTGCTTGTCGTCGTCCGACAGGGCCGCCTCGCCCAGAATGGTCATGAGTTCCTTAGCGTCCTTGCCGCGGGAGTATGCGGCGAAGAGCTGGTTCATGGTGCCGGAGTGGTCTTCGCGGGTCTTGCCCTCGCCAATGCCCTTGTCCTTCAGACGCGACAGGCTCGGCAGAACGTCGACCGGCGGGACGATGCCCTTGCGGTGCAGGTCACGGGAAAGAATGATCTGGCCCTCGGTGATGTAGCCGGTCAGGTCGGGGATCGGGTGCGTCTTGTCGTCTTCCGGCATGGTCAGGATCGGGATCATCGTGATCGAGCCCTTCTTGCCGAGACGGCGGCCGGCGCGTTCATACAGCGTTGCAAGGTCGGTGTAGAGGTAACCGGGGTAGCCGCGGCGGCCGGGGACTTCCTTCTTCGCAGCGGAGACCTCGCGCAGCGCCTCAGCGTAGTTCGTAATATCGGTCAGGATGACAAGCACCTGCATATCCTTCTCGAAGGCCAGATACTCGGCTGCGGTCAGCGCCATACGCGGCGTTGCAATACGCTCGACGGCCGGGTCATTGGCGAGGTTCGAGAACACGACCGTACGGTCGATGGCGCCGGTGCGGCGGAACTCCTGAATGAAGTACTCGGATTCCTCGAAGGTGATGCCGATCGCGGCAAAGACAACCGCGAAGTTTTCACCGTCGCCCAGCACTCTTGCCTGACGCGCGATCTGCGCGGCCAGCGCCGCATGCGGCAGGCCGGACGCGGAGAAGATCGGCAGCTTCTGGCCGCGGACGAGGGTGTTCAGACCGTCAATGGTAGAGACGCCGGTCTGGATGAACTCTGCCGGGTAGGCGCGTGCCGCCGGGTTCATCGGCAGGCCGTTGATATCGAGATGCTTTTCCGCCAGGATCTCCGGGCCGCCGTCGATCGGCTCGCCCATGCCGTTGAAGACGCGGCCGAGCATATCCTCGGAAACACCGAGCTGCAGCGGGTGGCCAAGGAAGCGGACCTTGGTCTGCGCGAGGTTGATGCCCTGCGCGCTTTCAAACAGCTGCACGACCGCCGAATCGCCCTCGACCTCAAGCACCTTGCAGCGGCGGACTTCGCCGTTGGGCAGCTCGATCTCGGCCAGCTCGTCGTAGGTGACGCCTTCGACCTGCTGCACCAGCATCAGAGGGCTGGCGATCTCCCGAATGGTCTTATATTCTTTAATCACTGCTCCTCACCTCCGGCAACAATCTCCTTGATCTGCGCGGTCATATCCGTGCCGATCTTGGTGTAGACAGCCTCGTACTCCTCGCTCGGCACGTTCTTCGCGCGGCCGATATCGACGCGGGCGGGGATGGCAAAGAGCTTGTTCATCGGCGCGCCCTTCGCCAGCGCCTCACGGCACTCGACGTCATACTGCAAAATCAGGTGCAGCAGCATGAACTGGCGCTTGTACTCGGAATAGCTGTCGATATCGACGAACGCGTTCTGCTGGAGGAAGTCCTCGCGGATCATCTTGGCCGTCTCCATCGTCAGGCGGTCCTCCGGGGAGAGCGCGTCCTGACCGACGAGGCGGACGATCTCCTGCAGCTCGGATTCCTGCTGCAGAATGCTCATGGCCTTATCGCGGTTTTTCATATACTCCGGGCCGAAGGTCTCTTCGTACCACGGCTTGAGGGAATCGACGTACAGCGAATAGGACGTCAGCCAGTTGATGGCCGGGAAATGACGCGCATAGGCAAGGCTGGAATCGAGCGCCCAGAAGACCTTGACGATACGCATGGTCGCCTGCGAGACCGGCTCGGAAATGTCGCCGCCCGGAGGCGAGACAGCGCCGATGGCGGTGACGGAGCCGCGGCGGTCGTCGGAGCCCATGCAGCGGACGCAGCCGGCTCTTTCGTAGAACTGTGCGATACGGGAGGCGAGGTAGGCCGGGTAGCCTTCTTCGCCGGGCATCTCCTCCAGACGGCCGGACATCTCACGCAGCGCTTCCGCCCAGCGGGAGGTGGAGTCGGCCAGAACGGCGACGTCATAGCCCATGTCGCGGAAGTACTCCGCGATGGTGATGCCGGTGTAAATGGAAGCCTCACGCGCCGCAACGGGCATATCGGAGGTGTTGGCAATCAGGACGGTGCGCTTCATGAGGGGCTCGCCATTGCGCGGGTCGGTCAGCTCCGGGAACTCCATCAGAACGTCGGTCATCTCGTTGCCGCGCTCGCCGCAGCCGATGTAGACGACGATGTCCACGTCCGACCACTTTGCAAGCTGGTGCTGCACAACGGTCTTGCCGCTGCCGAACGGGCCGGGGACGGCCGCCGTGCCGCCCTTGGCGATCGGGAACAGGGTATCAATGATACGCTGGCCGCTGTTCATGGGCTTGTTGGGCGCGAACTTCTGCGCATAGGGGCGCGCGATACGCACCGGCCAGCGCTGGATCATGTTCAGTTCGTGGTCGTTGCCTTGCTCGTCGGTGAGCACCGCGACGGTCTCGTCCACGGTGAACTCGCCGCCGGTGATGGCCTTGATGGTGCCCTTCATGCGCGGGGGAACCATGATCTTGTGCAGGATCGCGCTGGTCTCCTGCACGGTGCCGATCACGTCGCCGCCGGTCACCATCGCGCCGACCTCGACCGTCGGGACGAACTGCCATCTGCGCTCGCGGTTGAGCGCGGGCACCTCGATGCCGCGGGTGATGTTGGAGCCGGTCAGATCGCGGATCTCCGGAAGCGGACGCTGGATGCCGTCGTAGATGTTCTCCAGCATGCCGGGGCCAAGCTCGACGGACAGGGGCATTCCGGTGGTCTCGACGTGCGCGCCGGGGCCAAGGCCGGAGGTTTCTTCATAAACCTGAATCGACGCGCTGTCGCCCGTCATATTCAGAATCTCGCCAATGAGTCGCTGCTCGCCGACGCGGACAACGTCGGAGACGTTCGCATCAGCCAGACCTTCCGCGACGACCAGCGGGCCGGAAACTTTGGTAATTGTTCCGCTCAATGTACATTCTTCCTTTCCTTAAAGGATATCGGAGCCGACCGCTCGCTCGACCGCCGCCTTCAGCGCGGACTGGCCAAGGCCGAGGGGGCCTTCCCTGCCGGGGATCAAAATGATCGCGGGCTTGGGGACATCTTTGTATTTGTCGATTTCGCGTTCGAGTTCCTGCGCCAGATTCTCTTCGATGTAGATGATGGCGTAGTCCTCGGATTCTCTGGTCAGACGGTGGAGCGTCCTGCGCGCTTCCTCGGCGTTGGCGACCGGACACGCTTCCAGTCCCAGTGCTTTGAAGCCCATAACGGTCTCTGCGCCGCCGACAACTGCAATTTTAAGCATAGGTTTCACGCAGCCTTTCCCGGATGACTCCGGGCTCAAGTCCCGAAAGTCTGCCCGTCAGGATCATTCTGGCGGCCGTGATCTCGCTTTCCATCGCGGCGAGATAGGCGCACACGTGCGCGGCGCCGAAACTCTTCCGCTTCGCCTCGCGGACATAGTCCAGCAGCGCATTGTCGCACAGCAGCTCAAACTCCGTGAGCGAGCCGCCGTTCATCGCAACCGCGCCGGACGCCGCCGCCTGAGACAGCCACGTCATGTTGTACAGCCCCGCGAGCGTCTCAGCGGAATCGGACGCCGCCGCAACGCGGTCCGTGCCGATCGTGCCGCCGGAGATGAGCGCCGTCTTGAGGAAGTCGTTGTCCTTCCCCATGCGGTGCGTGCGCACCGCGGCGCGGAGATTGGCGCTGTCGATCTGCAGGCGGACGTAGCCGACCGTGAAGCCGCCGTCGTTAATCGCTTCCGCCAGCGACAGCATCTGTGCAAAGTACGCCCGATCCATTGCGAAGTCCGCGAGCTGCGGGTTCGCGGTGCGCGACAGGATGCCCGCCGCTTCCTGCATGGCCTCCGCCAGCATGGGCGGCACGTCGCTGTAATCCTCGTTTACGAAAGCGTTCTTCATCACGGCCACGGGCACGTTCCCCCGCTGCGAGAGGAGGGCGCTGCCATCGACGCCGGCGGCCTGCGCCTTCATGAGCGTTTTTGCGTTGTGGTAATCGTACTTCAGGCGGAAGAGCTGCACCAGCTCGCGCTCCGGAACCATGTTTTCCAGCTCCGTGAACACCGCCGCGATGCGTGCTTCCAGCGCTGCGTTGACTTCCTTCGCGCTCAGGCCGGACAGATCGCCGTAGCCGCATTCCTCCAGCGTTTTGGCCGCCTCGTCGTTCGTGGGCGCGTCGATCATGCGCTCCATGCGCTCGGCGGAAAGCATCCTGGTCTCGCGGGCTGCCAGCATTGCCGTGATTGCAAGGTAACTTGTATCTTTTACTTTAGACAATTCCGTTCCTCCCTCATGCGGCATCCGCAGCGGATGCCCCATATAGGATGTGTTACCTGCCCCGCGCACGGCGGGGATCAGGCCTGTCAGCCGAACATGACCTCGGCAACCTGTGCGGCCAGATCGCTGCGGCAGAGCTCTGCAAGAACCTCCACGGCGCAGTTGATCTCCACATCGCCCTCCTGCAGCACAAACCCGGCGCAGATATCGCGGGTCTCGCCGCTCATGGTGAGGTTGGCGGCGCCGCCGTTCTTCGCAAGGATCGCATTGGCCGCCGCGACGATCTCCGCGCCGCAAACCTGCTGATCCTTGCCGTTGAACACGACCGCCTCATTGCCGGTGACCGCCGCCTTCGCAGCGAGCTTAGCCATGACCGCGACGTACTCGTCCTTCGGCATGGTACAGATCATTTCAACAGCGCGGTCAAACGCTTCGCTGACCATGGTCTGCTTGAGGCTCAGCGTGCTTTTTCTGGCCTCCATTTCCGCCATTCTGCCCATGCGCTGCGCGCGGTCTTCGCACTCTTTCACGCCGGCGCGGACGCGCGTCCAGTACTCGTCCTGCGCCTTTTTGTCGTATTCCGCACGGATCTCCGCGCACTTGGCATTGGCTTCCGCCGTGATGGCCGCCGCCTCCGCTCTCGCGTCCGCTTCGATGCGTCCGGTGATTTTTTCAATACCAGTCATAGAATCGTTCCCTTCTGTTTGAAGAGGGTTTTCGCTTACTTCAGGCCGTTGAGCATCAGGAAGGATGCAAGCAGGCACAGGATGGCGTAGAACTCGACGGTGATGCAGAAAATCATGCCCTTGGACCAGTCGTCCGGCTTCTTGGCGAGGATGTTGATGGAAGCAGCGGCAACCTTGCCCTGTGCGATGGCGGACAGCAGGCCGCCGAGTGCGATCGGCAGGCAGGCGCCGAGGTACTGCATGCCCTGCGCAACCGTCATCACATCGCCCGCCGCATGGTAGGCGCTGAAGATCTGGGACTGCGCGAGAAACCAGATAACGAAGCCGTACAGGCCCTGCGTGCCGGGGATGACCTGCATAATCATCGCTTTACCGAACTTGGACGGATCCTCGGAAACGAGGCCAGCGCCCGCTTCGCCGGCGATGCCGGTGCCCTTAGCAGAGCCGATGCATGCGAGAAGTGCTGCGAGGGCAGCGCCGAGCAGGCCGATTGCGAGGCCGCCGATGGATTCCATAAATGACATTTTGAATTTCCTCCTTAATTTATCTCACTTTTAATTTTGCATATTCGGATGAATTAAAAATCGTGGTTTTCCACGTCTACGTACTTGGTGTTGATCTCCAGCGGGCGGAAGGGCTTTCCGCCGTCCACATAGAACTTGCCGAAGAACTCCAGGCACTGCAGACGAAGGTCGTGCACGAAGCAGCCCAGCAGGTTGAGGCCGAAGTTCAGCGCATGGCCAACCAGGAAGATCACAAGGAACACCAGAATGGACACCACGGTGACGCCGCCCTGAGACGGCATCGCCGCGAGGGTGTTGAACACCTGCGCAATTACGCTGCCCGCCAGCATCAGCGCCATCAGACGGGAATAGGACAGAATGTCGCCGAACCAGCCGGTGAGTCCGTTGTAGATCTCGCCGAACACAGCCGTGACCTTACCGAAGCCCTTGGCGTGCCGCCCGGAGCCGTACAGCAGCATCAAGCCGCCGATGCACAGCACAACCGGGACACCCCCGATGTTGCCGATCTTCAGCAGGAACAGCGCAAGACCGATGAAGATGACCCACCAGATACCCTCCTCGAAAATGCCGTCCGCGAGGTTTCCTGCTTTCGCCTTCTCCACGAAGCTGACGACCATGCCGGTGACAAGCTGGATGAAGCCGAGCGCCATGGCGCCGACGAGGATCGTCGTCGTCTGCGTAAGCGGGTCCAGCAGCGGTTTGCTCAGGATACCGAGCGGCACATCGTGGCCGGTGAACATGTTCGCCAGCGTCGGGATGGCGTTGCCGAAGAAACCGCCTGTCACGATGCCGAGAACAAAGGTCGAGATGCCGCATTCCAGCAGCAGCTTGCAGAAATACTTCGTTCCCCGCTTCGGCCGCATCACCTTGAGCGCCACGAGCGCCGCGATGACCATCAGCAGGCCGTAGCCCATATCCGCCATCATGATACCATAGAATAATACGAAAAACGGCGTCATCAGCGGGTTCGGGTCCACCGTGCCGTAGGCCGGCAGGCTGTACATATTCGTGACCATGTTCAGCGCTTCGGTCACCTTGTTGTTTTTCAGCTTGACTGGAACGTCCGGATATTCATCCTCGACGGGGTCCTGCAGCTCCCACGAGCAGTCATACTTGGCGAGCGTCTGCGCGAGTTTTTCCTCCTCTGGCGCGGTCAGCCAGCCGCGCATGCACACGACGCGGTCCGTTCCGACGAGGCAGTCCTCCGCCTCTGCTCTGGCGATCTTCACCGTCATGCGGTCAATGCTGAGCTTGAAAGCGTCGCGGTGCGTCCCGTAGGCCGCGATTTCCGCCTCGACCGCGACGCGCTGCTTGGTAATGGAGGCGATCTCCGCCGTGCAGGCGTCGATGTTCTCCTTCGCCGTACCGGTCATACCGCCGACGTTTGAAAACGCATAGCCAAACGTACGCAGCGCAGCGAGCGCCTCTGTCTGCGCTTCCTTCAGGCAGACCAGCACCACATAGTGCTGCTCCTTGTCCGCAGATACCTCAAACAGCTCCGACTCCGGTGCCGCATCTTCCAGCGCTTTCCGGGCTTCCTGCAAGTCCGCCGCTGCCGGAAGCATGCCGAGCAGAATCACCGTGCGCGCCGTGCCCGCCGTTTCGAGCGGCAGCTCCAGCGCCGTCCACGGGCGCAGCGCCTCAATGGCGGCACGCAGCTTACTCTCCTCGCCGCTGAGACGGCGGACCTGCGCTTCCAGCTCTTCCAGCGCCTTTGCGGCCGCAAGCTCTTCCTGCAGCGCGGCGTCGTCCAGAAAATCCGCCTCAGTCACTTCCGGGTGGGAACTGAGCAGCTTGGATTTAACCGGGGCATATTTGTCCAGCAATTTGAGTCCGTTGACCAGTCGGGTCTGATCGGAGCGGGCTTCGACCAGATTTCCGGATTCGTGATGCAGGCACGAGGCAGCTTCCTCGTCCTCGAAAAACGCATCCGGATCGGTCACCTCGACGCAGCCCAGAATCGTCAGGTCCCGGAGCAGCTCATCCTTCTGCTGGCGAACGACCATGAGCTGCAGCTTTTTCATTTTTACGATGGCCATCAGCCGTTCACAATCCTTTCCACGATGAGTGATGCAGCCTTGTCCAATCTGGTCTTCGCGCGGGTACGCATCGCAGCCTCCTTGTTTTTGGTGCTGGACGCTAACGCCTCGGCGTCCTCTCGCGCCTTCTCATCGGACTTGGTTCGGAGCACCTGCAGCTCATCCTGCGCTTTGCGCAGCGCAGCATCCACGGCCGCCTTGCCCTCAGCCTGCGCCGCTTCCACCGCAGCGCCGGCTGCGGCGGTCGCCTCCGCTTTGATTTGCTTGGCGCGCTCCTCCGCTTCACGGATCGTTGTTATCGCTTCGAATGACATTCACACACCTCCCGACGATAAATCTATGCATAATGCCCGTGTTTCACCGGCATTTCCTACACATTGTACATATAGTAAACTATTTTCTGCGGTTTATCAAGTCAATTTTTCCAATTTCCTCTTGACATTTTTCAAACTTATTTGTGTTAAAAAAGTATTGATATTGTTAGGTTTTTCGCGTTATCGTCACAAAAATAACAATATACTGGAAGATGTTTCGTCATTTCGACCAAATGCAGGTTTCCTATATTTCCTATGCAATCCTATATTGTCCTCTCTTAGCCGTTGTTTTACAAAAATGATCGTAAAATTAAGAATCTCGCCCTTGTCAGAAACTGAAACTTGTCTTATAATGTATTTGTTTAAAAGTTTGAATTTCTTTTGGGGGGATTTTTGTGGCGAACAAAAAAAGAATTGGCGACCGGAAGGAAGGCCGCCTGATTCACTCGCTGGCTCCGTTCTATAAATTTATGCCCTACATCATGCCCGTCAGAAGCGACGCCTGCAACCAGTTTGCGGACTGCGTGGAGATTTCGGAGACTGACCGTTGGCTGCGCCAGAAGCGTTTGGAGGGCTACAAGGGGCTTGGCTATCTGCACCTGTTCATTGCTGCCTACGTCCGCATGGTGTCGCAGCGGCCCGGCATCAACCGCTTCATCTCCGGCCGGCGCATCTATGCGCGCAACAACATTGAGGTCGTGCTGACGGTCCGTCGCGGCATGTCCACGGACTCGACCGAGACGACCATCAAGGTCGTTTTCGATCCGTACGACACGATTTTCGACGTGTACCACAAAATGACGGAAAAAATCAACGAAATCAAGTTCGGCGATCAGGATAACAACACCGAGGAGGTCGCCGGCGCGCTCATCAAGCTCCCGCGCTTCCTGCTGCGCTTCGCCATCGGCGTGCTCCGGGTGATGGATTATTTCGGCGTCATCCCGCAGTCGCTGCTGGACGCAAGCCCCTTCCACGGTTCCATGATCATCACCGACCTCGGCTCGCTCGGCATCGCGCCGATTTATCACCACATCTATAACTTCGGCAACCTGCCGCTGTTCATCGCCTTCGGCGCCAAGCGCAAGGCGATGGAGCTGGACATGAATGGCAACCTCGTGCAGCGCAAGTACATCGACTTCAAGGCCAATACCGACGAGCGCATCTGCGACGGGTATTATTACGCCACGTCATTCAAGTACTTTAAAAAGTATCTGCACAATCCCGAGCTGCTCGAAGTCCCGCCGGAGAAAGTGGTCGAAGACCTGTTCTAAGCCGATATACATACTTGAAATGCCTCCCGAACCGCCGGGAGGCATTTTTTTAGGATTCACACAGGACTGCGGCGGCAAGCTCCACATGGCACAGTGTTTCGGTCACTGTCTCCCCCGCCGCATGTACGCCGGAGGACAGCAGCAGCATCGCCAGTACCGTCAGCACAAACATCCGGATCTGCTTCATGATTTCTTCCTCCTCTGGTCTCGTTTGACACCAGTATACACAAGGATACGGAAGAAACCTGTCGGTTTGTGATGTGGGAAAGAATTGAAATTGACGTATGGATGTGATATCATGGAAAAAATTGTGATCGTTGGGAGGCTGTCTGATGCGGATTCGGGAAGACGATTATCCGAAAATGGTGGAGAACGCAAAGGTTGCACTTCGAGCCGGATTACCTTTCCTTGAAGCGCTCTATTCCATTGTGGGCATTCTGATTTATCACTATACCAATAATCGAAGTTACTTGTATATATTTGCAGCGTTCCTGTTTATTATCGTAGGCAGCCACATCTGGGTCGCGTGCACCTATAAACGCGATCCAGACGCATACATCGTTGATGCGGAAGGAATTGCACCGCATCGAGGCGACGGTTCTCTCGGGAAAAAGCGGTTCTGGTCAGAATTCCGCTATGTCAGCGTAATCGTGATCGAATGTTATTCCTTTCAACGTTTGAGAAATGGCGGGAAAAACGACTGGCATCGCCGCCCGGTCATCGCCTGCAGCAGATGGCCGGCTGTCAAGAACTTTCACGACGGCTATGTCTCCAAGCCGCCGGAGGGCGCGCTGCTGCTTCCCTACCATGAGGAGGAATATCGCGAATTTCTCTCCTTCTGCCCGGAACACGTCGAGATCATTCCGCCCAGCTATGCCGATATCAATCAGGCGATTGCTTACGGAAATCTATAGAAAACAGCGCCGCACGTATTTCACGTGCGGCGCTGTACGGTCTTCACCAGTTCCGGCTGAACTCAGCCAGCTCCAGTCCCGGATTTTTCTGCTCCGCCCAGCGGATGCTCCATTCGTTGTTGAACAGCAGCAGGTTCTTGCCGTGGAAATCCTGCACCCACTTGGTGTCCGACGCGAGATTCAGCGCGCTGGGGTCTTCGACCTTGCTCGTGATCCAGCGGATGAAGGAATATGACAGGTCGCGGCGGCGGATGTCGATGTTGTACTCGTTCCTGAGGCGGTACTCCAGCACCTCGAACTGCAGCACGCCGACCGCGCCGACAATGACCTCCTCCATGCCGCTGTTCGGTTCGTGGAACATCTGAATGGCGCCCTCCTGCGCGATCTGCGTGACGCCCTTGACAAACTGCTTGCGCTTCATGGTGTCCACCTGCGAAATGACGGAGAAGTGCTCCGGCGCGAAAGTCGGGATGCCCTCAAACTGTACCTTCCGTTTCGGGTCGCAGACCGTGTCGCCGATGGAAAAGATGCCGGGGTCGAACACGCCGATGATGTCGCCCGCGTAAGCTTCGTTGATGATCGCGCGCTCCTGCGCCATCATCTGCTGGGGCTGCGCGAGCTTGAGCGTCTTGCCGCCCTGCACGTGGAAATATTCCCGGTCGCGCTCAAACTTGCCGGAGCAGATGCGCATGAACGCGATGCGGTCGCGGTGCGCCTTATTCATGTTCGCCTGAATTTTGAACACGAACGCGGAAAACTCCGGCGAGAAGGGATCAACCATATCGTCCGCCGTCTCACGCGGGAGCGGCGGCGTGGTCATCTTGAGGAAGTTCTCCAAAAACGGCTCCACGCCGAAGTTCGTCAGCGCCGAGCCGAAGAACACGGGGCTTAACCGACCGGCGCGCACCGCATCGAGATCGAACTCGTAGCTCGCGCCGTCGAGCAGCTCAATGTCCTCGACGAGCTTTTCGCGCATACGCGGGCCGATCAGCTCGTCCAGCCGCTCGGTGTCGGTCAGTTCGCACTCGATGGCGTGAATCTTGTTCTGCCCGCGATGGAACTCCTGAAAAGCCAGAATCTCGCGGCGGTCGCGGTCGAACACGCCCTTGAAGTCGTGCCCGCAGCCGATCGGCCAATTCACCGGGTACGTGCCGATGCCGAACTCGTTTTCCAGCTCCTCCATCAGTTCGAATGGGTCGCGCGCCTCGCGGTCGAGCTTGTTGATAAAGGTAAAGATCGGGATATGGCGCATGGCGCAGATTTTGAAGAGCTTGCGCGTCTGCGGCTCGATGCCCTTCGCGCCGTCGATGACCATGACCGCGCTGTCCGCCGCCATGAGCGTGCGGTAGGTATCCTCCGAAAAGTCCTGATGGCCCGGCGTGTCGAGGATGTTGATGCAGTAGCCCTCATACTCGAACTGCATGACCGACGACGTGATCGAGATGCCGCGCTGCTTTTCAAGCTCCATCCAGTCCGACACCGCGTGCCGCGCCGTCGCCTTGCCCTTGACCGAGCCTGCAAGCTGGATCGCCCCGCCGTAGAGCAGGAACTTCTCCGTCAGCGTGGTCTTGCCGGCGTCCGGGTGCGAGATGATTGCAAACGTCCGGCGGCGCTCGATTTCCTGTTTCATATCCATAGTACATTCACCCAAACAAGTTTTGATCTTCAAACTGGGCTATTATACCCGATTCTCTGCTCAAGTGCAACCAAAAATCATTTCTCCGCCGTCTGCGCCGGAATATACCACGTTTCGCCCGTGTCGAGGCAGTACACGCCGAGCGCCATGCCGAACACGCAACCGCAGTCGATGGCAATGTGGTTATTCTGCTGCACGATTTTGCCCCGATGCGCCGCGCCGAGCGCCGCGGTCGGCGTGTGCCCGGTGACGAGAACGCGGTTCGGGAAATATACGCGGTCATAATCCGGCGAGCGGAAGATCATCTCCGCCAGATGGTAGTCCTCCAGCGGCTGGTCCGGATCAAACGGCTCCAGCCCGGCGTGGACGAGCACATAGTCCCTTCCCCCGGCGCGCACCGTCTCATACAGGGAAAACTCCTCCAGATAGTCCAGCAGTTCCTCCTGCTCCTTTCGCGCCAGCGCCCGAAACTGTGCGGCGGTCTTGTCCCCGCCGTCGGCGCACCAGTGCGCATAGGCAGTAAGGTCATCCGGACGCAGGTAGCGTTCGGCAGTTTCCGCCGTGATCTCCACGCACAACCGCCGCAGCACGCGCAGCGCCATATATTCGTGGTTTCCGATCAGCGGGATGACGTTCGGCCGGAGCATCATGTCCCGCAGCAGCCCGACGGAGTCCGGCCCGCGGTCGATCACATCGCCGAGGACGTAGAGCGTGTCCGCATCGGAAAAGCGGATGGCGCGCAGCGCCTGCCGGTACTCCTTCAGGCAGCCGTGAAGATCGCTCATCACATAGTTCATAGGATCCCCCCTGTTGGATGATTGTAGCACGGCAGCCGCTTTTCGTCCATTTTTTCAGCCGTGCCGTCACTTTTTTGTTGCCATGGCTTTTTTGCTCCTATATAATGTTTCATAAGCTACAAAAAATGCAACTTTTATCGTAGATTCGGCAAAGGGGGCCGCCATTTTGGTGCTGCTGGGATATCTTTTGGGTCTGGTGTTGCTGACCGTCTGCATGCGCAAAGGGCGCGAGCGGACGCGCAGCCTGCTGACCGTGAGCTACAACTATGTTTTTGTTTCCCTGCTGCTGTTTTTCCGACAGCTTCCCGCCGGTACCGGCATCCTGCAAACGCTGGTCTCCAGCCTGTATCAGGCTGTATGCGCCATCACCTTTCAGGGAGACGTGTCTCCGGGGGATTCCTTGCAGGTATCCTGCATTTTTCTGATCGCCTCCCTGTGCACGGTGCAGAGCGTGGCGGTACTGCTGTTTCAGCGCGCACTCGACCGGATGGTGCAAAAGCGGCGGGTACGCCGCGCAGACACCGTCTACGTCGTCTGCGGCGTGCAGGCGGACGCGCAGGCGCTCATTGCGGATATTCACGCGCACACAAAAAAGCCGGCTGTCGTCTATCTGCCCGCAGCGGAGGACGGCGGCGCAGTCATCCCGGGCGCGCTCACGGCGGACGATACCGTTTGGGATGCGCTCCGCCCCGCGCAGGACTGCCACGTCGTGCTGCTGCCGGACGCATGGCACAACAACTACCAGCGTCTGAAGGAGCTGGACGCGCGCGGCGAGCGGCTGCTGAACCTGCACGTGACCGCGTTTCTGGACAATGACCTGCTGCGGCTGGAGAATCTGCACTTCGACCATTTGGACGCCTATCTCGTCTCGCGCGAGCAGCTTTTGGTGCGCGCGTTTTTGACGGAGAATCTGCCGATTCGCTACCTGCAAGCGCACGGACTCGGCGCAGTGCGCGACGGCATTTACGTACCGGACGCACCGTTTTCCCTGTGCGTGATCGGCTTTGGCGCGCTGAGCCGCGAGTTTTTGCTCGAAACCTTTGAGAACACAGCCTTTGAGACTGCCGCCGCCGACCGGCACGGACTGGACGCGCTCATTGCCGCGCCCGATTCCGACCGGCAGCGGGCCGCCTTTCTGCGGGACTATCCGCACATGGCGGATGAGCCCGGTCTGACGTGGCTCTCCGCTGCGCCGGAGGAGGACGCGCTGTTCGACGCGGTGGCGGCGCGCGGCACGGCGCAGCATCAAATCGTCATCGACACCGGGGACACGGACACAAACGTCCGCACCGCGATGCGCCTGCTGCGTCTGTTTCGCAGGCTCGGCATGGACGAGCGGCACCCGCAGCTCGTCGTGGCGCTGTACGACGACGCGGAGGGCACCGTCGCGCTGCTGGCCGGAGAAAAGGACGTCTTTTTTCAGCGCGTCAACCGCACGCAGTTTACTTACAGCGAGCTGATCGAGCGCGCGGCGGACCGTCAGGCGGAGGCGCTGCACCAGCGCTACCGCGCGGGAAACCTGCACACGGAGACGTGGCAAAAGCTCGGAACGTTCACACAGGCCTCGAACCGCGCGGTCGTGTGGGACATTCCGAACAAGCTGGCGCTCGCGGGCGGGATGGAAGCGCTGGACGACGCGCAGCGCGAAGCCGTATACTGGCGGCTGGCGCAGTATGAGCACCGGCGCTGGAACATGTTCCACTTCACCCGCGGCTGGTCGCCGCTGCCCGCAGCGGAACTGTCGGCGGACGAGCGCGCGCGCTGCGCAACAAAGCGTCCGGCGGAAAAGCGCCACACCTGTCTCGTGGACTGGGACGCACTGGACGCGCTGCCGCAGGCGTCGCCCGGTCTTTTGAAACGATACGACTATGAAAACGTGGTGCAGCTGCTCGCTGCACCGAAGTGAGGAATTCTGTATGGAACGCATGGTATTTATCAGTCACAGCACCGCGGACAAGGCGATCGCCGACGCGATCTGCCACCGGCTGGAGGAGGCGGGCGTCCGCTGCTGGATCGCCCCGCGCGACATCACAAACAGCGACTGGGCCGGCTCCATCATGGATGGGCTGCGCCGCAGCGAGGTGTACATCGTGGTCATCAGCCGCAATTCCATCGAATCGCCGGAGGTGACCAAGGAGGTCACGGAAGCCACGCACACCTGCCGCTACATTCTGCCGTTCAAGGTGGACGACGAGATGCTCTCCGACCGGCTGCAGTACCACCTCGGCCCCTGCCACTGGCTGGACGCCGTCACACCGCCGCTGGAGCAGCGCATCGACGAGCTGCTGCAGCGCATCCTGCATCTTTCGGATGAGGACGCGGTCTATTTCAACGCCAAGCGCTGGCGGCTCACCGAGCGCATCCTATGGCCGCACGGCCTGTTCGTGGGGCGGGAAGCGGAGATTGAGACCATCGCCAGCATGCTGGAAGAAGAACATGTATTGTTTTTGCAGGGCATGGGAGGCATCGGCAAGAGCGAGATCGCCAAGGGCTATGCCAAGGCCTACCGCGACCGGTACGACACCATTGTTTTCACCGGCTACACGACCGATCTGCTCGATCTGGTCACCGGCGAGGAACTCCCCATCGAAAACCTGCGCCGGGCGGACGGCGAAACGCCCGAAGCCTATTTTCACCGCAAGCTGCAGGTGCTCAAGGAGCTGTCGAGCGAACGGACACTGCTGATCGTGGACAACTTCGACACGGATTATGACGCGCATCTGGACGAGCTCATCAGCGGCCCGTACCACCTGCTCATCACGACCCGCAACGAGCACGAAGACTACCCCACCCTGCCCATCGGGCCAATCGGCGACTTTGCAAAGGTGCGCCAAATCTTCACGACGAACTACGGCAAAAAGCTCCCCGACGCGGACATGGCCGTTTTGGACGAGATTCTGCGGCTTGTGAACTGCCACACCATCACGGTAGAGCTGATCGCAAAACAGATGAAGGCCAGCCGCCGCAAGGCGCCGGACATGCTCGCGCTGCTCAAAAGCACGGGCACAAACACCAAGCTGCGCGAAAAGGTGAAGCGCGAGGGCACGGGCACGGGGCTGTCGTCCTTTGACTACATCCGGCAGATGTTCCAGCTATCCGGCCTGTCGGAGGCGGAAACGCACGTCCTCTGCTGCATGACCATGCTGCCGTACACCGGCATGGATATCAGTCTCTTTGCGCAGTACTGCGGGCTGGAAAGCTACGACGAGATCAACAGCCTGCTCGCCAAAAGCTGGCTGATCCTCGACGAGGACACGGACACGCTCATGCTCCATCCTGTCATCTGCGACGTGGTGAAAGCGGAGTTGGATCCCACGCCGGAGACCTGCCCGGACTATATTATGGGCCTATGGAACGACATGAAAAACTGCTGGTGGTGGCCGGCGGAAAAGCGCGACGCGCTCGCGCCCTACGTCGCGCACATCCAGCGCACGTATCCAGAGCCGGTGCGCTCCCTGTGGAAGCAGTACGGAGATTTTGTGAACGTCGCGTGGATCTGCAGCAACTTTGCGCTGTCCATCCAGAGCGGCCACAAGTTTTACGAAATGTCGCTGAGGGAATTCGGGCCGGACAGCGAGCAGGCGGGCTTCGCCGCCACGTGGCTGGCCGGAGCGTATCACAACAGCGGCGACAACGACTCCGCCGAACCGTATTACCAACTCGGTCTGAAGCACCGTCTGGCCTCCGTCGGGCCGGACGATAAGGAGGTCGGCGTCAGCTACAGCAAGCTCGGCCGCTGCGCCTATCTGAAGCATGATTTTGACGCTGCGCGGGACTATCTGGACAAGGCCATGGGCGTGTTCCAGCGCCTGTACGACGCCGCCGCGGACGACGCAGGGCGCGAGAATGCCCGGTGGCACTCCGGCGACACCGTGGTCGAGATCGAGCGCCTGTACATGGAGCAGGGCGACTATGAGACCGCGCTGCAATACTGCCAGGAGAGCTACGACATTTTCTACGCACACAACAACTGCGAGGTCACCAACAGCGAATATTCCCTGGTGGACATGGGCATCTGCTGCAGCGCCCTCGGCCGCTACGAGGAGGCCGAGGAATATCTCAAGCGGGCGCTGGACCTTAACATCCGCCTCAACGGCGCGGCCAGCGTGCAGACCGTGCGCACGCGCGAGGCCATTGCCGACAATTGCCGCCGCAAAGGGGATCTGGAGAAGGCGCACAGACTGTACGTTCAGCTCGAACTGGAGCTGGAGCGGGACTTCGGTGCCGACAATCCGCAGGTGCGGCAAATTCGGGAAAAACGCGAGTCCTTTTCCAGAGGAAGCGAGGTACGCGCATGAGCGAACCAAGAGACGTATTTATCAGCTATCACACGGACAGCGCGGGCGATCAGGTGCGCAAGATCGCGGCGGCGCTGGAGGGCGCGGGTATCTCCTGCTGGTACGCCCCGCGCGACTGCGGCGCAAACTACGCGGGTTCCATCGTGGAGGCCATCCGCGCCTGCCGGGTGTATCTGCTCATTCTCAACGAACAGTCGAACCTCTCCGCGCACATTCTCAACGAGATCAACTGCGCCTTTGACCGCTTCCGCAACCACGAGGACATCACGCTTTTGCCTTTCCGCGTCGATCACTGCACGCTCAGCGACGATGTATATTACTACCTCGGCCGCATCCGCATCATGGACGGCGCAGTCCCGCCGGAGGTGCAGCGGATTCAGGAGCTGGTCGACCGTATCTCCATGCTGCTGGGGCAGCCGCACACGCAGATGGCGACCGCCTGTGTGCGTACCTCCACCGGCGTGAAGACCTACCGCCTGCTCAGCTCCATGGTATATCCCGACAACTGCTTCGTCGGCCGCGAGCGGGAACTGACGGACATCCACGCACAGCTTTCCGGCGCGGAAAACAAGCTGCTCCTCGTCGGCATGGGCGGCATCGGCAAGAGCGAGATCGCCAAAATGTACTGCAAGCGGCATGCGGCGGACTACGACGTTGTGCTCTGGGTCTCTTTCGACCGTTCGCTGCAGCAGACCATCATCAGCGACTACGCCTTTCCCATTCAGGGTCTGGAGCGCACGGACTACCCGGAGGACAGCGACCGCGACTATTTTCTCCGCAAGCTGCGCGTGCTCAAAGAGATTGCCGGCCGCCGGGTGCTCCTTGTGATGGACAACTTTGACGTCCCGGACGACCCTGACCTGACGGACTTTTGCAGCGGCGCGTACAGCGTGCTGTTCACCACACGCTGTCAGCCCGACGGCGGGAGTCTGCCCGCCGTTACCGTGGAGGAGATGAAAAACGAGGACGAGCTGCTGGCGCTGTTTTGTGCGGAATACCACCGTCCTCTGGACGAAACCGCACTCGGCTTCGTGCGCGGCATTTTCCGGCTGCTGGGCGGCCATACGCTGTCTATCCGGCTCGTCGCCTCCGCCATGCAGAGCCGCCGCATTTCCCCGGAAAAAATGGCTGCCCTGCTGCGGGAGGGCGAGCAGGGCATGGCGGCGCAGAACGCCAAGGCAGCCGACCTGATCTTCGGTCGGCTGCGGCAGGTATTCCGGCTCTCCACGCTCAGCGAGGACGAACAATATCTGCTGAAAAACCTGTCGCTCATTTCCCTGCGCGGCATCGCGGTGGAAACGCTGTTCGACTGGTGCGGGCTGGACGATTTCGACGTGATCGACGGCCTGATTCAAAAAAGCTGGGTCATCCACAACCCCGTCACGGACGAGGTGCATCTGCACCCGCTCGTCGCCGACCTGATGTGCGAGGCGCTGGCTGCCGACCCCGACTGCTGCAGCAGTCTGATCGGGCATCTGGCCGAAGCATGCTGCAACGTCATCGGAACCACATTCGAGCGCAAGCAGCAGTTGTTCGACTACGCCACCAGCGTTTACGACCGCCTGCCTGCCGGGCACCCGCTGAGCTGGGCGGCGCTGCGCTGCAAAGCCGATCTCAACATGGACATGTCGCTGTACAGCGTGTGCATCCCGCTCTATCGGGAGCTGATGGAGCAGAGCACCGACCTCTTCGGCCGCATCTACGCCTATGAAAAGATCTCCCACTCGCAGGCGCTGAGCGGGAACGCGGAAAGCTGCTATCAAACCGCGCTGGAGGGCTATGCGCTCGTCAAGGACATCCCGGACGACGAGATTGACCCGGATGTGGGCTACCGCCGGGATCAGCTCATAAAGCGTCTCTGTGAATCCACCCGGAACATGGGCGACTACGACACCTCCATCGCCTGGGGGCGCAAGGCTCTGGAGACCTGCGAGCGCTTTTACCGCACCACCCCGCAGGAAAACCGGGGCTGGACGGAGTATCATCTGGCGCGCTCGCTGTATATGAAGGGCGAATACGACGAGAGCGAGGCGCTGTTCCTGCACGCCATCGACCTGTTCGATGAGATCAACGACGAGTGGGCCAAAAGCTTCTCCTATGACCTGCTGGGGCAGATCGCCATGCAGCACGGCAAATTCGACGAGGCGCAGGAGCTCAGCAGCCGCGCATACAGCATTCTGCTGCCGCAGCTCGGTGAGACCCACGTGGACATCGGCAACAATCTGGAGTGGCGCGGCATGATCTACCGCGCCATGGGCGACGCCGAAAAGGCCAACGGCTGCTTCCGCCGCGCCGCCGATATTTTCCGTATGCGCAACTGCCCGAACCGCGAAGCCGCGACCCTCGCTCTGATGGAGACACAAGAAAGCGTATAAAAGAATCCAAACCTGATGGGAGGAATTCATACATGAACCACCGACGGAAATCCATGCTGTCCCTGCTGCTGGCTCTGGTGCTGCTGACCAGCCTGCTGCCGGCGCAGGCGGCGGACACAGCGCCGACCGAAATGCAAAGCGGCGATCTTGCCGCAGAAAAGCCGTCCATTGCGGACATTCAGGCAAAATACGCCACCGTCACGACGGCGGAGACGCGCTTCGATGCCGAGCCGTCGGTCACGTCGCCCTATGCGCTGGGCGAGCTGAGTCCGTCGTTTCTGGACAGCGGCCTGACGTATTTCAACTATATCCGCTATCTGGCAGGTCTGCCCGCCGTGGAGCTGTCAGAGGAAAAGAACACCGCCGCGCAGTACGGCGCGGTGGTGATGGCGGCGAACAATGAACTGGCGCATTTCCCGACGCAGCCGGAGGACATGGATGACGCATTTTACCAAGCCGGATACGCTGCGACCTCCACCAGCAACCTCTCCATGCGCGGGACCAGCAGCGCCGGCAACTTGCAACTGGATGTGCTGCAGTCTGCCATAGCCGGTCAGATGTCGGACAGCAGCTCCAACAATCTTTCGACCTTGGGACACCGGCGGTGGCTGCTCAGTCCAAAGCTGCTGTATACAGGCTTCGGCTGCGCGGATGCGGAATTTGACGGCACGTTTTACAGAACCTATGTGGACGTTCCCGTATTTGACCGCAGCGGCGGCGCGGTGGATTACAATTTCGTCGCGTGGCCGGCGTCCGGCTATATGCCGGTGCAGGAATTCGCGATTGGGGACCCCTGGTCGGTCTCCCTGAACCCGACGAAATATGCCACGCCTGCGCTGGAGGATCTCACCGTCACGCTCACGCGCGTAGTGGATGGCAAAAGCTGCGTTTTCACCAGCGACACCTGTCCCGAAACGCCCGCTGAGGACGGCACCTATTTCACGATTGATACGAGGGGATATGGCGAAGGCGCCGCGATCATCTTCCGGCCGGCCAGCGATCATTTCGGCAGCACCCAATACGGCCTGGGCGCATATACCGTCACCGTCGCCGGGCTGCAGGACCGGTCCGGAAACGCCGAAACGCTCTCCTACCGCGTGGTGTTTTTCGACATTGGGATCGGCTCCGCCGGGCAGGACATCCCCTCCTGCAGCGTCTATCTGTCCGCCGACGGCACGGATTGGGTCTCTGAGGGTCTGACATGCGCCTACGACGGCACGGCAAAAGAGCCGCTCGTCATCGTCTGCAGCGATGAGACCAAGCTGACGCAGGGTGTGGACTATACCGTGACCTATGAGGACAATGTCGAGCAGGGCATCGCATCCGTCGTCATCACAGGCATCGGCCAATACAGCGGTGTGAAGCGGGTTTCGTTTGAGATCAACGATCCGACGCATACGCATGAATTCGGCTCGCCAACCTTTATCTGGAGCGCCGATAACAGCGCCTGTACGTCGGCATTCACCTGCTCCATCTGCGGCATTGTGCAAATGCGCCCGTGCACCGTGACGCGCACGGTTGAACCTGCCACCTGCACGGAACGCGGTTCCGAGCAGATCACCGCCTCCGTAACCGTTGGGATCCGGACATACCGCACTTCAAAATGGAAGCAGCTCGCCGCGCTCGGTCACGATTGGGACAGCGGCGTGATCACAACGCCCGCGACCGAAACGGAGGCCGGCGTCAAAACCTACACCTGCACCCGCTGCAATGAGACCAAAACCGAGAGCATCCCCATACTCGAGCATACGCACAGCTATACGGCCGAAGTCACCGAGCCGACCTGCACGGAGCAGGGCTACACCACATATACATGCGCCTGCGGTTACAGCTACAGAGACAACTACACCACCGCCCTCGGCCACAGCTTTGGCGCGTGGACGGTGAGCAAAACAGCGACCTGCACCGAAGCCGGCAAGGAATCCAGAACTTGCAGCCGCTGCGGCACGACTGAGACCCGCATAATCCCCGCCCTCGGCCACAAGACGGAGCTGCAAAACGCAAAAGCCGCCTCCTGTACCGAGCCCGGCTACACCGGAGACGAAGTCTGCACGGTCTGCGGCGTAACTGTCAACGCTGGTACGGTCATCCCCGCCCTCGGTCACAATTGGGACGACGGCGTTGTGACCACCGCGCCGACCGCCACAGCTGACGGCGTCAAAACCTACACCTGCACCGTGTGCAAAGCGACCAAGACGGAAGTCATCCCCGCCACTGGCCTGTGTGACGGCGGTGCCACCTGCCCGAGCCGGGGTCTCTCCGACGTGAAAACCCATTGGGGGCACCCTTCCATTGATTACTGCGTGGAAAACGGCCTGATGAACGGAGTAGGCGGCGGTAAGTTCAATCCGGACGGCACGGTGACCCGCGCCATGCTCGCCACCGTCCTCTACCGGCAGGCAGGCAGTCCCGACGTGCAGAACGCAAGCGCGTTCCCGGACGTGAATCCCGGCGAATGGTACGGCAAAGCCATCGCTTGGGCGGCGGACGCCGGTATCGTTACCGGCTACCCCGACGGAACCTTTGACCCGAACAAAGCGGTCACCCGGCAGGAGCTGGCGACGATGTTCTACCGCTATGCGAAGTTCGCAAAGTTTGACGTATCCGCCGCGGGCGACCTCTCGGTCTTCCCAGACCGGAATCAAGTGCTCGAATATGCCATGGAGGCCATGGTTTGGGCGAACGGCGCCGGACTCATCACCGGCAATGTGGTGAACGATGTGACCTGCCTGGATCCGAAGGGCAACGCGACCCGTTCACAGCTCGCCACCATCCTTATGCGCTTCTGTGAAAACATCGCAAGCTGACCAAATATGCAAAAAAATCCCCCGCGCAAAAGGCGGGTGTTCATAAGACAGTTGACAGCCACAGTAGTTTGCACTGCTGTGGCTGTTCTTGCGCTTTATCCTGTTATGTGATAATATGGAACCAAACGGACCTGCAAATCTTGAATTTGTGAGGATAATTATGATAAAGTTTTTGAATGATATAAGGAATGCAGAAAATCTTATATCCAATAATAGAAAAACTATAAATACCATAGCTCTATTGTTCCTTGGAATAGCGTTGGGGACGTTTTCAAAACTTTTGGATTTTCGTCAAACTGAACTTCCAAGTGTGCTTATGGCGATAGATGGAGCATTAGATGTTCATAATTTCCTTGGACGTTTTGCAATTTGGGTATTGATTGCACTGTGTATTTCTATTTATAGTAATTCTGCAATAAGAGCAAGCATTAATGTTTTTGTATTCTTTGTTGGTATGGTTGCAAGTTACTATTTGTATTCAAACTATATTGCAGGATTTTTTCCAAGAAGTTATGCGATGATTTGGTTTGGATTTACAGCTGTTTCTCCATTATTGGCTTTTGTCTGCTGGTATGCAAAGGGGAAAAGCAAACTGGCATTTATACTGTCGGCACTGATTTTGGCAGTATTGTTCAATATGTGCTTTGTATATGGATGCTGGTATTTTAATGTAAGGTCTGTTATGGAAGTGATAGTCTTTATTATTGGACTTATTGTTTTGAGGAGAGACACATTGAGGAGTTCTGCGCTAATGGGAACAATTAGTATAGTTCTTGCATTTCTGTTTAATATTGTTATTCCATTCCATTGGGGATAGACAACTTCCAGTTTGTCGAACAGATACTAAAGGCGCACTTCTATACGGGGCAAGCCCCGTATGTGCGCTCTGCGAGACCAAACACCCCGGACACCTGAATGTCCGGGCTGTTTGCGTCACTGCGTTTCGAGCAAGGGGCTGCACCCTTTGCACTGCGAAAGCGGCTATTCCCATAATGTAAAAGGCGTGACCACGAAATGAGCGGTCACGCCTTTTTACCTGTTTTACTGTCTTACGAACACCCCGCCAATGCGCGGGGGATTTTTGATGCGGTATGCAAATACGGCAGGCGCCGTTATTCCGCCCGCTCCTGCACATACAGCAGCAGCGTGGCGAGGAAAAGCTCCTGCGCGTCGTACATGGGTACAACCGGCGTGATCTGGGCAATCAAGTGCTCTTTGCCCAGTGTGGTGCACAGCTCGCGTGCCTGCTCCAATGCAGGGTTCGGAGTCTCGCTCAGCAGAGCGGCGTGCAGCTCCGGCAGCAACGTATGCAGATCATACGCCTGCTCGCGCGGGTAGCCGAGCGTCTCCAGCAGGCACTCCAGCCCGGTGCAGGCGCAGTCGAGCAGGCCGCCGCTCTGGTTTTGCAGAATGCGGTCGCTCAGCGGTGTCTCACCCGCGAAGCGTTCGACCATCACGCCTACGGCGGAGTCCGCCGGGCTCAGCTCCCGCTGCAGCAGCCAGAGCAGGTACTGCTGCGCTGCGCGCTCCAGCAGCGCTTTGCCCTCCGGGCGGAACGCATAGGTTTTGCCGAAATACCGTCCCAGCACCCGCATGGTGTCCACGTAGCCAAGCTCAAAATTGCGGTCGAGCGTCTCCCGGTCAAAATCCAGAAACATGCCCAGCGGGCGCGACGGCTCAATGTATGTCACGAGCGGGTGGCGTGTGTATTTCTTCTCGGACACGCCGGGCTTCAGACCGACGGCGATCACCCGCTCCGCGCCCAGCCGGAACGCCGCGCTGATCGGCAAGTTATCCACATATCCGCCGTCGATGTATGTCTGTCCGTCGATGTCGCACAGCGGGAACGCCGGGAAGCAGGAGCTGGACGCCAGCACCCACTTGGGCAGATAGCCCGGCGCGACGTCCGCCTTGCGCACCTCCACCGGCTGCATGGACGGAAAGCGCACCGTCATGAGCGCGTAATCCACCGGAGACGCAAAGAATGCCGCCTCGTTCAAATCCGCATCCAGCTTCTCGCGGTAGGGCGTGATGTCCGCACCACGGCAGCTCGCATAGTCCTTGGCGAAAGAAAGAAGCTGGTCACGGTGCTCAAAGTAATAGTCAATATCGTTCGTCAGGTTGATACCGTGGTTCATGATCGTCTCGGCCGTCGCCGTCTTCCAGAGGCGCACGGCCTTGTCAAAATCGTCCTGCACCATGAGCGCGCCGTTCACCGCGCCGATCGATGTGCCGGTCACGATGTCAAACGAGATCCCCAGTTCCCGCAGCGCCTTCCAAAAGCCGACCTGATACGACCCCTTCGAGCCGCCCCCGGCCAGCGCAATCGCAAGTTTCATAAAACGCATCCCCTCTCGGCAGATTCTGTTTCAGTTTATTCGATGCGTGCCCGGAAGTCAATCCATCTTTTGACGCGCAGCAACGTCGATCAACGCGCTTGCTAGCTCCAACTGCTGGGGCGTCAACCCCCGAAGCTGCTGCGCCACGGCACGCCAGCTCTCGTCCGTTTCGTTCCGCACTGCGCCCACCAAAAATTCATCTGGCGTCGTGTCGAGCGCGATTGCCAGCCGCATGATAACTTCCGTATTCCCGCAGCAGCTTGCGGCGGGCTTTGTAGTCCGGCAGGTAGCGCTCGATGAGCGCGTAAAATGCCGGGCTGTGGTTCCTGTATGCCAAATGCGCCAGCTCATGCACCACAACATAGTCCACCGCCTCCGGCGGGTACTGCATCAGTCGCCACGAAAAGCACAGCCGCCCCTTTGAGCTGCAGCTTCCAAAGCGCGTGCGTGCGCTCGTGATCGTGACGCCCGCCGGGCGCAGCCCCATGACATTCGCATAATATGCGACCCGCTCCGGCAAAATCGCCTTTGCGCAGCGGATGTATTCCGCGCGCTGCGTCTCGTCCGGCTCCGGGTGCGCGTTCCGCCGCGCCTGCTGTCTGGCAAGGCTCCTTTCGATCCACGACGCGTGGCTCTGCACGAATGCATCAATCTCCGCGCGTGAAACCCGCCGCGGCGCACGCACGCGCACGGTTCCGTCGCGCACCTCCAGCGCCAGCGTCCGGCGGTTCGAGCGGATCAGCTCATACTCCGGCATCCTGCCGCCCCCCCTCCATATCGAAAAAATCCGTTTTCACCGCGTTTCTTCCATGCTATAATAACAGCATTCCAAACCAAGGAGCAAGCGCTATGTTTCAAATCGGCTGTCATATTTCCTCTGCGGGCGGTTATCTCTCCATGGGCGAGCGCGCCGTGGCGCTGGGTGCGAACACGTTCGCGTTCTTCACGCGCAACCCGCGCGGCGGCGCGGCCAAGGTCATCGACCCGGACGACGTCGCTGCGTTCCGCGCACTCTGCGCCGCGCACGGCATTGAGCGCTTGGTCGCGCACGCGCCCTACACGCTCAACCCCTGCGGAAAAAAGCCGCACGTACAAGCCTTTGCCCGCACAGCGTTTGCAGACGATCTGCAGCGCATGGAGCACACGCCGGGGCAGTTTTACAACTTCCATCCCGGCAGCCACGTCGGGCAGGGTGTGGAAACCGGAATTGAGAAGATTGCCGGCGTACTCAACGAGGTGCTGTTTCCCGACATGCGCACCACCGTGCTGCTGGAAACCATGGCCGGTAAGGGCAGCGAAATCGGCGGCCGCTTTGAGGAGCTGCGCGCGATCCTCGACCGCGTCGAACTCGACGGCAAGCTCGGCGTGTGTCTCGACACCTGCCACATCTGGGACGGGGGGTACGACATCGTGGACGACCTCGACGGCGTACTGTCAGAGTTTGACCGCGTGATTGGGCTGGAGCGGTTGAAAGCGGTGCATCTGAACAACAGTCTGAATGACCGCGGCTCGCACAAGGACCGCCACGCCCGGATCACGGAGGGCCGCATCCCGCTCGACGCCATCGTGCGTATCATCCGTCACCCGGCGCTCAATGGGCTTCCCTTCATTCTGGAAACGCCGAACGACGACGCAGGCTACGCGCAGGAGATCGCCCTGCTGCGTGAGCTGCAAGGATAAACAACCGGAATCCACATATTCCCCCACCAAATCCGAAACGTTGTTTCGGATTTGAAAGGAAGGATGAAGAAGCGGAGACGGAATTTTCACGTATACGTGGAAATGGAGTGGAGCGCGTTCATTCTGACGCCGCTGCGCGTTGTAGCGTCTCGCCAGTGAGCCGGTAGGCCGTCCATTCGTCCATCGGCACTGCGCCCATGAACTTGTAAAACGCGATGCTGGGCGCGTTCCAGTCGAGGCACGACCACTCCAGCCGGCCGCAGCCGCGCTCGACTGTGATGGCCGCCAGACGCTTCAGCAGCGCCTTGCCATAGCCGTGGCCGCGGTGCTCCGGCAGGACAAACAGATCCTCCAGATAAATGCCCGCGCGACCAAGGAACGTGGAGAAATTGTGGAAGAACAGCGCAAAGCCGACCTCCGTGCCGTCCGCAACGGCGAAGAGCACCTCCGCCTTCCCCTTTTCGAAAATCCACTCGCGCAGCAGTTCCTCCGTCGCCACGACCTCGTCTGTCATCTTTTCATATTCCGCCAGCCCCCGGATAAAGCGCAGGATCAGCGCCGCATCCTCCGGCTGTGCGAAGCGAAATGTCACCATATGTTTTCCTCCGATGCAGTAAAATTCCAATGTATCAAAAAAGACGATTGCAAAACAATCGTCTTTTCGTGTACCAATGCGATAAAAATAGGATCCGCCCCGTCACGCAACTGTGAGCCCAGCAAATTGAACCCCAACGCAGCGGGTTCGATTTGGAAAGGAGGAGCGATGACGTTTGCTTTGAAACAGGAAACGTCGTCGCGAACAATATGCAGTCCGCGACGACGTGGTACGCCCGACGGGATTCGAACCCACGACCTTCAGAGTCGGAGTCTGACACTCTATCCAGCTGAGCTACGGGCGCATATTCAAAAGCAACTGGTATTATAGCAAATCGCTCCGAAAATGTAAAGTACAGATTTGCTTTTGCTATTTCAATTTTTCCGGGGGTATGCTATACTGAGTCCAGATTACCATATCTCTGCCTGAAAATTTCCGAGAAAGCGAGGGAATCCCGCTATGAAGAAAATTCCGCTCGGCAGCACCGGGCTTTTCGTCTCCAAGACGGCCATGGGCTGCCTGCCCATTCAGCGCCGCAGCGCGGAGGACGCTGCAGCCATTCTGCGCGCGGCTTACGAGGGCGGCGTCAACTACTTCGACACCGCCAACAGCTACACCGACAGCGAGGAAAAGATCGGTCTTGCGCTCTCCGACGTGCGCGAGCACATCGTGCTCTCCACCAAGAGCCAGGGACGCGACAAGGCGACTGCCGCCGCACACATCGACCTGAGCCTGCAGCGCATGAAAACCGATTACATCGACCTGTTCCAGTTCCACATGGTGCCCGCCGTGCCGGGCATCAACGACCCGGACGGCGCGTTTGCCGCCGCGCTGGAGGCAAAGCAGGCCGGGAAGATCCGCCATATCGGCGTGACCACGCACAAGCTGGATGTGGCCGAGGCGTGCATCGAAAGCGGAAACTTCGAAACGCTGCAATACCCGTTCAGCTACATTTCCTCCGAGCGCGAGCTGGATCTGCCCCGCAAGTGCGCTGCGCGCGGCATGGGCTTCATCGCCATGAAGGGGCTGGCCGGCGGCATGCTCTCCAACGCGCGCGTGTGCCACGCGTTCATGAAGCAATATGACAATGTGGTGCCCATCTGGGGCATCCAGCACATGGAGCAGCTTCAGGAGTGGCTCGCGCTGGCGGACGAAGACCCGTCGCTCGACGAGGCGATGCGCGCCGTCATCGAACAGGACCGCAAGGAGCTGGCGCGCAGCTTCTGCCGCTCGTGCGGGTACTGCATGCCCTGCACCGTCGGCATCGAGATCAGCAACTGCGCGCGCATGGACATGCTCCTGCGCCGCAGCCCGTACAAACGGTATCTCACGCCGGAGTGGCGCGCCAAGATGGACAAAATCAACGACTGCATCGACTGCGGCCGCTGCAAGAGCCGCTGCCCCTACGAGTTGGACACCCCGAATGTGCTCCGCTACATGCTGAAGGACTACAATGAATTCTATGAAGCACACAAAAGCGAGCTGTAAAACCAGAATCATCGTCCTGCTGCTCTGCGTGGGGATGCTGCTGCCGCTTTCCGCCTGCGGGGAGAAAAAGCCCGTCGAGCAGCAAATCTTCGCCATGGACACGCTCATGGATCTGAAGGCCTACGGAAAAAATGCCGAAACCGGGATAAACGACGCCGTGGCCGTCATCAACGGTTTGAACGCCATGCTCGATCCGGAACTGGAATCCAGCAAGGTGTACGCCATCAACCACGCGCAGGGCGACAGTGTCGTCGTCAACGGCCAGATCGCCAAGATGATTCAGACCGCGCAGACCGTATCGCAGCAGACGGACGGCGCGCTGGATCTGACGGTATACCCCCTGCTGCGGGCGTGGGGCTTCATCGACGCCGACTACCGCGTGCCCGACGACGCGACCATCGAAGCCCTGCTGGAACAGGTGGATATGCAGAAGGTGCAGCTCACCGCGATGGGCGACGACGGGAGCTATCTGGTGTCCGTTCCCGCGGGCGCGGAGCTGAGCTTCGGCGCGGTCGCCAAGGGCTGCGCCTCCAACTACGCCATCAACGCGATGCGCGCGGCCGGCGTGACGAGTGGCGTCATCTCGCTCGGCGGCAACGTGCAGACGCTCGGCACGAAGCCGGACGGCAGCGACTGGAACGTCGCCGTACAGGACCCGAACGACACGGGCGACTACATCGGCTATGTCTCCGTCGGTGAGACGGCGGTCATCACCTCCGGCAGCTATCAGCGCTGCTTCACGCAAAACGGCAAGCTGTATCACCACATCATTGACCCCGCCACCGGTGAGCCGGCGGAAAACGAGCTCCAGTCCGTGACGATCGTATGTCCGGACGGGATTCTGGCCGACTGCCTGTCCACGGCGATGTTCGTGCTCGGCGAGACGGACGCGCTCGCCTACTGGCGCGACCACGGCGGGTTTGAAATGATCCTCATCACAACGGACGGTCGCGTCGTGCTCACAAACGGGCTGTACGGCAAGTTCACGCCAAACGGCGACCGCTACGAGTATTCTTACGTAAAATGACGGAAATGAAGCTTTTGAACAAGGATTTCTTCCGGCGCGACGTGCTGTGCGTCGCGCCGGATTTGACAGGCCGGGTGCTCGTGCGCCGGCTGGACGACGGCACGCTGCTGCGCCTGCGCATCACGGAGACGGAAGCCTACCGCGGCGAGGCGGACACCGCCTGCCACGCGAGCCGCGGCCGCACAAAGCGCACGGAGACGCTCTATTGCGACGGCGGGACGATCTACGTCTATCTCTGCTACGGAATGCACTGGATGTTGAACGTCGTCACAGGCTCCGTGGACGAGCCGCAGGCCGTACTCATCCGTGCCTGTGCGGACGGGGCGAACGGCCCCGGCAAGCTGACCAAGCGCCTGCAGATCGACAAGCGCTTCAACACGCTGGACATTACAGACTGCCCGGCACTGTGGATCGAGGACGACGGCGTGCGCTTCGTGCTTGAGACGGACACGCGCGTCGGCATCGGCTACGCCGCGCCGGAGGATCAGGCGAAGCTGTGGCGCTGGAAATGCGGCGCGCAGGAGAAATGAGGTGCCTATGAACACACCCGACACGGAACTGTCTGCCCTGCGGGGCATCGGCCCGAAAAAGGTCGAGGCCTTCCGAAAGCTCGGCGTCACAACGCTGCGCGACCTGCTCACGCTCTTTCCCCGGCGGTATGAGGATCGCAGCCAGTTTCGCCCGATCGCGCTCGTGCTGCCGGACGAAACGGTGTGCATCCGTGCTATGGTCGCGTCCGAGCCGCGTCTGGTGCGTATCCGGCGCGGAATGGAGCTGGTGAAGCTGCGCGCGGTGGACGAGTCCGGCGCGGTGGACATCACCTTCTTCAACCAGAACTATAGGAAAAACAACCTGCATCCGGGCGAGACCTACACGTTTTACGGCAGGGTCACCGTTTCGGGCAGCAAAAAAGCCATGGCAAACCCGGTGTGCGAGCCAGAGCACAGCGAGGGGCATCTGACGGGGCGGATCGTGCCGGTCTACCCGCTCACGGCGGGACTCACGCAACGCGTGATGCTGGACGCCGTGCGCGCCGCGCTCGATGCGTGCGCCGACAGCGTGCCGGACGCGCTGCCGCCGGAGATCGCGGAGCGCTACCGCCTCGCGCAGGCGCGGTTTGCATATGAGAACATCCACTTCCCCACCGATTTCGGCGCACTGGAATTGGCACGACGGCGGCTGATTTTTGAAGAGCTGTTCGTGCTGGCGGCGTCCATGGGGCTGATGCGCGGCCGCCGGCGGTGCGCCGGCGGCATCCGCATGGAGCACGCAGACGGCGAGGAATTTTACCGCACGCTCCCCTTCTCCCCGACCGGGGCGCAGCGCCGCGCGGTGGAAAGTGCCGTCCAGGATCTCTCTTCCGGCGTGCCGATGAACCGGCTGATTCAGGGCGACGTCGGTTCCGGCAAAACACTTGTGGCCGCAGCGTGCATCTGGTATGTTTGGAAAAGCGGCTGCCAGAGCGCGTTCATGGCGCCGACGGAGATCCTCACCGAGCAGCACGAGGCCACGCTGCGCGGCTTTCTCGCGCCGCTCGGCATGCGCGTCGGTCGGCTGACCGGCTCCATGACCGCAAAGCAGAAGCGCGCAGTGTGTCAGGCGCTGGAGGACGGGACGCTTGACGTTGTCGTCGGCACGCACGCGCTGCTGCGCGACACGGTGCAGTTTCACCGGCTCGGTCTCGTCGTGACGGACGAGCAGCACCGCTTCGGCGTGGAGCAACGTGCCGCGCTCACCGGCAAGGGCGACCATCCGCACACGCTCGTCATGAGCGCCACGCCCATCCCACGCACGCTCGCACTGATGATCTACGGCGACCTTGACGTGTCCATCATCGACGAGCTGCCGCCGGGGCGGCGCAGGGTGGAGACCTATTGCGTGAATGAAAGTTATCGCGCACGGCTGACCGCGTTCATCGACAAGCTGGTCGGCGAGGGGCGGCAGGTGTTCGTCGTGTGCCCGATGGTGGAGGAAAACGAGGAGCAGATGCCGGACGTCAAATCCGCGCAGGAGCACGCTGCCGCGCTGCAAAAAGCGCTGCCGCACCGGCGCGTCGCCTGCATTCACGGCCGCATGAAGGCCAGGGATAAGGATGCCTGCATGGCCGCCTTTGCCGCGGGTGAGACGGACGTGCTCGTCGCCACGACGGTCATCGAGGTCGGCGTGGATGTGCCGAACGCGGCGCTCATGATCGTGGAAAACGCCGAGCGCTTCGGCCTGTCGCAGCTCCACCAGCTCCGCGGACGCATCGGGCGCGGGCCGTTCCAGTCCTACTGCGTGCTGGTGTCGGACTCGGACACGGACGAGGCGAAAGCGCGACTCAAGGTCATGCGCGACACGACGGACGGCTTCCAGATTGCGGAGGCCGATCTGCGCCAGCGCGGACCGGGCGATTTCTTCGGAAACCGCCAGCACGGTCTGCCGGAGATGCACATCGCCGACCTCTGCGCCGACATGACTGTGCTAAGCGACGCGCGCGACGCGGCGCAGTCCGTTCTGGAGGCCGATCCCGACCTCGCCGCTCCGGAGCACGCGGCGCTCAAAGCGCAGTGCGCGCGTCTCTTCGCCGCAAATCAGGGCAGGTTCAACTGAACAGAAAAGCACGCTGCATGATGGCAGCGTGCTTTTACAGTATCGTGTTATCGTGCATTGCGGAGCTGGTAGCGGGCAAGCTCGTGGTCCCGCTTCTTGACGAAGATCTGATATTGGATCTGACGCAGCGGATTTTCGCCAAACGAGCCGAGCATACTATGCCGGTTGTAACCGCTGCCGGTGCTCGTCGCCTTCACGCGGTAGCGAATGTTCGCAGCTTGCAGCGCCCCCGTCACTTTGACGTAGAGCTGCGGGTCAAGGGTCGAAAGCAGCTCCTGTTCGCCCCGGAGCAGTTCATACAGCATATCCGTCGCCCTCCTTTTTTCTTTTAGAATACCATATTTTTCAACTCTGTCAAGCAAAAAAACGGTTCTCCCGGAATCTGCCGGAGAACCGTTTTTCGTTCAACTCTGTTTTGCGAAATACGCGCGGGTACGCTCCGCGTCGCGCAAGATCTGCGCTTTCAGCTCGTCCACGGAGGCAAAGCGCTGCTCCGGCCGCAGGAAGCTGTAAAACTCGATGCGCACCTGCCGGTCGTAGAGGTTGCCGTCAAAGTCGAGCAGGAAGCTCTCGACGCTCACGCGGTTTTCCCCGCTGACCGTGGGGCGCACGCCGACATTCGTGACGGCCATGTGTTCGCTGCCGTCCTCCGGGAACGCTTTTGCGGCATAGACGCCGTGCTTCGGGATCAGCACCCCGTCCGGGAACTGCATATTGATCGTCGGCGTCCCCATCTTCGTGCCGAGCCGGTAGCCGTAATGTACCGTATCCACCAGCGTATGTGGGTGTCCGAGGAAGGCGTTGGCGCGTTCGATCTCGCCGTTTTGGAGCAATTCGCGGATGTAGGTCGAACTGACAATGCGGCCGTCCAGCATGACCGCGGGGATTACGTCGCAGCCGAGGCCGTGCTCCTTGCAGTATTGCGTCAGGCGTTCCGGCGTACCCTCGCCTTTCCAGCCGAAGCGGAAGTCATGGCCGACGACGAACCACGCCGCGTCCATCTCCAGCACAAGCGTCTGAATAAATTCCTCCCATGGCATCCGCATGACCGTCTTGTCAAAATGAATGAAAATAACGTTGTTGATGCCGAACAGACGGCGGATGAGATCCGCGCGCCCAGGTGCGCTGTTGATCAGCGGAACGTCCACGCCGTAGACGAGCGTGTCCGGGTGCTGGTCAAAGCTCATGGCCGACGGGATGGCGCCGATCTCCTCCGCGCGCTTGCAGGTCTGCCGCAGCAGCGCCGCGTGGCCGATGTGGATGCCGTCAAAAAAGCCCAGTGCAATGACTCTCTTTCTGTTGACCATTGTCTGTCATACCTCAAAAAAACTTTTGATTGTCGAGGCCTGACCGTTCACAACGCGGCCAAGCATCAAAAACGCGCCCTGCGCGGAATAAAAGCGATAGACCCCGTCGGGCGCGGAAACGGAAAATCCGCTGCCGCAGCGGCAGAGCCGCTCTGCCTTCGCGCCGATGGTGCACGCAGGATAGCCGGCAAACAGGCTGTCCACCGGCAGCAGCCGCGCCTGCGCGTCCGCGCGCGGCAGCGACTGCAGCTCCATCATGGTGTGCGCGTCCTCCACGCGATAGGCTCCGACCGCCGTGCGCCGCAGCGCGCTCATCACACCGCCGCAGCCGAGCGCCGCGCCGATGTCATGGCACAGCGTGCGGATATACGTCCCCTTGGAGCAGCGCACGTTCAGAAGAAAATCGCCGTCCGCTTCCCCTGCCACCGTCAGCTCGTGGATGCAGATGCTGCGCGGCTTGCGCGCCACCTCGCCGCCCTTCCGGGCAATCTCATAGAGCTTCTGTCCGCCCACCTTGATGGCGGAATACATCGGCGGCACCTGCTCGATCTCGCCGCGAAACCGGGGCAAAACCGCCTCCAGCTCCGCGCGCGTCACCCGCTGCGGGCAGGTGCGCAAAACGGTGCCGGTAATGTCCTGCGTGTCGGTTTCCATGCCAAGGCGCAGCCGCGCCTGATAGCACTTTTCCTCGCTTTCGGAAAAAGAGACCGCGCGCGTCGCCCGCCCGGCGAACACGACGAGCAGCCCCGTCGCCATCGGGTCGAGCGTGCCGGAATGCCCCATGCGCCGCTCGCCGAGCACGCCGCGGAGCTTCGCCACCACGTCGTGGCTCGTCCAGCCCTCCGGCTTATCGACCAGCAGAATCCCGTTCATGCCGGCCACACCTGATCGATCGCGCGCAAAATGTTTTCCACCGCTTCCTCCGGCGGGCAGTCGATCGTGCAGCCGGCAGCCATTTTGTGCCCGCCGCCGCCATAGACCGCGCAGATTGCGCAGGAATCCACCTCCGGGTTGGAGCGGACGGAAATTTTGCTCTCGCCCGTGTCCAGCTCCCGGATCGTGACGCTCACGACGCAGCGCTCCGCCTTGCCGGCAAGCCCCGCCAGATCGTCGCAGTCATCCTCCGTCGCGCCCGCCTGATCGAGCATGGCCTGCGTGATGACGGCGATGGAAATCTTCCCGTCGCGGAAAAAGCGCATCCCGGAGTAGATCATGCCCTCCAGCGCCATCCGCGCGCGTGAGATCTTGCGGAAAAATTCCTGACTGATCTTATGATTGTCCGCCCCCAGCTCCAGCAGACACGCCGCAGCGCGCAGCGTCGCGGCGTTCGTATTCGAATACTGGAAGCAACCGGTGTCCGTCGTGACGGCGATATAGAGGAGGTTCGCTTCCTCTTGCGTCACGGAACCGGTCATGCATTCGATCAGCTCCAGGATCGCCTCGCCGCAGGCAGATTTCTCCGCACGCAGCAGCGTCCGCCCGGCATAGCCGGTGTTGGATGGGTGATGGTCGATGCAGAGATCGACCGCACCCGAAAAATTCTTCGGAAACAGGTTCGGCGCGGCGATGTCCACCGCGACCACGCACGACGGGACAAAGCCCTCCGGCGCGGAAAACGGCTCGACATAGGGGGCATACCGCTCCGTCAGTTCCGGATTACAGATCACATAGGCAGTCTTCCCCATGCGCCGCAGCGCGCTGCACAGGGCGCTGCCGCTGCCGAGCGTATCGCCGTCCGGCCGGATGTGGGAGAGAATCAGAAAACCGTCCCGCTGCAGCAGAAGCTGCGCAAATTCGCGGTACTCCATCGTCATTCCTCTTTTCCGCCGGCTTCCAGCTTCTCGATCAGGCCGCTGATATAGGCGCCCTGCTCGATCGAGTGATCCACCTCAAACACAAGCTCCGGGGTGTAGCGCAGCGAGAGCCCCGCGCCAAGCTCACGGCGCAGCCAGCCGGACGCGGAGCGCAGCCCCTTGCGGAACTCCTTTTCATTTTCCAGACCGAGAACCGACAGCCACACCTTGGCGTAGCGCAGGTCGCCCGTCGTCTCCACGCGGGTGACGCTGATCATTCCCTGCTGCACGCGAGGGTTCTTCACCTGCGTGAGCAGGCCGGAGAGCACACGCTGGATGTCGTCGTTCGTTCTCGCCAATTTATTCGAAGCCATTTGTAACTCCTTTTCCCCGCTTTCGTTTGAAAGCCTTACAAAGTGCCCGCACGTTTTGAAGAACGTTATGGATTGATCTGCTCCATCACGAACACTTCGACGATATCGCCGATCTTCACGTCGTTGAACTTCTCGATCTGCAGGCCGCATTCGTAACCGGCGGCCACTTCCTTCACGTCGTCCTTAAACCGGCGCAGCGAAGCCAGCGCGCCCTCGAACACCACGATGCCGTCGCGCACGACGCGCACCTGACTGTTGCGGACGATCTTGCCGTCCTGCACATAGCCGCCGCAGACCGTGCCGACCTTGGAGACCTTGAAGGTCTGGCGGATTTCGACATGGCCGATGACCGACTCCTGGAACTTCGGCGCAAGCATGCCCTTCATGGCTGCCTCGATCTCGTTGATGCAGTCATAAATGACGCGGTACATGCGCATTTCGACGTTGGAGCGGGCCGCATTGTCGCGCGCGGCAGCGTCCGGACGGACGTTGAAGCCGACGATCAGCGCGCCGCTGGTGGCCGCCAGCATGACGTCAGACTCGTTGATGGCGCCGACGCCGGAATGGATGACCTTTACGCGCACCTCGTCGTTCGAGAGCTTTTCGAGCGAGGTTTTGACCGCCTCCGCGCTGCCCTGCACGTCTGCCTTGACGATGATGTTGAAATCCTTGATCTCGCCCTGCTGAATGCGGGCAAAGAGGTCGTCGAGAGAGACCTTCTTGTTGCCGGCGTTGGCGGCGTCCTTCTTCTGCTGTTTGCGCTCCTCAACCAGCTCGCGCGCCATGCGCTCGTCGGCAACGGCGTTGAAGATATCGCCCGCGCTCGGCACCTCGGACATGCCGGCGATCTCCACCGGGATGGAGGGACCCGCCTCGGTGACGCGCTGCCCCTTGTCGTTCGTCATGGTGCGGACGCGGCCAACGGACGTGCCGGCAATGATGATGTCGCCCTGCTTGAGCGTACCGTTTTGCACCAGCACGGTCATGATCGGGCCGCGGCCCTTATCCAGCCGCGCTTCGATGACAGTGCCCTTCGCCGCGCGGTTCGGGTTCGCCTTCAGCTCCTGCACCTCGGCCAGAAGCACGACGTTTTCCAGCAGGTTCTCCACGCCCTCGCCGGTCTTGGCCGAAATCGGGCAGACGATGGTATCGCCGCCCCATTCCTCCGGCACCAGCTCATACTCGGTGAGCTGCTGCTTGATACGCTCCGGGTTCGCGCCGTGTACGTCCATCTTGTTGATGGCAACGACCAGCGGAATACCGGCGGCCTTCGCATGGTTGATGGACTCGATCGTCTGCGGCATGATGCCGTCATCCGCTGCAACGACGAGGATGGCAATATCCGTGACCATCGCGCCGCGGGCGCGCATGGAGGTGAACGCTTCGTGACCCGGCGTATCGAGGAAGGTGATGGGCTTGCCGCCGACCATGACGCGATATGCGCCGATGTGCTGCGTGATGCCGCCGGCCTCGCCTGCGGCGACGTTCGTGCGGCGGATGCGGTCGAGCAGGCTGGTCTTGCCGTGGTCTACGTGTCCCATGACCACCACGACCGGGGCGCGCGGGACGAGTTCGTCGTCCGTATCCTCGCGGTCGTCGATCAGGCGCTCCTCCACAGTAACGATGACCTCGCGCTCAACCTTGCAGCCAAGCTCCATGGCGACGAGCGCCGCGGTATCGTAATCAATCACGTCCGAGAGCGACGCCATAACGCCCATCTTGATGAGCCGGCGCACGACCTCGGCGCCGGTCTTCTTCATGCGGGAGGCCAGCTCGCCGACGGAGATCGTGTCCGGAATCTGCACCTTAAGCTGCTGCTTTTTCGCAATCTCAAGCTGCAGCTTCTGCATCTTGTCGCGCTCCTCCTGGCGGCGCTTGGCACCGGCCGCCGGGTTTTGCGGGCGCTGGCGGTTCTTGCTCTGAATTTTCTGCTTGCCGCGCTTCATATTCTGCGCGCGCTCCGGCACAAGATCGTCCAGGTGCTGATCGTACTTGGACAGGTTCGTCGTCGCGCCGCGCGTATCGACCACACGCTTTTCCGCCACCTGACGCGGAACGTGCGGCTTGTTTTCCTTCTCTTTTTTCGGTTGTGCGCTCTGCCCGGCCTGCTGTGCGGGCTGCGGCGCGCTGCTCTTTGCCGCGGGAGCGTCCGCCGCCGGCGCCTTTTCCGGCTTGGCGGCCGGCTTCACAGGCACCTTATAGACGTCCTCCAGACTTGCAATCTGGTGATGCTGGGTGAGGTATTCGAAGATAACGTCCAGCTCGCCGTCCTCCAGAACCTGCATGTGGTTCTTGGGTGTGGTGGCATAATCCGTCAGGATCTTGGTGACCTCCTTCGAGGTCATGTTGAAATCCTTTGCCACCTCATGGACTCTGTATTTGATCATTCCGCTCATACGATCTTCCTCCTCTTGCCGATTCTCACGTTGCGCACGTGCGCAGCCGATTCCTGCTTCCGCGTATCTGCTTTTTCTTTTTGTTCGTTCAGCCGCGCCGCAAGCGCGCCATAGGCTTCCGGATCTTCCCCCGCCAGCGCGGACGCAAACGCCGCCGCAAGGCCGAGATCCGTCACCGCGGCCATCGCGCAGCCGGACTTGCCGACCCACCCGGAGATCACTTCCTTCGGATAGGGCAGCCGGGTCAGCGGGGTGCCTCTGCCATAGACAAAGGTCTCCGCCCGGCGGCGCGCATTGTCCGACGCGTCCTGCGCCAGAAACAGCAGCTTCGCCTTTCCGGCCTTCACCGCCGCGCCGGCGTCCGTTTCACCGATTTCCAGCTTCCCCGCCTTGCGCATGATGCCGAGGTACTGCGCCGCTTTATCCATCGCCGCCCACCTCCATCTGCGCTTCCAGGCTCGCATAAATCTCCGGCGGGATGGCCGCGCTGAACGCGCGCTCCAGCGCCCGGCTCCTCACCGCCTTCTTCAGGCAGGCCGGATTCGGGCACAGATACGCGCCGCGCCCCGGCGCTTTTCCCCGGAAATCCAACGAGATCTGCTCGCCGTCGGGCGCGCGCACCACGCGGATCAGCTCATGTTTCGGTTTCATTTCACGGCAGCCGAGACACTGCCGCATCGGTATTTTCTTAGGCATTCCCGCTGCCTCCCTTCTGCCTGAAGATCAGGCCTCGCTCTCCGGCTTGATGTCGATCTTATAACCCGTGAGCTTCGCCGCCAGACGGACGTTCTGCCCCTCCTTGCCGATGGCGAGGGAAAGCTGGCTGTCCGGCACGATGACACGGCAGCTTTTGCCCTCGTCGAGCATCGTGACGCTCACGACCTCGGACGGCGCCAGCGCCGCTGCAATAAACTCCTCCGGAACTTCGCTGTACTTCACGATGTCGATCTTCTCGCCGCCCAGCTCGCTCACGATGCTGGCGACACGGCCGCCCTTCGGGCCAACGCACGCGCCGATCGGATCAATATCCGGGTCCTCAGACCAAACGGCCATCTTCGTGCGGCTGCCGGCCTCGCGGGCGATGGACTTGATCTCCACGGAGCCGTCGAAAATTTCGGGCACCTCCAGCTCGAACAGGCGCTTGACCAGCCCTGGATGCGTCCGGCTGATGAGCACCTGCGGGCCGCGGGTGGATTTGCGCACCTCTGCGACGTAGACCTTGATGCGGTCGCCCTCGCGCAGCACTTCGCCGCGGATGCACTCGCCGGGAGCGAGCATGGCTTCCGTAAAATCGGCGTTGGAGCTGATCTTGATGAACACGCTGCCCGTGCGCGGGTCGATCTTGTTGACGATACCGGTGAGGATCTCGTGCTCCTTGGAGTTGAATTCCTCATAGATCATGCCGCGCTCCGCCTCGCGGATGCCCTGAATGATGACCTGCTTTGCCGCCTGCGCGGCGATGCGGCCGAACTTCTTGGTCTCCACCGGGATGCTGAGGACGTCGCCCAGCTTTGCGCGTTTGGAGACCTTCTTTGCCGCTTCGAGATTGATTTCAAAATAGGGATCGGCGACGTGCTCCACCACGGTCTTTTTGACGACCATTTCGATCTTGCGCTTCTCCTCGTCGAGCAGAACCTCAATGTTGTCGCCGCAGTCGGGCGTATCCTTGCGGTAGGCCGTCAGCATCGCCTGCTGAATCTTGTTGTACATATATTCGCGCGGGATCCCTTTTTCTTTTTCGATGTCTTCGATCGCTTCAAAAAATTCTGCATTCATGGTTTCAGTTTCCCCTTTTTTCAAATCGTCATGTGCAGGCGCACCTGCGCAACGGTGGATTTTGCAAAAACCTTCTCTTCGCTGCCGGCCGCAACCGTCACATCGCCGTTTTCATACGCTTTCAGCGTGCCGACGAACGTCTTGCTGCCGTTTTGCGGCTGGTAGAGCCGCACCTCGACCTGCTCGCCCAGAAACCGTGCAAAGTCGCCCGGCCGCTTGAGCACCCGCTCCGCCCCGGCGGAGGAGACCTCAAAAATGTAGCTGTCCGGAATCGGGTCGGCCTCGTCCAGAATCGGGTCCAGCGCGCGGCTGAACTGCTCACAGTCCTGAATGGAAACGCCGTCCGCCTTGTCGATATACACGCGCAGGTAGCGGCTGCCGGCCTCCTTGACGTATTCCACGTCCCAAATCTCACAATTCTGCGCCTCGGCCACCGGCTGCGCCAGCGCCCGGACGACATCTGTAATTTTACTCATACATCACCGAATCCACTTTCTGACAGATTAAAGAACTTCAAGAAAAAGAGTGGGCGGCGCGCCCACTCTGTCAAATGCTACATACATCGTACATTGAGATTATAGCATTCCACATGCTGCAATGCAAGCATTTTTTACCGCGCGGCGCGAAAATTGTTCCGTCCGTGCCGGCTAGCGGTACAGTGCCACGAATTCCTCCATGCACAGGCCGTTTTCCATCATGAACTGCGCGGCCTCCGGCCCGACATAGCGCACGTGCCACGGCTCGTTCCGGCCGGTCACGTCCGCCTTCTCCTCCGGATAGCGCAGGATGAAGCCGTATTCCGCGCAATGCTCGCGCAGCCACTGCATAAACGAAGCGTCCACACGGTCCACGCTCAGCGACTCGTAGTACTGATCGACCACGTCGGCGCTCAGGCCGGTCTGGTGCTCGCTCGTGCCCGGCTCGGCCACAACGAGCGCGGCGGCCTTTTTCGCATCGCTTTCGGAATACCCCTGCCTGACGTACTTGGCCACCTCATTGGAAAACTGGCTCTCCTGCGTGGCATAGGGCCGGTATGCGCAATAGATGTGCGGCGCAAAGCCCGCGTCGCGCGCGCCCTGCAGCAGCGCACGGAATGCCTCTACGGCGCGGGTGTCGAAATAAGCGTTCCCCTCGCCGACGGCGGTGACCTCCGGCGCGTACTGCCCGATGGAGTGGGACTGGTTGACGAACAGGTATTCCCACGACGTGATATCAATGTCCGGCAGGTTTTCATATGCAGGCGTCTGCACCGCGTCCGACGCCTGCGGCGGCAGTATGAGATCAACGTCCGCATGTCCCGAACCGGCAGACTCCTCCGACGCTTCCCCGGCACGGGAGAACACCAGCATGGCGCACAGGATCAGCAGCACCATAAAAATTGCGGTCATCCAGATCTGCTTTTTCTTCACGCTGCACTCCCCCTTCCGGCAATTTCACAGCAGCATGATACCACACATTCCCCGGTCCGGCAAGTCATTGATTCCCTGCGGTTCGATTCGTTCAGCGGAGGCTTGCCAAAAAGCCTCCGCTGTTTTTCATGCTTCGTTCTTCATTTGTTCCAGGAACGTTTTGGAAAAGTCCCGCGCACGCTGCTCTTTTTTCTCATTCATAAACACGTTTGTTGTTACAAATCGACTTTCTCAAACCGCGCAGCGGCGGTGCGGAAGGCTGCCCACGTAAGCAGCGCATACAGCACGGCTCCACCGGCCAGCACCGGGAGCTGTGCAAGCTGCGCAGCGGCGCCCGTACCGTCCAGATACGCGCCCAGCCCCGGCACATGCACCAGCACCTCCGCCGCCACGATGTACAGCGTCACGGGGATCATGGACACCAGATACGACCGTCCGACATTCACGCCCGTCCGGTAAAACCGCGGCAGAAACACCACGTTGAAGATGCCGAACAGCAGCAGCGACAGGCCGAAAAACGCCACGTTCGGGTCGATGCCCACAGGGTTGCCGCCGTTGGGATTGATGCGCACACTCACGATGGCGAACGGCACGGCCAGCGCAAGCTGCGCCAGCTCCAGCACGGCCACGAACAGCGCCCGTCCGCGCACCATGGCGCGCTTCGACGCCGGCAGCACGGCAGAATAGTACACGTCCCGGTTCTCGCGCGCGTTCATAAAGCAGAAAAACACGCCCAGCGTGCCATAGAAAATGGCGACGTAATACGGATAGCTCGGGATCAGCAGCATTACGCCGAAGAGCACGAACAGCAGCGCTGCCGGGTGCAGTACGAGGCGAAGCTCCTTATACAAAATCTGCGCTGTCATAGCTTCTCCTTTCCAGCGATACAAACACATCCTCCAATGTCGCTCCAATCTCCTGATACCGGGCAAGAAAGCCCGCTTTTGTGTCGCTGCAGAGGATTTGGCCGTTTTGGATCATCGTGATATGCGAGGCACACTTCTCCAGATCGGAGGTGATGTGTGTGGAAAACAGGATGCTCCGCTCCCCATCGGCGACCACGCCGCGAAACAGCGCCGTCAGCTCGTCGCGCGAGACGGGGTCGAGCCCGCTCGTCGGCTCGTCGAGGATCAGCAGCTTCGCGTTGTGCGACAGCGCCAGCGCCAGCATGTACTTCACCCGCATCCCCGCCGAGAGCTGCGAGATCTTCTTCTCCTCATCCAGCTCAAACAGCTTCAGATAGTGCCGGTATTTTTCTTCCTCCCACTGCGGATAAAACCGCCGTGTCACATCCGTGACGGTGCGCGCCTTTTTGTTCGCATAAAAGTCCACGCCGCCGAGCACCACGCCAAGCGCCTGCTTGCACGCCAGCTCGTTTTCATAAAAATCCATACCGAACATGCGCACCGTGCCGCTGTCGGGATGCACCAGATTCAGCATCGCCTTGAGCGTGGTGCTCTTTCCCGCGCCGTTGCGGCCGATGAAGCCCATGATCGCGCCCGGCTCCACGGAAAAGGATATATCCTGCAGCCGGAACGCCGGATAGGTCTTGCACAGGCCCGCCACCTCCAGCGTGTTCAAGGCTCATCACCGCCTTCCAGCTCGGCTTTCAGGTTGCTCGCAAAAATCTGCGCTTCCTCCTCCGACTGTTCCGGGAGCACCTCGCCGGCCTTCCCGTCGAACACCGCGCGCACCATATGCTCATAGAAGCTGCTGCTCTGCAGCGCAATGCCGCGCGTTTTGTCCGCCAGCAGGATCAGCGAATCGCCCGGCTCCAGCCCGAACATTTCGCGAACCTCCTTGGGGATCACGATCTGCCCCTTCGGCCCGATCCGTACCGTACTCATAAATTTATCATCCAGTTTTTTCATGTCGCACCTCAAAGTAAGAATAGTAATACTTTTCTTACAAAGTAGCATAAGCAAAACCTTTTGTCAAGGCACTGATGGAACACGCCGCAAGTTTCTGTGCATGGGAACCGCAGCCTTAGACCGGCGCATCGTCCGGATCGGCCTCATCCCGGCAGCTTCGGCAAGCCCGGAGTCTGACAGAAACCCACTGGAAACACAGTTATTCCCTTAGAAAAGCAGCCGTCATTTCCGCAAGGAACCGTTCTGTTTCGATCAATCGCAAATATTTATAAAATTGAGCATATCCCTCCGAAATGATATTGCAATTTTCCTTTTAACCAGTATAATAATTATTTAACAAGCTGCTTCCCGTTTGTTTTAGCAGAAACTACACGGAAATTTGGTGACAGCATTGCAGAGCGCCCGACTGCCCTTTGGCAAGGCATCGGAGCTGTGAATGGCTGCCGTCTGAAAGGAAGGATGAAATAAATGGAAAACAAGTATGTGTATCTTTTCTCCGAGGGCAATGGTAAAATGCGTGAGCTGCTGGGCGGCAAGGGCGCCAATCTGGCCGAAATGACCAATCTGGGTATGCCCGTACCGCAAGGCTTCACGATCACCACCGAGGCCTGCACCCAGTATTATGAAGACGGAGAACAAATCAACGACGAGATCCAGGCGCAGATCATGGAGTATGTCTCCAAGCTAGAAGCGATCACCGGCAAGAAGTTCGGCGATCTGGAGAACCCCCTGCTGGTCTCCGTTCGTTCCGGTGCACGTGCCTCCATGCCCGGCATGATGGATACCATCCTGAACTTGGGTCTGAACGAGGATGTGGTAGAAGTCATCGCCAAGAAATCCAACAACCCCCGCTGGGCTTGGGACTGCTACCGTCGTTTTATCCAGATGTATTCCGACGTGGTTATGGAAGTCGGCAAGAAATATTTTGAGGAGCTCATCGACGAGATGAAGGCCAAGCGCGGCGTCACGCAGGACGTAGAACTCACCGCCGAGGATCTGAAGGAGCTGGCCGGCCAGTTCAAGGCCGAGTACAAGTCCAAGATCGGCGCCGACTTCCCCACCGATCCGAAGGAACAACTGATGGGCGCCATCAAGGCCGTGTTCCGCTCCTGGAACAATCCCCGCGCCATCGTGTACCGCCGTATGAACGACATCCCCGGCTCTTGGGGCACCGCCGTCAACGTGCAGTCCATGGCCTTCGGCAATATGGGCGACGACTGCGGCACCGGCGTTGCTTTCACCCGCAACCCCGCCACCGGCGAAAAGAAGCTGATGGGTGAGTTCCTGACCAATGCGCAGGGTGAGGACGTGGTGGCCGGCGTGCGCACCCCCATGCCCATCAGTCAGATGGCTGAGAAATTCCCAGAGGCTTTCCGGCAGTTCGAGCAGGTCTGCCAGACGCTGGAGAACCACTACCGCGATATGCAGGATATGGAGTTTACCGTGGAAAACGGCAAGCTGTATATGCTGCAGACCCGTAACGGCAAGCGCACCGCCGCCGCCGCTTTGAAGATTGCCTGCGATCTGGTGGACGAGGGCATGATCTCCGAGCAGGAAGCCGTAACGATGATCGACCCCCGTAACCTGGACACCATGCTCCATCCCCAGTTTGATCCCACCGCTCTGAAGGCAGCCACCCCCATCGCCACCGCTCTGGCCGCCTCCCCCGGCGCCGCTTGCGGCAAGATCGTGTTCACCGCCGAGGACGCCAAGGCGTGGGCCTCCCGGGGGGAGAAGGTCTGTTTGGTCCGTCTGGAGACCTCTCCCGAGGACATCGAGGGCATGGTGGCCGCTCAGGGTATCCTGACCGTCCGTGGCGGCATGACTTCTCACGCTGCCGTCGTGGCCCGCGGCATGGGCACCTGCTGCGTCTCCGGCTGCGGCGCCATCAAGATGGACGAGGCCAACAAGCAGTTTGAGCTGGCCGGCAAGGTCTATCACGAGGGTGACTGGATCAGTCTGGACGGCTCCACCGGCAACATTTATGGCACTGCCATCCCCACGGTAGACGCCTCCATCTCCGGCGAGTTTGGCCGCATCATGAGCTGGGCCGACAAGTATCGCGAGATGCAGGTCCGCACCAACGCCGATAACCCCCGTGATACCAGGCAAGCTGTGAAGTTCGGCGCCGAGGGCATCGGCCTGTGCCGCACCGAGCACATGTTCTTTAGCGACGACCGTATCCCCGCCATCCGCCAGATGATCTGCTCCGACACCGTGGAGCAGCGCGAGGCCGCCCTGGCCAAGCTGGAACCCATGCAGCAGAGCGACTTTGAGGAAATGTACGAGGCTCTGGAAGGCCGTCCCATGACCGTTCGCTTCCTGGATCCCCCGCTGCATGAGTTTCTCCCCACCGAGGAGGCCGACATCGAGCTGCTGGCCAAGGATATGGGCAAGTCCGTCGCCGACATCAAGGCGATCATCGCCGGTCTGCACGAGTTCAACCCCATGATGGGGCACCGCGGCTGCCGTCTGGCCGTCACCTATCCTGAGATCGCCGCCATGCAGACCCGCGCCGTCATCAAGGCCGCGCTGACCGTTCAGGCCAAGCACCCTGAATGGAACATGGTCCCTGAGCTTATGATCCCGCTGGTGGGCGAGGTCAAGGAGCTGGCATATGTCAAGAAGACCGTGGTGGCCACCGCTGATGAACTCATCCAGGCCGCCGGCTCTAACATGACCTATACCGTCGGTACCATGATCGAGATCCCCCGTGCCGCACTGACCGCCGACGAGATTGCCAAGGAGGCCGAGTTCTTCTCCTTCGGCACCAACGACCTGACTCAGATGACCTTCGGCTTCAGCCGCGATGACGCCGGCAAGTTCCTGGACGCTTACTACAACGCCAAGATTTATGAGAGTGATCCTTTCGCCCGGCTGGACCAGAACGGCGTAGGCCGTCTGGTGGAGATGGCTGCCAAGCTGGGCCGTCAGACCCGCCCCGACCTGCACCTGGGCATCTGCGGCGAGCACGGCGGCGACCCCTCCTCCGTGGAATTCTTCCATAATGTGGGCCTGGACTACGTATCCTGCTCTCCCTTCCGTGTGCCCATCGCCCGTCTGGCCGCCGCACAGGCCGCCATCAAGAATCCCCGGAAGTAAACCCGCCCCGCATTGGAACCTGTAACGCAAACACAATCGCAGTCCCCCGGCTCTGTTCGGAGCCGGGGGACTGTGTATTGACTTTTTAGAGACACCCGCAAAAAACTCCCGCCTCAAGGGCGGGAGTTAGTATGTTCTCAGCTTGATTAGAGCGCTTCGACTTCCTTGATGAAAGCCTGGATCGCATCTTCCGGAACCAGCTTCTTGCTGCGGACCAGATCAACGATGTCGCCAACGGACTTCTTATAGAAGAGCTTCAGGGGATACTTGGTCAGAGAGGGAACCGTCTTCTCCATGATCGCTTTGCCGTTCATGTCCTCAATGAACGTCTTAACATTCAGAGTTTTGTAATCCATTCTAGTGTCTCCTTTCAAATTGCAGGTGCGTTTCGCTGATGCAAGTCACACCTATTGTATAAATCTTAACGCTTATTGGAAGATTTGTCAAGTAAAACACTGAATTTTATAGATTGTCCGGCAATTTCTCCATATCATGTACAGTGCAAAATTCCCAATTCAACTCACTGTTCAATAAATGGCCAATTGGAAAGTGTACTGGCAGGTGGCGAATAGAATCCAATATCATCGAACGGAGGTCTTACAGATGCTGTACAGTACACTTTTGCTGATGATGAGCAGCGCATTTCTGATGCTGCGGCTGTCGCCGGGCGGGTCGTTTCCGCGGCCGCTCTCGGCGCAGGAGGAGCGCAAATACATTGATGCATGGATGCAGGGCGACCTGGAAGCGCGCAATGTGCTGATCGAGCACAATCTCCGCCTCGTCGCGCACATTATCAAAAAATATTATACGCAGGCTGAGGACGCGGACGATCTCATTTCCATCGGCACGATCGGGCTCATCAAAGGGATCAACACCTACCGTCCCGACAAGGGCGTGCGGCTCGCGACCTATGCGAGCAAATGCACCGAAAATGAAATCCTGATGCACTTTCGCAGCGCGCGCAAGAACGCCGCCGAGCTTTCCCTGTCCGACGCCATCGACACGGACGGCGACGGGAACACGCTGTCGCTGATGGACATTCTGGCCGAGGAGGAGGATCTGGATGAACGCCTGCAGCATTCTGAAACCTGCCGCGCGCTGCGGCAATACATCGACACCTCGCTCGACCCGCGCGAAGCGGACATCATCCGCATGCGCTACGGGCTCAGCGGTGGGAAACCGCTGACGCAGCGGGAAGTCGCCGAAAGCTGCGGCATCAGCCGCTCCTATGTATCGCGCATTGAAAAGCGGGCGATTGAGAAGCTGCGGGAGGCGTTCGGGGAGGACACGTGAGCCGCGGCGGCGCGGGGCACCCGGCGGGCGCTCCGCTTCCGGTCGCCGCACCCTGGATCTGAATATTGACAGGCTTCAAAAAAATGAGTAAAATTCTTGCCATAGGGGGCGAGAAGATGTCACAGCAGGAACACTGCCATGACCACGTGCACGAGCATACGCACACAGATGCAAACGGTCATGTTTACACGCATTCTCACGGCGAGGGCGATACCCATCCGCACACACACAGCCACACGCAGACCAAGGCGGTGCTCAACCGCCTGTCCCGCGCCATCGGCCATCTGGAATCGGTCAAGCGCATGGTTGAGGACGGGCGCGACTGCACGGAGGTGCTGGTGCAGCTTGCGGCGGTGCGCTCCGCGCTGAACAACACCGCCAAGGTCATCCTCAAAGACCACATTGAGCACTGCCTGGCCGACGCCGTCGAGACCGGCGACCAACAGTCGATTGAGGATCTGAACACGGCGATCGAAAAATTTATGTCCTGACGAAACGGAGGCATGTTACAGCATGGAAAAATCAAAGGTCTATTTTTCGGACCTGCGCACGGACGAGATCAGCACGCTGGATAAGCTCAAGCGCCTGATGAAAGCGTCCGGCCTTGAGCAGATCGACTTTCAGGGAAAATACGTCGCGGTGAAAATTCACTTCGGCGAGCCCGGCAACATGGCCTATCTGCGCCCGAACTGGGCGCGGGTCGTGTGCGACTATATCAAGGAGCTTGGCGGCAAACCGTTTCTCACCGACTGCAACACCCTGTATGTCGGCGGCCGCGCCAACGCGCTCGATCATCTCGACAGCGCCATGCGCAACGGCTACACGCCCCTGCAGACCGGCGTGCAGTGCATCATTGCCGACGGACTCAAGGGTACGGACTACGATCTTGTGCCAATCCGCGGCGGCAAATACCTGCGCGCGGCAAAAATCGGCCGCGCCATCATGGATGCGGACATCATCGTGTCGCTCAGCCATGCAAAGGGTCACGTCAGCGCCGGCTTCGGCGGCGCGCTGAAAAACCTCGGCATGGGCTCCGGCTCTCGCGCCGGCAAAATGGACATGCACAGTTCCGGCAAGCCGGTCGTCAATCAGGAGCGCTGCATCGGCTGCGGCAAGTGCATCAAGAACTGCGCGCACGGCGCGCCGCGCATTGAAAACGGCAAATGCACCATCCTCAAGGCAAAATGCACCGGCTGCGGCCGCTGCGTGGGCGTATGTCCGGTTGAGGCGATCCACGCGGAGTTCGACACCGCAAACGACGTGCTCAACTGCAAGATCACCGAGTATGCCAAGGCCGTATGCGACGGGCGGCCGAACTTCCACATTTCTCTGGCGGTCGATGTGTCGCCGGAGTGCGACTGCCATGCATACAACGACGTGCCGATCGTGCCCAACGTGGGCATGTTCGCCTCGTTCGACCCTGTGGCGCTCGACGCTGCCTGCGCCGACGCGATCAATGCGCAGCCTGCAAATCCGGGCAGCCTCATCGCCGACGACCACGACCACACGCACGATCATTTTTCCGCTATGCACCCGGACACGAACTGGCGCGCCGCCGTCGAGCACGGCGAAGCCATCGGACTCGGCAGTGCGGAGTACGAGCTGGTCAAAATCTGAACTGAAAAACCGATATACAATAAATCACCCGCCGAGTTTGGCGGGTGATTGTTTTGCACGGGTTCGGGTCAATAGTCCTTGACGGCCGTGGCCAGATTGGTCGTATAGGTAGCGGAGTCGCTGCCGGAGCTGTTGCCCGCCTTGAAATACACCACGGCATAGTACTGATTGCCGGGGAAGCCGGGATAGGAAACCGACGCCGTATAGGTCACGCAGTTGTGTCCCAGCAGGTAGGCAAAGCCGTCGTCGGTATAGTTATACGTTTTGACCGTCGTGCCGGAATAGGTCTTGATGACGATCTTGGTCGCGCCGAGATCCGTCATCGTGCCGGTCGCTACGATCCGGAATGTCACCGTGATGCCGTTGCCGCTGCTGGCCGTTGCGACCTTCGATGTAATATAATTGCTGGCGCGCGTTTCCGCCGCAAATGCCGCGACGGAAAGGCACAGCGCAAACACCAGAACCAATGCGATGATTTTTTTCATGTTTGCCTTCATGTTGCTTCCTCCATGGAATCGATCATTTGGATGAGTTCCTCTCTGGTCGGGACGCCGGAAATGGAACACTCATAGGACTCGGTTCTCCACGCGGCCAGATAGTTTCCCATATTCGTCATAATGTAATACTGCGTGCCATTGCACTCATGGATCTCCGGATTTTCCGCATCCTTTTCAAATTCTCCCCCCGGAGTCTCGCCAAAGGAGATTATGATCTGCTTCTCCGCCGGAGCCGGACGCGTCGCATACACAACTGTATAGGCTTTTTCGCCCTTCACATCGTTTTTCGTAAACGTGGAGAACCGGTAGCCCTCCGGAATATAGGTCGGGGCCGTCACTTCCGTGACGCCGTCGCGATCCAGCGCAAGCTGCAGCTCGTTTTCCTCTCCCCCGCCCGCTTGTCCCATTTCCGGGGACATCGCGCTCGTCGTTACGAAGCCGAACGTCTCTTTTGTCCAGTTTGCCACCGCACTCCACAAATCGAAGCCCTTCGCATATGCAGTGAGCGACCCCACAAACAGAACCAGAACGACCACTGCGGCCGTGGTCGCGGCGCGGAAGAACATTCCGTGCTTCTTTCCGGCGCGCGGCTTTCGGCGTTTCGGCTTGTCCGCCGCAGAATCTTCCTCGTCCTCATACAGGGACACTCCGTCGGCGTCAGGCAGGTAGTGCTCCCGGAACGATGCCCATGCGGCGTCCACGTCCGGGCGATTCTCTTTCCGCTTGGCGAGCACGTCCGCAATGTATAAGATCGCGCTCTCATCCGACGCTTCCTCCGGAAGCTGCGAATCCTGAAACAGGATTTCCTCGAGTTCTTCCGTCCGCATCGTATCAAATTTTGAGAAGTCCCGGTGCGTCTGCTTGTCTGGTTTGGACATCTTGACTCCCTCCTTTCACCCTATATATGTACGCACATCCCGTTTTTGGGACAAAAAATTTCTTAATTTTCTTCTTAATTTTCAATTTCCAGTGCTTTTTTCAGCTTCTTTTTGGCTCGCAGAAGGCGTTTTCGGCATGTTTCCACCGAAATCCCAAACTCGTTGGCCGTTTCCAGCATGGTATGGTGGTCGATCGCAACCATTTTCAGCAGCTTGTAATCGTCTTCCCCCAGCGCCTGCTTGCACGCGAGACCAAGCTCCACTCCGCCGGTCTGCGGCGGGATCGTAATCTGATCCACCGAGAGCGCAGTGACCACAAGCTTGTTCAACCGCGCACGGCGGCGGCGGATATTTTGGATCACATGCTTCAGCGCATTCATCATCCACCCGGCGGGATTGGCGCTGCGCATCAGCTCCTCCACCTTTGAACAGGCGATCCGGAAGGTGTCCTGTACCGCTTCCTCCGCCAGCGGGTCATCGTTCAGCGCGCACTGTGCGTAAGAGAGCAGGGATGAATATACCTCTTGATAAAGCTGCTCCACCCAGCTTTCCTGCTCCTGATTCAATGCCACGTGTTTCCCTCTCTTCCGCAGCGAGGCGATTTCCCGCAAATTGCATGCGTCCGTCAGCTCCGTGACGTCCCGTGCATGTTCGCACTCCGCCGCTTCTTGTATTATAGACGATTCAAATTTGTATCACAAGCCCATTTTCGACAAAATTCGGCGTTTTCACCAGAAGGTTGCCGCTCTGGATGTAGGCTCGCACCTGCCGGAAGCCCGCGTCCGTCAAAAATCCAGCCAATGCCGCCATGGAGGGGATTCTGTTCTTCCCCGTGGGCGTAGCGCCCCGCAAAAGTGCGATATATTTCACGGTATCACCGCTTACTCTCCGAAAATTCGTATGCCTCCCGCAGCCAGCCCATCAGCTCATCGTCAATCTGCCCTTCCCCGGATATCAGCACATGATGCGTCCAACGGTTGGGGTACGGTTCCACCGCCACAGCCACGCGGGGCGATTCCAGCCGGTGGGAAAGCCCAATGGTCACAACGATACAGTGCTCTGGCCAGTCCCGCTTTCTGCGCACCGGCAGCGACGCGGCGGCGAAAAGATGCCTGCCGTAAAAGCTGATCTGGCTCTTTTGCACCCGGACGGACGCCGCCGGCAAAGCTGCCTCCATGCGCCGGAACAGCATCTCATACAGCGACAGCTCCAGCGGCTTGCCGTCAAAGAAAAACAGAAGATCCGTCTCATAATGTTCCTGCGTTTTCATCATGCTTTCTCCTTTGCTCGCTCTCTCCCGCCGCACGGCTCTTTTGCCGACAAGGGAAACCGCCCGCACGAGCATCATGCGGGCGGCAAGCGGACCTTGTGTTCCGGGCAGAGATCAATCGTTCTTTTCCTGAATTTCAAAACAGGTTGTTTTCAGCCCATAGTGAAGATCGAATCCATTTCCAATTACATAAAAAGTCATATAAATGCCCCGGCTCCTTGTGGGGCTCTTCAATCAAATACATGATAAGGAGCCTCAGCCGCAGCCCTTGAACATGCTTTTGGTGAGGATGACGTCCACATCCCGGACTGCGTGCGTTTCACCCCAGAGATCCGTAATGGTGTCTGTTCCGCAGCTCAGCAGGAAGTCCTTGAAGTCCACCTGATGCAGCATCCCCTTGACATAGGGCAGGCGAATCTGGAACGAGGTGTGGATGTGATTTCCGCAAAACGCCCTGTCCAGCACAGGGAGCATATCCGAAAAAATACAAACGAATCATCCCACGAACCCCCAACGGCAGGCATCCATTCCGGAAGCCTGCCGCGATTCATTCTGAATGGGTGATTATTGAGCGCTTACGTTACGGTGCAAAGGTGTGCTGCGATTCGATGCGCTAAATGAAAAATGAATGATCCTAACGGTATCTTATTTAGCCTCAGTCAAATAGCGCATAATAATCGTTGCAAATTGAGCACGAGTTGCAGGATCGATCGGTCTGAGGTAGCTGAGGCCGTCATGTCCAACACCGGTAATCAGACCTACGGAGACCGCCCAAGACAGAGCCGGCTTGGCCCAATCCTGAAGCGTGTTATAATCGGGGAAGCTGGTCAGATTGGAACTGTCAACTGCCGGAGAGCCTTCCAGGCGGTACAGCATGGCTGCGACTTCCTGACGCTTAATCGGGTTATCGGGCAGGAATGTGCCATCTGGATAACCGTTGACAACCTCATTCTCTGCGGCCCAGCAGACGGCTTTCGCAAACCATTGGTCAGCGGATACATCAGAAAATCTGTCGGTTACTTCCACATCAGGAGAGCCCGCCTCTCGGTAAAGAATGGTGACCATCTGAGCGCGGGTCAGCTCGTTATCTGGCTGGAAGGTTCCGTCGGGGAAGCCCTTCATCAGCTTTTTGGAAATACAGAAGTCGATTCCATCGTGTGCCCAGTTTGAAGCATCCGGTGCGTCAGTATACGCAGCGCTGGGGCAGGAAGATGCGGTGACTTCCACCTGTTTGGTTTGAGTGGTAAACGGGCTCTTGGTAAATGTTGCTGTAAGGACTGCATATGCAGGCTTAGAGCAGGTCGGCACATCCTTTATCTGCCAGTCTACGGTGCCAACTTCCGTCATTGGATTGGAAGCAGGGTAATCAGGGCAATTCTCATTTGTACAGGCTACGCTGGCGGTGCAGGTATAGACACCGTTTTCAGTTTTCGTCCACACATACTCGGGCTGGCCGAAAGTGTGTCCGCCAGCAATAACGAGATCTTTTTCAGAGATCTCCTGGCTGCCCTCTGCATCCAGGAAATACTTCTGGCAGACGGTGCAATGCCAGTATTCTCTTGTGCCAGTCTCACCGCAAGTGACAGAGTCTCCGTCATAATGCGTCATCGTATGACCGAGCGCAGGAAGTGTTTGCACCTCACCAAAGGTTGCGTCGCACCCCGCATCCTGGCATGCATAGTAAACAGAGCCTTCCGTGGTGCAGGTAGCGGGAGTCAGCACCTGCTTAAAGACGTGCGGCTTCTCCGCCACGGTAACCTTGAAGCTGGCATTGCCGCAGCCGGTGGTAATATTCACTGTGTATGTGCCGGGCTTTTCTGCATTGTAATTGGTTTCGACGGTGTACGGCACAAGCTTGGCGGTGATATATTCGCTGCCGCGCTTCAGGGTTACGCCAAGTCCGTTCAGCGCCAAGGGTTCGCCGTAAGCGTAATCGGTTTTGACCTCAGAGGTATTCAGCTCGATGCTCATGGGCTTTACCAGGCAAATGGGGTTGCCCGAACCGCTGGTGTTGGTCAGATAGCCCTCATAAATTCCAAGATTGCTGCAGGTAAAGTCGGATTTCAAATTGACATCGAGGGACCAGCCTGCTTCCAGATAACCAAGTTGCGGATAGCCTAAGTTGGTCGTACTTGCATTCTCGCCGTTGTAGATGTAGAGCCGGTTAGAGTTCAGACTTGAGCATCTGCCAACGAGGCTGCCGAAATTGCAGGAGCTATAGAATTGATCGGTGTAGGAGTCGTTTGTTTTGTAGCTCCAGCAGTGGTCCATCTTTGAACTCCAGGCGGTACCCACAAGTCCGCCGGCGCAGTTTGATGTATTTGTATTTTCATACTGCCAGATCCAGCCTTCCTCACGGCCGCTGTAGGTCATGGTGCTGTTGTTTTTCATAAAGCCTACAAGTCCGCCAACGCTGCCGGATGTATTGTTCTTTCCCAGTGTTGCTTGTACCTTGCGGGAGATACAGCCTGTTATGGTGCCCCCGTCCACCATTCCGGCAAGACCGCCTACATAGCCCGTGCCGGAGCTGTCAGCTGCATAGGATGCGTTGCTGTCGACCGCTTCGCAGCGAAGGAGCTTACCGCCGGTAAGTGCGCCTGCTATGACGCCTACGCAATAGGTGGAGCCGCTTTCAAACGGCTGGACCTCGGCGTCTTTTACCGTCAGATCCGCGATGGTGCCGGATACAGTGCTGAAGAGACCGAAGTTCTTGGTGGTGCCGCTTTGAGCACCGTAGTTAATTTTGAAATTGGAGACGGTGTGACCATTTCCATAAAAGACGCCCTTAAAGTCCCACATGACCGGATCAATTTGCTCACCATTGAAATCAAGATCTGCATTCAAAGATACAAACGAATCCTCGGGGTAAGAACCGGAGGCGAAAGCCTTGAAATGATCCGTGGTCGTCATGACATAAGGATATTCCATGGTGCCGTAGCCGCCGGCCATTTTGCCGTTCTTGCCTGTGAACGTATAGGTATGCAGCGACTGGGATACGTCGGCAACCGTGCAGTTAATCTGAACCTCTACCGCCTGGCCATCGGTCAGCCCGGCAAAGGACAAGGTGTTTCCGTCCACCTTGACGGCGCTGTTAGAGCAGGCATATGTATAGGTACACATACCGCCAAACATATCACTGTAACCCTCACCCAGATAAACGTCCATAAGCTGTTTGGTATCCGGCATCGTAAGACTGGAACCAGGCTCGACGTCCATCTTGCTGTCATTCATGTTGCGACTGACCACGCCCGCAGGACCCACATAGCTGACGGGAAGGTTTTCCACAGAGCAGAAATGACGATTCAGGTCACGGAAGACGCAGCTGGTCGTACCGGCAAAGTTATTCAGGGCACTCTTGGCAAGCTGCTCGATCTGCGCAGCATTGAGCACCATGCCAAAATCTGTTGTGTAATTATCCAGATGATTGGCATCGATGTAGGTATCCTGGAACAGTGCAACGGAAAGATAATAGTAATTGGCCAAACAATAGGTATAGAAGGTTTGGGCAACGAATTCCTTTACGGCCGTAGCGGTTTGGGTTTCGCTGTAACCGGCCAATGTGTAATATTCGCACAGAATATCCACAACAGAGCCCGGGTCTGTTGACATATATTCACCGCGTAAGTATTTCCCCAAACGATCAATTGCAGAATAGAAGTTGCCGGTATAGGAGACATTCTTCAGCTCGTAGAACTGATCGAAGGTGTTTTTGATATTGTTCTGGGTGGGATTACTGGAATAGAGCGTGCTCAGCGCCTGATCATAGTAGCTGACCGCTTCATAGAATTCGTTGTAAAAGCTAAAGTAATTGGTCAGGTACGTATAATATTGCTGTTGCTTGGTTTTGTCGTCGATCTGAGAACTAAGATTTGAGAGCTGCGCAGAGATGGTCTGCATGTTGGAATTCATATCCTGCTTAATCTGCGAAAGCGTGAGGCTCTGACTTTTCAGAGTGCTCTGGATATTTTTCAGCTCCAGCTCCACCTCGCTCAAATCCACCTGGTTGACCACCACGGTGGTGCCCGGTGCGTCGTCGTCCATGCCGAGCAGCTCCTTGCCAATGGATTTGAAGGTGCCAACAAAGGCCTGTCCAAAATTCCAGTTGCCTTGCTTTGCCTGCTCGGCTGCGTTCATTGAGCCGCGAACGATACTACCCGCCGCATCAAAGATAGACAGCAGATCAAGTGCCTGTGCCTGCGGTGTAAGCGCGGGAGCCAGACCAACCAGCATGCACAGTGCCAGCAGTACGCTGATGATTCGTTTTTTCATTTGTTTCTCCTTTTAGATGGTTTGGATTTGTACAGTCAACTACTGGTTTATTGTTTTATATTCTGCTGTCCACCCCCGTTATAAATGTCCGCTATAAAATGATCGTATCAGAGAAAATTTCTCATATTTCAAAAGCTTGATCTATGGTTGGTAATCCAGATGAAAATCGAAGTGCATAGCAAGCGCTCTGAAAAGGTCCTTTAAAACCCTCTGAGCGATAGCGCGGATATCCAGGCTGATCACATAGGTCAGTATCTTCTGCACTTCGGCCTCCGGCATCCGGTAGACTCGCAGGCTGGATGCAAGGAAGCTGTGCAACTTCTGCTCTAACGTCAGCTCTTTGTCACATGGGTGTGCCATGTAACCGCGCATCAATCCTGATGTGCCCAACTCCAGTATGTAAAAATCGTGCTCCGTCAAATCCGGCTGATAGGGGCCAAAAATGTGATATAGTACCTTTGCTGTGGCCTGCTGGATAAAATCCAATGCTTCTTCGTGGGTATAAGCCTCCAGGTAGATTTCCCTCAAGTTTTCGTTTAACTCCGTCAGCGTGATTTGAATTGCCGTTTCTACAGCGTATACATATACTGGCGACATGCTGGAATCAGTTACTGAGCGCGCCATGTTGAACTGATTCTCGAACATAAAGCGCACGAGTTCGGTCAGAACACCGTCCTTTGCACGAAAAAAGTGCTGAAAGCTGCTGTTGGATACATTGGCCTTCTGGACAATATCCGAAACTGTGGTCTTTTTGTATCCTTGCTCCAGAAAAAGTTTAACACAAACACTTAAAATCCGTTCTTTTGTTGACAAATTCTCAGTTGCAGTAGCGATTGCAATCACACTCCTTCCTTTGTGTATCGTATAGTGGCATCCATGCCACCACAATAACATACCCGTACGTAAAACGCAACAGGTAATTTGATAACCCGATGCGTATGGCTGTCTTCGACTGCACGAATAAACACGTTCCGCCTGCAAGTTGGCTTGCTTATTATGACGGGATTTGATTCTCATGAAACAAATACTGCCTCAAATCACATAATAATCTTTGAAAATTCGTGTTTTAGGCATAATAGGCATAAAAAAAGTTACCGCAGCCGATACATGGTATCGCTTACGGTAACAGTTATGGTCCGAGTGACAGGATTCGAACCTGCGGCATCCTGCTCCCAAAGCAGGCGCGCTACCAACTGCGCTACACCCGGTTATTCAGATTTTCATCCGGCTGGGCGTATTCTCCCAAACCATCCGCGCTGCCAACTGCTCTAGTCCCGGATAGGACAACGCAAATTTTATCACAATTTTTTAAGAACTGCAACGCTTTTTTCCCGATTGATGTTTGGAGGGCGTTGTGGTATTATTTTTATTTGGTAAAATAGATTCAACTTGAAATCACACAGGAGAGCAAAAGCATGAGAATGCGGAAAAAGCCCAATCTCGTTCCCCGGATGGAGCGCTGCGCGGGCGTATTGATCAACGAACCAGAAGCGCTGCGCGGGCGCTGGCTGAACACCTTCCCCGGCTACCGTGAGCTGCACTTGGAAATCGGCTGCGGCAAGGGGCGGTTCACCGCCGACACCGCCGCGCAAAACCCCGACATCTTCCTCGCAGCCCTTGAAAAGGTGCCGGACGCCATGGTCGTCGGCATGGAACGCGTGACCGCGCGCGAGCTGCAAAACGTGCGGTTCCTTGACCGGGATGCCGCAAACCTGCTCGAACTGTTCGCGCCCGGCGAGGTGGCGCGCATCTATATCAACTTCCCCGACCCATGGAAAAAGTCCCGGCAGCACAAGCGCCGCCTCACCTACCCGGCCTTTCTTTCGCTGTACGCAAACCTCCTGCCGGTGGGCGGCGAGATCTGGTTCAAATCCGACAATAATCCGCTCTTCGAGTGGTCGCTGGAGCAGTTTGAAAGCGAGGGCTGGCTGCTGAAGGACGTGACGCGCGACCTGCACGCGAACGGCCCCGTCGGCGTGATGACCGACTATGAAGCGAAGTTTTACGAGCAGGGCATTTCCATCAACCGCTGTGTGGCGGTGAAAACGGAGGACACGAAATGCGACTGATATCCTGGAACGTCAACGGACTGCGCGCCTGTGTAAAGAAGGGCTTTGAGGAGACCTTCTGGGCGCTGGACGCGGACTTTTTCTGCCTGCAGGAGACGAAACTGCAGCCCGGCCAGATCGAGCTTGACCTGCCCGGCTACGAGCAGTTCTGGTGCAGCGCGGAGAAAAAGGGCTACTCCGGCACAGCGGTGTTCACGAAGCACACGCCGCTGTCGGTGACCTACAACCTCGGCGTGCCGGAGCACGACACCGAGGGGCGCGTCATCACGCTGGAATATCCGGAATTTTTCCTCGTCTGCGTCTATACCCCGAACGCGCAGGACGGCCTGCGCCGGCTCGACTACCGGATGCAGTGGGACGACGATTTCCGCGCGCACATCCAGACGCTCGACCGGATGAAACCCGTCATCGTCTGCGGCGATTTCAACGTTGCGCACGAGGAGATCGACCTGAAAAATCCGAAACCGAACATGGGCAACCCCGGCTTCTCCAACGAAGAGCGCGAAAAGTTCACGCAGCTTCTGGAGGCCGGTATGACCGATACGTTCCGCTTCCTCTACCCCGATCTGGAGGGCGCGTACTCGTGGTGGAGCTACCGCTTCAACGCGCGGGCCAACAATGCCGGATGGCGCATTGACTATTTTCTCTGCTCCGACCGACTGCGGGACCGCATTGAGAAAGCGTACATCTGCCCGGAGATCACTGGCAGCGACCACTGCCCCGTGGGGCTTGATCTGGCATGGTGAAGATCGGAAACGTCGAGATCGCAGGAAAGCTGACGCTCGCGCCGATGGCGGGCGTGACGGATGCGGCGTTCCGCGCCGTCTGCCGCGCGCAGGGCGCGGCGCTCACCTGCACGGAGATGGTCAGCGCAAAAGCGCTGGTCTATAAGGATGAAAAGACGAAAAGCCTACTCTGGATGCCGGAGGACGAGCACCCCGCCGCCGCGCAGATCTTCGGCCACGAGCCGGAGGTCATGGCAGAGGCCGCGCCCATGGCGCTGGCGCTCTCCGGCGCGGACATTCTGGACATCAACATGGGCTGCCCGGTGGGCAAGGTCATCCGCAGCGGCGACGGCAGCGCGCTCATGCGCGACCCGGAGCTGGCCGGGCGCATCATCGAAGCCGTCGTGCAGGCGGTGGACGTGCCCGTCACGGTGAAATTCCGCAAGGGCTGGGACGGCGGCAATCTCAACGCCGTGGAGTTTGCCCGGGTGTGCGAGCAGGCGGGCGCGGCGGCCGTCGCCGTGCACGGCCGCACGCGTGTGCAGATGTATTCCGGCCGCGCGGACTGGGACGTGATCCGCGACGTGAAGCGGGCGGTGACCATCCCGGTCATCGCAAATGGGGACATTTTCTCCGGCGTGGACGCCGCACACATCCTGCGCTACACCGGCGCCGACCTCGCCATGGTCGGCCGCGGCGCGTTCGGCGACCCATGGCTGTTCGCGCGCGGAAACGCCGCCATCGCGGGGCTTCCGGAGCCGGAGCTGCCGCCGCTGCGCGCACGCATCGACACCGCCGTACAGCAGATTGAAGCCGCGGCGGAACAGAAAGGCGAACGGCTCGCCTGTCTGGAGGCGCGCAGCCAGTTTTGCTGGTATCTGCGCGGCGTGCCGCACGCCGGGTATTACAAACAGCAGATCGTGCATGTGAGCACGCTGGACGAGCTGCGGCAGATTGCCAAAGACATGCAGCGCGATTTGCGGGACGCGCCACTTCCCGCAGAAAGGGATTCGCAATGACGAGAGAAGAAGAATATGCCGTCATCCGCCGGGTCTGCGCCGGAGATACCGACGCATTTGAGGCGCTGGTGACGGCATATCAAAAACAGGTCTATAATCTCGCACTGCGCACCGTCGGCAACGAGGAGGACGCAGCGGATATGACGCAGGAGGCGTTTTTGCGCGCCTACCGCTCGCTTGGCAGCTTCCGGGGCGACAGCAAGTTTTCCGTGTGGCTCTACCGGCTGACGACGAATATCTGCATCGACTTTCTGCGCAGCCGCGGTCGCCGTCCCACCGTCTCGCTCACCGCGGCAGACGAAGACGAGGAGCCGCAGGAGCTGGACGTGGCGGACGACCGCTTCGACCCCGTGCAGTCGCTGGAGCGGGCGGAGCTGCGCCGCGCCGTGCAGCGCGGGCTTGCCTCCCTGCCGGAGGATTACCGCCGCATTCTGATGCTGCGCGAGCTGAGCGGCCTGTCTTACGCCGAGATCGGGCAGGTGCTCCGTCTGGAGGAGGGCACGGTAAAATCGCGGCTGTTCCGCGCGCGAAAAAAGCTGTGCGATTTTCTTCGGAAGGACGGGAACCTTCCCGACAGCTTTCCGTCAAACAACATGAAAGGAGGTGCGAAGACATGACGCCCTGTGACCGGTATCAGGAGCAGATCAGCGCCCTGATGGACGGTGAATTAAATACAGCCGAGCAGCGCACATTGGCCGAGCATGTCCGCACCTGTCCGGAATGCAGACGGATGTATACCGCTTTCCGCGGCGTTTCCGCCGCCATTTCTGACGCAGCCGTCGAGCCGCCCGCCGATCTGACTGCGCACATCATGCAGCAGGTCCATGCAGCGCCGCCCGTCTCCGCCGCGCCGCAGGTCAGGCAGCAGCCTGTCCGCCGTCCTGCGCCGCAGCCGGCGCGCAAAGCGCCCCGGCCGGCTCGTCAGCCGAAGCAGACCGTGCAGCAAATGCCGCGTCAAACTGCGCCGGAGTCCAAAGCGCCGAAACGGAAAAGGGGGCGGATTTCTCCGCTGGTTCCCATCGGGACGATTGCCGCATGTCTTGTGCTGATCGTCGGCGCCGTTGCGCTTTTCGGTCCCTCCGGCGGCAAGCCCTCCTCCGGGGACACCACGCTGTCCAACGCCTCCAACGACAAAACCGTCGTTTCCCCTGCGCCGGAGCACACCACATCCAGCCGCCCGGCAACGCCGAATCCGGACAATTCTCTTTCCGCCGTGCCGGACAACACGGATTGCGTTGTGTTCACCGTTCCGGAGGCCTCCGGCCTCTCTGCGGAAGACGGCGCAGAACGCAGGATCACCGATCCGGACGATATCCGCCGGCTTTCGGAGCTGCTCATCTGCACGAAGGAAACGGATCCCGTCCCGAACGGGACAGAACCCGTCTGCGTTTTGCAGGATACGGATGCTAACGGCGCGCAGCGCACGTGCACCGTCTGGCTCATCGGAAGCGATATTGTCTTCCGCACCGGTGAGGACGGGCCGTATTATCTGACCAAAGACGCCGCCGACGCGTTCCGCCAACTCCTGAATCTGCAGGACGGCTGATCGCGGAAAAACGGCCGAAAATCGAAAAAAGTGGGCAATGCGCTGATGCAGAGCCTACTTTTTTCTTTAATTTTTGCTATTTTTTCAACAAGGAATTTCCGCTTTCTCTTGAAACAAGAAAATAACTGTGATATAATACCATCGTTTATAGTGTGCAAATGAAAGAAATAGATATTTGCAGCAATTTCAGTTGGTTTGGCCGGTCGTCCGGCCATAGGAGGATAAAGTGAAACGCATCAAAGTATCAAACAACGTCATCAGAAGAATGCCCAGATATCTTCGGAAGCTGGACGATCTCAATGCAGCCGGGGTGGAGCGCATCTCTTCTGGTGAGCTGGGCCGCCAGATGGGCTTGACCCCGTCGCAGATCCGGCAGGACTTCAGCTGCTTCGGCGAATTCGGCCAGCAGGGCTATGGTTATAACGTCGTTGCGCTGCGCGGCGAGGTCGCCAAGATTCTCGGCATGGATCGTCAATATACCGCTGTGCTCGTCGGCGTCGGCAACATCGGCCGCGCACTGATCGAGAATTTCTGCTTCGAGCAGTACGGCTTCACGCTCAAGGCCGCATTCGACGTCAACCCCGAACTCATCGGGCAGGAGATGCACGGCATCACCGTCCACGACTTCACTGATCTCGACAGCATTCTCGCCGAGCTTAAGCCGGACGTCGCAGTCCTCTGCGTACCGAAAAGCATGGCAAACGCCGTCGCCAACGAGATCTCAGCGCTCGGCGTACACTCTATCTGGAACTTCACCAACACGGAGCTTCAGATTCAGGACGCCGATCCCATCATCGAAAACATCCACTTCTCTGACAGCCTGCTGGCTCTGGGATATTATCTGTCCGAGAGTCTGGACGAGGCGGAAGCCCGCGCAGCGCGCGCGAAGAAAGCGTAACCGCGCGGCCAAAGGAGGCCACCTTGAAATCGAAGCGACTGATCGCCCTTGCAATGGCGCTTGTGCTGCTGTGCAGCGTCTGCTCCGCGTTCGCGGCCAGCGCCGGCACGGCGGATGATCCGCTGCTGTCCAGAAGCTATCTCTCCGCCTGGTCGGAGGAACAGGTGCAGACTGCCGTTTCCGCGGCAGACACTGCAATCCGCGCGGCGCAGCGCAGCGCAAGGGTCGAGGCAAACCGCATTCTTTCCGTCACCGCAAACAACGGCGTCCGGATGGAAACACTGCCCTCCGGCGCTTCGGTCGCCCTGAAGACCGGCGATTTCGTCACGCTGACCGGCGGCAGCGCCACCGTCCGCATCCAGAGCGGTATGCTGGTGGACGCCACGACGGGTCAGACCGTCTCCTCCGGAAACGTGGAGGCATACCACCGTTATATTGCGTGCGAGGATCTCTCCGCCGTGCTGACCTGTACCGCGCAGGAGACCGCCCTGATGATGTCCGGAACGGCCATCGTCAGCCGCTTTCTGGACGTGACGCCCACACTGTGGTACGGCAGTGCCGTGGACTATGTCACCACACATGCGCTGATGCTCGGCATGGGCGATATGGCGTTTTATCCCTCGTATACGCTCAGCCGTGCGATGTTCGTCACCATGCTCGGCCGTCTCTCCGGCGTGGACGAGTCCGGCTATCCCGGCTCATCCTTTTCGGATACGCCGGCGGGACAGTGGTATTCCCCCTATGTTGAATGGGGTGTGCAGGCCGGAATCGTCACGGGAATGGGCGACAATCAATTTGAGCCGGACGCGCCCGTCACGCGCGAGCAGATGGCGACTTTCATTGCCCGCTATGCTGCGTACACGGGCCTGACCCTGTCGCAGATTTGCGTCACGCCCGCCGTGTTTCAGGATCAGTCCTCGGTTTCCGGCTGGGCGGAAGCAGGCGTGGAGCTGATGCGGCAAACCGGCATTCTCCGCGGTGATGAAACCGGCTGCTTCCATCCGCGCAACAGCGCCACGCGCGCCGAGGCCGCGACCGTTTTCATGCGGCTGTGCGGCGCCATGTCACTCACGTGATCTGTTACAATCCACAAACCGGCGGGGCTGTGCCCGCCGGTTTTTTCATCGAAAGGAGATGCAGGCATCATGTCTGATACCATTGCCGCCATTGCCACCGGAAACGTGATTTCCGCCATTGGCATTATCCGCCTGTCCGGGGATGATACGCTCGCCGTCATTGACCGGGTGTTCCGCCCGTCCTCCGGCAAGGCCATGTCCGAGTCGCCAAACCGCAAGCTGGTGTACGGTGCGCTATGCGACACCGACGGGCAGACGCTCGATCTGTGCCTCTGCACGATCAGCCGCAGCCCGTCGAGCTACACCGGCGAGGACACCGCCGAGCTGCAGTGCCACGGCTCCCCCACCGTGCTGCGCGCCGGGTTGCAGGCGCTGTTTGCCGCAGGCGCGCGGCAGGCGCTGGCCGGGGAGTTTTCCAAGCGCGCTTTTTTGAACCACCGGATGGATCTCACACAGGCGGAGGCTGTCATCGACCTCATCCACGCAGAATCCGCGCAGGAAGCGAAAAACGCCGTTGGTCAGCTCGGCGGCGCGGTGCTGCGCCGCGCGCAGGGCGTATACGACACGCTGGCCGATATCGCCAGCCACTATCACGCGGTGATCGACTATCCGGACGAGGATATTGAAGATTTTGAGCTGACCGCCTATACCGCCGCGCTGACCGGCAGCATCGCGCAGCTCCAGCGGCTGCTGGATACCTTCGCGCGCGGCAGCGTGCTGCACAGCGGCGTGCCGTCCGTGATCCTCGGCCGGCCGAACGCGGGCAAGTCCTCCCTGCTGAACGCCCTGCTCGGCTACGACCGCGCGATCGTCACCGACATTCCGGGCACGACGCGCGACACCATTGAGGAGCGCGTCACGCTCGGCGGCGTGCTGCTGCGCCTGACGGACACTGCCGGTCTGCATGCCACCGCCGACCCCGTGGAAGCGCTCGGCGTGGGCCGCGCACTCGACGCAGCCAGGCAGGCCGCGCTCGCCATCGCGGTGTTTGACGCCTCTGAACCGCTGACGGCGGACGACCGGCAGGTGATTCAGGCGGCGCAGCAGGCGCAAGAGCGCATCGCCGTGCTCAACAAATCCGACCTCCCCGCCGTGCTTTCTGCGGAAGACTTCACAGCAGACTTTGATCGGGTCTGCATCGTCTCCGCGAAGGAGCACACCGGCCTTGCCACGCTGGAGGAAGCCGTTGCCGCCCTGTTCCCCCTGCCGGACGCGCCCGCAGGTGAAATTCTCACGAACGCCCGCCATGCCGACGCCGTCAGCCGTGCGCTGGAATCGCTCCGCGCCGCGCTGGACGCCATGCAGCTCGGCGTCACGCCCGACGCTGTTCTGACCGAGGCGGAGGAGGCCATGAGCGCGCTCGGCGAGCTGACCGGCGCCTCAATCCGCGAAGACATCACCAACCGCATTTTCTCCCGCTTCTGCGTGGGAAAATAAGTGCATAGATCCAAAAAAACAGGTACGCACCGCGTACCCGTTTTTTATTTTGCCCTCGACTCCTCCATCGCGCGGTTGAATGCATAGCCGAGGAGAATGAGCGTGCTGAACATATTGAACCAGAACATCAGGATCACAACCGACGCAAGCGACCCGTAGACGAGCGAATATTTAGCCGACCGACCGAACAGCCAGGAGAACAAAATACTCATTGCCGACACACACACCGCGGAAAAGAACGCACCCGGTAACTGCCGGTGGCGCAGCGCGCGCGGCGCCGTCAGTCGGTAAAGGATCAGAATCATCATCAGCAGGATGGCAAACAAAAGCACAAACCGCAGCCAGTCCCACCAGCCGCCGATGTTCACCCACGGCAGCACCTCGTCGAGCAGCTTCAGAAAATGTTGTCCCGTCAGCATCAGCAGGATACAGACGAACACTGCCAGCAGAAACGCCAGCGAAAACACGAAGCTCACCAGAACGTTCGGCACCGGGGCAAACCGGCGCGAGCCTTGAATTTCTTCCGCAATGGCCGAAAACGTGCGGAACGCCGCGGCGGCAGACGTAACCATGACGGCCAGCGCCACGAAGAACAGAACCCGGTTCGTGTTGCCGGACACATATTGTAAAAATTCAGAAATCAGTTCCGACGTTTCCCGCGGAAGCACGAGCGACTCCACAACGGCGATCACATTGCCCGGATTCCGCAGGACCAGAGCAAGCAGATCGTAAATGCAGATGATCGCCGGAAACAGCGTCAGCACCAGATAATATGCCAGCGCCGCAGCCGAGCGCGGCAGGCGCTTTTCCGCAAAGATCCGTGCCATGGAAATTGCGATTTTTGTCACGCGCCAGTCTTTCATGCGCAAGCCTCCAGTTCAGTTTATGCGCAGGATGCGAGAAATATGTAAAAACCGCCCTCGAGCAAAGCGAAGGCGGTTTTCGGTCTCAAAATCGGACTTACTTGGAGTTGAAGATCTTAAAAATGCTGTCGAACGGATCTTCCTCCGCAGCGGGAGCAGCGGGAGCAGCGGGAGCAGCGGCAGACGCGGCGGGCTGCGCCGGAGCCGGCTGCGCTTCCTGCGCGGCAGCGGTCGCAGCGGCGGTGTAAAGTCCCTGCGTTTTCTCAGCGGCAGGCTGCACGGCAACGGCAGGCTGCGCCTTGCTCGCCTCGTCAAAGCCGGTGGCGATCACGGTCACGCGGATCTCGTCGTCCAGCGAGGGATCGAAGCTCGCGCCGAAGATGATATTGGCGTCAGGATGCGCAGCCTCCTGCACGAGGTTAGCCGCAGTCTCGACGTCCTCCAGACCCATGTCCTCAGAGCCGGTGATGTTGATGAGCACACCGCGCGCGCCGTTGATGGAGGTTTCCATGAGCGGGCTGGCGACGGCCATGCGGGCGGCGTCTTCCGCCTTGCCCTTGCCGGCGGCATGTCCCACGCCCATGTGCGCGAAGCCCGCGTCCTTCATGATGCAGGTAACGTCGGCAAAGTCGAGGTTGATGAAGCCGGTGTTCTTGATGAGGTCGGAGATGCTGGTAACGGCCTGACGCAGCACGTCGTCGGCGATCTCGAACGCGTTTGCCAGCGTGACCTTCTGGTCGGTGGCGTATTTCAGGCGATCGTTCGGGATAATCAGCAGGGAGTCCACCTTGCCGAGCAGCTCGTTGATGCCGACCATGGCCTGATCCATGCGGCGCTTGCCCTCAAACTTGAAGGGCTTGGTCACCACGCCGACGGTGAGGATGCCGGCCTCGCGGGCGATATCCGCGATGGTAGGCGCCGCACCCGTGCCGGTGCCGCCGCCCATACCGGCGGTGATGAACACCATATCGGCGTTCTCCAGGCTCTTGGCGATGTTGTTGCGGCTCTCCTCCGCGCTGCGCTTGCCCATTTCGGGGTCGCTGCCGGCGCCCTGACCATGGGTCAGCTTTTCGCCGATCTGAATCTTCTGGTCGGCACTGGAAACGGCCAGAGCCTGCTTATCCGTATTTATTGCGACGTACTCAATTCCCTGAGTCCCGGATTTGACCATTCGGTTGACAACGTTATTGCCTGCGCCGCCCACACCAACGACTTTGATGGTGACGACATTTTCAGGACCAGATTCGGTAGTATAGGACATAATCGGTTCCTCCCTGTTTCTATTTGTATCTGGTTCGCGGATGGGCCGCGTGCGATTTTTCTTTTTATTCTTTCCCATTTTATCTCGTTTTCCTTATGAGGTCAATCTTTTTTTCCGCGCCATGTCAGCCTGGGCTGAAATGGGCCCGTTTGTCAATGGAAAGATCAATGGTTCCGGTGTCCTGCTCGGTGAGCTGCTCGACCGCGCTTTGCAGCATGCTGAACTTGTATTCGACGTTTTCATCCCGGCCGAGCCGGACGGTGAAGCGGCCGTCATACGCAAAGGCGGGGTTTGTCACATCCGACATGTCAATCGCCGTGACCTTGCCGGTAAGCTCGCGCGTAAGGATCTGATCCAAAATCTCCGCCAGATACGTCACCTTGGCGGCGTCCGCCTCCCCGGCGGCGAGGATTGCCCCCACCTCCGGCGCCAGCGGCGTCACGCCATCGACGCGGATGAGTCCCGCCGTCTCCTCCCCGGTGGCCGTGGTCAGCAGCTTGCAGTTCTGGTCGAGCACCCAACAGGCCGTCCCGGCATCGATATACGCCATGGCGCTGCTCTCCGTGATGGTGATGGTCACATGGCTCGGCAACGCGAGGTTCACCTTGACCTGATCAATATACGGCAGCTTGGAATAAATGCGGCTGGCCGCCGAAAACCGGTTGACAAAAAACAGATAGTCGCCCTCTTCAATGCCGGACGCCTCAATGACCTCCTCCGGCGCGTAGAGGGAGCTGCCCTCCACCGTGATCTTCGACACCTTGAAAAAGACGCTCATGCCCAATACGAGCGCCGCGCAGATGAGCAGGAACATCAACGGCCCGTAGAGGATATTTCTTCGGTTTTTTACGCCGTGCGGCTTGCTGCGCCGCTCCGCTTTTTTCATACGTGGCCTCCTTTTGCCTACGCCTCGCAGCAGATATCCGCGCCGAGCCCGGCAAGACACCGGTCGAACCGGTCGTACCCGCGGCGGACATAGCCGTCGTCCAGCAGATCGGTTCGCCCCTCGGCGGACAGCCCCGCCACGATCATGGCCGCGCCGCCGCGCAGGTCGCTCGCCGTGAGCGGCGCGCCGGTCAGTCGTTCGACGCCGGATATGTAAGCCACCCGGCCCTCGATGCTGACGTTCGCGCCCAAGCGGCGGAATTCCTCCGCATGGCGATAACGGTTGGCAAAGATGTTTTCCGTGAACACCGTCGTCCCGCGCGCCTTGAGACAGGCCGCCATCAGTGGCGGCTGCGCATCCGTCGGAAAGCCGGGATACGGGCGCGTCACGATGGGTCTTGGCGCGATGAGCCGTCCGCACGAACGCAGGCGTACAGCAGACGATGTGGTGATTATATCACATCCCGCCTCAGAAAGCGAGTCCAGAACGGTAAGAAAATGCGCCGGATTCACGCCAAACAGCTCAATTTCGCCCCCGGACGCGGCGCAGGCACATAAAATGGTGGACGCCACGATGCGATCCGGCATGATCCGGTGCCCCACCCGCGCCACCGGCGAAAAACCGCTGACCGTCACAGTGGAGGTGCCGGCGCCGCCGATCTGCGCGCCGAGCTTCTGCAGATAATGCTGCAGATCCACGATTTCCGGCTCACGCGCTGCGTTGCAGATCACCGTTTCGCCCTCAGCGGCGCAGGCCGCGAGCATGGCGTTTTCCGTTGCGCCGACGCTGGGAAACGGCAGCAGGATGCGCGTGCCGCGCAGCTTCTGCGCCCGGCAGACGATGTCGCCGCCGTGCTCCTGCACATCCGCGCCGAGCGCGCGCAGCGCTTCCAGATGCAGATCAACCGGCCGCGGCCCCAGCTCACAGCCGCCCGGCATGGACAGCCGCGCTTCGCCGAAGCGCGCCAGAATCGCGCCCAGAAAAATCACCGACGAACGCAGCTCCCGCATGAGCGTATGCGGGATGAAATTGCGGCTCATGCCGCGCGAGTCGATGCAGACCACGTCGCCGTCGCGCTCCGCCGTGCAGCCGAGATGCTGCAGGATGCGCAGCGTGGTGTCCACATCCCGCAGCTCCGGGACGTTGAGCAGCTCCGTCTCACAGCCCGTCAGCACCGACGCCGCCATGATCGGCAAAACCGCGTTTTTTGCGCCCTGCACCGACGTGCTGCCGGTCAGTGTATTCCCGCCGTTGATGTGCCATATACTCATAATCTTTCCTCCGCACAGCAATTTCATGCCATACTATGCAAAGGAAAGGTTATTTGTCATTTTTTCTGCCCGGAAGCCAGCTCCAGAATCGTTTCCGCAATGCGGTCGGCTGCGTCGGGCACGCCGGCGGCCTTCATGTTCTGCGCCATTTCTGAAAGCTGCTGCTGATCGTCCAGCAGCCCGCGCACCATGGCGTAAAGCGTCTCGGCGGTAAACGCTCCCTCGAGCAGCACCTTCGCGCCGCCCGCGCGTTCGAGCACGCGCGCATTGCGCTCCTGATGGTTGTTTGTCACGTTCGGGGACGGCACGAGGATCGCGGGCTTGCCGATGCACGTCAGCTCCGCGAGTGTGGACGCGCCCGCGCGGCACAGCACCAGATCCGCCGCGTCCATCACCAGCGGCATGTCATAAATATACGGGCGCACCTCCATGCCGCAGTTCTCCGGAGCCTGCGGGCACTTCTCGGCCAGCGCGCCGGTCATGCGCTCATACCCCAGCTTGCCGGCGGAGTGAATGAGCGTGAATGCCGGTTCTTCGCACGCGAGCGCGATGAAGTCCGTCATCATCTCGTTCATGCGCCGCGCACCGAGCGATCCCCATACGGACACGACCAGCGGTTTGTCCGCCTGCAGGCCCAGATACGCCTTGGCCTCCGCCTGCGTGCAGTCGGAAAACGCGCCGCGCACCGGCGTGCCGGTGACCAGCACCTTCTTCACGTCGGAATAGTGCTGGCGGCTCTCCTCGAAGCCGACCAGAATGCGGTCCACCACGCCGGAGAGCATTTTCGTCGTCAGCCCCGGCACGGCGTTGGATTCGTGCACGACGGTCGGAACGCCGAGCTGCGCCGCCGCCTTGAGCACGGGATAGCAGACATAGCCGCCCGTGCCGATGGCGACGTCCGGCTGAAAATCCTTCACAATTTGCTTCGCCGCGTGCGTGGCGCTCACGACGTTGGAAAGGGATTTTAAATTATAGGCGATCTCCGACGGCTTCAGGCTGCGGTGGAGATTCGTGACCTCAACCGTGAGAATGTCATAGCCCGCGCGCGGCACGAGATCGGTCTCCATTTTGCCGTTCGCGCCGACGAATAGAATGCCGCAGTCCGGCATCCACTCGCGCAGCCGTCCGGCGACCGCCAGCGCGGGATTGATGTGCCCTGCAGTCCCGCCGCAGGTAAACAGAAAATTCATAGGAACGCCTCCTGAAAAGAAACAGTGCTAGGTCGTCTTTCGCGTTGGGATATCGCGTGAGACGCTCAAAACGATGCCCATCTCCGCGAGCTGCATGAGCAGCGCCGTGCCGCCGTAGCTGAAAAACGGCAGCGAAATGCCGGTACACGGGATCAGATTCGTGACGACGGCGATGTTCAGAAACACCTGAATTGACAGCAGCGTCATGATCCCGACGCAGACGAGAAAGCTGTAGCGGTCCGGCGAGTGCATGGCGATCCAGTAGCCGCGGCAGATCAGCAGCGCGAACAGGATCAGGATCGCCGCCGCGCCGACAAAGCCCAGCTCCTCGCAGACGATGGAAAAGATATAGTCGTTGTGCTCCTCTGGCAGATACAAATACTTCTGCCGGCTCTGGCCGAGCCCGAGCCCGAGAAAGCCGCCCGAGCCGATGGACAGCAGCGACTGCACGACCTGATAGCCGTCGCCGCTCTTGTCGGCAAAGGGATCCTGCCACGCGGTGATGCGCGCCTGCACGTACGGAATGAATTTGACCGCGATGAACACCAGCACGCCGCTGGCCGCGATGCCGCTGACGAAATACGAAAGCTTCACGCCGCCGACAAACAGCATCACAATCGCAATGGCGCAGATGATGATCGACGCTGACAGGTGCGGTTCGAGCATCAGCAGCCCTACGATGGCGACCGTAATGACGGCAAACGGAAGCACGCCGTGCTTGAACGTCTTCATCTCGTTTTTATAGTTGCAGATCATGTTGGCGAAAAAGAGCACCACGCCGATCTTCGCGATCTCCGACGGCTGAAAGGTCGTAAAGCCAAGGCTGATCCAGCGCTTTGCGCCGCCGCCGGAGGTGCCGATGATCGGCACGACCATCAGCAGCAAAACGGATACCGCCAGCACCCAGAACGAGAACCGGCGGTACACCGCCATGTTGATCTTGGAAAAGACGATCATGAAGCATACGCCCGCCGCAGCAAACAGACCCTGCCGCAGAAAATAATACATCGGGCTTTTGCCCTGATAGTATGCGCGCGGGAAGCTGGCCGACAGCACCATGATGACGCCGATCGTCAAAAGCAGCAGCGTCAGCGCAAAAAACGGGATGTCAAAGCTGCCGCGCACCGGAGCGGCGGTCTCTTGTCGTTCAGGGAGTCTTTGCTTGTTGTAGTTCATGAAACCCCTCCCGGACGGCACAGTGCTCACGCACCGAACCGATGGAAAATGCCGACGAAAGAAAGGATGGCAAACACCGTGGATGTGGCGGTAAAGAGTGCGAACAGCTCCCGCTCCTTCCACTTCTTGCCCGTCCAGCCGCCCATCTCCAGATGGTGGTGGAATGGCGCCATTTTGAACACGCGCTTGCCGTGCGTCAGCTTGAACACCGACACCTGAATGATGTCCGACAGCGTCTCGATGATGTAGACGATGCCGAGCGTCACGAGGATCAGCGGCATGTCATAGGCAAAGGCCATGGCCGCGATCGCGCCGCCGAGAAACAGCGACCCGGTATCGCCCATGAAGACCTTGGCCGGATTGAAGTTATACAGCAGAAAGCCGAGCAGTCCGCCCGCAAGGCCGGAGGCGAACACGCCGAGGGAGAGATACGTCTCGCCCCACAGCATCGTCACCGCGACGAAAAACACGCACACCGGAAAGCTCGTACCCGTTGCGAGACCGTCCACGCCGTCGGTGAGGTTCACGGCGTTGACCGTGCCGACGATGACGAACGCGGCGAAGATCACATACACCGGCTCCGGGATCGGGAACGACACGTTCCAGAACGGGATATAGAGATTCGGCGTCACGTAGCCGAACTTCCGCATCAGGAAGATGAACGCCACCGCAGCCACGAGCTGCAGCAGGAACTTCTTTCCCGCCGTGAGACCAAGATTCTGCTTTTTCTTCAGCTTTTCATAGTCGTCCAGAAAGCCGATGGCGCCGAACACCAGCGCGAACAGCAGGCAGAAAATGTGACCATAGTCGCCCCCCAGCATGCTGCTGAAGCCGACCGTCAGGCACACGACGGTGACGGCGGCAATGAACATCACGCCGCCCATGGTGGGCGTGCCGTTTTTGGACATGTGCCACGTGGGGCCGTCCGTCTTGATGCTCTGCCCTGCCTTAATCCGGCGCAGGAACGGCACCAAAAACACCCCGATCCCGCTGGCTACGATAAATGCGATCACAAACGCCAGAATCAGCTTCAACGTCATTTCTGTTTCCTCTTCTCCAGTATTTCTGCAACGATTTCCCGCTCATCCATGTGGATCTTCGTCTTGCCGATGATCTGATAATCCTCATGTCCCTTGCCGCAGAGGATGATCACATCACCCTTGCCATGGTTTTCGATGGCGTACTCGATCGCCTCGCGGCGGTCGGGGCGCACGACATACGGCGTGCGCGTCTCCTTCAGACCGGGCAGGATATCGGCAATGATGGCCTCCGGGTCCTCGGTGCGCGGGTTGTCGCTCGTGACGATGACGAAATCCGCTTTCTGGCCGGCAATGCGCCCCATCTTCGGGCGCTTGCCCCGGTCGCGGTCGCCGCCGCAGCCAAAGAGGATCACCAGCCGGCCGGGCGTGAATTCGCGCACCGTGGTGAGGATGTTATCAATCGCGTCGGGCGTGACGGCATAGTCGATGAGAATGGTGTAATCCCCGTCCGTTTTGACCACCTCCGCCCGGCCCTTGACGCCCTTGGAGGTCGCCAGCGCCGCCGCGCACTCCGGCAGCGTGACACCCAGTGCCAGCGCGCATGCGATCACGCTCAGCGCGTTGTATACGGAAAACATGCCGGGAATGCCGAGCTTCATGCGCTCCAGACTGTCGCCGGTCATGGCGACAAAGCGCACGCCGGACGCGGACAGACGGATGTCCTTTGCCACCAGGTCGGCGTGATTGCTCTTCGCCGAGTAGGTAACCATCGGGCACTGCGCGCGATCGAGCATCACCTGTGCCCACGGGTCGTCGAGATTCACCACGCCCTGATCGCACTGGGAAAACAGGAGTGCCTTCGCCTCGGCATAGGCCTCCATGGTTTTATGAAAGTCGAGATGATCCTGCGAAAGATTCGTAAAAATGCCGACGGCGAACCGGATGCCGGCCACGCGGTGTAGCACCAGCGAGTGGGAGGAGACCTCCATCACCGCATAGGTACATCCCGCATCCACCATCGCGCGCAGCAGCTTCTGCAGCTCATAGGAGTCGGGCGTGGTGTGCTCGGTGTGCAGCGTCTCGTCGCCGATCAGGTTGGCGTTCGTGCCGATCAGCCCCACCTTCGCGCCGCGCGCCTGCTCCAGCACATGCTTGATGAGCGTGGTGGTCGTCGTTTTGCCGTTCGTGCCGGTGACGCCGATCATCCGCAGCTCGCGCGCAGGATAGCCAAAGTAGGCGCAGCTCACCTGCGCGAGCGCAAGGCGGCTGTCCGCCACGAGGATATAGGGAACGTCCGTCTCCGGCTTTCGCTGGCACAGCACGGCGGCCGCGCCCTTTTCCGTGGCCATGCCGATGAACCGGTGGCCGTCGGATTCATAGCCGCACACGGCGACGAACAGGTCACCCGGCTGCGTCGTGCGAGAGTCAAAGCTGATGTCCCGGATTTCCGTTTCAAGCGCGGCGGTGCATTCGAGCACGCGCACCTCGGAAAGCAGTTCTTTGAGTTTCATAACGGGTCCCTCCGTCGTTCGTATCAATATCTGCCGATCATGCTGGTATCGTTCGTGACGAGCGTCACTTCCACGACCGTTCCGTGTTCCACAAGCGTGCCCTCCGCGATGCTCTGGCCGGAAATGATCTGCGACGTGCTTGTGATAGAGCTGTTCGTGCGCAGATACAGCCCATAGGCTGCAAGCCGGTCGCGTGCCGTCTCGTACGTCAGATTCGTCAGATCCGGCATCTGCTCCTGCTCGGCGGACGGTTCCGCACCTGCATAGATCAGGATGGTACTGCCGCTCGCCACGACCGTGGAGCCGCCGGGAAGCTGCTGCGTGATCTTGTCGCCGTCGCCGATGACGCGGGCATTCAAGCCCACCTCCTGCAGCGCGGCCTTCGCCTGCTCGACCGTGAGGCCGGTGACGTTCGGCACGGTCTTATCCATGTAGGTCTTTTCCGTGTCGGTGTATTCCGGCTCGACGCCCATGTACGGCAGGATATCGGCCATCATTTTGCCCACTGTGGGCGCGGCCATCTGGCCGCCGCTGATGTAGACGCCGCAGTCGTTGCTCGGCGTGTCCAGCAGCACGAGAATCACGATCTGCGGATCATCCGCCGGCGCGACGCCGATGAACGAGACGATGTATTCCTTCGGGCCGCCCGCCACGTCCTGAGCGACCTTTTCGGACGTGCCGGTCTTGCCGCCGATGCGGTAGCCCGCAACGTAGGCGTTCTTACCGGTGCCGTCCACCGGATCGCCGACGACCTTCTCCAGAATTTCGCGCACCTTGGCGCTCGTCTGCTCGCTGACGACCTGCCGCACGACCGTCGGTTCGTTCGCTGATACGATCTTGCCGCTGCTGTCGGTCACGTTCTTGACCACATACGGCTTCATCAGGTTGCCGCCGTTGACGCACGCGCTCACCGCGGTGATGAGCTGCAGCGGCGTGATGGTAAACGTCTGGCCGAAGGAGGCCGACGCAAGCTGCGAGAGGTTTTCCGTGTCGTAGAACGTGTTCTGGCTCCACCAGATGCTGCCGCTCTCGCCCGCGAGGTCAATGCCGGTCTTGGCCGTGAGCGTGGCGTCCATGTTCTCCGTCAGGTTCAGGAATCCGAAGGCTTCCGCATATTTGTAAAACGTCTGCGCGCCGACCTTCTGGCCAATCTGCACGAGCGCGACGTTGCACGAATGCTGAATCGCCTGCGTGAGCGTCTGCGAACCGTGGCCGCCGGTCTTCCAGCACTTCAGCGGGTCGGTTCGGCCGAGCACATTCGTGCTGCCGCCGCAGTAGAAGGTGGAGTTGTCGTCCACCAGACCTTCCTCCAGCGCCATGGCCAGCGTGATGATCTTGAATGTGGAGCCGGGCTCATACGTATCGGACAGCGCCTTGTTGCGCCACTGAAGCTGCTGCGCCGCGCTGAGCAGCTCCGCCGCTTCCTCGTCGCTTTCCGCTGCGTCGATCTCCGCCTGTGCCTCCTCGCTGACAGCCTGATAGTCGTTCAGGTCAAAGTTGCCGAGCGAGGCCATGCCCAAAATTGCGCCGGTGTTGGGGTCCATGGCGATCGCCGCCGCGCCGTTTTGCACGTCGTAGTCCTCCACGGCCTGCTGCAGGTGCTTTTCCATGTAATACTGGATCGTCGCGTCGAGCGTGAGCGTCACGTTCTCGCCGTTGGAGGCGTCGTAATAATCCTCGTAATCGACGAAGAGCATATCCGTGCCGTTGCGGTCCGTGGCGCGCACCACGCGTCCCTTGCTGCCGGAAAGCGCGTCGTCATAGCGGTTTTCAATGCCGGACAGGCCGCTGTTGTCCGTTCCGACAAAGCCAATGATGTGCGCGGCCAGACTGCCGTAAGGATAATAGCGCTTGGTGTCCGCCTCGATCTTGACGCCGACGATGTTGTTCTCTTCCTTGAACGCGCGCACCTGATCAGAAACGTCGCTCTCCACCTTGCGCGCGACGACCTTATACCATGACTTGGTGTCGGAGGTCATCTCCAGGATCTTGCCATAGTCCACGCCCAGAATTTCAGACAGGCTGCGCGCAATCAGCACGGGGTCTTCGTCATACTTCGTGATCTCCGCCGGGCTGATGAAAATGGTGTCCACCGACGCGCTTTTGGCGAGGATCTTGCCGTTCGTATCATAGATCGTGCCGCGGGAGGCGGCGATCTCCGTCTCGCGCACCTGCTGCGAAATTGCCATATTTTCATAATAATCGTGCTGAACCACCATAACCTGATACAGCTTTGCCACAAGGACTAAAAATGCGACGATGCCGCACACCACCAACAGGAAAAGTGTGCGGCGAAGCATCATGCTATTGGGTCTGCGGGCGTTCTGACGCCCAGAGGTACCTTTGGCCATGTCTGTCTCCTTGTTCGCGCAGTGAGGATAGTATCATCTTACAGGCCGGCTCAGCTGAAATATTCCACAAGGGAAGAAATAAAGTCGCCGAAGCGGTCTGCCAGTCCCACATGCTCCGCGTCCTCGGCAAGAATGACCGCCTTGTCCTGCGCGGTGCTGTTGACGTAGTAGAGCTGGTCGCTGCGGGGCTTCTGCATGCCCAGCTCGTTAATGGCGTAGTCCTCGATCTCCGTGAGATTGAACGCGCTCTCATAGCCGATGAGGAGCTTATCCTGCTCCTCCTGCAGCGCGGCGACCTGACTCTCCAGCGCGGAGACGGTCTCCGATGCAGTGCTGAGCTGGGCGCGCGCCATCAGCGACAGCACCAGCAGCACGGCGGCAAGCGCAAAGCCGAGCACCGCAAGCGGCGAGATGGCCTGCTTGGGAACGGCGACGGTTTCCGGAACGACTTCCTCCACCGTCCGTGGAGCGGCGGGGATATCCACCGGCGCGCTGTAGAGGTACTCCTCTGCCGCCGGGCGGTTCAGATCATAGGCAAGGCTGCCGTTGACTGCGCTGCCTGGGTATGTTCTTTTGACGGCTGCTTTTGCCATAATGTTTCCTTTCTCAGATACGTTCCGCGACCCGGAGCTTGGCGCTGCGGGAACGTGGGTTGGATTCCATCTCCTCCGGAGAGGGCAGGATCGGCTTGCGCGTGACGCTTCTGAGCGTCTGCACAAAGCCGCAGGTGCAAACGGGGAACTCCCGTGGACAGGTGCAGCCGTTTTCCCGTGCTGCAATGCCGGTCTTCACGATGCGGTCCTCCAGAGAGTGAAAGCTGATGACAGCGATGCGGCCGCCGGGACGGAGCTTGTCCGGCGCGGTGGCCATCATGGCGCGCACGGCCTCCAGCTCGTCGTTCACGGCGATGCGGATGGCCTGAAAGGTGCGCTTGGCCGGATGCTGCTTTTCGCGCAGCGCGGCGGCGGGCATGGCGCTGCGGATGACCTCCACAAGCTGCAGCGTGGTACGGATCTCCCGCCGCTCCCGCTCGCGGACGATGGCCGCGGCGATGCGGGGCGCGCAGCGCTCCTCGCCGTAATCATAGAGAATGCGGCGGAGCTTTTCCTCCGGCCAGCGGTTGACGATGAACCATGCGTTGAGATTGTCCGTCTCGTCCATGCGCATGTCGAGCGGCGCATCGTGCATGTAGGAAAAGCCGCGCTCGCTCTCGTCGAGCTGCGGAGAGGACACACCGAGGTCAAAGAGCATTCCGTCCACCGCTTCAATGCCGAGATCGTCCAGAATCTCCGCCGTGTCGCGGAAGTTGCCGTGCACGAGCTGCACACGATCGCCATAGGGTCTCAGCCGTTCGCCCGCGCGGCGGATCGCCGTCTCGTCCCGGTCAATACCGATGAGCTTTCCGGTGGTCAGCCGCTTTGCGATCTCCTCAGAGTGGCCGCCCATGCCGAGCGTCCCGTCCACATAGACGCCCTCAGGGCGGATGTTGAGGCTGTCGATACATTCCGGAAGCAGCACGGAAACATGTTTTGCTTCCATCAGAAATCCAGCTCCTCCATGACTGCCGCGATGTTCTCCGGCAGCGTCTCCTGCTCGTAGATCGCGTTCCAGCTCTCACTGTCCCAAAACTCCGCGTGGTTGTTGCTGCCGACGACGGTGACGTTCTTCACCAGCCCCGCGAAATCGCGCAGGTTCTGCGGCAGCAGGATGCGGCCCTGCCCGTCCAGCTCGCACTTGGCGGCGTAAGCGAACAGCGGGCGCATTTTGCGCTGCTTCACATACGGCATGGCATTTACCTTATCGGAAAACACCTGCCAGTTTTCCGCGCTGTACGCGGACAGGCACTTGTCCATCGACAGCGTCACATAAAACACGTCGCCCAGCTCTTCCCGGAGCTTTGCGGGGATAAAGAGTCTGCCCTTGGCGTCCAGACTGTGCTGATAGACACCGGTCATCTCTGTCTCCCCCTCTCCGAAAATATCTGTGCGCCGGTGGTGCGGTGCCAATTGGGAAGGTTGTGAAAATGTTGTGCACTTTTGCTACACTTTGCTCCACTTCTCCCCACTTTGCATTCCTTATTATAGAGGGAAGCCCTTCAAAAAGCAAGTAAAAATTTGTCGATTTCTTCTTGAGAAATCATACCATCTGCACGGCATGATGTCGTTTTCCCAATAAGCACAACACCTTGTGGCCGCGCGTGCGGGGGGCGCAAAGTGCGGCACAAAATATGGATTCATCTGGATAAGGGGCCGCGCCGGAAAGACCTTTTTTCGCCCACATCCGCAAAAATTTCGGCAAAAACGCACAAAACCGCTTCGCTTACGTCGCGCCGCGAGAATGCGGAGCATGCGTGAGATGCAAAAAACCGCCGCCGGATTTTCCGGCGGCGGGTTTGTGTTTATTCCATTCCGGGACTCACACTTCCTGCGGCTCCTCCTCAGGCGCCTCTTCGAAGGTAATCTTCGGCTGCTGGGGCTGCGGCTGCGGCGCAGCGGCACCCATGGCGGCGCGGACGCCGGCGCGGGTCTGCTGGACGTTTCCGAGCGCCGCGGAGATGGTCTCCTCCGTGCGGCGGAGCATGTCTTCGCAGAACTCGCTGGAGGCACGGCGGAGCTGCTGTGCTTTGGTCTCAGCCGTGGTGAGCATTTCGCTGCTGCGGGATTCCGCCTCAGCCAGCATTTCGCTGCTGCGCGCTCTGGCGATGCGCACGATCTCCTGCCCGTCCACGAGCGCGCGGGCGCGCTCCTCGGCCTGATTGCGGATCCCCTCCGCCTCACGCTTGGCGTTGTTGATAAACTCGTTGCGCGCGGAGACCAGACGCTTGGCCTCTGCCAGCTCGACCGGGAGCGCGGTCTTGATCTCATCGAGGATTTCCAGAATTTTATCGCGTTCCACGATACATTTTTCATTTCCGAGGGGAACGCCCCACGCCTCGGACACCATTGTATAGAGCATTTCGATGAGTTCCATGACTTCCTGGTCCATTTTTGTAGCCTCCCATATCGTTTTCCGATCAAATTTCGGTGCTGCGGGGTGTCGCTTTTTTCAGAAAATTATTGCTTCTTCCGGGCGCGCTCCATCACATCGCCAATGATCTCGCACGGCACAAACTCGGTGAGATCCGCACCGTAGGACGCCATTTCCTTGACAACGGACGAGCTGAGGAACGTATATTTTTCACTGGCGGTCAGAAACATCGTGTCCAGATCAGGATTGAGCTTTTTGTTGATGAGCGCCATTTGAAATTCGTTTTCAAAATCGGTATTCGCGCGCAGCCCCTTGACGATGACCGCGCCCTCCTCAAACTGGTTGGCGTACTCCGCGACCAACCCGTCGAACGTCGTGACCTTCACATTCGGAAAGCGGGAGACCACACGCCGGGCCAATTCCACTCGCTCTTCGCGCGTAAACATGGGATGCTGTTTTCCGGCGTTTTTCATGATGCATACGACGACCTGATCGAAAATGCCGGACGTCCGGCGGATGATATTCAGATGCCCCAGCGTCATAGGGTCGAAGCTGCCGGGGTAGATTGCTGTTTTCATGCCTGTGTTCCCTTTCCGTAGAGGGTCAGTTTAATTTTGCCGTAGCTGCGCTCCCGCGCCTTATAATACGGTGTCGGAACGTCTGGCAGCGCCTTTTCACGACGACTTTCGCAGACTATTATACCACCATCGGTCAGTATGTCAAATTTTATAACAGCTTGCAGCGCTTTGTCAAGCAGTCCCGTATCATACGGCGGATCCAGGAAAATCAGGTCGAACTGCCCGCAGCCGCCGAGATAGCCGATGGACTCCGTCTGTACGACCCTAGCCTCCAGCTTGCAGACCGCGAGATTCGCGCGCACGAGCTTCACCGCGTCCGTGCTTTCGTCCACAAACACGGCGGACGCCGCGCCGCGGCTGAGCGCCTCGATGCCGAGCTGCCCCGTGCCCGCGAACAGATCCAGCACGCGCCGGCCCTCGATGTCGAACTGGATGGTATTGAAGATGGCCTCCTTCACGCTGTCCGTTGTCGGGCGGATGGCCATGCCCTCCGGCTCGCGCAGCCTTCTGCCGCGCGCCGTGCCTGTGATTACTCGCATTGGTCGGTTCCTTTCGTGTGGTAATGGTCATAGATCGCGCGCGCCGTGGATGCGGGGACGACCTCGCAGAGCGTCTCAAAGGACGCCGCGCGCACGGCCTTCACGCTTCGAAACGCGCTCAGCAGGGCGTTGCGCCGCTTCTCCCCCACGCCGGGGATCGCGTCCAGCTCCGATGCAAGCGACGCGCGGCGGAGCGAGCGCTGATATTCGATGGAAAACCGGTGCGTTTCCTCCTGAATGGTGCCGATCAGGGCGAACACGGCCTGATTGCCTGCGATGCCGATCTCCGCGCCCTCCGGCGTGATGAGCGCGCGCGTACGGTGGCGGTCGTCCTTGACCATGCCGAACACCGGCACGGCGAGACCGAACCCGCCCAGCACGTCCTTTGCCACGGCCGCGTGCTCCGCGCCGCCGTCGATCAGCAGCAGATCGGGCAGCTCGGCAAATTTGCCGTCGCCGTCCAGATAATGCTGAAACCGGCGCGTGACCGCCTCGCGCATGGAGGCGTAGTCGTTCTGCCCCGCCGTGTCGCGGATGCGGAACTTCCGGTAGTCCCGCTTGAGCGGCTTGCCGCGGCGGAACACCGTCATACCGGCGACGATGCCTGTGTCGCCGAGGTTGGAGATATCAAACGCCTCGATCCGCTCCGGCGGCGCGGGCAGTTCGAGCGCCTTCTGGAGCCATTCGAGCGTTTTCATGCCGCGCTGTGCGGCGGTCGTCGCACGCAAAATCTCCTCGCGCGCGTTCATGGCGGCGCTCTCCGTCAGGCGGCATTTGTCGCCGCGCTTCGGAACCTCGATCGCCACCTTGTGCCCGGCCTTCTCCGTCAAAAGCGCCTGCAGCGCGTCCGACGACTCGATCTCGCACGGGAGCAGGATCTGCCGCGGCCACGCGCCGCGGTTTTCGTAGTACTGCTGCACCAGATCGGAGATTGCCTCCGCGTCCGGCTCCAGCGGCTCGTCCATCAGTTCGAAGTCCTTGCCGGTGAGATTTCCGTCCGTAAAATGCAGCACCGTGAAGCAGCACTTTGCCCCCCGCTGGAAGCCCACCGCGTCCGTGTCGGCATACGCCGTGGCGATCACGCGCTGGTGGTTCTGCAGCCCCTGCACGGCGCGCAGCCGGTCGCGCAGCTCGGCGGCATACTCAAAGCGCAGCGCCTCCGCCGCTTCCTCCATGCGCTGCTGCAGCTCGGCGGTCAGCTCCGCGGTCTTGCCCTCCAGAATCAGCTCCGCCGCGCGGATGGCGCTGCGGTATTCCTCCGCCGACGCATCCTTCAGGCAGTAGCCCGCGCATGTGCCCATATGGTAGTTCAGGCACGGCCGCTGCCGCCCGATGTCCTGCGGGAACCGGCGCGAGCAGGTCGGCAGCTTCAGCGCCTTGCAGATTGTGTCGATGATGTCCGCCGTCATGCTCCGGCCGCCGTAGGGACCGAAGTATTTCGCCCCGTCCTTCTCCATCCGGTTGACGAGCGAAAACGTCGGATATTCGCTTTTCACATCCAGCCGGACGAAGGGATAGCCCTTGTCGTCCTTGAGCAGGATGTTGTATTTTGGCCGGTGCAGCTTGATGAGCGAGTTTTCCAGCACGAGCGCCTCAAATTCGGACTGCACCACGATGACGTTGAAATCCGCCACGTGCGAAACCATCGCCGCCACCTTTGGCAGGTGCTCGCCGCGAAAATAGCTCGTGACGCGGTTTTTCAGCGCCTTGGCCTTGCCGACATAGATGACCGCGCCGGCGCTGTCCAGCATCAGGTACACGCCCGGCAGCAGCGGCAGCATATTCGCTTTTTCCCGAAGCTCGTCAATCCGGAGCTTTTCCATCGCGCGTCCCTCCGTCAGACCGCTTCCGGCGCGCGCTGGCCGAAGATGCACCAGAGCGTCACCGTTACGATGACGACCGCGCCCCCGGCGAGCGCGAACACACCGGGCGCCTCGCCGTCAAACAAAAACACCCAGATCGGGTTGAGCAGCGGCTCCAGCGCGCCGAGCAGCGAGCAGGCCAGCGGCGGGCAATGCTCTGCGGCCCGGGCGCACAGCACGTAAGGAATGCCGAGCTGCACCACGCCCAGAATGACGACATACAGCACCGGCAGCGCGGAAAACGCCGGGTGTGTCGTGAACAGGAGCGGCACGCCGCACAAAAACGTCAGCGTCTGGCCGATGAGAATGCTGCTCATCCGTTCCGTCTCCGGGCAGCTTCCGAGGTTCATATACATCAGTGCCATGAACAGGCCGCTCAGAATGGCGACGACGTTCCCCAAAACGTGCCCCGGCGTGAGCTGGTCGAAGAAAAACAGCGAGATGCCCGCCATGGTGAAGACCACCGCCAGCACGTCCGCGCAGCGGAACTTCTGGTGCAGAAACAGCACCGACAGCCCCATGATGAACAGCGGCGCCGTGAACTGCAGCACGATGGCGTTCGCCGCCGTGGTGAGCTTGTTTGCGCCGACAAAGCAGAAAAACAGGAGCGCCATACACACGCCCGCCACGACCGTGCGGCGGTTAAGGATGAGGCGCAGACGCCTGATTTTCATATAAACCAGCACAACCAGTCCCGCAAACAGGCTGCGCAACCCCGCAATCACGAACGCGTTCCACGGGATCAGCTTGATGAAGATCCCCGCGATGCTCCACAGTGTGGCGCACACGAGCATTTCCAGAATGGCGGTATTCTTTTGCTTTTGCGTCGTCATAGGCTTCGTCCTGTTCATAGCTGAACAGGGGCGTGCAGAATCACACGCCCCTGTTTCGATTTTTCTGTTGAATCACTCCGAGAAATCAGAGTTAATCAGTGCAACCAAGGTATCGATCGCTTCCTGCTCGTCAGCGCCGTCGGCCACGAGGGTGACCGCCGTTCCCTTGACGATGCCGAGAGACAGTACGCCAAGAAGGCTCTTTGCATTCACGCGTCTCTCGTCTTTCTCGATCCAGATGCTGCTCTTGAATTCGTTCGCCTTCTGGATAAAGAAGGTCGCGGGCCGTGCATGGAGTCCCACCTGATTGTTGATGACTGCTTCTTTCGTGATCATATTCTCCACTCCTTATGCACTATTATGCACCCATAATATTATCAAAATCCCCCGATATCGTCAACCAGTTTTCGCTTTTTCGTAGAGTTGCACAGCGTTTTTGCCAACGTAGATTTTGGATTTTATTTCAGTTCCACAACTGTTACACCGGTTTCTCCCTCGCCGTAACGGCCGAGACGGAACGACTTGACCACCTTGTTCTTTTTCAGCTCCTGCTGCACCGCCGCGCGCAGCGCGCCGGTGCCCTTGCCGTGGATGATCGTGACCTTTTCGAGCTTCGCCATGACGGCGTTGTCGATGAATCGCTGCGTGGCGGCGACGGCCTCCATGCGCTCCATGCCGCGCAGGTCGATCTCCGAGGACGCGGCCACGCTGCGAAGCTGCGCCGCCTGCCCGGAGGACGTTTTTACCTGCACCGGCTTTGCGTCCTGTAAGAGATACACCTCTTTCTCCTTCGCGGTCACGTTCATGATCCCCGCGCGCAGCGTGAGCGTCCGGTCGGCGGAGATGGCCGTGACCGTGGCCTTGACGCCCATGGACAGGATCTCCACCGTGTCGCCCACCTGCACGGGGCGCGCGGACACTTTTTTCTCCTTCGGCTGCTCCACGGCGGCAGCGGCCTTCTCCTCCGCCAGATTCAGCCGGCGGCGGAGCGCCGCGCGCGCCTCGTTCGCGCGGTGGTGGTCCTCGTCCTCGCGCTCCATGCGGCGCAGCTCGTCCAGCTCGTCGAAGACCGCCTCCGCCGTGCGCCGCGCCTCGCCGATGATGCGCTCGGCCTCGCGGCGGGATTTCTCGTCCGCCTTTTCGAGCCGGACGGACAGCTCCGCCTTCAGCATCGCGGATTTTTTGGCGTTCTCCTCCGCCTGGCGAAGCTGCTTTGCCGCCTCGAGCCGGTCGCGCTCCAAAAGCTGGCGCACCTGCTCCAGCTTTTCGATCGTGGCCTCGAAGCTCGCGCTCTCGCTGCCGACGCGGCTGCGCGCGTCGGCAATGACCTCCTGCGGCAGTCCCAGCCGCTCGGAAATGGCAAAGGCGTTGGACTTGCCCGGAATGCCGATGAGCAGATGGTACGTCGGGCGCAGCGTCTCCACATCGAATTCGCACGAGGCGTTCATGACGCCTTTTTCCGTCGTGGCATAAACCTTCAGTTCCGTATAGTGCGTCGTCGCCGCGATCATCGCACCGCGTTTTCTGGCGTTTTCAATGATGGCGATGGCCAGCGCCGCGCCCTCGGTCGGGTCGGTGCCGGCGCCCAGCTCGTCGAACAGCAGCAGCGACCGGTCGTCGCACTCGCGCAGGATGCGCACAATGTTCGTCATATGCGCCGAGAACGTGGACAGCGACTGCTCGATGCTCTGCTCGTCGCCGATGTCCGCCATCACCTCGGCAAAGACGGGCACGCAGCTTCCGTCCGCCGCCGGGATGTGCAGGCCGCACTGCGCCATGGCTGAGAGCAGGCCGATGGTCTTGAGCGTGACGGTCTTGCCGCCCGTGTTCGGGCCGGTGATGACGAGGGTGTCGTAATCCTCGCCGAGCGCCACGTCGATGGGCACCGCCGTGTCCTTCGGCAGCAGCGGATGGCGCGCGCGGCGCAGATGCAGATCGCGCTCCGTCAGCGCCGGGGCGACGCAGTCGAGCCGGTAGCTGAGCTTGGCCTTGGCAAAAATGAGATCCAGCTTCACCAGCACGTCAAAATCGCAGGTGATATCCTCCCGGTGCGCGGCGCAGTCCGCCGACAGCTCCATGAGGATGCGATCAATCTCGATTTTCTCCTTCGCGCGCAGCTCCCGCAGCTCGTTGTTGGCCTTTACCGCCGCCATCGGCTCGATGAACAGCGTCGCGCCGGAACTGGACACATCGTGCACCAGGCCCGGAACCGCGCCCTTGTGCTCGGCCTTCACCGGCACGACGTAGCGCTCCGAGCGCATGGTGATGATCGGCTCCTGCAGCGCTTTGGCATAGCTCGGGGAGGAAATGATCTTCTGCAGCGCGTCGTGCACGCGCGCGGACGCGGCGCGGATCAGCCGGCGGATGGACGCAAGCTCGCTGGACGCGGCGTCGGCGATCTCGTCCTCGCCGGTGATGGAGCTGGTGATCTTGTCCTCCAGAAAGCGGTTGGCCTGCAGGGAGTTGAACAGATAGTCGATACAGCTTTTCTCCTGCCGGTCGGCGGTGCCGTAGGCGCGCACATAGCGCGCCGACTGCAGCACGCCCGCGATCTCCAGCAGCTCGCGCGTGTTGAGCATGCCACCCATGTCCGCGCGCTGCAGCGATGCGCGCACGTCCTTCACGCCGGAAAACGACGGGCTGCCCTTGACGACCATCATCGTCGCCGCGGCAGACGTCTCGTTCAGGCGCTTTTCCACCTCGGCGCGGTCGCCGGAGGGACGCAGCGCGCGGGCGGAATCCCGCGCGGCGGTGCTCACCGCCTCGGCGGCCAGCAAGTCCAGAACCGCCGGAAGCTCCAGCGTTTTCAGGGATTTTTCATATTGTTCCATCCTATGCCCTTCACTTTCTTCCAGTAGTCCAGCGACGAGAACCCGCGTTCGAGCTGCGCGCGCAAATAGTCCTCGCAGACCTTGCCGAGCTGGTTTAAGCCCGCGTCGCTGACCGTGAACGAAAAAATCTTTTTGGGGTCGGCATAGACGATATGCCGCATGGCGGCGAGCGTTTCCGGCAGCAGCGGCGTCACCGCGCCGGGGCTGGACGCGCGGCAGCGCGCGCAGTACACCGCGCCCCCGCGGGGATAAAACCACAGCTGCTCCGGCTCCGGCGCGCCGCAGTGCGCGCAGCCGGTGAGATCCGGCTCATAGCCCGTGATGCTCATCAGCCGCAACTCAAACACCGCCTTGATCTGTTTTTGGCTACACAGCCCACGGCTGAGCGCGTACAGGCTGTTGAGCCCGAGCTGCAGCACCGCGCGGTCCGGGCAGTCCTCGTCTGAGAGCGTTTCGAGCAGCTCTGCGAAATAGCTGCCGAGCGCGAGCGCAGAGAGATCGTCCCGCAGACCGAGAAACTGCTCCACCGTGACCGCCTCGTTGAGCGACCAGCGCCCCTTGTTGCCGAAGAGCGTCATCTCCGAAAACGTCAGAAGCTGCGTAGCGGCGGCAAACTTGCTGCCACGGCGCATGGCGCCGCGCGCGCGGAGCGTAAGCTTGCCCTCCCCTTCCGTGAGGACGGTGAGGATCTTGTCCGCCTCCTTATAGCGCACCTCCCGCAGCACCAGGCCGCGCGTCGTGTTGAACATGGTATGTACCTCTCACGCCGGACGGCGGACGGCTTCGTCCGCCGTGACGTCTTTCTCTTCCGGTTTTGCCGTGACCGCGCCGGGCTGCGCGGCTCTGTACAGCAGGTAGCAGAGCGGATCACCGGTATCCTGAAACAGTTCCCAGAACGTTTCGCTCTTCAAAATAACCACCTCGCTGCGCTTATTGTCTGCGCAGCGGGGCGGAAATATCGCTGGTAAAAAATAATCTATTATTGATTGGAAAAGCCGAAATTGCGAAGCTGCGCGTTGGAATCACGCCAGTTTTCCTTGACCTTGACCCACGTCTGCAAGAACACCTTCGTGCCCATGAACGCCTCAATGTCCGCGCGCGCAAGCTCGCCGATCTTCTTGAGCATCGCGCCCTTTTTGCCGATGATGATGCCCTTGTGGCTGTCCTTTTCGCAGTAAATGGTCACATCCATGTCGATAATGCCGTTTTCGCGCTCGGAAAATTTCGTGACCTCGACCGCCGTGCCGTGCGGGATCTCCTTGTCGAGACACAGCAGCAGCTTTTCGCGCACCAGCTCGGCGCAGATCTGCTTTTCCGGCATGTCGGAGATCATGTCGTCCGGGAAGAGCTGCGGGCCGGGCGCAGCAAATTTCTGCAGCTCGCTCAGCAGCTCGTCCAGTCCCTCGCCCCGTTTGGCGGAGATGGGCACAATTGCGTCAAACGGGTGCGCGGCGGAGTAGAGCGCCATGACGCGCAGCAGCTCCGCCTTTTCCACGGTGTCGATCTTGTTGATGACCAGCACGCTCGGCGCGCCGGACTCTTTGATGCGGCCGATCAGCTCCTGCTCCTGCGCTCCGATGTTTGCGATCGGCTCCACGACGAGCAGCACGGCGTCCACGTCGGCCACGCTCTCGCGCACGACCTTGACCATATAGTCGCCCAGCCGCGTGCGCGGCTTGTGAAAGCCCGGCGTGTCCATCAGAATCAACTGCGTGTCGCCCCGGTTCAGCACGGCGCTGATGCGGTTGCGCGTCGTCTGCGGCTTGCTGGAGACGATGGCAATCTTCTCGCCCACGAGCGCGTTCGTCAGCGTGGATTTGCCGACGTTCGGCCGCCCGCAGATCGTGATCATAGCGGTTTTTGTAATCATTCGGTTCTCCTGTATTCAAACGTTCAGTATCTGCATGATTTCTTTTTCTCTTGCACGCATTTGGCGCTTCTGCGCGCCCTCGTCGAGGTGGTCGTAGCCGAGCAGGTGCAGCACGGAGTGCACCGTGAGATAGCTCACCTCGTGCTCGAAGCTGTGGCCGAATTCCTCCGCCTGCGCGGCGCAGCGCTCCATGGAGATGACCATGTCGCCGAGCAGCGCGCGGTCGTTCTCATAGTCCCACTCGCACGCGTCCGGATCAAATTCCCCGGGTAACAGCTCGTTCATCGGAAACGACAGCACGTCCGTCGCCCGGTCTATGCCGCGCTGCTCGCGGTTGATGGCATGGATGCCCGCATCGTCGGTGAGCAGCACGTCGATCTCGCAGGGCGTGTCCACGCCCTCGGCTGCGAGCGCAGCCGCCGCCGCACGGCGCACATAGCGCCACGTCTCCGGCCAGCCGAGCTGTTTTTTGCTGCGGCTCACATAAATTTTCACATGACTCATGCTTTCTTCCTCGGTGTCGTCCTGGCTGCGGGCTTTTTCGGCGCGGGCTTGTCTGCCTTCGCCGCCTCGGCCCGGTCGTTTTTCTCATACGCCTCGATGATCTTCTGCACCAGCGCGTGGCGCACCACGTCCGACGCGCTCAGCCGGCAGATGGCAATGTCCTCGATGCCATCGAGCACGCGCATGGCCTCCTTCAGACCGGAGGTCTTGTCCGGCGGAAGGTCGATCTGCGTCACGTCGCCGGTGATGACAACGTGCGAGCCGAAGCCGATGCGCGTGAGGAACATTTTCATCTGCTCGCGCGAGGTGTTCTGTGCCTCGTCGAGGATGATGAAGCTGTCGTCCAGCGTGCGGCCGCGCATATAGGCCAGCGGCGCGACCTCAATGTTGCCGCGCTCCAGATACTTGGCGTAGGTATCCGCGCCGAGCATCTCGAACAGCGCGTCGTACAGCGGGCGGAGATACGGATCGACCTTGCTCTGCAGGTCGCCCGGCAGGAAGCCCAGCCGCTCGCCCGCCTCAACCGCGGGGCGCGTGAGGATGATGCGGTTGACCTTCTCCGCGCGGAAGGCGGCCACCGCCTCCGCCACGGCGAGATACGTCTTGCCCGTGCCCGCCGGGCCGATGCCGAGCGTGATGGTGTTATGCTCAATCGCGTCCAGATACGTGCGCTGGCCGATGGTCTTGGCCTTGATTGGCTTGCCCTTGGCCGTGATGCACACCACGTCGCCGGCCAGCTCCTGAATTTTCTGCTCGCGCCCCTCGGCGACGAGCTTGAAGATATAGCGCACGTTCTGCTCGTTGATCTCTTCGCCCTTCGCCGCGAGCTGCAGCAGCCCCGTGAGCGCCTTTTGCGCCTGCATGACGTTTTCCGGCTCGCCCGTGATGTGGATCTGCTCGTCGCGATCGGTCACGTGTACGCCGTATTCCGTCTCGATCAGGCGCAGGTTCTGGTCGAAAGACCCGAACACACTGATTACGTCCTCAATTCTGTCTACTTCGATCGTCTGTTCAATCATCCGCTGTTGTTCCTTCCTCGGTTTGCGCTTGAAGTTGCTGCATTTCCTCCGGCGAGATCGCGCGGGAAACGCCGATCTCCTGCTCGCACTCGGCGCGCAGCGTCACGATCAGCACGCCGTCGCGCTCCGTCGCGGTAAAAGCGGCGGAGACGATCTCCCCGTCCGCGCCGATGCGCGCCTGAAGCTGCTGCGTCAGCGCCTGCTCCAGCGCGGCGCGCGCCTCCTCCGGCGGCACCGGAATTTCCTGTGTTTCATACGGCTGCACCTGCTCGTGTACGAGCGAGACCGGCAGCGTGAACACGCCCGGTATGGAAAATGCGTATTCAAAATTGATTTTATCACATTCCGCATCTGAAATTCCACTGCTTTGATAAAAATTTATGCGCTTTTTGCCAGCGACGAGCGCCCAACGGTTTTTCGCGCGGCCGGACTGCGTCTTCACCATCCGGGTCAACGGCTGCTCCGCCGTCAGCTCATAGAGCGTGCGCGCGCGGATGCTGCCAAGTGCGTGCGCCCCGCGCACGCCGCCGCCGAGATCGCGCACCGCGCCCGACACCAGCAGCTCGCCCTCTGTCACGAGGTCGCCGGGCGCGACCCGCGCTTCGCCGCCGAGCACCTCCATGCTCAGAATGAAGCCCGACGCTCCGGCATAAAGACTCACCGGCTCGTCGTTGTCCACGACCTCCGGCTTGGGTGTTTTTTCGCGCACGACAACCTCCGCGCAGCTTCCGCGGATCTGCACCGCCAGCCATTGCAGCTCCGGAATTTTCAAGATCATGTGGTTTCGGATGAGATCATTGGAAAAATGCGGCCAGTAGCTGCCGGGCTTCACGCCGTAGGCCTCCAGCTCGCGGAGGATCGTGCCGGTGGAGACGGTTTCGTTCCCTGTGACCTGTACATCCCATACGAACAGGGAAGACGCCAGTGCCGCCGCGACGCACAGCGCGAGCAGCGCGAGCAAAAGCCGGTGCCGCCGCACGCGGCGAAGCAGCTTCGGCGCGCCGCCGCGTTTTTCCGGCTCCGCCGTGCACTGACAGCGCTCCGCAAGCGCCTGCACCCGCTTAAAATGGCGCTCCGGCACCGTGATGCGCAGCAGATAGTCCTCCGCAGGCTCGGCCTCCCGAACGGGGATTCCCGCTTCGGCGCAGGCGTTGAGCACCCGCTCCGGATGCACCCCGCGCACCGCCACGCGCACATAGCCCCGGAAATATCGAACCAGTCGTTCCATGCCGCCACCTCACTCAAACTCCGTGGAGAGGATCTCGCCGGAGATCAGCAGATCCGACCGGTCCATCGCCACGAGCTGCAAATTCGCGCCGCGGATGCGCAGACGCACGCGCCCGCCGTCAACCTCGATGCAGTCGCGGCTGTATTGCAGCAGGCCCCTGTGATTTTCGATCAGCGCGCGCCGCCGCCCCGTCACGGTCAGCTTCGGCACGCCCGCCACCGTCTCCGCCGGCAGATCGAGCCGCCCGGCGATCTCCTCCGGGATGTCCGCAATGCGCTTCATCGGCACACCTCCCCGTTTTTCCGCACCAGCATTTTATGCGCCGGTGCGCGCATATAAAACATTGGGACAAGAAGTCGCGCGAAAAGGGGATGTCGCTGTTGCTGCAAAAGATCCATAAATATCTTCCGCTGTGCGCCGCGCTGCTGGCGCTGGCGGCGCTGGTGCTGTGCTCAGAGGAGGCGATGGAGCGCGCGCGGTACGGTCTCACGCTGTGCGCGCAGATGATCGTGCCGTCGCTGCTGCCGTTTTTCATTCTCTCCTCTCTGCTGCGGCAGCTCGGTCTGCCGGGCGTGCTCGGCCGCCTGCTCGCCCCGGTAACGGCGCGGCTGTTCGGCATCGGCGGCGCGGGCGCGAGTGCCTTTCTGCTCGGCATCACGGGCGGCTATCCGCTCGGCGCGGCAACTGTCGCGCAGCTTTACCGCGACGGCAGTCTCACGCGCGGCGAGGCCGAGCGCGCGCTCGCCTTCTGCAACAACTCCGGCCCCGCCTTTCTCATCGGCGCGGCGGGCACGGGTGTGTTTCACAGCGCGGGCGCCGGACTGCTGCTCTATGGCGTCCATGTCCTGGCGGCGGTGCTGGTGGGGATGCTCTTTGCGCCGCGGAAGCGGCTGGAAGTCCCGGTCGAGCGCACGCAGATCGCAGTGGTCGGCTTTGCCGAGGCACTGCCGGAGGCGGTGCGCTCGTCCGTGCAGACGATGCTCACTGTCTGCGGCTTTGTGGTGACCTTCAGCGTCGTGACGGGCATGCTCGATGCGGCGGGCGTGTTCCCGGCGATCGCCGGGGCGCTCGCGGGCAGGTTCGGGCTGGAGCTGCATTTCACCCGCGCGCTGCTGACGGGGCTGCTGGAGATCGGCACCGGCATCGGCGCGATGCAGGGGCTGGCCGCCACGCCGCAGAATCTCGCGCTGTGCGCGTTTCTGATCGGCTGGGGCGGCGTGTCCGTCCACTGTCAGACGGCGGCGGTGCTGGCCGGGACAACGCTGAAAAGCGCCCGGCACACAGCCGGACGCTTTCTGCACGGAATTCTCTCCGCATTGTTGGTTTTATTATTTACTTGAGCAGCGGGCAGATGTCCTCAACGGAGAGGGAATTGGCGTAGGCACAGGCCTCCGCGCGCGTGGCAAAGTCCGCCTCCAGAAGCTCCGATGCAACCTTCATATCCACCGGGCTGCCAAACTGGTAATCACTCATTTCCCATTTGCGAACACGCCAAAGTCCGTCCTCCCCGCGCACGAGCGTGCAGGCGTCCGTCTCCGTCCCGACCGCGAAAATGGCCCGATAGACACCGCTCTCTTTATGCGGAATATAGCGCTGCAGGGTCATCAGGCCAACCTCCGCCGTCGCCGTGTCGCCGTCCACCTGTATACTCCGGACATTGCATTGGACTACCTCGTTGGACAGCACAACGTCCGTCGTGTCGTCAAAGCTCGCCACAAGGTTCGCCATAATGTCCCCATACTGCTCCCGATAGCCGGAGTCGGCCGTGAAGGCCGCCGCCAGCTCCGCCCGGTAGGCTTCCAGCCGACCTTCATCCAGTGCACCGGTTCTGTCCGTGATCACGCCCACATCGGTTGTAAGCAGATTTGCCTGCTGCAACACAGTTTCAATCGCGTCCGCATCCGCTGCATTCGCATCAATTGCGGAATTCATACTGACCGCCGCGACAGTCAAAACGATTAGAGCCAAAACCACGCCGAACAGGATATTCGTCATCTTTTTCACAAAAGTGTCTCCTTGTTGGTTTTGATTTTCAGTTCACACGCAGCAGTGGGCAGATATTCTCCACGGACAGGGATGCAGCGTAGGCGCAGGCTTCTTCGCGCGTTGGGAATATTTTCTCCAGGTCTTCATTGGACATTCCCATATCCCGTGTGCTTCCAAACTGATAGTCCATCTCACTGCTACTGGATACACGCCAATCGCCCCCTTCGTCTTTCACAAAGCCAAAGGTTTCCGTAGTAGTCGAAACTCCAAACACCGCGCGATATGCCCCTTCTCCTTCATAGGGAATATATTTTTGCAGCATCATGATATCACATACCAAGGTTGCCGTGTCGCCGTCTATCTGCAAACTTTTTGTGCTGAAATCAATAATCTTGTTCTCCAGAACGACATCCGTCGTCTCATCAAAGCTGTCGCAGATTTGCTGCATTGCATTATATCCCTGCTCGATCAGCCCGAAATTCGAGGTAAATGTCTGATCAATCCGAGTTTGATATGTCTGCAGGCAGGTCATATCAAGCGCGCCGGTTTCATCCACCACATTTCTGGGACCGCTGATTAGAATCTCTGCTTCCTTTGCGACATCCTGAATTGCTTCCACATCTGCATCGTTGGCAGTTGCTGCAGAATTCAAACTAAATACAATACAAAATATCACACAAAGAAGAACAACCAGAGCTAGCCCAGTGCCACACAAAATACATGTCCGTGTCCTTTTCGTCATAGATCATTCCTCCTACAACATACACAATTTTGTAAAAATACTACCGCTCTTTCAGCTCAACCGAAATGCATAAATCTCAGTATAATCTCTATTTTTAGTATTATATTGATCTAAGTGCCATAATGTCTGCTTTCGATCAGTTGCGTTTTGGTTCACTAGATCACCATAACTCGACCCTTTATATGCAGAACCATCTGCAGAATTTCCGGTTCCAACCACGATGCTCGCATGGTCGATAATACCGTCACCTCTCCAATCATAAAATACGACTTCTATTCCGGCATTCGTCAAATTATTGCTGTTATTCACATAACTATAGCTTCCATCTGATGATCTTCCCGTCCTTCTCCATTTTGAGACGAGCCGTTCTGCGCCAAGATTATTTTTCATATAGTTCTTTAAGTCATTTGCAACAGTCCACGCATTGGAATATGAATCTCCAAACACTTTTTGCTTGTAATACCATGTTCCATCCATTTGTACACCGCCAGCATACATACACTGAGAAACAAAATTTGCGCAATTCCCGTTTATCAGAAAGTAGCTGTAATTTACATTATGATTGAGTGCATATGTATTTGCATAATTCACAGCATTTGTGCGTGAATACGCAAATGAAGGAACGGACAGCGCACTCACAAACACAATCATTGCCAAAACTGCTGAAATCATTCTTTTTTTCACTTGAAACTCCTTTCCCGATTCATGGTTTTCTCTTGTTTCCGGGATAACTTGGAATCCCTGTTTTTCCTTCCGCTGCAGCATTTGGTAAATTCAGCATATCATGGTTCCAGTTTTCTGTAAATACTTTATTTAGAAATTAAGAATTATTTTAACAATTTTTCACATGCGCCATACGCCTTGTCTGTGACAGAATTCCGGCGCTCCGGGGGACATCCCTTGGCAGCACAATACGCAGCAGCGCCCGGCTGTATGCCGGGCGCTGCTGCGTATTGTTGGTTTTGATGTTCTCTTAAACTCCCGCGAACGAAAACACGATGCCCGCCACGGCGGACGCCGCGATGAACACGATGGGGTGCAGCTTCTTCGTGGGGTTGACGACGTTCGTCAGCACCCAGATGACCGCCGCGAGCACAATGGCCTTCCAGCAAAACAGGTCGCCCAGCGCGCCGGAGGCCTTGTACGCCGCCGTGTCTATGAGGGAGATGCGCACCACGGAAAGCCCCGCCGCGGCAATGAGCGCCGTGGAAGCCGGGCGCAGGCCGTAAAACGCATCGTTCACCAAGCGGCTATCGCGGAATTTGCGCAGGCAGGTGGCGATGATGAGGATGATGACGATGGCCGGTGTGACAATGCCGAGCGTCGCAACGAGCGAGCCGAACACGCCGCCCGTGGTATAGCCGACATACGTCGCCATATTGATGCCGATCGGGCCGGGCGTGGACTCCGCCACGGCGACCATGTCCGCGATCTGCTGATAGGTAAACCAGCCGGTTTTGTCCGACATGTCGTAGATGAACGGCAGCGTTGCCAGGCCGCCGCCGACGGAGAACAGGCCGGTCTTGAAAAACTCCCAAAAAAGCCGGAGATAGATCATTTCGCGCGCACCTCCAGACTCTTGATGACGACGCCCGCAAGCGCCGCCGCCAGCACATACAGCACAGGCGACAGATCGAGAAACACCGAGCCGAGAAACACCACCGCGAAGATCAAGAACGCCTTCCAGTCCACAACGGATTTCTTCCACAGCTTCACCACGGCGTTCAAAATCAGCACGCACACGCATGCGCGGATGCCCGCGAACGCATTCTGCACCGCCGGGAGGTCTGCAAAATTTCGGATGAACGCCGCGATGATCGTAATGATCACAAGCGACGGGAATACCACGCCGAGCGTTGCAGCGATGCCGCCGAGAACGCCCTTCTGCTTCTGGCCGACGAACGTCGCCGTGTTCACGGCGATCACGCCGGGCGTGCACTGTCCGATGGCGTACCAGTCCATGACCTCCTCCTCCGTGGCCCAGCCGCGCTTTTCCACAACCTCGCGCTGCAGCGCGGGCAGCATGGCGTAGCCGCCGCCGAACGTCGTCACCCCGACGGTGGCGAAGGTATAAAACAGCTTCCACAGTTCTTTCATGGTATCACCTCTGAGCAATCAAACTGCAAAAATATGAAGCAATCATGAACCCATCAAGGATTTCGCCCCCTGCGGAAGCAGAGGGCGAAAATCCTTGTTTCGTCTTTACCGACGCAGCGTTTCGGCAAAGGCCGCATATTTCGCCACGCACTCGTCGCACGCGGCGCGATCCTTGCCGGTGGCAAGCACATAGATCTTGATCTTCGGCTCCGTGCCGGACGGGCGCACGATGAACGAGCAGTCGTCCTCCAGTTCAAAATACAGCACGTTCGAACCGGAAATCTCGGTGCGGTCCACCTTGCCCAGCCCAATAACGTGCACCGAGCCGTCCTGATAATCGCGCATACGCAGCACCGGCGTGCCGGCGATCTCGGTGAGCGGGTGCTCGCGCAGCTCCGCCATGAGCGAGCGCATCTTTTCCAGACCGTCCAGCCCCGGCATGACGAGGTTGAGCGTCTTCTCGCCGTAATAGCCGTATTTCTCATACAGGGCGTCCACCGCCTGCGCGAGCGTCATGCCCTTTTCAAAGTAGTACGCCGCCATCTCGGTGATCATCATGCAGGCCGTGACCGCGTCCTTGTCGCGCACGTAGTCGCCCATCATGTAGCCATAGCTCTCCTCAAACGCGAGCAGATACTGATACGAACCGTCGCGCGCGTACTCGGCCAGCTTTTCGGCCATGAATTTGAAGCCGGTGAACGTCTCGTCGAAATGGATGCCGTTCGCCTCGCAGATGCGGCGCACCATCTTGGTCGTCACGATCGTGGACACGGCCGCCGCGTTTGCCGGCAGGGTGCCGTTTTCGCGCTTCGCGGTGATGATATAGTCCAGCAGCAGCACGCCCATCTGGTTGCCGGTGATCGTGTGATAGTCCCCGTCCGCGCCGCGCACCATGACGCCCACGCGGTCGGAGTCCGGGTCGGTGCCGAGGATGAGGTCGCTGCCGACCTTTCGCGCCAGATCGACCGCGAGATAGAAGCCCTCCGGATTTTCCGGGTTGGGGCTTTTCACCGTGGGGAACGTCCCGTCGAGCACCATCTGCTCCGGCACGGGGATCACCTGCTGCATGCCCAGCCGGCGCAGCGCCTCCGGCACAAGCCGCCAGCCCGCGCCGTGGAACGGGGTGTAGACGATCTTGAACCGGCCGGCCACGCGGCGCACCACGTCGGGGTTGATGGCCTGCGCCATCACGTTCTGCAAAAACGCCTCGTCCGTCTCCGCGCCGATGTACTCCACCAGCCCATACTGCACCGCCTCGTCAAACGGCATACGCTGGATGTCGGTGAAGATGTTCAGCCGCTCCATGTTTTTGGCGATCGCGGCGGCGTGCTGCGGCGGAAGCTGCGCGCCGTCCGACCAGTAGACCTTATAGCCGTTGTATTCCTTGGGATTGTGGCTGGCCGTGATGTTCAGCCCTGCCGTCGTGCCGTAATGCTTCACGGCAAAGGACAGCTCCGGCGTCGGGCGCAGCGCGTCAAAGATGCGCACATGGATGCCGTTGGCCGCCATGACGGAGGCCGCCTCGTGCGCGAACGTCTCGCTGTTGATGCGGCAGTCGTAGCAGATGACGATGCCCTTCTTGCAGGCCTCCGGCCCCTCGGCGCGGATGACCTCCGCAAACGCCTGCGTGGCGTGGCGGATCACGTGCACGTTCATTCTCCGGCAGCCGAGCGCCATTTCGCCGCGCAGCCCCGCCGTGCCGAACTCCAGCGGCGCAAAGAACCGGCTTTCGATCTCCTTGTCATCGTCGCGGATGGCGTTCAGTTCCTCCCACTCCGCGTTGCTCAGTGCGGGACTGTCCAGCCACCGCTGGTATTCTTCCTTATAGTTCATCGTTTTCCTCTCCTTCCGCAAACGCATCGCCGCAGCCCTCACACAGCGCTTCGGCGTCCTCCAGCATGGTCTCCGGCACGAGGATCTCCACCCCAAAGCCGGACATGCCCAGCACGATCTTTCCAAAGTGACTTGTCCCCGGATAATTGGTCAGGCACGGAATGCCATACGCCTCCAGCATATTGACCAGAAGAGCCGCATCCATATCCATCTCGCTGCGCTTGGTAAGATACGCGGGCTTGACAGGCTCGCCCCGCTCATCGCGCGGCCAGCGCCTGAGCAGGTCGCCGTGCAGGCTTCTGCCCCATTCCAGTTTCGGTTCGTCCATCATTGTGTCTCCCTGATTTATTTGTGATACCGGGTACCTTCATTGATTGTGAATGCGCGATAAATCTGTTCCGCCAGCATGACCCGCGCCAGATGGTGCGGGAACGTCATATCCGACATGGACAGCTGCAGGCTTGCCGCCTGCTTCACCGACGGGTGCAGGCCGAACGAGCCGCCCACGACGAAGCACAGCTTCGACACGCCGGAGTTTGCATACGCGGCAAGCTGCTGCGCCAGCGCCGGGCTGGACATGCGCCTGCCCTCAACGCACATGGCGATGACCGCAGCGCCCCTGGGGATCTGTTTGACGATCTCGCGTCCCTCTTTTTCCAGCGCCGCGTCGATCTCGCGCTGCGACGGGCGCTCCGGCAGGCGCTGCTCCGGCAGCTCCACAAGCTCGAACCGGCAATACGCGCCCAGCCGCTTTGCATATTCCGCAAACGCCTCGGTATAATATTTCTCACGCATCTTTCCGACGCAGATCAGCGTTACAGACAGCATCGCGCACGCTCCCTGATTTCCACGGTCAGCGGTCCGGTCTCCGGCGCGGCGTAGAGCGCCGGGGTCCCGGACGCGAAGCCCGCCGCCCGCAGCGCAGCCGCGACCGTCTCCACCGCTTTCTGCGGCGTGTTGTTCTCGCGGCTGAGATGGCCGAGGATCAGGCTCTGCGCCCCGCCTTCGGCCAGAAACGCCGCAAGCTCACCCGCGCTGTCGTTCGACAGGTGCCCGTAGTCGGACAAGATCCGCCGCTTGAGGAACGCGGGATACGCGCCGGTGCGCAGCATGACCGGATCGTGGTTTGCCTCGATCACGGCGCAGTCCACCCCGCGCAGTGCGTCGCGCACCGTGTCCGTCAGCGCGCCGAGGTCGGTGCAGAAACCAAAGCTGCCCTCGCCCTCAAGCCGGTAGCCGCAGCTGCCCGCCGCGTCGTGCAGCGTACAAAACGGCGTCACGGACATTGCGCCGAGCGCGAACGTCCCATCCGGCACGATCTCGCACAGCAGATGCGCGTGCTCCGGCATCTGCCGGCGCAGCTCTGCCGCGACTGCAGGAAGCGCATACACCGGCGCGCTTTCGCGCCGCAGCAGCACGGTCAGCCCGCGTATATGATCGGAGTGCTCATGCGTGATGAGCACTCCGTCGACGTCGTTCATGGTGAGCCCCTGCTCCTGCAATCCGGTCCGGATGCGTCTGGCGGAGATGCCCGCGTCGATCAGGATATGGGTGTCTCCCTCGGAGACCAAGGTGCAGTTCCCGGTGGAACCGCTTGCAAAAAGAACGATCTTCATTCAGTTCCGGTCAGTCGGCCGCCGCCGCAATGCAGGCGTCCTCCGCGTCACGCTCAAGCGTAATGTCCGCGCCGACGCCGCGCAGCTTGCCGACGAAATTTTCATAGCCGCGCTCGATATAGTGGATATCCACGATCTCGGTCGTGCCTCTGGCGCACAGCCCGGCAATGACCATCGCGGCGCCCGCGCGCAGGTCGCACGCCGCAACGCGGCTGCCGGTGAGCGCTTCCACGCCCTCGATCACAGCCGTGCAGCCGTCCACCTGCACATGCGCGCCCATTTTGCGCAGCTCGTTCATGTATTTATAGCGATTGTCGTATACGCCCTCCGTCACGATGCTCGTGCCGGAAGCCAGGCACAGCGCGGTGCTGACCAGCGGCTGCATATCCGTCGGGAAGCCGGGGTACGGCTGGGTCTTCACGTTCGTGCGGCGCAGCTTGCCGTTGCTGCGCACAAGAACGCTGTCCTCCCCTTCGACTACCGTGACGCCCATCTCGCGCAGCTTGGCACTGATGCACTCCAGATGCCGGGGGATGACGTTCGTCAGCCGCAGCTCGCCGCCCACAGCTGCGCACGCGGCCATGTAGGTACCGGCCTCAATCTGGTCGGGGATGATGGTATAGGTGCCGCCGTGAAGGCGATCCACACCCTGAATCTTGATCGTATCCGTCCCCGCGCCGCGCACGTCTGCGCCCATGGAGTTGAGAAAGTTCGCCAAATCCACGATATGCGGTTCGCGCGCCGCGTTTTCGATGATGGTGCGGCCACGCGCCATGGAGGCGGCCAGAATGATGTTCATCGTCGCGCCGACGGAGACCTTATCCAGATAGACCTTTGCGCCGTGCAGCCGGCCGTCCGGCGTGTCGGCATAGACGAATCCGCCCTTGACCTCCACATTCGCGCCCATGGCGCTCATACCCTTGATGTGCTGGTCGATCGGCCGGACGCCGAAATTGCAGCCGCCGGGCATGGTGGTCTTCGCCGTGCCGAACCGGCCCAGCATGGAGCCGATGAAATAGTACGACGCGCGGATCTTCCGCATCAGATCGTACGGCGCATCCGTAAACCGCGCCTTGGTGCAATCAATCTCCACCGTGGATTTATCCACACGTTCGATCCGCGCGCCAAGCCCCTCCAGAATCGTGAGGAGCATTTCCACGTCGCTGATCTGCGGAATGTTTTCCAGCCGGCAGACGCCATCGACCATCAGCACCGCCGGGATAATCGCAACCGCAGCGTTTTTCGCGCCGCTGATTTCGATTTCCCCGTGCAGCGGCCTGCCGCCGCGAATCAGATATCTATCCAAAAGTGTAACACCTCTCGTGCAGCGAATGTAACAAATGTATCAGGACGCATCGTTCCCTGAAAACGGGCAGCTCTCATAGATTGCCCAATTATAATTGACCTAATAAGGGATTATAGCATGAAATTCTGAGAAAAGCAATCCTAAGCCGCCGCGCCCACGCATTCGTCAAAGTCAGCCGTTTTCCAGCAAAAGCTTTGCTTTCAGCACGGCGATATTCGTTTTGCCGTCCGGCAGCTTTCCCGCCAGCGCGAGCGAGACCAGCTCGTCGAGCGGGTGCTTTTCCACATTCAGAAATTCGCCCGGGTCGAGGTGCGCCCGCCCGCGGTGCAGGCCGCGCGCCAGATAGATATGCAAAACCTCCTGCGAGTAGCCGGGCGAGGAGTAGTGCGGCCCCATATAGATCATCTCGTCCGCCGTCAGCCCTGTTTCCTCCGACAGCTCACGCGCCGCGCAGTCCAGCGGCTGCTCGCCGTGCTCCAGCTTGCCCGCTGGCACCTCCAGCAGTTCCTGCGCAAAGGGGTAGCGGAACTGGCGCACGCACCAGACCGTGCCGTCGTCCTCCACGGGGATGACCGTCACGCCGCCGGGATGCTCCACCACTTCGCGCAGCGCCTCGCTCCCGTCCGGAAGCTCCGCGCTGTCGAGCCGGACGTTCACGATGACGCCATGATACTTTGAGATTGTACGAATTCTTTTTTCCGTCAATGCCATATTCCATCCTCCATTCCTGCTGTACTGTACCATATTTCCGGAGAGATTGCCATATATTTTGAATAGCAAAATGCACGACAACGCTCTATAATCTTTCCCATCAGGAGCCGCGCGTCCCGCTTTGGACGGCAGAAAGGAACCAGCCCACTATGACGATCGAAACCGTAACGCCACAGGCGGTGGCCATCAGCATCAGCCGCGCGGAGCTTGCCCCGCGCGAAACGCTCTCCCCCGGTCAGGCCCGCGAGGCCGTGCGCTGCGCACTGCTCAGCGGCGGGCAGGAGCCGTGGGCCAAAATGGAGATCGAACTGTTTGCAGCAGAGACGGAGGTGCTTCTCATCGCAAGACCTGTATTGTTCCAGCCGCGCCGCTTCCGGTTCCGAACGTTTGACGACCTCGCGGCGGCGCTGTCATTCTTCCCCGAACGCGTGGATTCCGACGTGGTATACATAGACGGCGGCTTTGAGCTGCTCATGCGCGACGAAAGCGATACGCTCCCGAATGCGCTGTTTGAGTTCGGCGAGGAGCTGCCGTGCACTGCAGAGCTGTGCGCGCACATCGCCGAGCACGGCGACGTCGTGGCGGAAAAAAACGCCGTCGAGACCCTGCAGCGCTATTTCTGCTGATTTCGCTCTTTCTTTCTGCCGCGGAATGTGCTAGAATAGGGATACTGTACCGGCGAAGGAGGGAACGCAGATGCCGCGCGCAACGGGAATCAAACAGGCCGCGACCAACCGCAAGGCGCTGCACGACTATTTCGTGCTGGAGCGGTTTGAAGCCGGCGTCGAGCTGTTCGGCACGGAGGTCAAATCCATCCGCGCGGGCACGGTCAACCTCAAGGACTCCTTCTGCACGGTGAAAAACGGCGAGCTGTTCGCCCACGGCATCCACATCAGCCCCTACGAGCACGGCAGCTACTACAACCGCGATCCCGACCGGCCGAAGCGCCTTCTGATGCACAAGCGCGAGATCCTGCGGCTGAACGCCCGCGTCATGCAGGACGGGCTGACGCTCGTGCCGCTGTCGCTGTATTTCAAGGACAGCCGCGTGAAGGTGGAGCTTGGCCTGTGCAAGGGCAAAAAGCTCTACGACAAGCGCGACGCCGCAGCAGAGCGCAGCGCAAAACGCGAAATCGACAGAACGATAAAGGAGAAAAACTACCAATGAGCAATCCGATTGTCACCATCGAAATGGAAGACGGCGGCGTCATCCGCGCCGAGCTGTATCCGGACGTTGCGCCGAAGACCGTCGAAAACTTCGTCAGTCTCGTGCAGAAAGGTTTTTATGACGGTGTGATCTTCCACCGCGTCATCCCCGGCTTCATGATCCAGGGCGGCGACCCCACCGGCACCGGTATGGGCGGCCCCGGCCACACCATCCCGGGCGAGTTCACTGCCAATGGCTTCAAAAACGATCTGAAGCACACCCGCGGCGTGCTGTCCATGGCGCGCACCATGGATCCGAACTCCGCCGGCAGCCAGTTTTTCATTATGCACATGGACGCCCCGCATCTCGACGGCCAGTATGCCGCGTTCGGCAAGGTCATCGAGGGCATCGAGGTCGTCGATTCCATCGCGCGCACGCCGCGCAATATGGCAAACGACAAACCGCGTCAGGATCAGCGCATGAAAAAAGTCACCGTGGAGGTCAGTGAGGACTGATCCCCGGAAAGGTGATAGGAACAAACCGCCTTTCAAAACGTCCAAGCAGCAGTTTCGTTTTCGCCTCTCCCGGCGAAGCCCGGCGCAAGCGCGGGTTCGCCGGGAATCGAAGAATGACGTTGTCGGTCGATCCAATACCGCTTGCGGTATCAGATGACCCTGCAGCGTCGCTTCTGAGCATGGGGGTGTACTGGTTTCGACGGGGGTGTGGAGGCAGGAATAGCGGGCGGTGGCGCCTGGCCACCATAAAACGGGCAGCTTATAAATTAAAGAACAACAACGAAACTGTTCTTCTCGCTGCTTAATGAGCGAGCGTTCCCTCCGGGAGGACCACGGCCCGGAACGGAGCGTCGATGCGTGGTGCACGTGCGTGCGCAAAGCTTTGAGCGCACCATGAATCATGAAGCTACCGGATTGACAGGCTTGACGGTTTGCCTGTCCTGACGGAAACAGAGGACTTCGGGTCCTCGGAATAACCCTCTGCGCCCGGAGAGGTTCCTGTCAAAGCGCTTTCGGACGGGGGTCCGATTCCCCCCACCTCCACCACGTCGCCGCGGACGTCATATCGTTCGCGGCGGCTTTTTATCAAAAGTCACCTCTCACTCATTTTGTCGCGGCTCCTTTCCAAACCGAAAGCAAGCGCACTTGCGGATGCAAGTGCGCTTGCTTTCGGTTTTCCGGTACAACCTCGTGAACGCTTACTGCTCCGGCTGCACCAGTTCGTTATAAAAGCAGTCCAGAATGCCGTGATAGTGCTCCTTCCACGGCTTGTTCGCGCCGCAATAGTGGATGATAACCGTGTTTTCCTGCACCCAGTCCAGCCCGCGCCAGTTCTCCGGATGCCGCGCGTTGTAAAATCCCAGCATCCGGTCGCTCAGGTTGTAGATCATGTCGTCCACCAGTGCAACCCGTTTGCCGTACAGTGCGGTGACCACGTCCTGGTCCGGCAGTGTCATGGCGCTCCCGTGCGCCGCGACGAAAGCCCGGATGTCCGCCAGCCGCACCACCTGCCGCATGGCCGGCAGGTTCAGCAGCATCACGCCGGTATTGACATAGGGCACCGTCTCCTCCAGCTTCAGGCGCCGGGCGTTCATCCGCGTCAGAAATGCGCTCACATGCGTGGTCGCCAGAAACAGGTTGTCCGCGAAATCACTCTGATACAGCCCGTCGAGCGGCTTGATGACCACGATGTCCGGGTCCAGATAGAGGATGCGCTCTACCGTCTGCGGCAGATAGTCCGCCGCGAGAATCCGGTAATACATCTCCTTGGGATAGCGGTCCGTCTCCGGAAAACCGTCAAACGCGGCTGTCTCCACCTCCGCAAAGTGAAACCGGCAGATGCCCTCCCGTTCCTGCGCCCGAATGGTCTCTCTGTCCGCCTCAGACAGGCTGGAATGGAGCAGGTAAATGTCATAGCCGCCCGGCGTTGGGAACCGGGTGATGGAACTGACACAGGTCAGCATCTGCGCGATATAGTTCCGGTCAATGGTAAACAGGATGTTCAAGAATGTGTTCTCCTCTCTTTGCTTGTTTGGGATAGAATACACCCGAACGGCAGCCGGAATCAAATCTCTCTTGTAAATTTTTTCTGAAAAAGGCTTCCGGACGGAAGCCTTTTTCCTGTTACTCCTCCAGAATGCGGATATAGTGGTTCGCCTCGCGCAGCACATGGTCTGCCAGCAGCGGCAGGATGATCGAGCGGATCTTGCATGCCTCGATGCCCGCCACCCCCGCGCGCTTGAAATCGCGGAATTTCTCGGTCAACTCCAGCGCGCCGGAATCGGCGCTGCCCATCATTCTGTCGTTCGCCGCGGCGGAGGTCTCCAGCAGACGCTTGTAATCCGCCGCGAATCCGTTGGACGTCTCGATCAGTTCGCACTCCGTCGGGTCGAGCAGGCCGCAGATGAACAGCGCATGCTCCATCATGATGCGGTTCCAGAACAGCTCGCTGTTCTGCAGCTCGCGGCACGCGTATTCACCACGCCCCAGCATCTGAAGAATATACGCGCGATAGAGCCGTGCCTCGCGCAGGATGTGCTCAATCAGCAGCGGGTAGTTCGCGGTGAACACATCGCAGGAGCCGACGCCGCTCAGCAGCCGCTCCTTGAACGCGATCAAACGCTCCACCAGCGCGAGCGCGTCCCGGTTCAACTGCCGCACCTGCATCGCCAGATCCCGCCGCATATCCGGCTCAGCGCACTCCCTGCCGCGCAGCCGAAGCGCGCGCGCCGTCAGCGCCCGGTCGATGCGGATGCCGGTCAGGCGCTGCGTCTGCTGCTCGGCGCAGTCGGTGAATTCCGTGACGACCTCGCCGGAATCCAGCACACAGCAGCGCACCACGCCCTGGCTCAGGGTGATTGCGCGGGAGAGGATGCGCTCAAACTGGCGCAGGAAAAATTCCGCCTCGCGCGCCATCGCCGCGTTGGGCGGCAGAAAGCCCGCCTTCAAAAACAGTGCATGCTCCTTCATGATGCGGGCAAAAAACAAGTGCAGCTCCAAAGAAGTCATAAGATTGTCCTGTGTATCGCGCATATTCCATCAGCTCCCCTGTTAATTTCGTCGGACACACCAGTATATGCGTCTTCCCGGCCGGCTGTTTGCCGGAGCACGCAGCTTCGCCCGGCGCAGAGGGGCAAGGCACGAAATAAATATCCCCCGGCACAGTGAAGCCGAGGGATATTGATTCCGTTTCTGTGATTTCCCGCTGCAGCTTTTTCGTCAGCTTCTGAAACACGAGCTGATACGAGCGGTCGCACAGATCGCGCAGGACCTCGTCCGGCACCGCGCCGTCCAGAAAGACGGAGTTCCAGTTGCGCTTATCCATGTAAAAGCCGGGGATGACGTCCGGATACTCCGCCCGGAACAGCTCCGCCAGCATCGACTCGCACTTGAGCGTCAGCAGCTCCCGGCCGTCGTAGCCCTTGTGCTCCGGCCCCGGCCGGCAGGTCGCGGCAAACAGCTTTCCGCCCACCTGATAGCGCCACCAGCCCCATTCGGGCTTGTAGTCCTTCCCCGCGCCCGGCTTTGCGAGCAGGTATTCGTCCAGCCAGTCGTATCGGTTCATCTTCATTCCTCCAGACTTCCTTTGCAACGCGCTTCCATGCCATGGGAGCATACAACCGTCCGGCTGTCCACAGAAAGACGATAATCGGAACGCAGCATCCTGCAGCGTCACAGCTCTTCCGACTGACGGGCACGCTGGCAGATCGCCTTTTGCGTGGCGATCGTTATCAGCGTGTCGCCAAGCTGTGTAAACACGGTGCCCCAAAGGCTCAATTCGTCGAGCGAAAGCCTGCAGGCCATGGAATTTGCAAGTGCAGTAATGGACGCCGTCAACTCACACGGATTCATGCTGGTATCACCTCATTCACATGATATGTCCATGGCGGCGCTTTGGCGCGTCCTGCGAGCCGTTTTTATTGGGCAAGGCCATAGCCACGATTTTTGCATACTCCTCAGAAAATGTGTAATAGTTTTTCAGAAAAATGAAAAGCTATTACAAGGAAAACGACAGGAGGAATCACATGAAACTTGCGAAGAGACAAAACCTTGTGGCGCTGCCGCTGGCTTGCGTGCTTGTCCTTTCCGCCTGCGGCAGAAAAGAACCAGCGGCCAACGAGACGCCGGCGACGCCGTCAGTTACGGCCACGGCGGCGCATGAGCCGATCACACAGGAGCTGATCGACATTCTTGACAAGCAGCCGGAAGTGAAGCAGCTGCTCCAGAAGTCGATCGACATGGCAAAGGAGATCAACCCCGATCCAAAAACAAACCCCGCGCAGACCCTTGAGACGTATTACGATTATATCGACTGGGCGGCAAAGGCCATGCCGTGGAACATTTCCCAATACGTGGACTCCGACAGTCTCTATACCAAAATCGACCAGAGCCTGAACTACTTCTATTTTATCAACGACATGCCTCTTGAGGAGCTGGACGGGCAGGGACTTTACAACAATTCCCTGCAGTATGCCGAGCCATACCGAAACTGGCTGATCAAGTTTACCCAGGAATGGGGAGAATTTCTGAGCACGCCTGAGTCCTGGACGGACGAGTACTATCAGATCGTTTACAATGACGCGCAGTTCGGACTTCAGAGCGATCTGTACGAGGATCCCGAAAACTGGAACAGCTTCAACGACTTTTTTGCCCGCCATCTCAGCTCTCCGGACAAGCGTCCCATCACCGCCCCGGACAACAACTCCGTTGTGGTCGCTCCGGCGGATTCCGAGCCTCAGGGCGTATGGAACATTGATGAAACCTCCATGATCGTTCAAAAAGAAGACGAGCTTGTGATCAAGTCGAAAGAATTTAACTCCATTGCGGACCTGATCGGTCCCGACAGCCAATATCGGGACGCATTTGCAAACGGCACCATGACCCATACTTTTCTTGACGTTCACAATTATCATCGCTATCATTTCCCGGTCAGCGGTACGATCAAAGAGGTAACCTATATCCCGCAGGACGACGCTGTCGGCGGCTGGGTGACTTGGGACAAGGAAAATGGGCTGTATGTGCTCAATGCCGGTCTCCCCGGCTGGCAGATGATTGAAACGCGCGCCTGCGTGATCGTCGAAACCGAGGAATACGGCCTGGTCGCGCTGCTGCCAATCGGCATGTCCCAGGTCTCGTCGGTGAATTTTGAGGACACCGTGAAGGTGGGTGCAACGGTGCAAAAGGGCGACATGCTGGGCTATTTCCTCTTCGGCGGCTCCGACTTTGTCATGATATTCCAAGAGCAGGCAGGCTTTGAAATGAGCACGCCCATGGATAAGACGGGCGAAGACTATGCGCCGATCGAAATGGGACAGGAATACGGCCGTTTTTCCGCGAAAGCCGCCTGAATCGAAAAACGCCCCCTTTGGGGAACTCCGGATAAAGGAAAAAGTCCTGTAATCATTTCGATTACAGGACTTTTTTCGATGGTGGAGATAAACAGGATCGAACCGCTGACCTCTTGAATGCCATTCAAGCGCTCTCCCGAACCCATCGGTTACATACCCACGTAGCCAGGCTTGGGAGGTACGCTTCAATACGCTAGAAAGCTTCTTGTATAGCTGTAAAATTATCAGTTGAATTTTACAGCAGATCAGCGTATACTAGAAACAGAAAGGGGCTGACAGATATGCCGAACATTAAACCGATCTCTGACCTTCGGAATTACACTGAAGTATTGCACGATGTGTCTGTTGGCGCGCCTGTCTTCCTTACAAAGAATGGGCGCGGCAGGTATGCCATTGTGGATATGCAGGACTATGAAAGGACACAGGCAACCATTCGGCTGATGAACGAGCTTGCCAAGGGCCGCAAGTCCGGCGAGCAGGAAGGCTGGCTGACGGCGGAGGATGTGAGGGCGCATTTCCGCGCAAAAGCCAATGAAGAATAAAATCCATTACTCCGTTGGGGCCCGCCGGGATTTGGATGATATTTGGGATTATATGGTGACGGATTTGTGTAACGCTTCCGCTGCAGAGCGAGTCGTCAGTGATATCATGGATGCGGTTGACCAGTTGGAGAGCTTTTCGGAAATGGGTGCCCTGCTTGCATCAATTGCCAATGTGGACAGTGACTATCGCTATCTCATTTCAGGCAATTATCTGATTTTTTATCGCGTCTATGGAATGGATGTATATGTAGACCGTATCTTATATGGCCGCCGGGATTATCTGCGCGTCTTATTTTGTGACGCACAAGCAGAACAATAATATTCAAGTTTTAAGGGGTACCGTTCAGCCGCCTGCTGTGCAAGCGGCTGAACGATACCCCTGATTAAAACCAAACAAACATAAAAAAAGTCCTGAAATCGCAAGACTTCAGGACTTTTGGTGGAGATAAGCGGGATCGAACCGCTGACCTCTTGAATGCCATTCAAGCGCTCTCCCAGCTGAGCTATACCCCCACGGGCAAGGGTTATCATAACAGACTTCAGCGAAAATGTCAATATCCCAAGCCCGAAGTTTTTTCGGAAAATTGTACTGCCCCGCGCTGTTAACGCGGGGCAGTCTGCTCACAGGTTTTGAAGGCGCTCCTGCACCTCGGCCTCGCTGGCCTGCATGGCGCGCAGCGTCTTGTCGATCAGCTCGGTCAGCTCCCAGCCGAGCATGTCCGCGCCGCGCTGGATGACCTCGCGCGAGCAGCCGGCGGCAAACGCCGGGCTTTTATACTTCTTTTTCACGGACTTGACTTCCATATCGCTGACGCTCTTGGACGGACGCACCAGCGCACACGCGCCGATCAGACCCGTCAGCTCGTCAGCGGCGTAAAGCACCTTTTCCATCTGGTGCACCGGCTCGATATCCACCGTGATGCCATAGCCGTGGCTGCACGTGGCATGGATGATCTCCTCCTCGACGCCGGCGTCGCGCATCAGCTCCTGCTGCTTGATGCAGTGCTGCTCCGGATACTGCTCAAAGTCCAGATCGTGCAGCAGGCCGACGATCGCCCACTTGTCGGCCTCGTCGCCGTAGCCAAGCTCGTTGGCGTACCAGCGCATGACGGCCTCAACGGTCAGCGCGTGCTGGAGGTGGAAATGATCCTTGTTATACTGGGTGAGAAGCGCCCAGGCATTTTCTCTGCTCATGTGGAATCCCTCTTTTCTGATTGTTGCGCTTTAATATACCACCAATTTAGCAGGAATTCAACATTTTTTCTGAAAAAGAAACCATTCCCGCTGCGCGCATGGTACAGCAGGAATGGTTTTGATCTTGTCAGGCGCGGCCGGAATCCCGCAAAAGCAGCTCCGCGACCGCAGCGGCCAGCGCCGCATGTCCCGCTTCGTCGAGATGCTCGCCGTCCAGATCGCTGGCGCGGGTGACCGTCCCGGCGTCGAGATACAGGCAGCCATACGCCTCCGCGATCATGCGGTGCTGCTCAGCCAGCCCCTCCGACACCGTCACGGACTGCGCATCGAAGTCCGGGTCACGCTCCGTCACCGGCGCGTGGATCGGCGGCGGCGTGATGAGCACCAGCTTCGTATACATCGGCAGCATACCGACCGCCAGACGCACGAGCTGCTCCATCCCCGCCGCGGCCTCCCCGGCCGAGCGGGTCTTTTCCGTCTTGCAGTCGTTCGTGCCGAGCATCACAATGAGATAGTCCAGCGGACTGTGGCTCTCAATAGCGACGGGCAGAAAGTCCATGGCCGAGCGGCCGTAGCGATGCGTGTCCGGAAAAGCGCTGGTACGGCCGATGAGCCCGTCCTCCGCGACGTAAAACTCGTCGCCCAGCATCGCCTGCAGCGCGCCGGGCCAGCGGACATCGCGCGGGAAGCGGCTCTTCCAGTCCGGCGTGAAGCCATACGTATTGGAGTCGCCGTAGCAAAGCACATTCACCATGGCGCGCCCCTCATTTCAAAAAGCCGTTGACAATCTGCTCTTCCGCTTCCTTCTCGGTGAGTCCAAGCGTCATGAGCTTGATGAGCTGGTCGCCGGCGATCTTGCCGATGGCCGCCTCATGGATGAGACTCGCCTCGACGTTGTTGGCGGTGATCTCCGGCCGCGCGCCGACGCTGGCGTTGTCCATAATGATCGCGTCGCACTCGGAGTGGCCGGCGCACTTGTTGTTGCCGCGGATGTTCGAGTTGAACATCTGCTTGGAGTCCTCCTTCGCCACGCTGCGGGAGATGACATTCGTGCTGGAATCCACGCCGTTGAGATCGACGGTAAAGTTCGTCTCCGCGTACTGCGTGCCGTGCGTCATGATCTTCTCCTTGATCACGAGCGTGGCGCCGTCGCTCAGCGTCGCGGTGGTGTTGCGGATGGTGGAGTCGATGCCCTTAATTTGCGTGGTCTCCATCTCCATATAGCTGCCCTCGCCCAGCTCGACGATCGTGGTCGGGTTCATGACATTTGTGCCGCGGCCGTCGCCCTCGCCGTAGTGCTTTTCGATGTACTTGACCTTGGAATGTTTGCCGACAAAGAAGCTGTGGATGCCGTCGTGCCGGGACTCCTGCGTGCCGCAGTTGCTGATGCCGCACCCGGCGACGATGGTCACGTCGCAGTCGTCGCCGATGAAGAAGTCGTTATAAACCAAGTCCTTCAGGCCGCTTTTTTCGATGATGACCGGGATGTGCATACTCTCGTTTTTCGTGCCCGGCTTGATGATGATGTCGATGCCCGGCTTGTCGGTCTTTGTGACGATGTCGATGTTGGCGGTGGTGTTGCGCCCGGCGAGCTGGCCGTCTGCGCGGATGTTGTAGGCCCCTTCCGGAACACCGTGCAGATCAGCGACCTCCTCAAGCAGTCTTTTCTGAATGCTGTCCATATCCCGTACCTCCTCAGACTTTGTCGACCAGGCGGCTGCACACGCTGGAAGCGTCCATCAGCGCAGGCATGATTTCTTCCTTACTGCCGACGGCCTTGATCTCGCCGGCGGCGAGCACGACGATCTTGTCCGCCGTCTCCAGAATGCGCTCCTGGTGGGAGATGATGAGGATGCTGCCGTGGATGTTCTCGTGCATCTGCTCAAAGACCTTGATGAGGTTGTTGAAGCTCCACAGGTCGATGCCGGCCTCCGGCTCGTCGAAGATGGACATCTTCGTGCCGCGCGCGAGCATGGTTGCGATCTCAATGCGCTTGAGCTCGCCCCCGGAGAGACTGGCGTTGACCTCGCGGCCGACGTATTCCCTGGCGCACAGGCCGACCTCGGACAGGTAGGTGCACGCTTCGTTGACCGTCAGCTTCTTGCCGGAGGCAAGGCTGATGAGATCGAACACCGTGATGCCCTTGAAGCGCACGGGCTGCTGGAATGCAAAGCTGATGCCCTTGTGCGCGCGCTCTGTGATGGACAGGTTCGTAATGTCCTCCCCGTCGAGGAGAATGGAGCCGCCGGTAGGCTGAATGATGCCGGCAATGATCTTGGCAAGTGTGGATTTGCCGCTGCCGTTCGGGCCGGTGATGACGACAAAGCGCTCGTCGATCGTCAGGTTGATGTCCTTGAGGATCTGGCGGACGCCCTCGTCAGTCTCTGCTTCGAACGAGATGTGTTTCAGTTCAAGCATTGGTTTGTTTCCCTTTCTCTCAAAATGCCCATCCCCGGATTCGCGGAGGAGGCTCAAAAATCCTCGTCCTCAAATTTGTTGGACAAGTCTTTTTTCAGTTCCAGTTTGGATTCCGTCTTCGTCAGCAGACGGCGGATGTTGCTGCGGTGCTTGATGACGAGCAGCAGCGTGCAGAACAGGCACAGCCAGCCGCACAGGCCGCCGAACTCCGCCCAGACGCCCAGCGGCGCGACGAGCGCCGCGCAGATGCTGCCGAGTGACACGTACCGCGTGAACGCCACGATGACCGCAAAAATCACGAGCGCCAGCAGGCCGAGGCGGATGTCCACGCACAACAGCGTCACCGCCGCGCAGACCACACCCTTGCCGCCGCGAAAGCCGTAAAACGCGGGATAAATATGCCCCAGCATGAGACAGAAGCCCGCAAACAGCTTCCCGACCGTGGGATACTCTACGATGCCCATGACCGCGCCGCCGATCAGCACCGCGATCAGCGATTTGACCACGTCCGTGCCCAGTACGATGAGCAGGCCGGGCGTGCCGAACGTGCGGTAGAAATTCGTAAGTCCCGCGTTGCCGCTGCCATATTCGCGCACATCGCGGTGAAACACGTACTTTGAGGCGATGACCGCCCCGTTCAGACTGCCCAGCAGATAGGATACGACCGCAATTGCGGCAAGCATTGCAGGGATCATTCCTGCTCTCCTTTCTGCCGGATCACCATGCGGATCGGCGTGCCCTCCAGCCCGAACACAGCGCGGATCTGGTTTTCCAGATAGCGCTGGTATGAGAAGTGAAACAGCTCGCGGCTGTTGCAGAACACGACGAAGCACGGCGGTTTCACACCGGTCTGCGTCATATAATAGATCTTCAAACGGCGGCCCTTGTCCGTGGGCGGCTGCACGCGCGCCTGCGCGTCGGCCAAAACATTGTTGAGCATACCGGTGGTGATGCGCATGGCGCTCTGGTCGTTCACATAGTTGATGAGCTCAAACAGCCGCTCGGTGCGCTGCCCGGTGAGCGCGGAGATGAACAGCACCGGCGCGTAGGACATGAAGCTCAGGTCGCGCAGCACGTCCTTGCGCATTTTCTCCATGGTGCCGGTCTCCTTCTCGACCAGATCCCACTTGTTCACCACGATGATGGAGGCCTTCCCCGCCTCGTGGGCAAGCCCGGCGATCTTCGTGTCCTGTTCCGTGACGCCCTCGCGCGCGTCGATCATGATGAGGCACACGTCCGCGCGCTCGATGGCGAGCTTCGCGCGCATAACGGAGAATTTCTCCACGCGGTCGTCCACGCGGGACTTGCGGCGGATGCCGGCGGTATCCACGAAAACGTACTTGCCGTATTGGTTTTCAAAGCGGGTGTCCACCGCGTCGCGCGTCGTGCCCGCGACGTTGCTGACGATGACGCGCTTTTCGCCCAGGATGAGGTTCACGAGCGAGGACTTGCCGACGTTCGGCTTGCCGATGACGGCGACACGGATGCGGTCTGGCTCATCGTCGTCCGCGTTCTCCGGCGGGAAATGCTCCAGACACGCGTCGAGCAGATCGCCCGTGCCGTGGCCGTGGACGGCGGAGACGGCGATCGGGTCGCCGAGGCCAAGACTGTAAAACTCATAAATGCCGGGGTCCACCGCGCCGGTGGAGTCCATCTTGTTCACCGCCAGCACGACCGGTTTTTTCGAGCGCAGCAGCAGGTTCGCCACCTCCTGATCGGCGGCGGTGACGCCGGTGCCGATCTCGGTGACGAGAATGATCACGTCCGCCGCGTCGATGGCAAGCATGGCCTGCTCGCGCATGAACAGCAAAATTTCATTATCGGTGCTCGGCTCGATGCCGCCGGTATCGACGATGTCGAACGTCCGCCCGCACCACTCGCACTCGGCATACAGCCGGTCACGCGTGACGCCGGGGGTGTCCTCCACGATCGACAGCCGCTGGCCGCAGAGCTTATTGAACAGCATGGACTTACCGACGTTCGGCCTGCCCACGATGGCAACCAGAGGTCTTGACATGGTTGATTATCCCTCCTTATGGGGGTTGTACGGGTAAAATTCATCCGCGCGCGGCTTGCGCGCGCTGCGGTCCGGGAAATGCAGCTCCGGCAGGGTGCCGAACATGGCGTCGCACAGCTCGAAGCCGTCCTGCCCCACGGGGTAGACCGGCACGCCGAGTGCGGCGCTCGCCTCCTCCAGCGTCACATCGTCGAGAAAATCCAACTCGTCATGCCGGAGCATGTTCGCAGAGATGAGCAGCCGTTCGCCAAGGTCCTTGCCCTTGAGCTGCGCGATCAGGTCGCGCCCCGTGATGAGTCCTGCGACATTGATGCTGTGGCCGAAGAAGTCGTTTTGAATCGAAAACACCCGTCCGTTCAGTATAGCATACTTTTCCCGCGCCGTATAGAATAGTTTTTCCAAAAACGGCGCCGCAGAAACACCCGTTGCAATCGAAAACGGCACGCCGTCCGGCTCTTCGGCAAGCTTCAGCGCAGATTGAAACTCCGTTTCCAGCAGCCGCAGCATCCCCACGCCGTTTTCAAGCTGGGTGTAGTTCTCATAAAATTCGTCCGGCGGCAGCTCCCGCCCCGCCTGCAGATACAGCTCGTCCGAGCAGAAAAAGATGCGCGTGCCGAACCGCTCCATGCACGTGTCACCAAAGGCGGTAACGGCGTCGATCGTCTCCGCCGCGTGCTCCGGCGTGAACGGTTTCAGCGGATACAGCCCCTCGCGGAACTTCGTCAGTCCCACGGGAACGATGGACACACTGTTGACCGCCGGGTGCATCGCCGCAAGATCCTCCATCGTGCGCTGCAGCTCCGATGCGTCGTTCAAACCGGGACAGCAGACGATCTGGCAGTTCATCACGATGCCGCCCTCTGCGAACCGGCGCATAATGTTGAGACTCTCGCCCGCGCGCGGGTTTCCGAGCATGAAGGCGCGCAGCTCCGGATTCGTCGTCTGCACCGAGACGTTGATGGGGCTGATGTGCAGGTCGAGGATGCGCTGCACCTCGCGCCTGGAGAGGTTCGTGAGCGTCATATAGTTGCCCATCAGAAAGCTCAATCGCGCGTCGTCGTCCTTAAAATACAGCGTCGGGCGCATGCCCTTCGGCATCTGGTCGATAAAGCAGAAGACACAGTGGTTCGCGCAGGAATGCGCGTTGTCCATGAGGTAGGTCTCAAAGTCCAGCCCCAGCTCGCCGCCCTCGCACTTGTCCACGTGCACGGTCTTCACCGTGCCGTCCGGCGTTTGCAGCTCGACCGTCAGCCGCGTGTCGTAGGCATAATATTTATAATCCAGCACATCGGTGATGGGATTGCCGTTGATGGACACCAGCCGGTCGCCCGGATGCGCGGCGCCGCGCAGGGGGCTGTCCGCGTCCACATGGCTGATCGTACAGCGGTGCATCGCCGCACCTCCTTTCCCGGTTTCGGACATAGCAAAAGAAGAGGGGCTTCCGCTCCTCTTCTCAGCTTTCTTTTACTCGCCGACCTTGATAACGTCGCGTCCGTCGTACTTGCCGCATGCCTTGCAGGCGTGGTGGGGCAGAACAAATGCGCCGCAGTTCGGGCACTTCACAACCGCGGGAGCCGTGAGCTTCCAGTGGGACGAGCGTCTCTTGTCACGTCTCTGTCTGGATACTTTTCCTTTCGGGACTGCCATGTTGACACCTCCTCGTCAGTAGCTGTTTTGAGCAGCTTTTCTTCTTAATCTTGTTTATCCAAAAGCTGCTCCAGTACAGCTAATCTTGGATCGCGTTGCTTTCGGCACGAGCACGGGCCGAGATTCAAATTCGCGCCGCAGGTATCGCACAGTCCGGCGCAGTCCGGCCTGCAGAGGGACTTTGTGTCCATATCCAGCACGAAGAGCGTATGGAGCACCTCGTCCAGATCGAGCCAGTCCCCGTCGAGCGTGAACACCTCCGGATCATCGTCCGCCGCGGGGTCGGCCGTGATGCCGGCGCGGAGTTCGAGGATCTTGTCCACCGGAAACTCCGTTCCGCAGCGGTCGCAAACGCAAATCATCTGCGCGCGCAGCGTTCCCTGCAGCGTGAGGATGCCCGCGGTGTTGATCACCTCGCCCTCGGCTGTGATCGGCGCAGTATATGCCTTCACCGAGGGGAAATCGAGCCATTGCGTGTCCAGCGTCTGGGCAAACGGCACCTTCCCGCCGGGAATTTCAATGATTTCTCTCAGATTCAGCTTCATAGCGCACCTCGCACAATCGCTTTAGTATTATAGTTGATTTGCCCCCTGCTGTCAACACAAATTTATATTGACATTCCCGCAAAAATCCCGGATAATGGCTTCCCGGAGAGGGATGCCTGCATGAAAGAGTTCACCATTCAGAAAAACGACGCCGGGCAGCGGCTCGACCGCTTTGTCGGCAAGGCCGTGCCCCTGCTTCCGGAGTCGCTGCTGCAAAAATACATCCGCATCAAGCGCATCAAGGTCAACGGTAAGGGCGCCAAGCGCGACACAAGGCTCGTACAGGGCGACGTGCTGCAGCTCTATATCAACGACGAGTTTTTCGAAAAGCCGTCGGAGGACAACGCATGGCTGAAGATCGCCACGCCCCGGCTGGACATCGTGTATGAGGACGAAAACATCCTCCTCGCGGACAAAAAGCCGGGCGTGCTCTGCCACAGCGCCGGGGACTGGAGCTGGGACACGCTCATCTCCAACATTCAAGCGTATCTGCGTCAGAAGGGCGAGTGGGACCCGAAGGCCGAAAATTCCTTTACGCCCGCCCTGTGCAACCGCATTGACCGCAACACCGGCGGTATCGTCATCGCCGCGAAAAACGCGGAGGCACTGCGCATCCTGAACGACAAGATCCGCGACCGGGAGATCGAAAAATACTATCTCTGCGCCGTGCGCGGCAAGCCCCGCCCCGCCGCCGGGCGGCTGGAGGGGTATCTGTTCAAAGACGCGGTGAAAAATCAGGTGTATGTGAAAAAGACGAGTCAGCCGGGCGCCAAGACCGCCGTGACGGAATACCGCGTGCTGTGCGCAAAAGACGGGCTGTCGCTCGTGGAATGCCGCCTGCTCACTGGGCGCACGCATCAGATCCGCGCCCAGATGGCCGACGCGGGCTGGCCGCTGCTCGGCGACGGGAAGTACGGCAGCGAGCGCGTGAACCGCGCCTACGGCGAAAAGGGACAGGCGCTGTATTCCTACAAGCTGGAGTTCGCCTTTCCCACCGACGCGGGCGCGCTGAACTACCTGCGCGGCCAGACGTTCACCGTTCAGCATGTCCCGTTCGCGGAAAAATATTTCCCGGATTATACAATCTGAGCAAAACCCTTGCCGCTCTGTTTGGAGCGGCAGGGGGTTTTTGTTGCGAAAAGGGTGCGCTGCATTTCGTGACGTACCCAGTCCCGCCTCCCCCAGACGCAAGCTTGACTTGCGGCTGGGAAAGGAAGAATGATAGTGCCGGTTGCACGTGAAATTCCATAACACCGACAGCACCAGCGCCAGCAGGTACGCCGCCCAGTACGGCCAATGCAGCACCTCGTTGAACAGCGCAAAACTGCCCAGCTCAATCAGCCCCGCCGAACAGGAAAACAGCAAAAACTTTACAGAACGCCAAAGCTCCGCTCGTTTCATAGGTATCGCCTCGCATTAAATCATTCAAAATTTTGAATGATTATAGCACGGGCATACAAAAAATGCAAGTCTCAATCAGGCGGCTGGATGGTACCGCCGCCGAGCACGACGTCGCCGTCGTAGCAGACGGCGGCCTGCCCGGGCGCTGCGGCGCGCTGCGGCGCGTCGAACACGATGCGTATGGTGTCGTTTCCGGTCGGGATGACGGTCGCCCACTGCTCCGGCTGGCGGTAGCGGATCTTGACCCGGCAGCGGAATTCGTGCTCCGGCACGTCGCCAGAAATCCAATTGCACGCGCCGACGGCGACCTCCCTGCTGTACAGCTCCGATTCCGCGCCCAGAACGACCCGGTTCCCAACCGCGTCGATTTTGCAGACATAGCGCGCTTCCGGGAGCGAGAGACCGAGCTTTCGGTGCTGGCCGACCGTATAGTGGATGACGCCCCTGTGCCGGCCGAGGACACGCCCCTGCGTGTCCACAAAGTCGCCCGGCGGGCAGGGGTGCTGCGCATGGCGCGCGACCACGCTGGCATAATCCCCGTTCGGGACGAAGCAGATGTCCTGACTGTCCCGCTTTTTGGCGTTGAGAAAGCCGCTTTTTTCAGCGATCTCCCGCGTCTGCGCTTTTTGGAACGTGCCGAGTGGGAACCGCGTATGGGCGAGCAGCTCCTGCGTCATGCCGTACAGGACATAGCTTTGATCTTTCTCCGGATCAAGCGCTTTTTGCAGCAGATAGCGCCGGCCGTCGTGCGTGATGCGCGCGTAATGCCCGGTCACGATGCAGTCGAAGCCCAGCACGCGTGCCCGTTCATAGAGCTTGCCGAACTTCAGATACCGGTTGCAGTCGATGCACGGGTTGGGCGTCCGGCCGGATTCATAGCTGCACACAAACTTCTGAATCACCTGCTCCCGAAACTCCGATTGAAAGTTGAAAACATAAAACGGGATGCCGAGCTTATAGGCGACGGCGCGCGCGTCCTCGACGTCGTCCAGCGAGCAGCAGGTCTGTGCGCGGGAAAGTCCTGCGTCCTCGTTGGCGTACAGCTTCATCATGCAGCCGGCGCAGGTATACCCCGCATCAACCATCAGCTTAGCGGCAACGCTGCTGTCCACGCCGCCGCTCATGGCGATCAATGCGTTCATGGCTCTATCCTTTCCACCCGGGTGCCCCCGGGTTTCCTATAAATTCAATATGTTTCTGAAAGTATAATTCCTTTTTCCGATCAAGTCAATAGGCTGATCGCCATGTGGGCAGAAAACAGGATCCGGCGCGGCTCTTGCCGCGCCGGATCATTGGATGGGATAGAGAGAGAGCTGTTTGTTGCCGTCCACCAGGCCGAGGTAAATTTCCTTCGCGCTGTGGTAGCCCTGCGCCCGAAGCTGCTTTTCCAGCCACGTTTCGTTCACGCCCATACGCTGTAAATTACCGCCGAGGATGCGGCCGTCCATGATGACCTCGGTGAAAAACTGCTCCTTCTCCGGCGCGACGCCGAGATCCTCCGGCGTAGCCGGGCGGCGCTCCGCTACCGGCAGGATCGTCAGGCGGCCGTCGGACTCATACACGGCGGTCTGGATGGCGCCGAGGTCAAAATACCCCTGCTGCCGGCACTGGATGAGAAATTCAGTCAGGTCCAGCCGCGCCTTTTTCATGTTCTCGCGGTACAGCTTGCCGTTGTCCAGAATGATGCTCGGCGTGCCGCTGATAAATTTGCGCAGCCGCTGATACTTGAGCGCCAGCGCCTCCAGCAGCACGGTCAGCAGCGCGTAGATTACCATTGCGAGCAGCGGACGGAGCGGCTTTTCCAGCTCGGTCGCCAGCTCGGCTGCAATGGAGCCGATCGTGATGCCGTTGATATAATCGAATACGCTCAACTGCGCGATCTGGCGGTGTCCCATAATCTTCGCCAGAAAAAACAGCACCAGAAACGACACGACGCTTGTGATTGCAACCTGCAGCAACTCCATGCGAAAAACTCCTTTGTTTTTCCGGTAGTGTACCCGCGCGCGAAAAAAACATGCAACAAATGCGCTTGACTTTCGGCGCGGTTTCTGTTAATAATATGAATCATATTTTGCTCGTGTAGCGCTGTGAAAATCAGAAATGCAAGGCGTGCGGCATCTTTCCGACAAGATGCTGTGCGCCTTTTTTGTCGCCCTGCAACGCGAGCACGCAAGGATAAGGAGCGATTTTTTATGCCGCAAACCAAATTTCAAAAATTCATTTTCAGCCTGCTGATGTCCTATATCATGGCGTATGGCATGGAGCTGGCGAACGTCGCCGTGAAGCTCGGCGGAATGTCCAACGCCGTGTTTCTGCCCGCCCTGAAGGAGGCGTCGTACATGGGCGCGTTCGTGTTCCTCGTGTCCAATCTCTACGGCAACCGCGTGGGACGCGCCATCGCGTTCCGCTGCGTCCAGCCCGGCCGCGACGCGCCGTTTTTCATCACGCTGATGATCTCCTCCTGCACGGTCATGATTATGTGCCCGTCCATGAGTCTGATCGCCACCATCCTCTTCATCGGCGTAGACGCGCAGTTTCTCGCCAACTGGTTTGCCACCGTGTACCACAACTTCGCCATGGCGTTGCTCTGGCAGCTCTTTTTTGCCGGGCCGGTCGTGCGGCTGCTGTTCCGCACGCTGTTCCGCAAGCAGCTCGCACAGGCAGAGCATTGACGGCAGTCTCCCCCTTTCTTTTTTGTACCGGAAGTGGTAGAATGACCCGGTACGGAAAACGAGGTGTATGAAATGTACGACGAATTGACGAAGGTCGATATTCAGAAAATGCAGGACGAGATCGACTACCGCACGCGCGTGCTGCGTCCGCAGCTCATCGAGGAGGTCAAGGTCGCGCGCGGCTTCGGCGATCTGAGTGAGAATTTTGAGTACAAGGCCGCCAAGCGCGAGAAAAACCGCAACGACAGCCGCATCCGCTATCTGGAGCGGATGGTCAGCACCGCGAAGGTGATCTCCGACACCTCCGGCGACGATGTGATCGGCCTGTTTGATAAAGTCGTCATCTACATTGAGGAGGACGACGAGGAGCAGGAGATCGAGCTGGTGACGACGCTGCGGCAGAACGCGCTCAAGGGGCTCATCAGCAAGGAATCTCCCGTCGGCAAGGCCGTGATGGGGCACCGCGCGGGCGACCGCGTCCGCGTGCAGGTGAACGACGATTACGGCTACGATATCGTCATCCGCTCTGTGGAAAAGGGCGAGGACGACGATTCAATCCCGATCAGCAAATATTGAGATGCAAAAAACGCGCCCAGCCGGTTGGCTGGGCGCGTTTGGATGTTGTGAATCAGTCGGTCACGTAAGGCAGGAGGGCGATCTGACGTGCTCTCTTGATGGCCTCGGTGAGCTCGCGCTGGTGCATCGCGCAGGTTCCGGTCGTGCGGCGCGGCAGGATCTTGCTGCGCTCGGACAGGAAGCGGCGGAGCTTTGCAGTGTCCTTATAATCAATATAAGTGCACTTATCCACACAGAACTGGCAAACTTTTCTGCGTTTGCGGTTCTTGCTCTTATCTCTGTCAAAAGCCAAGACTGTTTCCTCCTTTTTCAAAATCAGAACGGCAGTTCGCCGTCGCCGTCATCCAGCTCTGCAAACGCGGAACCGCCCTTCGGGACGTTGTCGTATCCGCCGTAGCTATTGCCGCCGTAATTGTTGTTACCGCCGCCATAGCTGCTGTTGCCGTAGCTGTCTCTCGGCTCTGCGGGTCTGGAATAATCGCCACCCTCGCGGCGCTTGCTTTCGCCAAAATAGACGTTGTCCGCCACGACCTCGGCGCTGGTGCGCTTGTTGCCGTCGCGATCCGTCCAATCGCGCATCTGCAGGCGGCCGCTCACGGCTACCATGCTGCCCTTGGTGAAATACTTCGAGACGAATTCCGCCGTCTGCCGCCAGGCCACGATGTCGATGAAATCGGTCTGTCGCTCGCCGCCATCACGGCCGCCGTAATCGCGGTCAACAGCTATGCGGAACGACGCCACCGGAATCTGCGACTGGGTGTAGCGGAGCTCGGGATCTCTCGTGAGCCGGCCCATGAGGGTAATGTGGTTCAGCATCGGGCGACCCTCCTTATTCCGCGCGCAGGGTGATCAGGGAACGCATCACGCCGTCCGTGATCCCAAGGACACGATCCAGCTCGGCCGGGAACTCCGGTCCGCTGGTGAACTTGACGAGCACGTAGTAGCCCTCGGAAATGTAGTTGATCTCGTAAGCGAGCTTGCGCTTACCCATCTCCTCCATCTCTTCCAGAGTGCCGTGCTGCTCGACAAGTGCCTTGAACTTCTCGACGATTGCTGCAGTCTCTTCCTCCGACAGGTTGGGGTTGATGATATACATCAGCTCGTACTTTTCGCTTGTCTTTGCCATTGTTGCACCTCCTTTTGGTCTAATGGCCCTCATCCGAAATGAGAGCAAGGATTGCCTGTACACACAGGCCATATTATTATACCTGAAAATTTGGGAAAGTCAATCTTTTTTTGCCGCGGCAGGCGTGTCCAGCACGTGGACGTTCACGTGCTCATACGACATGCTGACCCCCGCCTCATCGAACGCCTTGGCCACGGCCTCCAGCAGATCATAATGCACGTTCCAATAGTCCGCGTTGCGGCACCAGACGCGCACGGCGTAGCTGATGTTGCTCGCGGCATACTCCGCCACACGCACGAACGGCTCCGGTTCCGGCAGAACGCCCTCCACGCGTGACACAGCGATGCGCAGCGCAGCCTTCACGTCCTCGATCGGGCAGGCATAGTCCGCGCCAAACGTCAGATCGACGCGGCGGTTCGGCTCACGGCTGTAGTTGACGACCTTGGAGGCGGACAGCTCGCTGTTCGGCACGAAAATGAGCTTGTTGTCCACCGTCCGTATCTGCGTATAGATCAGGCCGATGTCCTTGACCGTGCCGCTCACGCCGGCCTCAATGAAATCGCCGTCCTCAAACGGCTTCGTGAGCAGGATGGTGATGCCGCTCATCAGGTTCGACAGACAATTCTGCACCGAGAGAGACAGCGCCAGACCGAGCAGGCTGAACACCGCCAGCAGCGACGTGACATTGATGCCGATGCTGTCCGCCACGATCAGGATGGCGATGAACTCCAGCACGATCTTCAGCGCCTTGAGCATGAAGTTGCTCAGGCTTTCGGACAGGCGCGAGCGCTCGGCGATCCGCCGTGCCAGACGCATCACAAGCCGGATGGCGAGGATGCAGATCAGCAGCGTGATGAGCGCGGAGATGAGATTGCCGAGACTCAGCGAGCCAAGACTGAAGCCAAGTGTTTTGCTGACGGCCTCCACGCTGTCTTTTGTGGTTTCGATTGCGTTTTCATACAGATTGGTTTCCATGGGACACTCCCTTTCGGACGGAAAAAATAAGAGGGGCGTTTGCCCCTCTTATTTTTGGAATGGTTTACGCCTCGTACAGCTTCTTGAGCTTGAGCAGGTGCTCGTAGCGAGCCTTGGCATTCTCCTCGGACTTGGAGAACAGCCCCTCCGCGCGCTCGGGGAACTCGCGGGTCAGGCGGGAGTAACGAGCCTCGTTCATGAGGAACTCGCGGTAGCCGCCGGCCGGCTCCTTGCTGTCAAGCGTGAACGGCTGCTCCGCCGCCGGATTGTAGCGGAAGAGGTTCCAGTAGCCGCAGTCGACCGCTTTCTTCATCTCGGCCTGGCAGTTGGTCATGCCGCCCTTGATGCTGTGCATCTCGCAGGGTGCGTAGCCGATGATGAGGGACGGGCCGGGATAGGCTTCCGCCTCGGCGATGGCCTTGATGGTCTGCGCCGGGTTCGCGCCCATGGCAACCTGCGCCACGTAGACATAGCCGTAGGTCATGGCGATCTCGGCCAGGCTCTTGCTCTTAAGCTCCTTGCCGGCAGCCGCGAACTGCGCGACCTGACCGATGTTGGAGGCCTTGGACGCCTGTCCGCCAGTGTTGGAGTACACTTCGGTGTTGAACACGAAGATGTTCACGTCTTCGCCCTGTGCCAGCACGTGATCGACGCCGCCGAAGCCGATGTCGAACGCCCAGCCGTCGCCGCCGAAGATCCAGCAGCTCTTCTTGTTCAGGAAAGCCTTGTTCTTCAGGATGTACTCCGCCATCTCGCTGCCGCTGCGGTTCGCTTCCAGAGCCGCGATGAATTCCTTCGTAGCCTCCTGGTTGGCAGCGCCGTCGTCGAAGGTATCGAGGTACTTCTTCGCTGCAGCGACCTTCACTTCGTCCTTGCCGTTGGCGACGATGTACTCGATCTTCTCCTTCAGATCGTTGCGGATCTTCTTCTGGCCGAGGTACATACCGAGGCCGTGCTCCGCGTTGTCCTCAAACAGGGAGTTCGCCCATGCGGGACCCTTGCCCTCTTTGTTGACGGTGTACGGGCTGGTGGCAGCCGGGCCGCCCCAGATGGACGAGCAGCCGGTCGCGTTGGAGATCATCATGTGATCGCCGAAGAGCTGGGTGATGAGGCGGGCATAGCTCGTTTCGGCGCAGCCGGCGCAGGAGCCGGAGAACTCGAGCATGGGCTGCTTGAACTGGCTGCCCTTGACGGTGAAGTCCTGCAGTTCCTTCTTCTCGGCAACTTCCTTGACCATGTAGTTGAACACAGGCTGCTGCTCTTCCTGGCTCTCCAGCGGCTGCATCGACAGCGCCTTGACCGGGCAGACGCCCACGCAGACGCCGCAGCCCATGCAGTCGAGCGGAGAGATGGACATGGCAAACTTGTAAACGCCCTTGCCCGCGCCGACCTTGAAGTCCGCGGACTTGGTCTGCGCCGGAGCCGCCGCCAGCTCTTCCGCGGTGAGCGCGAAGGGACGGATGGTGGCGTGCGGGCAGACGTAAGCGCACTGGTTGCACTGGATGCACTTGGTGGAATCCCAGGACGGGACGGACACGGCAACGCCGCGCTTCTCGTACGCAGCGGCGCCCAGCTCGAACGTACCGTCGGCATGATCGACGAACGCGGAGACCGGCAGGCTGTCGCCATCCATCTTGTCCACGGGGACAAGGATGTCCTTGACCATCTTGACGGTGGCGGGGCGGCCCTCCAGCGGAGCGGCTTCGCTCTCGTCCACAGCGTTGGCCCAGTCGGCGGGGACTTCGACCTTGACGTAAGCGGTGGCGCCGGCGTCGATGGCCTTGTGGTTCATATCAACGACGTCCTGCCCCTTCTTGAGGTAGCTGTGGGTCGCGGCGTCCTTCATGTAGCGGATGGCGTCCTCTTCCGGCATGACCTTCGCCAGAGAGAAGAACGCGGACTGCAGGATGGTGTTGTTGCGCTTGCCCATGCCGATCTCGATGGCGAGGTCGATGGCGTTGATGATGTAAAGCTGGATGTTGTTCTTGGCAATGTAGCGCTTGGCGGCTGCGTCAAGGTGATGCGCAAGCTCTTCCGCGCTCCACTGGCAGTTGATCATGAACACGCCGCCCGGCTTGACGTCCTGCACCATCTTGTAGCCCTTGGTGATGTAAGACGGGTTGTGACATGCGACGAAGTCGGCCTTCGTGATGTAGTAGGGGCTCTTGATCGGGTGATCGCCGAAGCGCAGGTGGGAGATCGTCACGCCGCCGGTCTTCTTGGAGTCATACTGGAAGTACGCCTGTACATACTTGTCGGTGTGGTCGCCGATGATCTTGATGGAGTTCTTGTTCGCGCCGACGGTGCCGTCGCCGCCGAGACCCCAGAACTTGCAGGCGATGGTGCCCTCTGCGGAGGTGTCGGGCGCGTCGTGCTCCTCGAGGGAGAGACCCGTCACGTCGTCCACGATGCCGATGGTGAACTGACGCTTCGGCGCGTCCTTCTTCAGCTCGTCATAGACAGCGAAGACGGAGGACGGCGGGGTATCCTTGGAGCCGAGACCATAGCGGCCGCCGATGACGGTGGCTTCGCGGCCGGCGTTGGCCAGCGCGGTGACAACGTCGAGGTAGAGCGGCTCGCCCTGCGCGCCGGGCTCCTTGGTGCGGTCGAGCACCGCGATCTTCTTGCAGGTGGCGGGGATGGCCGCGAGGAGTTTATCCGCGCGGAACGGACGGTACAGGCGGACCTTCACAAGGCCGACCTTCTCGCCGCGTGCGTTCAGGTAGTCGATGACTTCCTCCGCGACGTCGCAGATGGAGCCCATGGCAATGATGACGCGGTCCGCATCCGGCGCGCCGTAGTAGTTGAAGAGCTGGTAGTTCGTGCCGAGCTTGGCGTTGATCTTGCCCATGTACTCCTCGACCAGCTCCGGAACGGCTTCATAATAGCTGTTGGAAGCCTCGCGGTTCTGGAAGAAGATATCGCCGTTTTCGTGGCTGCCGCGCATGGTCGGATGCTCCGGGTTCAGCGCGCGTGCGCGGAAGGCCTCGACCGCCTCCATGTCGCACATGTCGGCCAGATCGTCGTAATCCCAGACTTCGATCTTCTGGAGCTCGTGGGAGGTGCGGAAGCCGTCGAAGAAGTTCACGAACGGAACGCGGCCCTTGATGGCGGCGAGATGCGCCACGGGGGACAGGTCCATGACCTCCTGCACGTTGCCCTCAGCCAGCATGGCAAAGCCGGTCTGGCGGCAGGCCATCACGTCGGAGTGGTCGCCGAAGATGGACAGGGTGTGGGACGCGATGGCGCGCGCGGTGACGTGGAACACGCCCGGAAGCAGCTCGCCCGCGATCTTGTACATGTTCGGGATCATCAGCAGCAGGCCCTGGGACGCCGTGTAGGTGGTGGTGAGCGCGCCGGCGTTCAGCGAGCCGTGCACGGCGCCTGCCGCACCGGACTCCGCCTGCATCTCCTGCACCTTGACGGTGGAGCCAAAAATGTTCTTACGGCCGGCTGCGGACCACTGGTCGACCAGGTCAGCCATCGGGCTGGACGGGGTGATCGGATAAATGGCGGCAACTTCCGTAAACGCATAGGACACATGGGCGGCCGCGGTATTGCCGTCCATTGTTTTCAGTTTTCTGGCCATTTGGATTCATCTCCTATTTTTATGTATGTTCAGCGCCCGCGGAAACCGCAAAGCGCCTGTTTGCGTGAATATGTTAACACAGTTCCCAATAAGAGTAAACCTCCAATTTTCCGATTTTTCATGCAAAATTGTAAATGTTTTTATCATTTTCGGTGATAACGTCAGAAACCGCTCGCTCCATTCCGTTTCCGGCCAACGCCGAAACCTCCATCTCCGCTCCCGCTTTCTTCCTTTTTGCGTCACGACCGCTCCGCTTACGTCGCGCCGCAAACCCGCAGCTACCGCCGCGTCTGTTTCAACCGCTCGCTCCATTCCGTTTCCGGCCAACGCTGAAACCTCCATCTCCGCTCCCGCTTTCTTCCCCGCCGCAGGTCAAACCCGCAGTCGGATGAGCCGGGTATCTGTCCTGCCGCACTGCGCTACACTTTTGCACATTTGTCCGGGTTTGCAAATTCCCCCTTGTGATTTTGGAAGCGTTGTTATATAATGAGATGCTATTGCTAGGAAAGGAGCTGCTAAAATGGTCAAAATCGAAAACCCGAACGGCACCATTACCATCACCAGTGACGTCTTCACGAACCTCGCGGGCGATGCGGCGACGAGCTGCTTCGGCGTGAAGGGCATGGCCGGCCGCAGCAAGGACGGCGGTCCGCTCCAGCTCCTGCGGCGCGAGTCCATGTCCAAAGGCGTGTCCGCCAGTTTTCACGACGACGGGAGCGTTTCGCTGGAGCTGCACATTGCGGTTGACCACGGCGTGAATATCTCCGCCCTCGCCCACAGCATTATGGGCGAAGTCAGCTACAAGGTCAATCAGGCCACCGGCGTGCCCGTTTCGCGCGTGGACGTTTATGTGGACACCATGCTGATCGGCTGATCCCCGGTCCGGCGCCCGCTGTCGGGCGCGGCAGGGCGGCGCTTTTCTTGCCGCTTTGTATCGATCGAATTTCCCCCGCTCCGGAGGTGCATTTACTTGAGAGAAATCATGGATGCCGCGGCATTCCGGGAAATGTTCCTGTGTGCGAACGCGGCCTTGGAAGAAAATAAGCAGACCATCAACGAGCTGAATGTCTTCCCCGTACCGGACGGTGATACCGGAACCAATATGAGCCTGACCATGAACGCCGCTGCCATCGAGCTGTCCAAGAAGAGCCACAGCGAGATCGGCGCGGCGGCGGACTGCGTGGCCTCTGCGCTGCTGCGCGGCGCCAGAGGCAATTCCGGCGTCATTCTTTCCCTGCTCTTCCGCGGGATTGCAAAATCCCTCAAGGGCAAGGAATGCGCAACCGCGTCGGACTTTTCCGCCGCCCTTACCGCCGGTGTGGACGCGGCGTATAAGGCCGTCATGAAGCCCGCCGAGGGTACCATCCTCACCGTCAGCCGCATGGCCGCGCTTGCCGCCGTGGAGTTTGCGAAGGACAATGACGACATGGAGCTGATGTTCGACTGCCTGCTGCAGGCCGCAAAGGGCGCGCTGGCCGACACGGTCAACCAGAACCCCGTCCTGCAGCGCGCGGGCGTCGTGGACGCCGGCGGCGAAGGCTTCGTCGTCATCATGGACGCCATGCTCGCCTGGATGCAGGGCCGCGCGGCCGCTCCCGTGACCGCCGCCGTTCCCACCGCTGCGCCGGCCTCCGGCGCGAACTTTTCCGAGTTTGACACCGGCGAGATTACCTTTGCCTACTGCACGGAATTCATCGTCGCGCGTGAGAACCAGAAGTCTCCCGAGCTGCTGCGCTCGTTCCTCGAAAATCTGGGCGACTGCGTCGTCGTCGTCAGCGACGACGAGATCGTCAAGGTGCACGTGCACACGAACGTCCCCGGCGATGTGCTCACCGAGGCGCTGACCTACGGCCCGCTGCAGACCGTGAAGATCGAAAATATGCGCAACCAGCACACCGCGCTCTCCGGCGAAGCGCAGCCGGACGAGCCGGAGGAACCTGCCATTGCCCCGGCGGAGAAGCCGTACGGCGTTGTGACCGTGTGCGCCGGCGCCGGCATGAGCGAGATCTTTCAGGAGCTGGGCGCCGACCGCATCGTCACCGGCGGCCAGACCATGAACCCCTCCACGGAGGACATCCTCACCGAGGTCAACAAGACCCCGGCGGAGACGGTGTTCGTCCTGCCCAACAACAAAAACATCATCATGGCGGCAGAGCAGTGCGTCTCCCTGACGGAGAAGCAGGTCGTCGTCATTCCGACCAAGACCGTGCCGCAGGGCGTGTCCGCAATGCTCTCGTTTGACCCGTCCGGCGAGCAGGCGCAGATCGTGCAGGAACTCACCGGCGCAGCCGAAGGCGTGCGCACCGTGCTCGTGACCTACGCCGCGCGCGATTCGGACTTTGACGGGCACGACATCCATGCCGGCGAATACCTCGCGCTGCTCGACGGCGCGCTCATCGGCAGCTTTTCCGATTTTGCCGAGCTGCTGCAGACCGTTTCCGACACAGTGGAAGATCTGGAGCCGGAGATCATCTCCGTCTACTACGGCGAGGACGTTCGGGAGACCGACGCCGAGGAGGTCGGCGTCGCATTGGAGAACGCCTTCCCCGACGCTGACGTCAGCGTCGTCAACGGCGGCCAGCCGGTGTATTATTATATGATCTCCATTGAGTAAACAAAACCAAAAGCGTCCCCGCCGGCGTTTCCGGCGGGGACGCTTTGCTGTTGGATGAGAAAGAGCGCTCCCGGTTCATTGACCGGGAGCGCTTTCATGCTGTACTCACACTTCTTCCCGGTTCTCCGCTTCCGGGACAGGCATTTCGGACATGGGGCGCGTGCCCACGATCACGAGCCACGACTGCAGCAGCAGCATTCCGGCCGCAGCGGCAAACATGCACTGCGCACCCATATAACGGCTGTCCGACAGCGTCATCAGGCAGAGGAACGCGGCAAACTGGCACCAGAACACCGACCGCACTGCTTTCGGCCGTCCAAACGCGAACCCGGCGATCTGATAAAAGCCGATCGTCGCGGCGCACAGGGCAAGAACCTCCACCGCGTAGGCCGAGATGGTGGGGTTCACGATGTTCATCTTATAGCTCACGATCAGCCAGAACGCGAACAGCAAAATCGGCAGCGCTGCAATCACCACCGTACCCGTGGACGGCTCCTGCGCCGCTGCGCCGCGCAATTGCATCGGGAACGTGACGCCCACCGCGATCGCCGCCACGGCCAGAATGCGCAGCAGCGGCCGCTGCAGCTCCTGCACCGGCACGGACACCAGCAGAATCACGCCGCCGAGCGCCATCACCCCGCCAAAAACGCACGCCGCGATCCAGGCGATGCGGCTCGGCGCGCCGAACACCTCGGCAAACGTCTCCGGCTGGTGCATCCGCTGCTGATTTTTCAGCCGCAGGCACTGCACGCCCAGCACGACCGCCGCCACGGCGATCCACGCCGCGACCAGATACGGCCAGGCGGAGCCGGGCACGGCCAGACCGGTGTCCTTTTCAAAGCTGACCTGATTCTGCAGCCAGCGGAAAAACGCCCCGAAGGCGGCCAATACGCCGGTGCAGCAGCAGATGGTTAGCGCTTTCTTTCGCATAAAATCAAATCCGTCCAAATAGAATTCAGTAAGGTTTCGCGGAGTTTATTGTATACTCAATTCCATCTTACGTCAACCCGCAAATGAAAGGAGGACGCCTCGTGCGGAGAATCTTTTTCCTGTCGCTCGCGCTGGTCGTTCTGTCGCTGTGCATCCCGTGGCTGGCGGTGCACTTCCAGCCGGAGGAGCCGCCCCCGGCGGAGACCAGCACGGCGTTTCTCCACGACGATCAAACCCTGCTGACCGTGCTGCGCGACGGCGAGACCGTCTCCGTCACGATGGCGGAATGGCTGCCCGGCGTGCTCGCCGCCGAGATGCCCGCCTCCTTCGAGCCGGAGGCGCTGCGCGCGCAGGCCATCGCCGCGCGCACCTACATCGCCGACCGCGCCGCGCACCGCACGGACAAGCACCCGGACGCGGACATCTGCAGCGATTCGACCTGCTGCTGCGCGTGGGCGCCGGAGGAAGCGCTGCGCGAAAAGTGGGGCGGCGACGCAGACCGGAATCTGGCGCGCATCCGCGCCGCCGTCGCGGACACGGACGGGCAGTATCTCGTCTATGACGGCGCGCCCATCCGCGCCGTCTTCCACTCCTCCTCCGCCGGTGCGACCGAGGACAGCGCCGCGCTCTGGGGCGGCGCACTGCCGTATCTGGTGTCCGTCTCCTCGCCGGAGACGGCGGACGACGTGCCGAACTACGTCTCCTCCGCAGAGGTCTCCGCGGACGATTTCCGCGCCACCCTGCTGGAGGCGTATCCCGACTGTGTGCTGCCGGAGGACGCATCGGGTTGGCTGGGTGAGACGGTGCGCGACGAAAGCGGGCGCGTGTCCACACAGGAGATCGGCTCGCTCACGCTCACCGGCGCGCAGGTGCGCAGCCTGTTTTCCCTCCGCTCGGCGGCGTTCACCGCCGCATACGCGGACGGCGTGTTCCACTTCACCGTCACCGGCTACGGCCACGGCGTCGGCATGAGCCAGTACGGCGCGAACGTCATGGCCAAAGCCGGCAGCTCCTACGCGGACATCCTCGCGCACTACTACCCCGGCGCGACGCTTGTAGAGGCAGCATAGCCCATGCAAAAACCCGTGAAAAGCAGTTGCTTTTCACGGGTTTTGTATGATGCGGTACGTTCCCGCAGCGTTTATTTCTGCTCGGCCATTTTCTTATACTTTGCGTAGCGCTCGGCGCACTGCACCTCGGCTTCGGCGAAGAGCTTTTCGGCCGTCTCCGGGAAGGTGCGGGTCAGGGTGGCGAAACGGTTTTCGCCCATCATGAACTCCCGCAGCTTGCCGTTCGGCTCGCCGGAATCCAGAACGAACGGGTTCTTGCCCTCGGCCACGTTCTCCGGGATGTACCGGTAGAGCGGCCAGTAGCCGCATTCCACCGCCAGCTTTTCTTCCGTGATGCTGCAGCCCATGCCCTTTACGATGCCGTGGTTGATGCAGGGCGCGTACGCAATGACGATGGACGGGCCCTTGTGCGCGGCGGCCTCTTTCAGGCACTTGATGGCATGCGCGGGATTGCCGCCGAGGGAAATGTGCGCAACGTAGATGTAGCCGTAGTTGGACAAGATCAGACCCAGATCCTTCTTCGGCGTGGACTTGCCGCCGGCGGCGAACTGTGCGGTCGCGCCGATCGGCGTCGCCTTGGAGGCCTGACCGCCGGTGTTGGAGTACACCTCGGTATCGACGACCAGCGTATTGATGTCCAGACCGGACGCCAGCACGTGGTCCAGGCCGCCGTAGCCGATGTCGTATGCCCAGCCGTCGCCGCCATACATCCACAGCGCCTTCTTGGCGAGCTGATCGGCGTGCTCCTTCAGGAACGCAACGTCCTCGCAGCAGGTTTCGGCCTGCTCCAGCGCAGCTTTCACAGCGTCGGAGGTTTCCACCGTCTTTGCATCATCGTCAAACGCGTCGAGCCATGCCTCCAGCGCGCTCTTGAGCGCTGCATTGGACGTCTTGGCAACGACCGCTTCGGCATGCGTCTTCACCTGATTGCGAAGCTGCTGGGTGGACAGCGCGATGCCCAGTGCAAATTCAGCATTATTCTCAAACAGGGAGTTGGAGAACGCGGGGCCATAGCCGCGGGAGGTCTGCGCCTGCGGATAGGCCGGGGCGAAGAAGCCGACAGCCTGCGAGCAGCCGGTAGCGTTCGCAACATACATTCTGTCGCCAAAGAGCTGCGTGAGGAGCTTGATATACGGCGTCTCGCCGCAGCCCGGGCACGCGCCGGAGAACTCGTAGAGCGGCTGCTCGTACTGGCTGCCCTTCGCGGAGAAGCGATCCATCGGGTTTTTCTTTTCGGAAAGGCTCATGCAGTAATCCCAGTTTTTCTGTTCCTCCACCTGCTCGTCCAGCGGCGCCATGGTGAGCGCCTTGTCCTTGGCCAGGCAGACGTTCACGCAGCTTGCGCAGCCCTGGCAGTCCATCACGCTGACCTGGATGCGGAAGCTCAGCCCCTCGAAGCCCTTGCCGACAGCCTTCTTCGTGACGCAGCCTTCCGGCGCGGCGGCAACCTCCGCCTCGTTGAACAGGATCGGACGGATCGCCGCATGCGGGCAGACCAGCGAGCACTGGTTGCAGCCGATGCACTTCGCAGCGTCCCACACCGGGACTTTATCGGCAACGCCGCGCTTTTCATACTTCGCAGTCGCAGTCGGGGACACGCCGTCGGCAATGTCCACAAAGGTGCTGACCGGCAGATTGTCGCCGTCCAGCTTGTTCATCGGAATCAAGATATCCTGCACATACTTCGGCAGGGACGGATCCTTGGCCGCCGTCTCGTCGGTGAGCTGCGCCCACTCCGCCGGAACGTCAATCTTCACGACCGCTTCCGCGCCCTTGTCGATCGCGGCGCAGTTCATGTTGACGACCTTCTCGCCCTTCTTGGAGAAGGTTTTCACAGCAGCTTCCTTCATGTACCGGATCGCCTCATCCTGCGGGAGCACGCCGGACAGGCGGAAGAAGGCGGACTGCAAAACGGTGCTCGTGCGGTTGCCGAGACCGATCTCGTTGGCAATGCTGGTCGCGTCGATGGTGTAGAAATTGATCTTGCGCTCGGCCAGAATGCGCTTGGTGCGGTTGGTGAGATTGGCCTCCAGCTCCGCGCCCTTCCAGTGGGTGTTCAGCAGGAAGGTGCCGCCCGGCTTGATCTCGCTGACGATATCAAAGCTGTGCATGTAGCTCTGCTTGTGGCAGGCGGTAAAGTCGGCCATGGTGACATAGTAGGTGCTGAGAATCGGCTCGTGGCCAAAGCGCAGATGGCTTCTGGTCACGCCGCCGGATTTCTTGGCGTCGTACTGGAAGTAGGCCTGGACATACTGGTCGGTGTTGTCGCCGATGATCTTGATGGAGTTTTTGTTCGCGCCGACCGTGCCGTCAGAACCGAGACCCCAGAACTTGCAGGAGATGATGGATTTGCCCGCGGTCACGATGTTTTCACCCACGGGGAGCGAAAGGTTCGTCGCATCATCCACGATGCCGACGGTGAAGTGGTTCTTCTGCTCGCCGGACATGTTGTCGAACACGGCCTTCATCTGCGCGGGGTTCGTGTCCTTGGAGGACAGGCCGTAGCGGCCGCCGAGCACCTTGACACGGAGGTCCGCCTCGGTGATGGCGGTGCAGACGTCCTCAAACAGCGGCTCGCCCAGAGAGCCGGGCTCCTTGGTGCGGTCCAGAACGGAGATCACCTTCACGGTCTCCGGGATGGCGGCCAGCAGGTGCTTTGCGGAGAACGGACGATAGAGGTGCACCTGAACAAGGCCGACCTTTTCGCCGCGCTCGCCAAGATAGGTAACCGTCTCACGCAGCGTGTCGCAGACCGAGCCCATCGCGATCACCACGCGGTCCGCATCCGGCGCGCCATAGTAGTTGAAGAGCTTATAATCGCGGCCCGTGAGCGCATTGATCTCGTTCATGTATGCTTCGACGACCTCCGGGAAGGCAAAATACCGGCCGTTCGCAGCCTCTCTGTGCTGGAAGAAGATATCGTCGTTTTCGCCGGTATTGCGGATCGTCGGATGCTCCGGATTCAGCGCGCGTTTCCGGAAGGCAGAGACGGCGTCCCAGTCGATCAGGCCGCGAACCGCTTCCGGATCGATCACTTCGATCTTCTGGATCTCGTGCGAGGTACGGAAGCCGTCAAAGAAGTGCTGCACCGGCAGGCCGCCCTTAATGGCCGCCAGATGCGCCACGGTGCCCATGTCCATACATTCCTGCACGCTCGAGGACGCCAGCTGCGCCCAGCCGGTCTGACGGCAGGCCATGACGTCGGACTGGTCGCCGAAAATGGAGACGGAGTGGGTGGCCACCGAGCGGGCTGCAACGTGCATGACCGCCGGAAGCAGCAGGCCAGAGATGCGGTACATCGGCGGGATCATCAGCATCAGGCCCTGCGAGGACGTATAGGTGGTCGCCAGAGAGCCTGCCTCCAGCGCGCCCTGCATGGCTGCGCATGCGCCGGATTCCGCCTGCATTTCCATGAGCTTGACCGGCTGGCCAAACAAATTTTTCTTTCCATGCGCCGCCCATTCGTCCACATGGTCGGCCATCGGGCTGGACGGGGTGATCGGGTAGATTGTCGCGACCTCGGTAAAGGGATAGGATGCGAGCGCCGCGGCCTCATTGCCGTCCATGGTCTTAAAGATCTTTTTCTGCGACATGATAGGACCTCCAAATTCAAATTAATTGCATTGTATTTATCTATTTAAATCATTTTCCAGCTTGACGTTATCATATCACAAAAAATCCGTTTTGTCTGAATCGCTGTAAAATTAAAAATTCCGTGCAAAATTCGACCCGGTTTTGCCGGATTTTTTTGAAATTTTAATTTTTTCGTCAAAAAACGACCGTCTTCCGGATTGAAAGACGGTCGTTTTCGTTCTTAGGAATGGGTTTTATTTTTGATGCTGCAGCCATAACAAAAGTCAATGTGCACATCCATGAGACTGCGCGCCATGTCCGGAAAGCCCTGCTCGATGGCGTTGCAGATGGATAGATGCTGCCTGCCCATTTTATATAAATTTTCCCGCCGCCGCTCGTTGGGCATAAAGTCGCAGGAGCGGGCGGAGAGATATTTCAGGTTCTTGCTGATGGTGTTGTACATCTCAATCAGGTACTTGTTGCCGGTGGCTTCCACGATCATCGTATGAAACGCCCGGTCATATTCGGTAGCCTGCGGCGCTACACTGAAATCATAGTGCTCCATCGCCTCCTGAAATTTCTTGGCGACGGCCAACAGCTTGTGCATGTCCAGATTCCGGTTGTCCTCCGCACAAAAATATGCGGACGTGCTTTCGATCGCCTTTCTCGCGTGAAACAGCATCGCCATATCCGCCTCGTCAATGTCGAAGACGATGTAGCTCTTGTATTTTCCCTTTCCGCCGGAGGTCTCTGTCAGCAGGCCGTTCGCCGCCAGCAGCTCCACCGCTTCTCTGACCGGGGTGTCGCTGACGTTCAGCGCCTCCGCGATCCGGCTGAGATTGATTCTGCTGCCGGGCTTCAGGGAGGACGACAGGATCGCCGTCTCCAAAACGCTGTATACTGCGTCGGAAAGCCGAACGAAGGGGTTTTCCGACTGGATCTCCGCCAGCTTCTCCGGCGACAGGATATGCAGATATGCTTCCGCCTTGCCTGGATTCATCACACACCGTCCCTTCACGCATCGGAACCCAACAGCCGCATATCGGCGCGGTCTTCCCTTTCAGTCCAAATAGTGGATCGTCACCGTCGCCTTGGCGACCAGCGTGCCGTCGTCTGTGAACACCTCCGACTCCGCAATGCCGGTACGTCCGCCCTCACGGATGACATGTCCCTTTGCGGTAAGCTTCGTCGTGTTCACACCAGGGCTCAAAAAATAAATCGACGCATCCTGCGAGACCGTGTTCCGGCCGCCGCTGCGCGCCGCGACGCCCGCGGCTACATCGCAGATGGAAAAAATCAGACCGCCGTGCGCGATGCCCAACGGATTGTTGCTCTCTTTCCGCAGCGGCACTTCAATCACACTGGTGCCGTCATCCACATCCACAATCTGAATTTCATTGTGCCGGTTGAACCCATAAAAGCCGTTAGCCATGTCAATCTGTCTTTTTTTTTTCTTCCGGGCTCATTTTGCATTCCTCCGTTTCGTCAGTCACGGAGGTTATCGTATCACGTTAGCTGCGTTTCGTCAAAACAATTTTTCCTTCCTGTACGCCGGCCTCCACGGTATCGCCGTGGCGAAGCGTTCCGTCGAGCAGCATGGCCGCAGCCTGATCCTCAATCATGCTCTGGATCGTGCGGCGCAGCGGGCGGGCGCCGTAAACCGGGTCAAAGCCTGAATCCGCCACCGCGTCGAGCGCCTCCGGCGGCACCGACAGGCACACGCCCGCCTGCTCCAGCCGGTGGCCGACCGTGTCGAGCAGCTTCTTGGCGATTTTGCGGATATCCGGGCGCGTGAGCTTGTGGAAGACGATGATCTCGTCTACGCGGTTGAGAAATTCCGGTCGGAACGTCTTTTTCAGATCGGCCATGACCATGCTGCGGATCTCCGCGTCCGTGCGTCCGTCCTCCGAGTGCGTCTGCTGGGAAAAACCGAGCTTGCTGCGGCTGTCCGTGATGGCCTTCGCGCCGATGTTGGAGGTCATGACCACGACCGTGTTGCGGAAATCGACACGGCGGCCGAGCGAATCGGTCAGATGCCCGTCCTCCATGACCTGCAGCAGCAGGTTGAACACGTCCTCGTGCGCTTTTTCGATCTCGTCGAAGAGCACCACGGAATACGGCTTGCGCCGCACCTTTTCCGTGAGCTGGCCGCCCTCCTCGTGGCCGACGTAGCCCGGAGGCGAGCCGATCAGGCGCGAGGCCGAGTGCCGCTCCATATACTCCGACATGTCCACGCGGATGAGCGCCTTCTCGTCGCCGAAAAGCGCCTGCGCCAACGCACGGCAAAGCTCCGTCTTGCCGACGCCGGTGGGGCCGAGGAAGAGAAAGCTGCCGATCGGCCGGTTCGGGTCGCCAAGCCCCACGCGGCTGCGCCGGATCGCGTTGGACACCGCGTGCACGGCCTCCTCCTGCCCGATGACGCGGCGGCGCAGCGCGTCCTCCATCTGCAGCAGGTGGCTGCTCTCGTCGGCGGTGAGGCCCGCGACGGGGATGCCCGTCCAGAGCGAGACGATCTCCGCCACGTCCTCTCGCGTAACGCAGCGCACCGGGCCGGACGCCGTCTGCTCCCACGCGCCACGCAGTTGCTCCAGCTTCTCGCGCAGCTTCAGCTCCTCGTCGCGCAGGCGGGCGGCCTGTTCAAAATTCTTCTCGCGCACCGCCCGCTCCAGTTCCGCCGTGCGCGTGTTGATGCGCTGCTCCAGTGTGCGCACCTGCTCCGGCTGCGCCAGCGCCTGCATGCGCACGCGCGAGGCCGCCTCATCCACAAGGTCGATGGCTTTGTCCGGCAGCCAGCGGTCGCCGATATAGCGCGTGGAAAGCTCCACCGAAGCCTGAATGGCATCGTCCGTGATTTGCAGGTGATGGTGCGCCTCCAGCCGCTCCCGCAGGCCGCGGATGATGTGCACGCTCTCCTCCGGCGTCGGCTCCGCGATGCGCACCGGCTGAAAGCGCCGCTCCAGCGCCGCGTCCTTCTCGATATATTTGCGGTACTCCTCCAGCGTGGTCGCGCCGATGATCTGCAACTCGTCGCGCCCCAGCGCGGGCTTGATGATGTTCGCCGCGTCGATGGCGCCCTCGGCGGAACCCGCGCCGACAATGGTGTGCAGCTCGTCAATAAAAAGGATCACGTTCCCCGCACGGTGCACCTCGCGCAGCACGCTCTTGACGCGCTCCTCAAAATCGCCGCGGTACTTCGTGCCCGCGAGCATGGCCGTGAGATCGAGACTCACCACGCGCTTGGTCTTGAGATCCTCCGGCACCGCGCCGGAGGCGATGCGCTGCGCCAGCCCCTCGGCCACAGCGGTCTTGCCGACACCCGGCTCGCCGATGAGCACGGGGTTGTTCTTGCTGCGGCGGGAGAGGATCTGAATGGCACGCTCGATCTCCCGGTCACGGCCGATGACGGGGTCCATGCTCCCCTTGACTGCCAGCTCCGTCAGGTCGCGGCCGTACTGATCGAGCGTCTTGGTCTCGGCGCGGCGGGGCACCGTGCGGTTGCCGGCGGGCTGCTGCGGGCGCGGCTTGTATTCCGGACGGCCGAACACGTCCATGATGTCCGTGTAGATTTTGTTCAGATCGCCGCCGGACGCGACGATGATGCGCGCCCCGGCGCTGTCGTGCTCGCGCAGGATGCCCATGAGCATGTGCTCCGTGCCGACATAGCAGTGGCCGAGCCGTGCGGCGTCCTCCGCCGCCAGCTCAATGACGCGGCGCGCGCGCGGCGACAGGCCCTGCTCCGGCGCGCCGGGCACGCCCCGCCCCACCGTCTCCGCCACCATGCGAGACAGCACCGGCTCGGTCAGCCCGTTGTCGTTGAGGATGCGCGCGCCGAGTCCGTCCCCTTCCCGGACGATGCCGAGCAAAAGATGCTCTGTCCCCACATAGCTGTGTCCCATCCCCATTGCCGCATCGTGTGCCTTGGAGATTGCGGTGGACGCCCGCTGCGTAAACCGATCGCTGCCGCGCATAGATTGATTGCCTCCTTTGTATTTCTCATTCAATGATTATCCTCCGTTCCGCACAAGGAACGTGGCGAATCCGGTTGTATGCACAATATTATTTCCATCCCTGCCGCTTTTTTAATCCCGGAATCCTGCAAGAATCTTGAATTGGGCGTTGATTTTTTGATGATTTATGGTACAATGCATCTTGTCAGCAACTATCCACTGGCGAAATATATAGGAGGTACTTACAATGGCATATGTGATTTCCGACGATTGCGTCATGTGCGGCACCTGTGCTGCCAACTGCCCGGCTGAGGCCATCTCCGCTGGCGACAGCAAGTACGTCATCGACGCCAACGCTTGCGTCGAGTGCGGCACCTGCGCTGCCAACTGCCCCGTGGGCGCCATTTCTGACTAAGTTTTTATACGAAGTCAAAACGAAGAGGCGATATGCTTGCGCATATCGCCTTTATCGTCAAAAAGAGATTGCACCGCGAAAAAAGAGGTTTTTATGGAATTTGACGAGCTGCGGCCCGGCACACGGTTTGTCCGCTCTGAAGAGGGCTTTCGTCTCGGAACGGACTCGGTGCTGCTGGCCGCATTCACCGGGACCGGCCGCGTGCGCCGGTTTGCCGATCTCGGCTGCGGCGCGGGCGTGCTGACCGTGCTGCTGCTGCAAAAGCTGCCGGGCGCAACAGCGGTCGGCATTGAGATTCTGCCGGAGGCGGCGGCGCTCTGCCGCGCGAACCTCGCGGCGAACGGTCTGGCGGAGCGGGCGGAGATCCGAACCGGCGACCTGCGCGTGCGCGGCGACCTGCCGGAGGCCGGGGCGTTTGATCTCGTGGTGGCCAATCCCCCGTACTTCCCTTCCGGCAGCGGCTACACCGCGCCGGACGAAAAACGAGCCGCGGCGCGCGATGAGCGGTTTTGTTCGCTGCGGGACGTGTGCGAAGCGGCGGCGTATCTCACCCGCTGGGGCGGCACGTTCGCGCTCGTGCACCGGCCGGAGCGTCTGTCCGAGCTGTTTTGCACCATGACCGCCTGCGGCATCGAGCCGAAGCGCCTGCGCATGGTGTGCCGCACGGCGGAGACCGCGCCCAGTCTCGTACTGGTCGAAGGGCGGCGCGGCGGCAAGCCGGGCCTGACCATTGAACCGCCTTTTGCGCTGTACGCGCCCGACGGCGGCGACTCGGCGGAGATCCGGGAAATTTATCGCTAAGCGATCACAGGAGATGAACACATGAGCGGAACCCTCTATCTGGTCGGCACGCCGATCGGCAATCTGGGCGATCTGTCCGTGCGCGCGCTGAAAACGCTGCGCGCCGCCGACTTCATTGCCGCCGAGGACACGCGCGTCACGGCAAAGCTGCTCAACCACTTTGAGATCAAAAAGCCCTGCGTGAGCTACTATGAGCACAACAAGTACGCCAGCGGGGAAAAAATTCTCGCGCGCATCCTCGCGGGCGAGACGTGCGCCCTCGTGACGGACGCGGGCATGCCAGCCATCTCCGATCCCGGCGAGGATCTGGTGTGTCTGTGCGCGGCGCACGGCGTGGAGGTGATCACGATCCCCGGCCCGTGCGCGGCCATCGCGGCGCTCGCCGTATCCGGCCTGCCGACGCAGCGGTTTTGCTTCGAGGGCTTTCTGGCCGTGTCCGGCAAGAACCGGAGCGAGCGGCTGGAGCAGCTCAAAACGGAGCCGCGCACCATGATCTTCTACGAAGCGCCGCACAAGCTCGTGCGCACGCTGGAGGACATGCTCGCTGCCTTCGGCGACCGGGACGTCACCATCGCCCGCGAGATCACAAAGCTGCACGAGCAGACGCTGCGCACCACGCTCTCCGGCGCGCTGGCGCATTTCCGCGAAACGCCGCCCAAGGGCGAATTCGTCCTCGTGCTGCGCGGCGCGCAGCCAGAGGCCGCGCCGGAGATCACGGAGGAAGCGGCGCTCGCACGCGTGGCGCAGTATCGCAGCGAGGGGCTTTCGCTCAAGCAGGCCTGCCGCCGCGCGGCGGACGAAACCGGCTTTGCCAAAAACACGCTCTACAGTCTCGCAGTCGGAAAATCATGATGTGGCAAAAGCGCCCGCCGGGAACGGTGGGCGCTTTTGCTTGACGCGGCAGCCGGCGCCGGGTAAAATGGCAGCAGAGAAAACGCAAAGGAGAATGCCCCATGACCGACATCGAAATCCGCGACCGCGCACGCCAAATCATCGGCGCGAAGTGCGCCTGCTGCCCGGAATGCAACGGGCTGGCCTGCGGAAACCGCATCCCCGGCCCCGGCTCCAAGGCTCCGGGCAACGGCGCGCACCGCAACTGGCAGGCGTGGCGCAACGTCACCGTCAACCTCGACTGCATTGCGCCGAACGGCACGCCGGACACCGCGCTCACGCTCTTCGGGCGGCAGTTCACCTATCCCCTGTTTGCCGCGCCGATCGGCTCGCTTGACCTGCACTACGTGCCGGGGCAGGACATCTGCGATTACAACGACGTGCTCATCCCCGCCTGCGCGGCGGAGGGCGTCGCCGCGTTCTACGGCGACGGGCTTGCGCCGGAAATCCTGCCGCGCGCATTGGAGCAGACGCGCAAAACCAGCGGTGTCGGCGTGCCGGTCCTGAACCCGTGGCCGCAGGATGTGCTGCTGCGCTCCACGGAGCTGGTCAACGAGGCGGGCGTGTTCGCGCTTTCCATCGTGGTGGACAGCAGCGGTCTGCCGTTTCTGAAGAACTACCCCGGCGCGGGCAGCAAGTCCGTATCGGATCTGCGCGAGATTGTTGCGGCGGCGCAAATGCCGGTCATCATCAAGGGCGTTATGACCGCGCGCGGCGCAGAGAAGGCCGTGGAGGCCGGTGCGGCGGCGGTCTATGTCTGCAACCACGGCGGCCGCGTACTCGGCGGCACGCCCGGCACGGCCGAGGTGCTGCCGGAGATCGTGCGCGCCGTCGGTGGGCAGGCCAAAATTCTCGTGGACGGCGGCATCCGCTCCGGCGTGGATGTGTTCAAGGCGCTGGCCATGGGCGCGGACGCCGCGCTGATCTGCCGCCCCTTCGCCGTGCAGTATTACGGCGGCGGCGCGCAGGCCGTGCGGCAGTATATCCGCCGCATCGGCGAGGAGCTGCGCGACACGATGGCTATGTGCGGCGCGCGCACGCTCGATGCGATCACGGCGGACATGGTGAATCTGCCCCGGTAAACTTCAAACACCCGCGCACGTCCTCACAAGCTCCGTATTGCTCGTCCCCGTGTAAACACGCGGTCTCGCTCACTCCGCTGCTCGTCCTTTCAAAACCGAAACGCTGTTTCGGTTTTGTGGGGAAGAAACGGAGGAGCGGAGCGCGCCCATTCTGACGCCGTGAGGCTTTTTTGACAAGCTGAAACCCGCAGATTCAAGATGAATCTGCGGGTTTTCGATTTTGGGAACTTATTTGCTTTCGTCGTCCGGATTGGATTCCGAAGCGCCGTCCGGCTGCTCCGCCGGAGCTTCCGCAGACGGCGTCTGCTCCGCTTCCGCGCCCGCTTCGGGGGCGGCGGTCTGCGGCGCTGCGTCGTCCTTGTTCTCCCCGGCCGTCTTGCCGTGCGTGAACCGCGCCAGGAAGTTGTGCTTTCCGCTCTGCTCCGCAGCGGGCTGCGCATCGCCGGCGGCGACTGCCGCGGCGGCCTTGCGGCGCTGCAGGACGCGGATCAGCGTGACCACGATCGCGGCCACGAGCAGCACGATCAGGATGTAGAACAGCACGCTGTGTTGCGAGCTGACGACCGCAAAGCGGAGATCGCGCTCCGCGCTGTTAAAGACGAGATAACTGCCGTCGCGCGTATAGGACACGGTGTTCCACGCGCCGTCACGGTAGACGTAGACATTGTACCTGCCGGAGGATTCCGGAACATGGACGCGCACGGAGATCGACGGGTCGGTCTCACTGTCGAGCGTGTCGTTGGAGATGTCCACATCGTACTTCATGAGCAGCTTCTGGTTTCCGGTGAGCGTCGGGCCTTCGGCCGCAGTTTCCGAAACGTGGACGTCCGTCGCCGGATCAAAGATGCCCTCAGCCAGCACGACCGGCGTACTGCTGTCGTCGCGGTACAGGTCGCCCGCGATGACGGACGCGCTGGCAGTGTACTCCGCCTTGATCTCCACGTCGAACGTCAGGTGGCTGTAATCATAATCCGGCCACTTGCCGTAGTTGCCCTCGACCGTGGGGCACTCCGGAATCTGACTCTCGTCGATCGACGCGCCGTACGCAAAGGTGATGGACTTGACGATCTCACCGTTGGCGGTGAACGTCACCGCAAAGCTGGAAAACTCCGCCGGAATCCCGCCGCGCGCCATGAAGTCGTCATACGTCATGCCCTCAGCCTTCCCCTGATAGCTGATGCCGTCGATACCGGCCTCCGTCTCATGGACGAAGAAGTTGTCGCTTGCGCTGCCGTCCTCGGCCAGCTCGCCGGCAATGGTTCCGACACAGTTGCCGGAGCCGTTGAGATTCACGAGCGTGTTGCAGCCGGAGATGTTGGTGCCGAAGCCCGCAATGCCGCCGACATAGCTGCCGCCGGTGACCTCGCACTTGGCGTAACTGTCGCGCACGGAGCTTTTGGACATGCCGACGACGCCGCCGGCGTAATCGCCCGCCGTGCTCTCTGCTGAGCCGTAGCCCTCGCAGCCGCTGATGACGCCCAGCTCTGCGGCGCCGCAGATGCCGCCGGCATTGTCCTTCCGGGACACGGCGCTGCCGTAGTTCGTGGAGTCAACCAGCACGCACTTGGTGAAGTATTTCGACGTCAGCGTGGTTTCGGACATGATGTTCGAATCCCCTTCGGGATCGAAATCGTACTCGATGGCCATGCTGCCCGCAATGCCGCCGACGTCCATGTCGCCGTCTGCCTTGCCGTAGTTTTCGCAATTGTAAACCTTGCCGTTTGTGGTGTTTTCAATGTTCTCCTCGGACACATCCTCCAGAATGTCTTCCGCTCCCGGGTTGAGCGCCAGCTCCAGAATGTCGCACAGATCCATCATGACGACGTTGAACTGGTCGTTGACCGCCTTCATGTCGTTGACGATCTGGTTGCTGTAGGTAGCCGTCTGCACGCTCAGGCGGGACAGGCCGCTGGAGATGCTGCCGAGATCGTCGAACATCCCCTCCATCGCGGTGCGGAAATCGCTGCCGACGCCCGGAAGAGACAGCGGATCGTTGCTGGAGAGATACTTCGCCATCTGGTCGAGGTAGCTCATGCCGGTGGACAGGTGTCCGGTAGCGGACTTCAGCTCGTCGAACGCCTTCTGGAACTGCGTGCTCATATTGTCGAGCCGGGTGTTACCGTCTTCGTCCTCCGTGAGGTAGTAGATGTTGATGATCTTCGTCATGGTGGAGATGTCGCCGGAGATCGCGCCGGTGGCGTCCGCTGCGTCGCCCGCGCCCTTGAGCAGCGCGTCGCGCTGCGTCTCATAGCTGGACAGGTTGGCCGGATCGTACTCGTAGCCGTATTTGTTGGAGACCTCCTGCCAGTTGTCGGGGCGCTCCGCTTCGAGATCATAGTTGCCGGTGCCGTAGGAGTTGTCGATGACCTTCATGAGCCACGCGCAGTAATCCATAGCGGCGTTGAGCTTCTCAGACGAGACGGTGAGGTCCTTGGCCGCGTTCTTGAACGCTTCCTTGTCCGTGGTCGTCATCTCGTCGATGGCGTCGAGGTAATCGAAGCCCTTGCTGAAGTAACGAGTCGCACCGTCGAGCGAGACGGCGCCCTGCGAGAATTCCGTGATTGCGGGAGACAGCATCTTCTCCGCCGTATTGATGCGGAGCATCACTTCGTTGATCGTTCCGGTCGCATTGTCCACATAGGTGGTCGTCTGCTCGGCGACGTAGCGCGCGTTCTCCGTCGCTCTGGCAGCGGAATCACTGATTGCGCCGAGCGTGGCCGACATCGCACTGGACGCCGCGCCGGTATGGTTGAGCAGCGTGTTCATCAGATCATGCAGCTTTTCCAGTTCCTTGGCCATCTTCGCCGCGGAGCCCGCGCCCATGTCGAGCGTGATATACGGCTCCATCTGGCCGACAATGCCGCCGACGTCCTTGCGCCCGTAGGCCGTGCCCCAGTTCGTGCAGCCGGAAACCAGCCCGCTCTGGCGGCCGACGACGCCGCCGATGTTATAGCCGACGTGCTGGAAGCCGACGTTGCCCCAGTTCGTGCAGCCGATAATCACGCCGGAGGAGAAGCCCACGATGCCGCCCACATCCGTGGCGGTGTTGGCCTTCTTCGTCTCCTCCTCATCGTCCGAATCGTCCGACAGAAGCGCCAGATCGTCGAGACTCTCCGTAGCCGCGGAGGCCGAGTCGCTGGCGTTGATGTTCACGCCTGCGGTGTTCGAACAGTAGGAGACGGTGCCGAGATTCTGTCCGACCGTGCCGCCGACATAATGGTCGCCCGCGACATAGCCCTCGGTCTTGCAGTTGTAGATCATGCCGGTGGCTTCGTTCGTGCCTGCGATGCCGCCGACGTTGCTCGCGCCGCTGATCGTGCCCGAGAACGTGCAGCCGGTGATCGTGCCCATATTGGTGCCGACGATCGCGCCGATCTCACTCATTGTGCCGGCGGAATCGACGTTGCCCGTCACCGTCAGATTCTTGACCGTGCCGCCCTCCTGCACATAGCGGAACAGGCCCATATGCGCGCCGTCGCCGTCCAGCGACAGGCCGCTGATCGTGTGGCCCTGCCCGTCAAACGTGCCGCCGAAGGTCGGGATCGGGACATAACCCGTTTCGGTCAGATCCAGATCGCTGTCCAACACGACCGTTTTGTCTCTGGAATACGCATCATACTTGCAGGCCTCGCTCAGCTTGAGCAGATCTTCGACCGACGAAATATGGATCGTATCCTGATCCGTCGCGGCCGAACCCGCTCCGCAGAGAAAGCACAGCACCACTGCCAGAATCAAAGCAATGGAACGGCGTTTGTTACTTTTCATCGCAATCCTCCTTGCCTGGGACATCGGGCGCCGGGGTGGCTGTGTCTGTCACGGCGGGCTGCCCCTCCGTTTCGACTGCGCCGATGTCGATTGATGCGCTGACGGTGCCGTTGACGATGCCGCGAATTTCGGCGTCAACATAGCCGTTGATATAGCCGCGCACATGTCCGTTGACACGCATCGCCCCACTCAGGTTCTGCGTTTGGACATGGTGCCCGATGGTAAACGAAGTTTTTTCCACAATGGTGTCGCCCAGCAGCAGGATCTGCGGCAGAACGCCCATTACGAGAAACATGGAGAGCAGTGTGCCGCGACCGAGGCAGATGCCAATCGACGCCACGGTATTCTCCGACGAGAGCACGCCGATGGAGATGCCCGCAGCAGCCAGAATGCTGCCGGAGGTGACCACCGTCGGGAACGCGAGATTCAGCGCCTCGATCATCGCGTCCTTGTACGGCATCGTCTCCTTGAGCTTCAGATAGCGGCTGGAAATGACGATGGCGTAGTCGATGTTCGCGCCCATCATGATGGCGCTGACGATCAGGTACGCGAGGAAATACAGGTTCGAGTGCAGGATCGTCGGGAACGAGAAGTTGATCCAGATGCTACCCTGAATCACCAGGATCAGCAGCAGCGGCAGCGCCACGCTCTTGAACGTCATCAGCAGGATCGCCACAACGAACACGATCGTCAGGATGCTGATGAGCATGTTGTCTTCCGAGAACGCTGCGGAGAAGTCCTTGTCCTTCGCCGTCTCGCCGACGAAGTAGGACTCGGTATAGTACTTGCCGATGACGCCTTTGATAACCGTGAGGTAATCGTACGTCTCCTCGCTCTCGACTGGAAGATTCAAAAACAGGATGATCCGCGAGTAGTCCTTGGTATGCAGCTGCCGCTCGCCGTCGATCAGATCGTCGTACATCTCCTCCAGATCGTCCATGAGCGAGGCGTCGATGCGCGACTCATAGACGTCTCGCTGCTCATACAGGAACTTGATCATGTCGATGAGCGGGACGGTACAGTTGTCAATGTTGCTCAGATCCACGAGCTGACCAATGGCCTGTGTGAAGTTTTCGTTCGACGTACAGTACGCGGTATAGGCCGCGCGGGAAACGCTGATATCAATATCCGTCAGCTCTGCAAACTGGCGCGGCGTGAGCGAGTCGGTGACCATATAGCCATCCTTGGCCTCCGTGTCCGCAAGCGCCACCAGATGGTCGATGCCGTTCAGCTCCTTGAGATCGTCCACCAGCTTGGCCTCGGACTCGTAATCCTCGAACGGAATGATCAGGGCCACCTGATTGACCTCGCCGAACGTGGCGTTGATCTTCTTTTCCGAGAGCTTGTATTCGTTCTGCTTGAGCGTGTCGAGCGTGCTGTAGCCAAACACATAGGGGCAGTGGTTCGCCAGAATGCACGCCGCGATCAGGATCACCGCGAAAACGGGCGGGACAATGTACCGGCTCTTGATGGTGAATCGGCCCCATCCGTCGATGCGCGGCAGGAAGCGGCGGTGGTGCGTCTTGTCCAGCCACGGGCTCATGAGCAACAGCAACGCCGGCATCAGCAAAAACACCGTCAGCATGCTGAACAGAATGGCCTTCACCAGCACCAGGCTCATGTCCGAACCGATCTTGATCTTCATAAACGCCAGCGCGAGCAGACCGGAAATGGTCGTCAGGCTGGAGGCGGAAATTTCGGGGATTGCAACGGTCAGCGCCTTGACGACGGCGTCGCGCGGCGTGTTGTGCGCACGTTCCTCGGTATAGTGGTGGCAGAGGATGATGGCGTAGTCGATCGCCAGACCGAGCTGCAGCACTGCCGCAATGGAGTTCGTGATGAACGAGATTTCGCCGAACCAATAGTTCGTGCCCTTATTGATCCATACGGAAACGCCGAATGTGATCAGCAGGATCGGCACCTCGGCGTAGGTCTGGCTCGTGAGCAGCAGGACGAGTATGATGATCACAACCAGAATGACGAACACCATCTGCATCTCTTTTTCCAGAATCTCGCCCGTCGGGTTGCCGACCTCGGTCATGATATAGGTGTCATAGTCGCGCAGCGCGTTTCGCACGTTCTCAACGCCCTGAATGCTCACGTTGTCCAGCTTTTCGCCGTCGAACACAACCTCAAACAGTGCAGACGCCGCATTGTAGTGGTCCTGATCGTTCTCCAGCGTGACGGTCTTGACGCCGTCCACGGAACGGAGCATTTCAGCCAGTTCCTCGGCCTTCGCATATGTAATGTTCGACACCATCACGCGCGCGTCGCCGTAGGTGAGAAATTCGCGGTCCATGATCTGCAGACCCTGCCGTGTTTCCGAGTCGTCCGGCAGATAATCCGTCAAGTCCTCGTTGACGTCCACGCCGTTGGAGGTAAAGATCGAAAAAATGCACAGCGCCACGAACAGCACCACAAACAGGTAGCGCCGGTCCACGATGAATGCCGCAACGCGCTCCATGAACGGTTTTTTCATATACAGCCTCTCTTGCGGCAGCCGCCCCGCAAAAGCGCGCCCGAAGCCCCCACTCCGAGCCGCCGCAGCAGCCGCCAGTCTTCTTTTCATGCTTACGCTTATGTCCGCTGTGCCTCAATTTTGTTACCGTAATTCATTACAATAATGGTAACAAAAGTGTTACAAACCAATTTTCTTAGAATTTTCTAAGACTTTTTTGATTTATAATACCAAATTTGAACTGCAAAGTTAACATAAAAGTAAAATTTTTTCTCAAGTATCATACGATATAAATGGAAGAATGTCAACCGCAAAAACGACATTTTCCACACTCTGTTATAAAAAAAGTTTAAATTTCTGAGAAAATTTTCTTTTCCAGCATTCTGACTTTCAAATTTCTCAACGAAGATACGTTTTCTCGTCACTCCGTCCCGTTTCTTGCCGTTCCAAAAAGAGATCCGCCGGAAGAAGCATAACGCTTCCGGCGGATCGAAATCTGTAGAAATTGCTCAGCGGAAGATCTTTTCCACGCGGCGGAGATATTGCGGCAGCACCCCCTCAAAATCGACGCCGAAGCGCCGGGGCGTATCGTGCAGCATGCTGCGGCAGATGCTGTCATCCGTCAGCGCGGTGGCGGTCTCCAGCGCCTGCGGCAGCGGCGCTCCGCGCACGAGCAGCGCCGCCAGCGACGAGGCAAACACATCGCCCGTGCCGTAAAACACGCCGGGGTGTGCCGGGCGCATGCTGGAATACATCGCGCCGGTGCGGCAGTCGCAGGCAACATTGCCGATCACGCCTGGCTCCGGCCGCACACCCGTAATCGTCACGACGCCGGGACCAAGCGCGCCGAGGGCGTCAAACAGCGCTTTCAAATACGCGCTGTCGTGCAGTTCCGCCTCATACGCCATTCCGGCGAGCAGCGCCGCCTCCGTCACGTTCGGCGTGATGACGTCCGCACGCGCAATCAGGCCGCGAAACGCATTGCACATGCGCTCGTCGATCTTGGAATAGTAGCTGCCGTTGTCGGCCATGACGGGATCGACGATCACCAGCGTCTCCGTATCCGTGAGCAGGTCAAGCACCTGCCCCAGCAGCGCCGCCTGCTCCGGCGAGGCAAGATAACCGGAGTAGATTCCATCGAACCGCGCGCCCTCGCGCCGCCAGTGGCGCGCGATGGGGAGCAGGTCCTCCGACAGGTCCCGAAATGTCCAGCCCGTGAACTCCCCGGTGTGGGTGCTGAGCACTGCGGTGGGGATGCAGGCGCACTCCACCCCTGTGGCGGAGATGACCGGCAGCGCCACGGTCAGCGAGCATTTTCCCAGACCGGACAGGTCGTGGATGGCGGCGATTCTTTTGAGCGGAGGCAGCGATGCGTCCATAGCAGAAACCTCGGTTCATGAAAAAGTCAATGGGGAATTCCGAAAAGCAGCGAAGAGGCGCGCCTGTAAAACAGCTCCCGGCTTTGACCGGGAGCTGTCTTGGCAGGTCATTCCGCCTGCTCCGGGATGGCGCGGAGCGCTTCGTCAATCTGTGCGAGCAGCTCCGGCTTCAGTCCGGACTGTGCAAACGCGGCGACGGTACGCAGCGTCATGCTGGAAGTCATCTGCAGCACCGGATTTTTGAGAATTTTGGGACAATACCGCTCCAGCACGGCAACTGCCTCCGGCGACTGCAACAGTGTTTTCATTTTTGCATCTGTGGAAAATTTCATGGCCGCTTCCTCCCTACCCTCGCCAAGCGAGGGGGCGGATTTCACAAATATTTCGAAATAATATCGGCTATTATAACGAAAACAAAAGCCATTGTCAAATTTTCTTCCAGCCGAATCCAGTTTTGGGGTGCGGTGGCAGGCGTTCGTTTCTAAAGCTGTAGGTACATCCCTCGTTTCTGTTGGCTTCTGGGAAGTCTGGACTGTAAATCATGCCCCCCGCAGGGGGCATCCGCTTTGTTATTGTTTGTGTTACCGTTTTTGTTGTTTCAAGTCACTCCCCCGCGAAGGGGGCATCCGTCGTCAGACAGAAGATCGCAGGTAGCCTTGATGTTTCAAGTCATGCCCCCGCGAGGGGGCAACGACGGTTTCTCGCCATTCATCCAAACCTGACGATAGTTTCAAGTCATGCCCCCGCGAGGGGGCAACGCCGCGTACAGGCGCGCACGATCGATAGACTTAGTTTCAAGTCATGCCCCCGCGAGGGGGCAACATGATGTCCGGTAGGCTGGTGTTGATAACCTCAACGTTTCAAGTCATGCCCCCGCGAGGGGGCAACCTGCTGATCGCCGCGCCGGCGCGCTCCGCCAGCAGAGTTTCAAGTCATGCCCCCGCGAGGGGGCAACTACTATATCGGCGACTCGGACAGGCGGAACCTGGTCGTTTCAAGTCATGCCCCCGCGAGGGGGCAACGGAGTAATTCCTGAGTTATAGGGTTGCTTTCAGAAGTTTCAAGTCATGCCCCCGCGAGGGGGCAACTGTCTCTGAGAGTTCAAGGATTTTACTTCACGGAGTGTTTCAAGTCATGCCCCCGCGAGGGGGCAACCCCGGCAGCAATACGGTATCGCTCTCGGCGCTTTCGTTTCAAGTCATGCCCCCGCGAGGGGGCAACGATCCCCCTCCCCGATTTTTCGCCGCGCGCCTGGATGTTTCAAGTCATGCCCCCGCGAGGGGGCAACCAAAGTCGCAAATCATCGGATTGAAGATCTCGAAGTTTCAAGTCATGCCCCCGCGAGGGGGCAACGTCATCGGCATCACTACCGCTGGCGACCGAGAGGTTTCAAGTCATGCCCCCGCGAGGGGGCAACGCGGTGTCCAATTTGGACACGGAGAGCGCCGATGTTTGTTTCAAGTCATGCCCCCGCGAGGGGGCAACTACAGCCGCGCGCACAGGCGCCGTCCTGGCTTCAGTTTCAAGTCATGCCCCCGCGAGGGGGCAACCGGATGGGGAACCGTATGAGTTTACGTTCATCGAAGTTTCAAGTCATGCCCCCGCGAGGGGGCAACCGAACCGCTCGCCAGAAGGAGAGCCAGCGTTGCTGTTTCAAGTCATGCCCCCGCGAGGGGGCAACCATCTGCTGGACGACGATGGATTGCGCGTCACTAATTTGTTTCAAGTCATGCCCCCGCGAGGGGGCAACAAAGACATCGCCACATAAGCCGCATTCTCAGGGATGTTTCAAGTCATGCCCCCGCGAGGGGGCAACCGTAAAGGAGGATAAGAGAATGAGCCTTAAGAAAATGTTTCAAGTCATGCCCCCGCGAGGGGGCAACAGCAATTTCGCACAATTTCTATCATATTTTATTGCATGAATCGCTGAATTTTTTTCTTTTTGGAAGCGAAAGTTCTAGAATATGTAAATTCAGATAAGGTCTACCGTAAAAACCGCTGAAATTCCGGGATTTCGCTGCGCGAACCTACGGGCTTTTCCTGGTCGATCCGCAATCGCGCAGGATGCACACTCGGAACTCAAAAAACTTCCGCACCGCTCCGTCACAGCAAAAGCACATCGTCTTGTTCAAAGCGCAGGCCGCGCCCCAGAGACTCGACCCGTGGCCGCCAGTTGCTGCCCAGACGATAAAACCGCACCGAATCCTTGTCTGCATCAATGACAGCCGTCAGCCTTGCCTTCAGCGAGACCAACTGCGCCGGCTCAATCAGCAGCTCAAAGACCGAATTCTGCACACGGCAGCCATATGCCTCACAGACCTTCGCAACTTTCCGCAGGCGCTTTGCGCCGGCCGAATCCGAGGTATCCACATCATAAGAAAGGACAACCATCATGCCCATCACCTCCAATGGAACGGCGGATAATCGTCCAGTTCGCCGCGCAGCACGCGAGCCAGGAGCTGCGCCTGTGTATGCGCAATCAGCCCAATGGGGATCGTCTCCTGCAGGAAGGGATGCAGAATCGTCTCCTGCTTCCGCTTCTGCCACGCGCTGATGACGGTCTTGCGGCCCGCCTCGGTCAACACGACCGGCGGGGTAAGCTGTTCAAAGCTCTTCGGTGTAATTTGCCCGCGGTTGATCAGGGCCACCGCCAGCCGGTCGCACAGCGGCGCACGCAGCTCCTCCATCAAATCGAGCGCCAGCGCAGGCCGGCCGGGGCGCAGCGTATGCAAAAAGCCCGCTGCAGGATCCAGACCGACGCCCTCCAGCGCAGACTGTACATCATTCTTCAGCAATGTGTAAAGAAACGAAAGCAGCGCATTCACCGGATCCTCCGGCGGGCGGCGGCTGCGGCCGTCGAAGCGCAGTCCGTCTGCGGTCAGCATGGCCGGCAGCGCGGAGAAATAAGCCGCTGCGGCAGCCCCCTCCAGACCACGCATGGAGTCGATGCTGACGCACTCCCTCAGCTGCCCGGCAATGGCAGTGATCTTCTGGATTGCGGGCGAAAAGCAGTCGTCGGCTTCTTTCCGTTCCCGTCGCGCGCGCAGCAGAAATTCCTTGCTGTTCACCAGCTTGCCGAGCAGGAAGCTGCGCGCCAGACGCGCGGAAAGCACCAGATCATCCAGGGCCGCAAACTGCAGCCTTCTCAGCAGGATGTTGCCCTGCACCGGTCCTTGAATCCGTCCGTAAAACCGCCCGTATTCCGAGAGAAACACCAGACTGATGCCGCGCTGTCCGCAGAACGCGATCAGCGGCGTCGATACCGTCACATTGCCAAAGCAGAAGATGGATGAGATCGTGTGCGCAGGCACCCGCACCTTTTCCACGCCGCCCACCTTGACCGCGATCGTCTCGTTTTGCAAGAACAGATACGTCTCCGGCGTAAGGATATACAGCGTATTTTGGAGCTGTTTCATTGCGACCCCTCCTGAAGCGCCGTCTCCCACAGCGTACGGCAATAGCTGTTTGCCGTACGCTTCAGTTTTGGCTGGCAGTAATCCTGCATCGAACACTTTTTGCACTTTGCACCGTAGGAAGCCGGGGGCAGCGTCTCTTCCGCAACCAACTCCTGCAGGGCTTGCGCCGTTTGCAGCGTTTTTCCCCGCAGCTCCGGTGAAAGCGGTATCTCATCGCGGCGATGGGCGTCGATAAAGAAGATCGCCCCCAGCGGAATGTGGGTGCCATAGCGCTCTTCCAGACAGATCGCCTGGGCGCAGAGTTGGATGTGATACTCCTCCTCGTCGCGGACGACGCCGTGCTTATACTCGATCGGATAGAGCCTGTATCGCTCCGTGCCATAGGGAAGCTGCACGCCCTCCGGCGACGGGCGCGCTTCCACGCAGTCGCACAGGCCGCTGACGCCCAGCGTCCGCGAAAAAACCGGCTGTTCATACAGAAAGATCTGTGCGCCGCGCCGCTCCACTCTCGCCGTGTGCACGCGCTGGTGCTGCGCACGGCCTTCCGCCGTAAATTCATTCTCGTTCCACACCTGATCCAGCGCCAGCAGCGCGCAGCGGCGCGGGCAATACCCATACTGCGCCAGCCACGAGAGCGGCAGCAGTTCACGCTCGATTTCAGCGGAACAGTTCCGCATCTTCCGGCACCGCGTTCCAGACGATCTCGCCATACGGCGAGCAGAGGAAGCCGACGTCTACGCCGGCCGGGCGGGCGTCAAGCCGGATTGTCGCCTGATAATCCCGCCAGGAGCGGGCGAACGCGATCTCCGGCTTCTTCTCGACCTGAACCAGCTCAAACAGTCGGTGCGCGCTCGCGCAGCCGAGACGCGCCTGGCGCTTTCTCTGCTCCAGATCGGAATCCGTGCCGGTATGCCGGAAAATAACCAGCGGCGTGATGACCGACATCTCGCCCTTGCTGGCGGAGCGGTCGTGCTCATACATGTTGAGAATTGCTTCAAACAATGCCCGCAGATCCTTCTCGTCAAACCCGGTCTCCTGCGCCAGATTTGCGCTGATGAAGCCGTGCGCCTCATACAGGCCATACGGAATCAGTTGCTTGCGCCCCATCGTGCGCAGCGTATCTTCCGCCTGCTTGGCTTCCCACGACTCATAGTCCGCAGCCGATTTCGCATCCTTGACTTCGACGGCGTTTGCCATGCGGGTGATCGAGATATCGAGCGACTGGATCGGGTCAAGCGAGCGCGCAAAGCTCAGCTGCACCGGGCCGCGCACCTGCCCCGCATTGGGGCCGGTGGACATGACCGCGCCAAAGGTGCGCACGTCGTAAAACAGCTCACAGGCCTTGCGGCGACCGGCGTAAACGGCATTTTTGCCCTTGGCGGAAAGCTCCATGCCCGCAAGCTCCTTGGCGCGGGCGATGCCGGTGTTGATGTTGCTGGCGCTGCGCACCAGCATCTGCATCCCATCCGCATCCGCATAGGCGGTCTGAACATAGTTGCGGATCCGGCGCTTGATCGCCCCGTCGGTGATATAACCGTGCAGATCCTGCGGATCGGTGCGCGGGCAGTTTCCCATATCGGGGTCGCCGTTCGGGTTTCCGTTGCGGCACTGAATGTAGAACAAGAATTCGTAACGATTTTCGATAGCCATGGTACCAGCCTCCTTATGCTTCTTTGTTGGATGTGTAGAGCGCGGCGCGCTGCTGATAGTAGCCCAGCGCAAACTCTGCCTGCTGTTCCAGCGTCAGCATGGCGGGGATCTTCTGCGTTCCGATCCGGCAATACAGCTCGGACAGGCGCTTTTCGTAATAGACCGCCAGCCCCTTGTCCAGTTTTGCAAGATGATACTGCGCCAGCTGCGACAGCTTGCCGATGACAAAGCCGGGGCTGGAGCTGGCCGCTGCGTAATAGCGCTCCACGACGCCGGCGCCCACCTCCGGCATCGCTTTGGACTGAATCGCGGCGTACACCGCCATGAGCGCACCGCAGTAGTAAGCAACGTCCCGTCCCTGCTCACTGAATCTCTCTTCCATCAGGTTCTCCTCTCCTTTCAAGCGCTGCTTTCTCCGCAGCCATGCCTTCAGTAATTGAAACACCAGCGTCTCACCCGCGCTGGATGCCGTGCTGCTTTTGTCGTCGTCTCTGCCGGATGCCAGCAGCGCGGACCGCAGCCACATCAGCGCCCGCGACGCGGCCTCATCCGGCAGCGGCGTGCCGTTGATGATCGCGTACAGGACGCGGTTGAGCAAATTGGGCAGCTCTTTGTCCATCCGCTCCCAGACCTTTTGCGGATTGCCGCCCGGCTTGAGCAGCCGGATACACAGCGCCTTCAGCTTGGGCGGACGGGTTGTCCCCTTTCCGTTCCACAGCACCAGCCGGAGATCGTCAAACCAGCGCGTGACGTTGTCATAGAGCGTCTCATAGCTGCCCTCATACCAGCCGCGCACCATCATCCGGCCGCCCGCGCCGGAGAGCGGCATGATGTAATAGCGGGCGTTCAGCGACTCCGGACGCGAACCGTCGTGCAGGCTTTGGATCAGCGCACGTGCCGCGCGAAGCGCATCGGCTTCCCCGCCGGGCTCCGCCGGGTCTTCCTCCCCGGCCGGCGGCGCCAGCTGCTCACCGAGAATCACCGGGATCAGATCCTCTTCTTCGGTGATGGGCGCGGAATACCAGTGGACGAGCTTCGCGTTGCCCAGCACCTTCGCGTCCCGGATCAGCTCCGTCAGCGCGGCGTTGACCGCTGTCATCGCCGTCTCGGAAACCGGCGCATTGGCGCTCTGCTTCAGTCCGTAGGATTGAAACGCATCTTTATCGAAGCACAAAAATGCATCACCGGAGGTATGGCCGCCCACCGCCATCAGGCCGGAAACCTTCGGCACCGTCAGCAGCGCCGGAGCCAGCTCCCCCGTGATCAGGCAGCGCGGCATCACACCGGAAGGCGCCGGCAGGAATTGCTTGCGAAACTCCGCCCACCAGTCCAGATAGCGTTCGCTCCGCTCCACCGGCTGCCCGTCCACCTGAAAACCGACCGGGTCGGACGGCTTGAGCTTGTGCTCCGCCAGTCCTGCCCGCATGGTCTCCAGCGTCTCCTCGCTGCGAAGCGCTTTCGCAACGACGGCAAACATCGGCTCGTGCTCCGCGCCGCTGTCCAGCGCGGCGAGGAAAAAGGCGTGCTTCGTCGGCACATTTTTGTCCTTGACCGGATCGTTCACCATGTTCAGCGGGATGCCCGCCTTTTCGATCAGGGGATTGCAAAAGCGCGTGCCGTTGGCCGCAGCGCCCACGTCGGGCGCCATGACGGCCGGCGCGTCCTTGCCGCGCAGCTCCACGCCGAGAAACGCCCCCTCCTGCGACAGGAGCAGGTAGCCCTTCGGCCGCTTGGGCTTGAAGCCGGGGCGCGCCGCGAGCTGATGCGACAGCGCGTATTCGTACAGTTCCGTCAGCATCCCGCGGCCTCCTTTCCCGGTTTCAAAACCAGCGGCGAATCATAGGGCGGGACCGTCAGAACGCCGTGGTCGAGCTGCGCCCGGAACAGGGACACGGACGGCTCCGCCTGCTTGCCCACCTTCCATTCGTGCAGATCGAACACATCATACAGCATCAGCCCCAGATCACAGCTCTCGTCAATGGGCGGCTCACCGCTCGACCCCCATTCGTAATACGCGGGGAACTCTCTGGCTCCCATGCAGGGCTGCACAAAGCACTGCCCGCGCTTGACCCGCCGCTCGAACTGGCTGAGCAGTTGGCTGACCGGGGCGGTAAACTCCGGCCGCGGCACAATCTCCGCCGTGATGCGGTAGCGAACATCCTGCAAAACGACAGACTGCCGCTGGGTGCGGTCATCTTCGATGCTGATGCAAGCCTTGCAGGGATTTACGTCGGGAATGCGCATCATCTTGCTTTTGACCTCGTTGCGCTTAAACGCCGTATAACGGATCGGCCGCAGCACCTCGATCTGCCGCACCTGCCAGTAGAATTCCGGCGGCTTGGCATAGATGGACGCCAGCACGCCGCGGATGCCGCTGGGCGTCGGCACCGGGTAGGTCAGACGCTCCACCTTGCTTTCCGGTCTCGTCCAGAGCGCAAAGTCACCCCAGATTTCGATCGTTACCTGTGGATAGCCCATTTTTGTTCACACTCCTCTCTGTTCAAAGTACAAAATCCATTTCGGCGGCGTGTTCCAGACACAAGCCGGTTTTGTCGTCGTAAAGGTCACGATTGCCGAGCAGATAGCACGCCGGCTGCGCCGGCGCGCCACCCGGCTCCGGGGCGCGGAAATACAGCGGTACGCACGTGTCCCGCACCATACGCGTATCGAAGCTGGAGACCGTCAGCGGACGCGCTTTCTGCAGCAGCGCAGGCGTCAGGCCGGATCGGTCATACTCCGCGCGAATTTCCGCAAACAGCTCCGCCTCCTCCGGATACGGAACGATGACCTGCATGCCTTTGCGCTCGATCAGGCGGTAAGCTGCCTGCACAGCCGCGAAATCCTCCTCCCGGATGGCCTGCCGAAGCTCGGGCTTGTCCCCGTCGGCATGGGCATAGAGCAGCGCGTAGTACTCCCGGATGTGCGCCAGATCCGCGCAGTCGATGGGATGCCGCGCAGCCAGCGTCCGGACGCAATTTGCAGCCTGCTCGTAATATGGCCCGGGCGGATACAGCCGCTCCTCGTCGGGCACAAACACAACCACGCGCCCCGTGGGGCTGTCTCCGTTGCGGTTGCAGCGTCCCGCAGCCTGAATGATGGACTCCAGCGGCGCAAGCGCGCGATAGACCACCGGGTAATCCAGATCGACGCCGGCCTCGACGCACTGCGTTGCAGCCAGATAGCACGGTCTGCCCTCCCGCGTGCGGGTTCGGATTTCCTCCAAAACACGGCGGCGGTGCGCAGGGCAAAGGTCTGTCGTCAAATAGAAAATATCCTCCGCGTTCCCTCGCTCGCACAGCTCATGAAACAGCTTTCTCGCGTGCGCGCGCAGGTTCAGAATCGCACATCCGGCCGGCGCCTGCAGCAGTTCCTGCGCAATGCGCGGCAGCGCCGTTCTCTGGGAAAGCCGCCAGTCATACGTGACGCGCTGCGTCGCGCGAAACAGAGCCTGCGGCTGCGGCACGATTTCCGTCGGCTTCCACGAAAGCCCCGGCCGCTCGCCAAAGGACGGCTGCGTGGCCGTGGAGAACACGACGGTACACCCATACTGCTCACACAGAAGCTTGACGGTGCGCAGCGTTGCGTCCAGAAGCTGCGGCGGCAGCGACTGCGCCTCGTCCAGCACGATGACGCTGTTGGCGATCTGATGCAGGCGGCGGCAGTCCGTCGGTCTTGCGGAAAAGAGCGGCTCAAAAAAGCCCACATTCGTGGTCACGATGCACGGCGCCGCCCAGCGCTCCGAAAGCAGGCGGGAAGCATCGTCGAGCTGCGCAGCGCTGTGGCTTTCCAGCAGGTTCGGCTCCACCTGCCGGTAGTCCTGAACGTTTTGCTCCACGATCGCAAGATACGGCAAGATCAAAATGATCCGCCGTTTGCCGTAGTGCACACAGTGCTTCGCCGCAAAGGCAAACAGGCTCAGCGTTTTGCCCAGGCCAGTCGGCGCGGTCAGCGTAAACAGTCCTGGCGGGCGCTCCGCAGCGGCGAGACAGTCCTCAAACAGCCGGTCGCGCAGGCGGTTGAGCGGCGCGGCGGCCGTTGAGACGCTCTGCTTCTGCGCCCGGAGCGCAAACAACCGCTCCAGCGCCGCTTCGGGCACAAACGCAGGCCCGGTATGCTCCGCCAAATACGCCGGATCAAAGTGCTCGGCTGAGCTGCTGTAGTCCGCGTCGGCCAGCGCGGAAAGCAGGAACCGCGTGAAGAGCATTTCCGCCAGCGCCGCATCCTCCTGCAGCCCGGACGGAAGCACGGAGCGGAGCTGCGGCAGCGTCACCTCCCGCTGGAGCACGGCTGCGGCCTCCTGCAGCGCAGGGGCGCCAAACAGCGAAAAGGTATTTCCGTCCGCGTCCACCGGCTCTCCGGCGCCGCGCAGGACGCGCTCCAGCGCAAGGATGCAGCCAAAGTCGAGCTGACTGTGGTGCGCGGCAATGACCGCCGCCAGAATCCGCGCCATGGGCCGCCGTGTCCGTCTGCAGGTGTTCCACGCCAGCGCCGCGCCGGGATAGGCATGATTCACATGCACCCGCCGGTGTGCAAGTACATCCGAAAACAGCGGCGGGTATTTCCCAAAATCGTGCAGCGCGCCGAGGAATTGGCCCAGATCGGAATATCCGATCGGCTCCAAAAAAAGGCCGCACAGCTCCGCCGCCCGAATCAGGTGGTGCTGTACGGTCTCCCGTTCTCCCTGCGCGTTGGCGCTCCGTGCATAATATGGAACATCCGGAACGTTGTGCACATGGTTCACATCCCCACAAAAATTCATATTTTTACAATATCACAACTATTTTGATGTTTCAATCATTCTTTTACTGAAAAAGGATTATTAACCATTTTTGTTAAATATGACGGTTTTTCGATATTTTTCGACGCAAAAGCAAAAAACGAATGGCTCCGGAAAAGGAACTTGCATCCTCTTCCGGAGCCATTCGGCCCTTGTTTCAGATTCCATCCGCGCGTGTGAGCATTTTTTCCACTGCCTCCACCCGGGAAAGGAGCGCAGCGCCGTCCATGCCGCGCTTGACGTTCAGGCGCGGGATCGTCATCGTGGAAAAGCGCGTGGTCACCCGCGGGTCCTGGATCGTGTAGGCAAAGTCATAAGATTCTGCGGCGGTGCGCGCCGTTGCCGCGCGGAAGCTGCCGTTCGGATACGCCAGTGCGCGAACGCGCTGCCCGGTCATCTCCTCCAGCGCCGTCTGCGAGCCGGCCAGCTCCTGTTCGACCGCGTCTGCGTCCGTTTTGCCAAGGGGGACGTGGTTCATCGTGTGCGAGCCGATGCGCACGCAGCCGCTGTCCGCCAGCGCGCGAACCTGCGCTTCGGTGAGATAGTGCGCCTGCCCCACCAGATTTTCCGCAACGAACACGGTCGCCTTCGCGCCGTATTTTTGCAGCAGCGGCAGCGCGATCGTGTAATTGTCCGCATACCCGTCGTCAAACGTCAGAATGACGCTGGGCGTATCGGTCGGGCCGTACTCGTCCGCAAACAGGAACGCATACCCTGCCTCGGAGAGCGCGCGGAGCTGCGCTTCAAAATCCTCCGGCCGGACGAACAGCTCCTCATGTTCCGTAAACGGCGTCTCCTCCACGAGGTGGTACATGAGCACCACGGGCAGATACTGCCGCCGTTCGCCGGATTGCCGGTCAGTACGCGAGCCGCACAGCAGCATCGCGCACACCATCAGCAGCACGGCAAGGCATTTTGCGCGAACGCGCATACGGCTCCCTCCTTTAAAACAACAGCACCGATTGCAGAGAACCCCATCGGAAATGCATGGATTGGCTCGGGAAAATGTCTTCCCATTGAAATGCGGGTGCGGATCATACAATCCACACCCGCACCGGGTCAATTTGCGTTTGTAATCTGCGAAACAGGGATTAGATCTTCATGCAGACATCCCAGCCGCGCCAGATCGCGGTACGCAGGTTGCCGATCTGACGGCAGTCGCCCACGAGGTGGACGTTCTTGCCTTCCGGAGCAACCGGCGTCGGGACGAAGCCGATCGCGTTGACAACGCTGTCGCACTCGACTTCCGTGACGGAGCCGTCCTTGCCCTTGATGACAACGCTCTTGTCCTTGATCTCGGCGAGCGTGGAGTTGAGGTAGATGGGAACCTTGCGGAACACCAGAGCCTCACGCAGGTAGGAAGCGTTCGGGAACGGAACGTTCTGCGCAGCGATCAGGTCAACCGCGTACTCGACAACGATCGGGTGCTTGCCTTCACGCGCCAGCTCCAGAGCGGCTTCGCAGCCGGACTGGCCGCCGCCGAAGATGACGATCTTGTCGCCGGCTTCCTTCTTCTCGACCAGCAGCTCGGTGAGGGACATGGTCTTGTTGAAGCCCGGGATCGGCATCATTCTCGGCACAGCGCCGGTCGCAACGATGATCTCGTCCGCGCGGATGGTGCGGATGTCGTTGATCTCGGTGTTGAACTTGATCTCGATGCCAGCCTTCGCGATCTCTCTCTTGTACCACTCAATGAGAGCCCTGTCGTTCTCTTTGAAGGACATGGAGGAAGCGGTGATGAACAGGCCGCCGACGCGGTCGGTCTTTTCGTAGATGACCGGCTTGTGGCCGCGCTTCTTGAGCATCAGCGCACATTCCATACCAGCGATGCCGGCGCCGATGATGGCGACGTTCTTCGGCTTCTTGGTCGGGACGATCTTGTACTTGTTGTGCTGCATGGTCGTCGGGGTCAGGGCGCAGCGAGCCAGGTGCGTGGAGTCGCCGAAGCTCTGGATGTTGCAGGTGCCCTTGTACTTGGCCATGTTGAAGCAGCCGGTGTGGCAGCGGATGCAGGGCTTGATGTCCTCTTCGCGGCCCTCTTCCAGCTTGATGACCCATTCGGGGTCGACCAGGTTCTGACGCGCGATGGAAACGGCGTCGATTCTGCCCTCGGCAATCGCCTTCGCAGCGACTTCGGGCTCCATCTTACCGCCGCAGGAAACCGGGATATCAACAAACTGCTTGATGTGCGCGACATCTTCGAGGTTGCAGTTGTTGGGCATGTACTGAGGCGGATGTGCCCAGTACCAGGCATCGTAAGTACCGTTGTCGCAGTCGAGATGGTCGTAGCCGCAATCCTGCAGGTGCTTGACAGCCTTCTCGGACTCGGCCATGTCGCGGCCGAACTCGACGTACTCTTCGCCGGGGACAGCGCCCTTGAAGAAGTCCTTCGTCTTGGAGACGACGGAGTAACGCAGCGAAACCGGGAAATCGGAGCCTGCATCGTTCTTGATGCACTTCACGATATCCGTCGCATAGCGATATCTGTTCTCGAAGGATCCGCCGTACTCGTCGGTGCGGTGGTTCCAGTTCTCGATCGCGAACTGGTCGAGGGTGTAGCCTTCGTGCACAGCGTGGATCTGCACGCCGTCGACACCGGCTTCACGCAGCAGCTTCGCGGTCTTGCCGAACGCAGCGATGCTCTCCTTGATCTCAGCTCTGGTGAGCACCTTGGAGTTGTAGCTTTCCAGCCAACGGTTCGGGGTGGCGGAAGCGGAAGCGGAGAGGTACTCCACGTCCAGAATGGGCTTTGCGAGCTTGTTGATGACCGGATTCTCCAGAATCATCTGCATCATCGGCGTGATGGCGAAAGAACGGCCGCAGCCTGCCGCGAGCTGAATGAACAGCTTGCCGCCGGTCTTGTGGAAGTCCTGCATGTACTCTGCGAGTTCCTTATACATTCTCTTGTTCTCGTAGAGCCATCTGTTACCGAGAACGTCACGCACCCACTGCATGCCGGGGATAACCAGACCGACATCATTCTGTGCTTTCTCCAGGAGGTAGTAAGCCGCCTCCTTGTCAAAATGGTTCGGCTCCATCCAGCCGAACAGGGACGTGCCGCCCATGGCGCAGTTGGTAATGCGGTTTTTCAGTTCCACATTGCCAATTTTCCACGGGGTAAATAAGGCATTGTACTTTTCGTCCACGAAATTCATCCTTTCTTCCCTTTTTATTTACGGTGATGACGTCGTACTGTCTGACATCAATCATCTTACCGTCTCTGAATGTGCAGTCGGCCCGCCGTCTCCAAGACAGGCCGTTCTCCAATGGCCTGAGGGCGAAGCCGAATGTGTCCGGTTCCCCGGCGGCACGCAAAAACGCACGCATGCGCCCGATTTCCGCCAGCATCCGCGATTTTGTGAAAACTAGATAGAACTTAGATATTAATATAGCACACACTTGCGCAAAAAATCAACACCGAATATGAAAAGAGCAGAGAGAAATTTTCTCCTCCTCCATTTTTCTGTTGCATTTTGCGGCCGTCTGTACGCCGCGGGACGTGCCGGCTTGATTTTCCGTGCACGCACTGTTACAATGAGGGTCAATTGGGAGAAAGGACGAGTCCGATGGAATCTGTCTATATCGCGCTGGTGCTTCTGGGCGCGTTCGTCCCGGCCGCCATCATCGTGCTGAAAACGAATCAGTCCGCAAAGCGCGGCTGTGGGCGCGGCTGCGCCACCTGCGGCAATCGGGAGTTCTGCCACAGGGGTGAGGAAACGCTCAAAAAAAGCAAACGTCAACAGTCCGGCAGCGCACCGCCATCAGCGCCCGAAAAACGAGGTTCAAAAAAATAACTGTGCGCGGAATGTGCCTACCAACAAAAAAACGACGTGTTGGAACACGTCGTTTTTTTATTGGAGGCGCCACCCGGATTTGAACCGGGGGTCAAGGATTTGCAGTCCCATGCCTTACCACTTGGCTATGGCGCCGTCGTCAGAACAGACTCGTTCCATTCCGCTTCCCGGGCAAGCCGGAAAGCTTCATATCCACTCCTCCGTTCTTCCTCTACAAAACAAAGCAGATGCTTCGTTTTGTTTGGATGTTGGGTTCTCTTGAACGGACACGCTCCATTTCGCCGCCGCGCAAGCGCGCCGTCTCCATATCCGCTTCCCCGTTCTTCCTCTACAAAACAAAGCTATGGCTTTGTTTTGTTTGGAAAAGTTGAAACACGCTTGTGAAACGGTAAAAGCGTGTTTCGACGTTGGAGCGGGCGACGAGATTCGAACTCGCTACCTCCACCTTGGCAAGGTGGCGCTCTGCCAAATGAGCTACGCCCGCAAACTGGTGCCTCCGGTCGGAGTCGAACCAACGACACGCGGATTTTCAGTCCGCTGCTCTACCAACTGAGCTACAGAGGCATATCGTGCAAAACAAAATGGTGGGAACAACAGGGCTCGAACCTGTGACCCCTTGCTTGTAAGGCAAGTGCTCTCCCAGCTGAGCTATGCTCCCGTTTCGCAGCTTGCTCATTATACAAGACGCTCCCCGAATTGTCAATACATTTTCGGAATTTTTTTGCCACGTGTCCACCGGGCGGCGACCGGAATCGACACGTCCGCCCCGGAGCCGGTCTTCCTCGCTCCGGGGCGGGCAGGTCGGTCATTCCGCCGCTTCCGTCTGCGCCAGGATCTCTTCCAGCTCTGCGGGCGAAAAGGCGTATTCCGCGTCGCAGAACTGGCACGAGACGGCCGCATCCTCACCGGAAGCGATCATCTCACGCAGCGCGTCCGCGCCGCAGTGCGCCAGCGCATCCCGCACGCGCGAGCGGCTGCAATAGCAGCGGTATTCCATCGGGTGCCGCTCCACGATCCGGGGTTCCAGCCCTTTCATAACCTGCGCGATGACGGCCTCCACACCGTCCTCGTCGAGGATCGTGGTGAGCTGGTCCATATAAAACACATTGTCCTCCAGCGCAGTGATGCGCTCCTCCGGCGCGCCGGGCATGAGCTGCACGATGAAGCCGCCCGCCGCCTTGACCGAGCGGTCGGTATCCACGAGCACGCCCAGCCCGCAGGCCGCGGCGATCTGCTCACTCTCGGCAAGATACGCCGCCAGATCCTCCGCGATCTCGCCGCTGACCAGCTCCGTGCTGCCGACATACGGCTCGCGCAGGCCGATGTCACGGCTGACGGTGAGCATCCCGTCTTTGCCGACGGCGCCGCCGACGTCGAGCTTCCCATCCGCGCGCAGCGGCAGGTCGAACGCGGGGTTGCCCACCATGCCGCGCACGTTGCCGCCGCTGTCCGACACGGCGATGACGCTGCCCAGCCCGCCGCCGCCGTTGACGCGGATGGTGAGCGTGCCGTCATCCTCCTTGAGCAGGTCGCCCAGCAGCGACGCGGCGCACAGCGTCCGCCCCAGCGCGGCGATCGCCGTCGGGCTGCAGTGATGAATGGCGTTGGCGCGCTGCACCGCTGCCCGCGCCGTGACCACCGATATCTTGACAAAGCCGTCCGCCGAGACGGCCCGAATGATCTCATCCATGGTTTGTGTCTCCTTCCCTCTGACCCCGCACTGCGGTCAGAAACAGCCGCCCGGCGTCCGCCTGCGGCCCGTCCGTGCGCACCTGCACGTCCCGGAAGCCGGCCTGCAGCAAAAGCCGCGTCAGCTCCTCCGGCGTGTGGGCGTATTCCACATGCTCCTCCGATTCGCGCGCCCAGAGCCGCCCCTGCCGCTCGAACAGGTCCATACCGTAGCGCATCGTCTGCTCCGTCTCGTCGAATTCCGCCCGCCAGAGACAGAGTACATCGTCCGTCTCATCGACGAACACGCCGCCGTCCAGCGCGCGGAACGACTCCGGCGCGCGGATATCGAAGATCAGCAGCCCGTCCGGCCGGATGAACAGATGCAGCCGGTGCAGCACCTCCGGCAGCTCCTCCGGCGGGAGATAGTTCATCCCGTCCAGCGAGCAGACGGCGGCGTCCACCGTGCCGTACAGGTCGAGCCGCGACGCCTCCTGACACAGAAGCAGCGGCGGAATGCTTCCGGAAGGAAGCTCCGCCGCCTTTGCCTGCGCCTGCATGAGCATATCCGCCGACCCGTCTGAGGCGATCATCTCGTAGCCCCGCGCGGCCAGCAGGCTCGTCAGCGTTCCCGTGCCGCAGCAGAAATCCAGCAGCGTGTGCATTTGGCCGCCGTGGGCGCGAAAGCAGGACTCGTAAAAATCCGCAAACGCGGCATAGTCCACGTCGCGGGTCAGCGCGTCATACCACGCGGCAAGCGGACCGTAAGCGCTCATTGCCCGGACTCCGCGCCGCCGCGGTTCTTCTTGAGCCGGCTGAACACGATCTCATACCCGCCGACGCCGTACTGCAGGCTGCGGTTGACGCGGCTGATCGTGGCGCTTGACGCGCCGGTGCGCTCCAGAATGTCGTTATAAATCAGGCCGTCCTCCAGATAGGACGCGACCTGATAGCGCTGCTCCATGGCCTGCAGCTCGGTGACCGTACACAGATCGTCAAAAAATTTTTTGCACTCTTCCACTGTTTCGAGCGTCAGGATGGCCTGATACATCTCTTCACAGCACGGTTTTTTATTGCGTTTATACATGGCGACTCCTCACATTTTTTTCAATTGAAAAGCCAAGCGGTACCCATCCGCCCGCTTTTCCGTATGATCTCTTTTACCCTGTTACATTTTACACGACTAAATCAAAAAAGTAAATAGTGAAAATGTGTTTCTCCCGTCGTATTTCCATACAAATGCACTTGCAATTACGGCCAGAATACGGTAAGATGAATGAGAAGAAATTCACATTCGCAATTTCTGAAATCCAATCATCGGGGAGGGATCGCTTATGACCGTGCTCATTGCCGGAATTCCGCTGTCCATGACAGTTGTCTGGATCGTTGCGATCGTAGTGTTTCTCATCATCGAAGCGGCGACCGCCGGGCTGGTGACGATCTGGTTTGCGGTCGGCGCGCTGGCTGCGCTGCTCGCCGCCATGTTCGACGCGCCCGTCTGGCTGCAGCTTGTGTGGTTCTTTGCCATCTCCATCGCGGCCTTTGCCGTGACCCGCCCGCTCGCGAAGAAATATCTCAACAGCAAAACCCAGCCCACCAACGCCGATATGCTCATCGGTCAGGAATGCATCGTGACCGAGCCGATCGACAACGTCGCCGGCACCGGCGCCGTGTCCGTCGGCGGGAAGGTCTGGACCGCCCGAACCACGGACGACCACGTTATCCCGCAGGGTTCGCACGCCACCGTGCTGCGCATCGAGGGCGTCAAGCTCATCGTCAATCCGGTCCGCGAAACTGCGGATGCTGAAGCATAAGGATATAGAAGGAGGAGAAAAACGCATGAAATATGCCATTCCCGTCATCATCGTGATCGCGCTGGTCATTCTGGTGCGCAACATCCGCATCGTCCCGCAGGCGCAGGCGTACGTCATCACCCGCCTCGGCGCCTATAAGACCACATGGGGCGTCGGCCTGCACATGAAGGTCCCGTTCATCGAAGCCGTTGCCAAGCGCGTGTCCCTCAAGGAGCAGGTCGCGGACTTCCCGCCCCAGCCCGTTATCACGAAGGACAACGTCACCATGCAGATCGACACCGTGGTCTACTACCAGATCACAGACCCGAAGCTGTACACCTACGGCATCGAGCGCCCGATCCTCGCCATTGAGAATCTGTCCGCCACGACGCTGCGTAACCTCATCGGCGATCTGGAGCTGGACCAGTGCCTGACCAGCCGCGACATCATCAACACCAAGATGCGCCAGATTCTCGACGAGGCCACCGACCCCTGGGGCATCAAGGTCAACCGCGTGGAGCTGAAAAACATCCTGCCGCCGCGCGAGATCCAGAGCGCGATGGAAAAGCAGATGAAGGCCGAACGTGAACGCCGCGAGGCCATTCTCCGCGCCGAGGGCGAAAAGCGCTCCGCCATCCTCACCGCCGAGGGTGAGAAGGAGTCCGCCATCCTGCGCGCCGACGCAAAAAAGCAGCAGAAGATCCTCGAAGCCGAAGGCGAGGCCGAGGCCATTCTCGCCGTGCAGCGCGCCACGGCGGAGGGCATCCGCCTGATCAATGAGTCGATGCCGTCCGATGCGGTCATCAAGCTCAAGAGTCTGGAGGCGTTCGCCGCCGCCGCCAACGGCAAAGCGACCAAAATCATCATCCCGTCCGAGATTCAGGGCGCAGCCGCACTGGCCGCCGGTCTGGTCGAGAGCGTAAAGGATGCAGGCGTCAGCGCCGAATAAACCAACCTTGTAAATTCAAAACCGGACCGGACACATCCGGTCCGGTTTGCCATTCCGGCACAGGAGGACAGAGAACCGTGAAAATTCCATTTTTGAAACGAAAGAAAGACAACGCACCCCCACCGCCCGTACCCGCCGCGCCGAAGCAGCCGGACGGCGTGCAGGCCTTTCTCCGCCGCCACAATCAGGCGCCGGAGCAGTTGGATCTTCAGCGGCTGATGGATGCGCTCACAGCCGCGATGCGCGCAGGTCTCCGCGGAGAGGGCGGCCTGCCCATGCTGCCGACCTATCTGACGCCGCAGGCGCGCGTGCCGGAAAACACGCCCGTCGCCGTGCTGGATGCCGGCGGCACGCATCTGCGCACCGCCGTGGTGACGTTCTGCGACGGCGCGCCGCTGGTCACCCGCCTGGAAACGCGCCCCATGCCGGGCAGCAGCGCGCCTGTGACGTGGGAAGAATTCCTCCGTTTTGCCGCCGACGCGCTTGAGCCGCTGCTGGACGGCGTCGCTCACGTGGGCGTGTGCTTCTGCTATCCCGCAGAGGTGACGCCGGAGCTGGACGCGCGGGTACTGGAACTGACGAAAGAGGTACGCATCACGGGCTGTGAGGGGCGTCTCGTCTGCGCCGATCTGGCGCAGGCGCTGCAGGCGCGCGGCAAGACCGGTCTGCGCTTTACGCTGCTCAACGATACGCCCGCCGCGTATCTGCGCGGCAAGACCGGCATCTGCAACAGCTACACCAACGGCTTTCTCGGCATGGTCAGCGGCACGGGTACGAACACCTGCTTCGCGCTTCCCGTGCGCGAGATCGAAAAGCTGCACCGGCCGGACGACGATACGCTCATGCTGGTGAATCTGGAGTCCGGCTCGTTCACCGGCGTGCCGCAGGGCGATTTTGACTGCGCGCTCGACGCAGCGTCCGAGAATCCCGGCGCCTATCTGTTTGAGAAGATGACCGGCGGGCGCTATCTCGGTGAACTCTGCCGCCTGACGCTCGCTGCCGCGGCCAAAGAGGGCGTCTTCTCCCCCGCCGCCGCTGCGAAGCTTCGCGCGCTCGACGCGCTTGATACGCCGGAAGCGGACCGGTTTGCCGCCGATCCCGACAGCGGTGCGATTCCCGCGCTGCAGGGCGCTTCCGAAGTCGACCGCATCGCCGCCGCGCAGCTCATCTCCGCCATCTTCCAGCGCGCCGCCGGCGCGCTCACCGCGAACATCGCGGCCATGCTCGAGCTGGTCGGCGGGGCGGATAACCGCTACAAGCCGCTCGTCGTGTGCGTGGACGGCTCGCTTTTTGCCAACAGCGCCCTGCTGCGTCCGGCGATCGCCGCGTTCAGCCAGTCGTTCCTCGCCGAGCAGCACAATCGCTACTGCGTCTGCAAGGCCGTGGACAACGCCACCATCATCGGCACTGCCGCCGCCGCGCTGCTCCGGCAGGACGCCTGAGCATTTCGTGCATGAAGAACCGCCCCGGCCATCTGGCCGAGGCGGTTCTTCATGCTGAACGGAGGGGGATATCGCACCCCCCAGCCACAGATCAAGCCTGTGGCTGGGAAAGGAAGAACGGAGGAGCGGATGCAGCGCGCCCGTTCTGACGTCAATCCGTCGGCTCGAACGCACGGTCGAAGAGGTCGGTGACCTCCTTGCCGGGCGCCTTGCTGAGCAGCGACACGACGACGGCTGCGATCAGTCCGCACAGGAAGCCGGGGATGATCTCATACAGGCCGGTTGGGGTGGACAGGAACGCAAACCACAGCGCGTCCACCGCAAAGCCGACCGCTACACCCGCAATCGCGCCGGAGTAGGTCAAGCGTCTCCAGTGCAGTGCAAGCAGAATCACAGGGCCAAACGAAGCGCCGAAGCCTGCCCACGCGCTCGAGACGAGCTCCATAATACCGCCACTTTTGGGGTTGCTGGCGATGAAGAACGCGACCACGGAGATCACCACGACGATGATGCGGCCTGCCCAGAGCATTTCATGGTCGGAGGCGTTCTTGCGCATCACAGGCTTATAGATATCGGACGCGAAGGCCGAGGACGAGGCGAGCAGCTGCGAATCCGCCGTGCTCATGGCCGCAGCGAGGATTGCGGACAGGAGGATGCCTGCGAGGAACGCCGGGAACACCTTGCGCACCAGCGTAACGAACACAAGGCTCTGATCCTCCAGCCCGTCGCCGAGGAACTTCCGGCCGACGATGCCGACGACGCAGGACATAATCAGGATCAGCGTCGTCCAGCTGCTGCCGATGATCTGGCTCTTGCGCATCTCATGCTCGGACTTGATGGAGATGTAGCGCACGAGGATGTGCGGCATACCGAAGTAGCCAAGCCCCCAGCCGAGGCCGGAGAGAATGTCCATCAGGCTCTGCTTGTCAAAGCTGCCGCTGGAAAGCAGATTGTAGTAATTTTCCGAAACGTTCACTGCGGGCGCGACGAAGTCCGCCGCATTCATGGCAAACAGGGCGATGATCGGCGCAAGCATCAGCGCGCCCAGCATCAGCAGGCCCTGGAAAAAGTCCGTCCAGCACACGGCGTTGAAGCCGCCGAGGAACACATACACCAGAATGATAGCCGTTGCAATAATCATAGCCGTCTTGGCGTTCATGCCGAGCACGGTGTTAAACAGCGTACCGCAGGCGGAAATGCTCGACGCGGAATACACGCAGTAGACCACCACGAACACGAGCGCTGAGATGATCTGCAGTCCCTTGTTCTTCGACAGGAAGCGGTTGGTCAGAAACTGCGGAATCGTGATGGAATCATTGGCACGGATGGAATACCGGCGCAGACGAGGCGCGACAAAAATCCAAGCGCAGATCGTGCCAATCATCAAGCCGACGCCGATCCATACCTGCCCGACACCGTACAGATAGATGGAGCCGGGCAGACCCATCAGCACCCACGCGCTCATGTCCGACGCACCGGCGGACAACGCCGCGACCCAGCCGCCCATGTTGCGCCCGCCGAGGAAGTATTCCTTCTCGCCCTCCTGCTTGCGATCCTTAAAGAAGAAGTATACGCCGACGCCGATGACGAGGGCGAAGTACAGCAGCATGGCCATCAATTCAACCGTGTTCATGACTTCCACTCCAATTCATTAGAAAATCTTATACTTTTCTCTCTTCAGAAAAACACTCGTATTCTACGTGATACCGCCATTTTTGTCAAGATTAAATCGGAATTTTTCAAAAAATGACGGTTTTCCCGGTTGACAGGCTATGATCTCCGCATTATAATATCATAAAAACTTATATTATTGGAGGCACGGAATGAGTCTCAAGCAATACAGCGCATTTCTCAAAACGGTGGAATGCCGGTCGGTCTCCGGCGCAGCGGCGGCGCTGGGCGTGTCTCAGTCAGCGCTGACGCAGCTGCTCGGCGCGCTGGAGAAGGAGTTCGGTTTCCGGCTGCTGGTGCGCAACAAGGGCGGCGTTCGGCTCACGCCGGAGGGCAAGCGGGTCTACGCGGCAGTGCAGCAAGTAGCCGAGGCGGATGCGCGCCTGCACCGCCTTGTGGACGAGGTGCGCGAGAGCGGCGGCAGCACCATCAAGATTGCCACGTTCAAGAGCGTCGCGGTCAACTGGCTGCCGGCCATGATGAAAGCGTTTCAGGCGCTGCACCCGGAAGCGCGCTTTCGCCTGTTCGACGGCGCGTATGCGGAGGTGGACGCCTATGTGCGCACCGGGGCGGTGGATTTCGGCTTCGTGTCGCTGCCCTGCTCGCTGGAGTGCGAAATGTTCCCGGTGAAGGAGGACCGGCTGCTGGCCGTGCTGCCCGTAGGACACCCGATGGCGGCATGCGCGGCGGTTCCGGTGACGCAGTTCGGCAAGGAGCCGGTGGTCAGTCTGGTGGACAGTACGAATCAGGACGCGCTGCGCGTGCTCAACGCCGCGGGCGTCACGCCGGACATCCGCTTCAAGACCGCCGACGACTATGCCATGATCTCCATGGTGGAAAGCGGGCTTGGCATCTGCATTGCGCACGAGCTTGTGCTCCAGAGCGACAATCACAACGTGATCGTCCGTGAGCTGGAGCCACCGGCGCGGCGCACGATCGCCGTCGCCATTCCCGATTTCAAGGCCGCAAAGCCGCTCGTGCAGGAATTTATCCGGTTCGTACAGCAGTGGGTCTTTTTGGAATCTCCATAACGCAGCAGACCGGGCGGAAGCGATCGCTTCCGCCCGGTCCCATTCAGTCGTATTATTTTTTCCACGGGTTATTGGGATTCGGGTCGGTGGGGTCCCAGCCGCGGTAGGGGCTGGTGATGTCCAGCCACGGTGCTTTCGGCTTCGGCACGGGGAGCGTGCTGCTGTCGTAAATGCGCACGGTCGTGCCGATGGGGCAGTTGTCATAGATCCACTTCGCGTCCGCACAGGTGAGCCGCACGCAGCCGTGCGAGCAGATCGTACCGAGCTGGTTATACAGCTTGTAACACAGATCGTTTTCGTGCATGCTGTTGTACGGCACGGAGTGGAACAGATAGTTTCCGGTGATCTGCGTGACGTACTGGCCGTAGGTGCCGCCCATGAGCGGGTTCCAGCGCGCCTTATACGGCGTCTGGAACGTGCCGAGCGGCGTGGAATTGCCGGGGCCGCAGACAAATGCGTGGTAGAGAATCGAGTAATTACCGCTCTTGTCCAAACCGTAGACCAGCACGGTGCACTGGTTGCGCACGACCTCCAGCCGGTACGGCTTCGCGGTGCTGAGGAGCTTTGCATACTCCGCGTCGGTGTAGTTTTGCACCGGAACGGTAAATTCCGTCGTGACCACGTCCGTGCCGTAGAGCAGCTCGACCTTCACGGTGTGGCTCCCCGGCATGGTGCGCTGCCAAACGGACTCGGACACGGAAAATTCGGGCGTGGAGGCATGCTTCAGTTCGATGGTGCGCAGCGGCTGCTGCACCCCGTCGATATACCAGCGCACGGTGCAGGTGCGCGTATCGCCCTGCGCGCCGGTGAGATCCACGTCGCAGTATGTAATGTACAGATACACCGTGCGGTTTTCCGGCGTGAGCGCCGGGACCGGGTCGGTCTGGATCGTCGTGACGCCGGCAAGCCCCGCGTCATAGTCGGACTCCAGCGCGCCGTATGATACGTTCGCGGCGCAGCCCAGTGCGCACAGGCGCACCCGCTCCGCAGAACCCGTGCCGGTCAGCGTACCGTTGCGCGCATACAGCTGCACCGAAGCGACCGCAGCGTCCAGCTCCACGGTCACGCCGGGATCGGTGCGCACGATCACGTTTGCCTCCGGCGCGTCGCCGGTGAGCGTCACGCTGCCGCCGCAGCCGCCGCCGAGATAGACCGTGCCGGAAAATCCTTCGAGCGCCAGCGGCGCCGTGCCGTTATAGACCGCCATGCCCGTTTCGGGAAGCTCTTCCGGCTCGGAGCAGAAGGTCAGCCTCAGGTTCAAAAAGACCTGTGCGATCTCCGCACGGGTGATCCACTCCTTCGGATGCAGGCCGCCGTCGTATCCCTGCAGGAAGCCCGCTTCGACCATGCCTGCGATCTCGGCGCGCGCCCAGTCGGACACGCTCGCGCTGTCCGCAAACCGGTCAAGGCTCGCGGGGTCCCCGGAGATCAGGGCAAACGCGCGGGAAAGCACGGCAAACGCCTCCTGCCGCGTGATCGGGTCGTTCGGGCGCATGGTGCCGCCCGTATCGCCCTTGAAAATGCCCATTTCCGCCGCGACGGACAGTGCATCAACATACCACAGCTGCTGGTTCACATCCGGAAAATGCGCAAGGCTCTTGCCCTGCGTGCAGGCGAAAATGCGCACGAGCATCGTCGCCATCTCCGCACGGGTGGCGTTTTTCTCCGGGTTCAGATTGCCGTACTCGTCGCCGACCAGAATGTGATTGTCCACGGCAAACGCCATCGCCTCCGTATACCACGGGCCGGCCGGGGTCGGCTCCGGGGTGGGTTCCGGCGTTGGCGTCGGCTCCGGCTCCGGGGACGGCTCCGGGGTCGGTTCCGGCACAGGCGTTGGCGTGGGTTCCTCAGTCGGCTCCGCTGTGGGCGCAGCGGTGGCCGCAGGCTCCTCCACGGCGCGCGCCGCGGCAGGCGCGCCAAACAGCGTCAGCACGCACACAAGCGACAGCAGCAAGGCAAGCAATTTCTTTCGCATGGTCCTCGTTCTCCTCTGTTCGATGGAATTCTGACTCTATTATACCGGCGGCCGGAAGATTTGCAACTGCATTTTGCCGTTTGTCGAAAAAAAGACCGCTTGTGCCGGGCGCTGCATCGTGGTAAACTACAGGCAGACATTCTTTTCCGCAGGAGGTGCGCCATGGCAAACAAACGCAGCAGCGTCAGCGAAGCGATGCAGCAGTCCCGGCAGACGCGCAAGGGGATTGACCGGCAGACCTTTTACAAGCAGTATTGTCCGGCCGGCACCAGGACGTGGATTCTGGTTGCCGCCGTGCTGTGCTATGTGAACGCGGCGGTGTCCGTCTATCTGGCCGTGACGGCTTCGCTCCCCGCCCTGTTTGCGGACGCGGGCGTTTCGCTCGTGCTCGGTCTGCTCATCCACCTGCGCAAAAGCCTTGCCGCGTCCTGGATTCTGTGCCTGTATTCGGTGGCGTCGATGCTGTACTATCTCTTCTCCGCCGGCACGCTCACCGGCGTGCTGCCCGTCGTCGCGGCGTTCATCGCCATGAAGCAGACGACGCATCTCAACGCCCTGTGGCAGCGGTTTTTGAAGGACGGCAAGCTGCCGAAATAAGCGCGCAAGCACGAAGCCGCCCGGTCGTTTGACCGGGCGGCAATTTTCATCCTCATAAATACCACTCCGGGCGGCGGGTGGCGAGATAGGGCCGCCGGCTGCGGATGGCGCGGGCCTGCGCGAGGTCCAGCTCGGCAGTGATCAGCCCCTCCTCCGCCCCGGCCTTGACGACGAGCGCGCCGTCCGGGTCGGCGACGAGCGATTCCCCGGCAAACTCCATTTCGTCCTCCGTACCGACGCGGTTGCACATGGCGATGAAGACGCTGTTCTGCATGGCCTGCACCCGGATCTCCCACTCGAACAGCTCCATCGGCTCGGCAGCGGTGTTGGCCGTGGGGATCAGGATCAGGTCAGCGCCCATCAGCGTGCAGGTGCGCACGCTCTCCGGCAGGTGGCGGTCGTAGCAGATCACGATGCCGACGCGCCCGAACGGCGTGTCGAACACCCGGAAGCCCTCGTCCGACGGCGTGTAATAATCCTGCTCGCAGAACTGATGCGCCTGCGCAATGTGCACCATTTTCGCAAGCCCCTTAAGCTCACCCCGCGGATTGATCCACAGCGACGTGTCGTAGCGACGCCCCGCCTGCTCCAGATAAACGTTCGGCGACAGGTACAGCCCCGCCTTTTGCGCGGCGGCGCAGAGCGCGCGCACCGGCGCATCCTCCTGCCGGAGCACATAGGCGTCCACATTCCGGCCGGGATACTGGGGGAAAAACGGCGTGAGCTGGATCTCCGGGAAAAACAGCAGATCGCACCCTTTGGCGGCTTCGATCATGCGAAGACTTTTGTTCAGATTCGCATCCATGTCCCCCGACATGGACATTTGCGCCATTGCAAGCTTCATAGGCAGCTCCTTTCGGCATTGTTTTTTGATATCATACCATATTGGTGGTATTTGAGCAAGCCCCACCGCTATTTACATCGGTAAAGAATTGTTTACAGGTCCGTGATTGACATTGCTTTGACCAAGTGCTACGATACACACAGATGCGCAGCATTGCGCCATACAACGATACAAGGAGGAACCGATTATGGCAAAGAAAGTACTGCTTCTCTGCGGAGATTTTACAGAGGATTACGAAACGATGGTGCCGTTTCAGGCGCTGTCCATGCTGGGCTATCAGGTTGACGCCGTCTGCCCGGACAAGAAGGCCGGCGAGACCGTCTGCACCGCCGTACACGATTTTCTCGGCGAGCAGACCTACACCGAGCTGCGCGGCCACAACTTCGCCCTGACGGCGGATTTTGACGCGGTGAAGACCGAGGACTACGAGGGTCTGTTCATCACCGGCGGCCGCGCGCCGGAGTACATCCGGCTCAACGCGCGCGTGCTGGAGATCGTGAAGGAGTTCTTCGCGGCAAACAAGCCCGTCGCAGCCATCTGCCACGGCCCGCAGGTGCTGGCGGCTGCCGGCGTGCTGCAGGGCTACCAGGCCACGGCCTATCCCGCCGTCGGCCCGGACATCACCCTCGCGGGCGGCACCTACGTCCCCGTGAACGCGGACGAGGCCGTTGTGGACCGTAATCTCGTCACCGCGCCGGCGTGGCCGGGCGACACCGCCATCTGCCGCGAGTTTGCAAAGCTCATGGGCGCGAAGATCGAGATCTGAGCCTTTCGGCATTCCATAAAAAATGACGCAGCTTTCGCTGCGTCATTTTTTATTGGGTTTTGCTCAGCCAAGCTGCTCGTAACGATACAGCATGGTGACGGCCTGCGCGCGGGTCGCAGTGCCCTGCGGAACGATGGTGTCTTCCGTGACGCCTTCCACGATGCCCTGGCCAACGGCCCAGGCCATCGCTTCCTGCGCCCAGTCAGCGACAAGCGCCGCATCCTGGAACGTGGAGAGATCTGCAGGTTCGCCGTCCGCCTGGCCCTCCAGCGCCGCGAAGCGGTACAGGAAGGTGACGAACTGCTCGCGCGTCACGTCCATATCCGGTGCGAATTCCGTTTCGGAAACGCCCTCAGTGACGCCGGTCTCAACCGCCCATGCAAGCGCATCGGCGTAATAAGCGCCTTCCGGCACGTCCGCGAACGCAGCCGCCGCATCGGTCTCAGGCGCGCCCGCCATGCGGTAGAGCATGGTGACGACCTGCGCACGGGTGAGCTGGTTGTCCGGGCAGAACGTCGTTTCGGTCATGCCATTGATGATGCCCTGCTCGGCAAGCGCCAGAACTGCGTCATAGTAGCAAGCGCCTTCCGCCACATCGGTGAACGGATTTTCCGGAACGACCGGAGCGTCGCCGTGCACCGGGACGGTCACGTAGGAAACGGCGTTGTCTACCTCGATGCTGATGTCGGAGGTGGACAGGCTCAGGGACAGCTCCAGCGTGTGGCCGGCCTTGACGGTGTAGAAGCTCGGCTGCAGGTACACGGTGTAGGTGTAGGACTCGCCGTTCTGCAGCGCGGTGCGTTCGGCAGCGCTGGCGGAATCATAGCCGGCGGTCGGGTTGTACAGGTCGATGTAGCCCTGGCCGATGCTCTTGGAGGTCGTTGCGGTCTGCTTGTACTCGACGAGGTCATAGTTCTTCACGCCGCCGCCCATCCAGGCGCCGTTCTCCTTGATGGTGGTCAGCGGCAGGTAGCTTCTGCTGGGAACGAAGGCCATGTATGCCGTGTCGCTGTTGTCCTTGAGGTTGGCGGTCAGACGGATGCCGTCCAGCTCGTCGATCTTCTCGGAGGTCGGGGTCGCCGTGAAGGTCACCGCGATCGCGCCCTGCACGGTGATGTCTTCCGGCACCTCGAAGGTGTAGGTCGCGGTGCTGCCGCGAGTCACAGTGCTGGTGGCAGTCTCAGCAGAGCTGAGGGCATAGGTCACCGAGCTGTCGGTTTTCCAGTCATCGTAGTAGGACCAGCTGCCGTCCACGTTGCTCTGCACGGTGACAGGCGCCATGTTCTCCGCGCCGTTGTCCACACCGTACAGATAGTGGCTGAACCATTTGTTGAGCACGGTGTCGTACAGCTCGTCGTCAATGTACATCTCATATTCCTGAGACGGATAGGTCGGGGTCAGGTGCGTGCCCTGGTGCAGCAGGAGCTTGACCGGCACGCCGGCCTTCTCATACGCCTGATACATCAGGTCGAATTCCTTGGTTCTGACGTTCGTATCGTTCAGGCCGTGCACGATGAGTGCCGGGCACTTGATGTTTTCCCAATCCAGCGTGTAATCGCGGGTCGCCCAGTGCTCGCCGTAGTCGCCGTTGAGTGCGGGCTGATCGTTCTTGATCTGATTCAGATACTTGCCGTAGCCGTCGGCGATGGTGGCGTAATCGTCCGGGTCGAGATAACGGCCAGCGCAGTACCATGCGAGCCAGTCGCTGTAAGCGACTCTGCCGGTGGAAACGCCCTGGGAGTTGGTATACTCATACCAGCTTGCAATGCCGGCGACGGGGACGATGGTCTCCAGACCTTCCACGCCGGTGGTAGCCAGACCGAACTGGGTGGTGCCGGCGTAGGAGCGGCCGGTCATGCCGACCTTGCCGGTGGACCAATCCGCCGTGATGGCGAGGTTGCTGGTCTTGTCGGTGTAAGCCACACGGTCGCCGTGCAGCCATTCGATCACGCACTTGAACGCGTCGATCTCCAGATCGGTGCCGCAGGTCTCAAAGCCCTCGGAGCCCTTGGTGCCGAGACCGCCGCATTCGACAACAGCGAAGCCGCGCACGAGGTAGTAGTCATACCAGGTCAGGTCCTCGTAATCGTACATATTCTCGTACTCGTTCCAGTAATACCAGTCGTCCGGGTTTGCGTTTGCAACCGCGGCGGCCGTGGTGTAGGTGCCGGCAGGCGTACGCGCTGCGGGCTGGTTATACATGCTGTCGAGATCGTACTCACCGTCCACATAGGGGGTCGCGCCGGCGGTGCAGCCGGTGATGTACGGACGCGCTTCGTAAATGGTCGGAACCTGCAGGCCGTCGAGCACCTCGTGCGGGAGCTGGACCAGCGCCTTGACGAGGTCGAGCTTGCCGTCGCCGTCGGTGTCGTAGTTGGTCTCAACATAAACGCAGAAGCGGACAACGCCGGTGTCGCCGTTGGCCTGCGTCGGGTCGGAGTACTCAAAAATGGGCTGCGCAACGCCGTCCACGAACAGGGGCTCCCTGACGTCCTTGTGCATGGCGTCATAGAGCGGCTGCACATCCTGGAGCATGGTGTTGAACTCGTCCACCGTGCAAAGCTCGGCGGGAGTCCACTCGATGTTCTTGGTTAGGCCGACGCTCTCCGCCATGGCGTTATAGTCGTCGGGATAGGTGCCGAGCTGGGATTCCTTCATGCCGGCATAGAGAAGCAGAAAACGAGCCGCTTCCTGCTGCGTAACGCCCGTTGCGGATTCAGACGCTTCCTCAACCGCCATGGCGACTGCTTCGTCGCCCTCCACCTGCGCGCTGATCGCTGCCAGATCGCTCTGCTGGAGGTACTGTTCCCCGTCATCAACAGCCAGTGCCGGGGTGAACAGCGACAAAGCCATCACCATGACCAAGAGAAGAACTGTGAGTCTCTTTTTCATGATTTGCTTGCCTTCTTTCTTCGTTTATTTGAGAGGTATGGCACGCCTCTCCTCATGGCGTCCGTTGATACTTCAACAAACTTAATGATATCTTAACACAGTTCTTCAATACATTAAATTGTCAGAACAGAGAGTTTTTCTCTGTTTTTCGACGTTTCTTTGACAAATTCGTCAGACCATTTTCCCGAGTCGCAGACACTTTCCCTTTTTTTATTTTTTATTCCGAATCATTCCTGATTTTATCCAGAAAAGCAAGTGTTTTCCGAAACTGTGCGGGACGTCGCAGCATCTTTGCGTGCACCCTGCACAAGGAGTGCGCATAAAGCGACGTCGTGTCCAGCACGTCGCAGCGCACCTCCCGCCCCAGCAGGGCGCAAAGCGCCGTGCGGTGCTTGCCGTTGAGCACGTACCACCCCTCGCCAGCGCGAAACACGCGCACCGGCTCATAGGTATCGGCGTACACCTGCGCGCGGCGCGCGGCATACCAGTCCCGGAACTCCGCCGGATGGAGATACCGCACATTGCGCGGCCAGCGCTGGTCGAGCGTGCCCGCGGCGTACCGGCGGATGTACTCTGTTTCCAAAAGCGGGCCGCCGTGCTCCAGCGCGTGCAGGAACGCATAGGTCGGGCTTTGCACGACGGGCGTGCCCAGCAGCGTGAGCTCGTCCGTCAGCCCGTCGATGGGGCACAGCAGCACAGCAGGCGGAAGCAAAATCCCCCTCTGCACCATGCGGCAAGGGCCAACCGGGTCGTAGCTGAAGCCAAACGATTTGACGCCGTTTTGCTGAAACAGCAGATGCTCTTTTCCATGGGAAGCGCAGTAATTTTGATACCTCCAGCCCCACCAAGGCCGGTAAATTCGGTCAATCCACAAGGATATCTCCCCACTTTTTGAAAAATTCCCGCAGCGCGCCGAGCGTCTCGGCGCGGTAGAACACAAGATCAAACGCGAGTGTGATTGCAGCGCTTTCCGCAAACGCCGCGCAGGCGCACAGCAGCCAGTCTCCATAGCTCCGGATGCCGGAGAGCGGCAGGCGTGACGCGCACGCCACGATCCCGGCGACGTTCCCCGCGCTCACGAGCAGCCTTTTGCAGAACGCCGAAAAGCGCCACCCGAACACACGGCGGCACAGATAGTGCGCATATTGCACCGTGCGGAACGCGAAAGCGAACAGCGTACCCACTGCGACGCCGGTCAGGCCGAAGCGCAGCACAAGCGCCACCGACAGCGCGAGGTTCACCGCCGCCTCCGCGATTGCGCCCGCGCGCGTCTGGCGAAAATGCCCCATCGCGTAGACGAGGGTCTTGTACGGCTGACGCACGCACGCGAAAAACGCCGCCGCAGACATCATGTAGCCGAACACCGGGCGGTGATAGCTGACGTCGTGCACGCCGCGCGTGTACACCGAGAGAAACGGCGTGATGAGCACGGCGGTACAGGCAAAGCAAACGACAGACACGGAAAACACCGCGTTTTCATAGCGGCGAAACTGCGTTTCGAGCGTGTCCCGCTCGCCGCGCGCCAGCAGATCGCCAAACGCGCTGCCGACGCTGGCCGACGCCGTGCTGATGAGCTTCTGCACGGCGTTCGTGACGAGGCAGTACATCGAATAGACAGACACCTCGCGCACATTGGTGAACACGGTGAGCACGATCATGTCCGTATTCGTGCTGACGAAGCCGGCCAGCTCGTGGAACAGCGCGTCCCGTCGCTGGGAGAGCAGCTCCGCGTCCGGCGGCGCATCCGGCCGGAGCGCATAATGCCGGCGGACGTAGGCGCGCACGAACAGCGGGTTCAGGCAGAATACCAGCGCGCTGCCGAGCTTCACCACGTGGATGGAGCAGCCGGCGAGAATCAGCAGCGCCGCGACGGCGGTGTTGGCGGCGGTCGTGCCGATGTTGATGATGTGGTGGACGTACAGACGCTGGTCGGCCTCCAGCAGCATCAGATACGCCGAGCCGAAATAATACTGCACGAACGTGCTCACGCCCAGAATCAGCGCCAGCGACGCGGAAAACAGCCACTTGAACTCGCTGCGCACCAACAGCGGATAGAGCGCCGCGAACGCCAGCAGCCCCACGCCGAACAGCCGCGCAGTCCTGCGCATGAACGTCTCCGCGGTGTTCACGATTGCGCTGACCGCGCCCATGTCCCCTTCGGCGAGCGGCCGGTAGAGCGCGGCGCGCGTCACGCTCCCGACGCCGGCGCGCAGCAGCGCTGCACAGCCGAGAAACTGCGCGATCGAGGCAGTGACGCCATTGTACGCCGAGCCGAAGTGCGACAGCACCAGCCGCGGCAGGAGCAGCCCGCAGGCGATGGCGGTCAGCTCCTGTAAAACGGACGTGATCAGGTTTTTGATCGCTCTTTCGCTTCTCATTTCGACACCAGATTTCGGATGGCTTCATAGCTGCGCGCACAGTTTTGATCGTCGTGATACGCGAAAAAGTGCGACACACGCGAGCGGTATTCCTCCGGCAGCACGCAGCCGGCTTCCAGAACGGTCTCCAGCGCGCCGAGCATTTCCGCCTCGGTCGCCGCGACCGGGCCGAAAGCGTCGCGCGTGAAATCAAAGTCCCCGGCGGGGTAATGCTCCCGCCGGAAGCGGGGCGCGTCGAACTGATAGAAAATCACAGGCTTTTGCAGGTACGCAAAGTCGAAAAACACGCTGGAATAGTCCGTGATGAGCACCGCGCCGCGCAGCAGCAGCGCCTGCACGTCGTACTCCGTCCGCCCGGCGAGCACCACGCGCCCACCCGCGTATGGCCGGAACGCCTCCAGATACGCCTGCAGCGCATAGTGCGGGTAAAAGATCAGGCGGCAGTCGAACCGCTCCAGCAGCGCGTGCAGGCGCGGGCTTTGCAGGAGCGACGCGATGCGTGTGAAATATTCGCTCTCACAAAACGGCTCGGACGCAGCCCCGGCGCAGAGCCATTCGCGCCATGTCGGCAGGAACAGCACCAGCCGCTCCGAGCGCGCTTCACAGCCATACAGCGCGTCGAACCGGCACAGGCCGAGCGTCTGCACGACCCCGTCCCGGTAGCCAAGCGTGCGCTGCAAAAACGCCCGCTCCCACTCGGAGGAGGCCGCGATCAGATCGTGCATCCGCGCCTTGGCGTGCAGCGCGGGCATGGGCACGGCGTTGTACGTCACGCCGTGCTGCAGAAAGACGCACTTCTGCCCGGCGCGGCGCAGCGGCCGCGTGAGCCGGAAGAACGCCGGGATCATCTGCATCGGGAACGCGCCGCCCGCCTGCGAGCCGATGCTGCACGCAGCGGCGATGTAATACAGGAAATGTTCCTCTGAATCCGCCGTGAGCACGTGGCCGAGCCGTTCCACCTTCTCCCGGTCGGGGGAATCGGCCGCGATGACGTAATACGCCTCGATCTCCGGGTGCCGCTCGCGCAGGTAACGAAACAGGTGATATCCGTTGTCGCGCGCCTCTGTGCGCTTTTCGGCGATGAGCCAGATCTCCCGGCGCAGCAGGTCGCGGCGCAGCAGGTGCAGATGCAGCCACGCGCGCAGATACCGCGCCGCGATGGGCGTCCAGCGGCAGAGGATGCGCCACGCTCTTGCAGGCGTCATGCCATTCTCACCTCCTCCGCGCCCGTGCGGCTGAACACATAGGCCATCATCAGCGCAAACGGCAGCGCATAGTCCGTCAGCCCCGTCAAAAATCCGTACATGACAAATACCGCGGCATAGCCCATGCCCCACCATCTGCCCCGCGCGCACGGCGCGCCGGTATGCAGAATCACCGCGACGGCGCCAAACCAGCAGACCGTGCCCACCAGACCAACGGCGTACAGCGCCTCCAGCAGAAGGCTGTGCGCCGGACGCGCCAGCTGCGCGTCCAGCCCGTGGCCGAACAAAAACGGCAGCAGAGTGTTTGTCGCACCCTGCCAGTAGCTCCGCCAGATCGCCGCCCGCCCGGTGGACAGGCTCTGCTGCGAAAACCGCGCCAGCAGACGGCCGATCACGCCGCCGGGGTCAAGCTCCCACACCAGCGCGCACACGGTGGCGAGCAGCGCAGCAAGCGCCCATTTCCGCCGGGCGCGCAGCGTCAGGATCGTCAGCAGCGCCACCGGCAGCATCAGCGCGAACGACTTGCTGTACGTCGCCATGCCAAGCCCGGCGAGCGCGAGCAGCGCAAATGCGCAGAGCGTCCTTTGCCCGCGGCCGGGCGCCTGCAGTCCCCGGATGCACAGCAAAATGCCCAGAATCAGCATGACGGAAAAATAGTTTGGGTCGTTGAACGTGCCGCTGAAGCGGAGCGTGCGCACGCCGCCGATCACCTCATAGTTCAGGTCGCTGTACATGGCGAGAAAGCGCGGGATTTTTTCCTTCCACAGCCCCAGCACGGAAGAGACCAGCACCCCTGCGGCAAAGCTGCCGCCATACCATACCGCGTCCTGCGCGCGGTATCCGCGCACGAACGCATAGAGCAACAGCAGATTCACAAGAATCTTCCACAGCGAAGCCGACCGACACGAGACCGGCGCGAGCGCCATCAGCAGCACACACAGCGCCGCGAGCACCCGCCGGTCGATGCTTCGCACGCGCAGCGCCAGCAGCGCCAGCGCCCACAGCTCCAGCAGCGTGAAAAACGACGTGGAGCCGGGCGACGCCTTGAACAGCACCGCGTACGGCAGCAGATACAGCAGCAGCGAAAACAGCGCGGTATGCCCCAGAAACGGAAGCGCGCAGACCCCGACGGCCAGGCACACATAGACCGCCGGCGGGTAAAACAGGCTTCCAATCAGCAGCAGCGTCATACCGGCGGCGACCGCAGCCGCACAGCTCAGGCGCGTCATCGGAGCGTCTCCAGCAGCGCTTCCCAGCGCGCGGCGCAGTCCGCCGCGCTGTATTGCGCCCGTTTTTGAAGATTGGCCGCCGCCATGGCGCACCGGCGCGCCGGGGCTTCGATCAGGCCAGAGACGCACGCCGCCATCGCCGCGACGTCTCCCGGCGCCACGAGACAGCCGTTCACGCCGTCCTCAATGATCTCACGTGGGCCGGTCGGCACGTCGAACGCCGCAAGCGGCAGTGAGCAGGCCATGCCCTCCAGCAGCGCCATGGGAAATCCCTCGTACCGCGAGGTCATCACGAGCAGGGCATAGTCCGGGTAACGCGCGTACAGATCGCGCACCGCACCCATCAGCCGCACCCGTCCGGTCAGGCCGCGGCGCGCGATCGCCCGCTCGATGGCGGGGCGCTCCTCCCCTTCTCCGAAAATGTCCCACGTCCAGCCCGGATGCTGCGGCAGCACCCGCGCCGCCACGGCGACCAGTCGCTCGAAATCCTTTGCGGGACACAGCCGGCCGACGCTGAGGATCTTCTGTGACTGCGCGCGGTACGTCCGGGGCGCCAGCAGACGTGGGTCGATGGGATTCGGGATCTGCGCCGCGCAGCGGATGGGATAGTGCGCCTCCAGCAGCGCGCGGCTCTCCGCCGTGAGCGTCACAACGGCGTCCGCCATGCGCACGGCGATCGCCCGGCACTGCCGCTGGAAGCGAAATTCCCCGGTCACGAACGCGTTGGCGTGCGCCCAGAACACCACGCGCACGGGCAGCCCCAGCCGCGCGAGCGCGCAGACCGGCGCAAGCTGCTCGCCCGCGCAGATCAGAACGTCGATTCGATTGCGCACCAGATACCGCCGCAGCAGCCAAGCGCTCTCCGGCAGCGTATGCCGCAGCGGACGGCGCACCGCGTGCTGGCTTTCCGCCGCGACGCGCGGATCGAGCCGACCCGGCTCCGGCGCGTGCGCGCAATAGCTCAAAAGCGAGACCGCGTGCCGCGCGCAGAGCGCGTTTGCCGTGACGGACGCGGCGCGCCCCACGCCGCCCGGCTCAAACGCGTCCGAAAGATAGATGCAGATGTTCATCGCAGCACTCCGCGACGCGCGCTGCAAACGCCCCGGCACATCCGGCTGACGGCGACGCGCACACCGCGCTGCGCATAGTCCCGCCGGTGCTTCAGCGCATGGTACACCACCAGCGGCCCGGCAAGGTGCGGGTAGAGGTAATAAAACAGCACGCCCTTGTCGAAAAAGTACTCGTCCGTGTAGCCCTTGAACCACGTGGACGCGCCGGCCGCCGCACAGCCGAGCGTCTGCGTGCAGGTGAACACCCGCAGCCCCCTGCGCACGCAGTCCTGCAGGAAGATCGTGTCCTCCCCGCTGCCGAATTCCGCGCCGCCGCCGAACATGCGGTGGAACGTCACGTTCGCCCGCTTGAGCGCGCGGGTGCGCGCGCTGATGCACACCGCGCCGAATGGACTGACGCCCCGGCGGCCGACATATCGGTTTTGAAACACCACGTCGTGCGACGGCTCGCCGCAGTTCGACATCTTCATGTTGAACACGATCACGTCTGCCTCCGGGTGCTCGTCGTAAGCGCGCAGCACTGTGTCCGCGTACCCGTCGGCATAGACGACGTCCTCGTCCGCAAAGAGCACTATGTCCGCGCTCGCGCGCATAAGCGTCGTGTTGCGGTTGAGTCCGACGCCGCGCTCCGCGAACGAGTAGTAGCGGATGCAGTGCCCGCGGTACGAAAACTCCTCCACCGCGTTGCGGTCGCACTGGTTGCCGATCAGCGCGTCCGACTGGAGGTTCATCTGCTCCGGCAGCGCATGATCCCGCTGGTTCATGGCCGCCACCAAAACCTGTAACGTCATGTCGCTCTTTTCCCCCAAAAACGATTCTCTCCCCAAAAGATCGCCGCGTACTTCCGCGCGCTCCTGGCTGCGTAGCTGCAAAAGCAAAACGCGGCCTTCCCCACCGGCAGACCGGCGGCGCGGTATGTCCGGAACGTCATGGCCGCGGCGGCGCGCTTGTCGCCCGACCGGGACGCGCGCGAGACGCGGTAGACCACCAGCGGCTCATTCACGCCGTAGGCAAACGGCTCGCGGCGCAGAATCTGCAGCCAGACCGCAAAGTCCTCATGAATGTCCGTCCGCAGGATCGTCATGTCCCGCAGGCACGACCGGCGCACAAGGGCGGACGAGCACGGGATGACGTTCTGCCGCAGCAGCATGCGGTAGCCAACCCGCTCCGGCACCCGCATCCAGTACCGCCCCGGCGCAGCCGCGCCGTCTTTGAGAAACGCCGCACCCGTGAAGATCAGCTTCGCCTCCGGGCTGCGCCGCGCAAACGCAAGCTGCTTTTCCAGCTTGTCCGGCAGCCAGAGATCGTCGCTGTCCAGAAACGCGACCCACGCCCCCGCCGCGCGCTCGACCGCAAATGCCCGGCAAAACGCGGCGCCCCGGTTTTTCGCCATGGTAAAGCAGCAGATGCGGCTGTCGAGCTGCGCGCAGCGCGCGATTACCGCGTCCGTGCCATCCGTCGAGCCGTCGTCCACGATGAGCAGCTCCCAGTCCGAGACCGTCTGCGCCCGCACGGAGTCGATCGCCCCGGCGATATGCCGCGCACTGTTGTACGCCGGCATCACAACCGACACGCGCACTGGGCGCATTTCACCGCACCGCTCCACTGTGCATCACCACCCTTCCGGTCAGCGCAGCGCGCAGCAGCACAAAACAGGCTGAGAGCAGAAGCCCCAGCAGTAACCCCGTCGCCGTGCTGCGCGGGACGTCCGGCGTGACCGGCGCGTCCGGCGTCTCGGCCCGCTCCACGATCTTGACGGAGGTGCCTTCCACAATTTTTGCGACCTCCGCCGGCGCATAGCGCGCAATGGCGTCCGCCGCGTCCGCAGAAAGCTGCGCCTCCGGCGACAGCACCTCGATCCTGCACAGGCCGGCGCCGTCAATGGGACTGACCGTCACCATTTCGCGCAGCGCGCTTCCGCTCACGCGCAGATCGCTCTTTTGCGCAACCGCGTCCAGCACCGTGTTGCTGGAAAGGATATACACATAGGTGTCCACCAGCTGTTCCGACGCCGCCACATCGCTGCTGGTGAGCATCCGCACATCTGCGCCGGACGAGTTGCTGATGTAAAACGACACCGCGGCGCGGTACATCGGCGTAATCAGGAACGCCGAATATGCGCAAAAAAATGCTGCGCAGGCCAGTGAGATGCCAAGAATCATCCACTTTCTGCGCAGCAGTATTGCGACCATGTCGCGTATGTTCAGTTCTCTCCCGACTGCTCTTTCCTCCAAAATCGCTCCTCCTTTCAAAACACTTGCAGGAACATGCCATCCGGGAGTGTACGGCATCTTCCAGCCAGTAAACTTGGAGATATTATACGTTTAAAACCCAAAATTGTCAACATTTCCATGGAAGCTCTTGTCGGATTCCATTATTTTTAGTGAAATTCCACAATTTTATGGTAAGCCGTTCACGCCTCTGCCCGGATGGAGAAGATTGGGGCGGAGGCAAGATCCTTGTCCTGCAGGATGCGCGCACCGGCGCTCCGGTCGGCCGAAACGGCACGAAAGCCGATCTCCCGCAGCGTGCGCAGATCCCAGTCTGGGCGCGCGACGCGGCTGATCTCCATCGAAAGCGTAATCGCGTCGTTTTCCGCCGTGAGCGCGCGGGTCATGCCCGTGTGGCCGTACGCGGTGCTGACACCGCCCGCGCGCGTACCCTCCTGCGCGCGCACCGCGCTGCCGTAGCCCGCATCGAAATTCAGCAGCACGCCGCCGGGCTTCAGCACGCGATGCCACTCGCGGTACGCCTGCGCCGGGTCCGGGAGCGTCCACGTGAGGTTCCGGGAAATCACCGCGTCGAACGAAGCATCCGGAAAATCAAGCTGCTGCGCGTTCATGACGCGAAAGTCGATGGTCAGTCCCTCCGCCTGTGCCTGACGGCGCGCCTCGTCAATCATCGCTGGCGTGAGGTCGATACCGGTCATCGCGTGGCCGCGCGCGGCGAGCAGGATACAGAAGTACCCCGTGCCGGTGCCCACGTCGAGGATACGCAGCGGTTTCGTCTGCGGAAGCTGACGCTCCAGTTCGGCGAGCCAGCGCGCACTCAGGTCGTTATGCAGTTCCTGCCGGCGCACCGCGCCGAAGTCGTGCGCCCGCTGCGTCCAATAGGTTCGGACTCTGTTTTCCAGTCGTTCTTCCATAAAAAACGCTCCTTCAGTCCTCGATTTCGCCGTATGCCGCGATCGTCGCGCCCGCGCGCACGGACAGCGACGCCGCCTGATACAGCAGCACACCGTTTATTTCCGCGCGCAGCGTGTGCAGCGGCGCGCCGAATATGTCCCGAAGCTCGCCGAGCACGTCGCCCCTGGCGATGCGCGCGCCCGGCCGCAGCGCGGGATACCAGCACCCGTCCGACGGGGCGGGGACGTAATATGCGGTTTGAATGACGCGCGGCGCGTACCGGACAGGCGGCACGCCGTCGCACAGCACGCCGGCATGACGCAGGATGTTCTGCACGTCCGCCGCCATGGCGCGCACCTCGTCCTCGCGCCACAGGCCGCAGCCGCCGCGCTCCAGCAGCACTGCCGGAACGCCCAGCGCCGGCGCGTAGCTGAACAGGCCGCGCGTCGCCGTCACCTGCACGAGATAGGCATGGTCGGCAAAGCAGCCCAGCTCGCGCGATGCGCCGCACACGGCGGGATCGAGCGCCGCCTGATAGTAGCCGTGCGGGGTCAGCGTTTCGTTGTAGCCGCCGGAGTGCAGGTCGACGGCGAGGTCGCTGCGCGAGAGAAATTCCCGGCAGAGAAAGTCCGCCAGCCGCTCCGCGGCACTGCCGGAGGGATCTCCGGGAAAGCAATGGTTCAGATTTTTGCCGTCCTGCGGCAGCACGTCGTTGCTGTGCAGCCGAAATCCGGCATAGTTGCAGGCGTGCACGAGCACCACCGTGCCGCGCACGTGCGCAGGGTCGAGCGCGGCGGCCAGCCGCCGCGCGGTCTCCACGCCGACATATTCGCGGCTGTGCACCCCGGCGGTGACAAGCGCGGTCTTCCCCGGCGCGCCGCCGCTGACGACCGTGACGGGGAGCGTCAGCTCCGTACCGTCCACGGGGACAAAGCTCTGCTGTTTGCTGTTAGGCAGTCCGTTCCGATTCATGCTTTCCGCTCTCTTTCCCGCAGCGCGTCGAGCGTCAGCACGCTCTCGCGCAGCCGCCGGGTGTACGGCTCCTGCGGATTCGTGATGAGCGCGTTTGCCGCGCCCTGCTCCACGCACCGGCCGCCCTGCAGCACCATGGCGCGGTCGCACAGGCTGCTGACCAGCGCGAGATCGTGCGACACGAACACGATCGCAAGCCCCAGCCCGGCACGCAGGCTGGCCAACAGCCGCACGATCTGCGCCTGCGCGGACACGTCCAGCGCGCTCGTCACCTCGTCGCACAGCAGCGCGGCGGGCCGCGCCGCGAGCGCGCGGGCAATGGCCATGCGCTGGCACTGTCCGCCGCTGAGCTGCGCCGGGCGCCGGTCGGCCAATTCCTCCGGAACGCCGACCTGCCGCAGCAGCTCCGTAACGCGCGCAGCCGGGTCCGGCTCTCCGCCGAGCAGGCGCAGCGGCTCATACAGCGACTGGCGCACGGTCCTGCGTGGGTCGAACGAGGCGGCGGCGTCCTGAAACACAAGCTGCACCCGGCGGCAGACGTCGCGGGGCGCGGCATGCGTCACATCCCGCCCATCGAGCAGAAGCTCGCCCGAATCGAGATGCTCCAGACACACAATCTGCCGCAGAAGCGTGCTCTTGCCGCTGCCGCTCTCGCCGACAATGCCGAGAATTTCCCCCGGCTGCAGCGTGAAGCTCACGTCGTCCAGCGCGCGGACGCACCGGCTGCCGCGCTTGTATTCCTTTGTGGCGTGCCGGACTTCCAGCAGCGGTTTGTGTTCCATCATACTCTCCCTGTGCAGCAGGCAAAGTGGCGCGCGCCGACCTGCCGCATCGTGTAGGCTTTCTTCCCGCAGCCGGGCTGCGCGTGGGGGCAGCGCGGCGCAAATGCGCATCCCGGCGTCTCCGCGCCGTGCAGCGGCGGCTGGCCGGGAAGCCCCTTCGGCAGCGCGCCGCCGAAGTCCGGGACTGCGGCGATCAGGCTTTGCGTGTACGGATGCGCCGGGCTCTGCAGCACCGCTGCGGCGTCTCCGGATTCCACCATGCGCCCGGCGTACATGACGCCGACCGTGTCGGCCATGCGCGCCGCAACGCCCAGATTGTGCGTCACGAACAAAATCGCCGTGCCGCATTCGCTGCGCAGGCGCAGCAGCTCCTCCACCACGGCTTTCTGCGTGGTCACGTCCAGCGCGCCGGTCGCCTCGTCGCACAGCAGCAGGCGCGGGCGCAGCAGCATCGCAAGCGCGATGGCAATGCGCTGGTTCATGCCGCCGCTCATCTCATACGGACAGCTTTTGAGAATGCGCGCGCCGTCCGGCAGCCGCAGCGTCTCCAAGCAATCCAGCACCGCCTGCGCGTCATAGGCGCGGCCATGGCTGCGCAGCGTTTCCCGAAACTGCTTTTCGTAGCTGCGCACGGGGTTAAAAGAAGCGCCGGGGTTTTGAAAGATCATGCCGATCTCTGCGCCGAGCAGCCGGCGCGGCACCGGCGCGTGCAGCTCCCGCCCCGCAAAGGTGATGCGTCCGCCCGTCACAACAGCGCCGAGCGGTTTAATGCCGAGGATGGCCTTGAGCAGCGTGCTCTTGCCGCAGCCGCTCTCACCCGCGATGCAGAGGATCTCCCCCGCACGCATGGAAAACGTCACGCCGGAGAGCACATCGCCGTCGCCATAGGACACACAGAGGTCCTGCACGGTCAGCAGCTTTTCTTCCATCACGCCACCCCGCTTTCGTCGGCCAGATCGCGCACAGCGTCGCCCAGGCAGTTGAAGATCATCACCGTGAGCACCGTCGCCCCGGCGGGCGCGAGCACCGTCCACGGCGCGAGCTGGATATACGAACGCGCCTCGTTAATCATGGAGCCCCACTCCGCGTTCGGCGGCACAACGCCAAGCCCGAGGAAGGACAGCCCCGCGATGCCGATCATCGTCGTGCCGAGCTGCGTGGCGGCGTTCACGATGAGCGGTCCCGCGATGTTCGGCAGGATGTGGCACAGCAGGATGCGCGCATCGCCGCAGCCGCTGAGCTTCGCCGCCGCGATGAACGGCTCCGCCTTGCACGCCATGGTGTGGCTGCGGGCAAGGCGCGCATACAGCGTCCAGCTCGTGACGCCGAGCGCGAGCATGGCATTGAGCAGTCCCCCGCCCAGCACGCCCGCCACGGCGATGGCCAGCACCATCTGCGGAAATGCGAGCAGAATGTCCGCCAGCCGCATGACGACGCTGTCGAGCACACCGCCGTAATATCCGCACAGCACGCCGAGCAGCGAACCCACGATGCCGGAGACCGCCACGAGTGCGACGGCGGAAAAAATGGAGGTACGCGCGCCTGCGAGCACGCGCGAGAGCACGCACCGGCCGTACCGGTCCGCGCCGAGGGGATACGCTGCGCCGGGCGCGGCGTTCTGGGCGGCGGCATTCGTGGCGTTCGGGTCGTTCGGCGCGAGATACGGCGCGAGCAGGCTCACCGCCATGAGCAGCAGCGCCAGAACCAAAAACACGAGCACGCGCGTTTTCCGCGCGCGGCGCGTGGGCGGCCGTTTTTGCATTTTTCGCATCCGCGGCCTCCTATTCCAGCTCCACGCGCGGGTCGAGCGCGCGGTAGCTGAGATCGGTCAGGAGGTTCACGACGACATAGATGACCGCCATAAGCAGCACAAAGCCCTGAATCACGGGGAAGTCGCGCGCGGAGATGGCGTCCATCACGAGCTGGCCGACGCCCGGCCAGCGGAAGATCGTCTCCACAACGACGCTGCCGCCCATCAGCGTGCCGACGGAAAGCCCCACAATGGTGAGCACGCCGCTCAGCGTGTTGCGCAGCACGTCGTGAACCAGCACCGTGCGCATTGCGACGCCGCGGGCGAGCGCGCCCGCGACATAGGGCTTGCCCAGCTCCTCGAGCACCTCGGCGCGGATCTGCCGGATGAAGCGGCTCGCCATCGGGATGGCGAGCGCCAGCGCCGGCAGGAACAGCCCCTGCACCGTGCCCTTGGCGATCACCGGGAAGAGATTTACCTGGATGCAGAGGTAGTACATCAGCAGCACGGAGACGAGGAAATTCGGCATGGCGTTGCCGACGAACGTCAGCAGCCGGACCAGGCGGTCGATCACCCCGCCGCGCCGCGCCGCCGTCAGCACGCCGAGCGGCACCGACACCACGAGCGCCAGCAGCAGGCTGCCCGCCGCGAGCACGAGCGTGTTCCCCATGCAGCGCATGAGCTTCGGCAGCACCGGCATCCCGTCCTTGTACGACGCGCCGAAGTCGCCGCGCAGCACGCCCAGCAGCCAGTCGCCGTAGCGCACGAGAAACGGGCGGTTGAGCCCCATTTCCTCGCGCGTCTGCTCCAGCACCTGCTCGGAAACGGCAACGCCCTGCGCCGTCAGCTTGCGCTGCGCAGGGTCTCCGGGCGCGATATACAGCAGCGTGAACACCAGAAACGTCAGTCCGATCAGGATCGGTATGAGCTGCAGCAGTCTTTTTCCCACGTAGTTCGTCAAATTTCTCTCTCCAAATGGTCAAGGGCGGGATGGGCAAGCCCATCCCGCCCGATGGTGATGATTCAGGTCTTGTCAGTATTCGCGTCGATGCCGTAGAAGTCGAAGGGGCAGGTTTCCGCGAAGCCGGACACGCCGGGGCGCAGCACGGTCGTTTTGTTGAACAGACCCACATAGCCGAAGGCGTTGTCGTCGATTGCAATCTGTACGATCTCGTTTGCCAACGCTGCACGCTGCGCCGGGTCGGTCTCGTACCGGAGCTGCGCAATCAGCGTCTCGCACTCGCTGCTCTCAAAGCCGCCGACGTTGAAATACGCGCCGTTGCGGAGCGTGCTGTCGATGAAGTAGAACGGGTCGCCGGACTTGTCGGCGATCATGCAGTAGAGCGCGAGATCAAAGTCCGCCGTGGCGATATACGTGCTGTCCGGGTCCTCCTCCACAGTGAGCGTGGACTGGATACCGACGTTCCTGAGCTGCTCCTGAATGAGCGTTGCGAGCGTATCGAGCGAGCGGGCGGCGTAGTAGGCGATGTTCAGGGACAGCACCTTGCCGTCCTTCTCATACCAGCCGTCGGCGTTCAAGGTATAACCGTCCGCCTCCAGCAGCGCTTTGGCCCCGGCCGTGTCCGTTGCAGGGACGGTCACCTTGCCGTAGGCCGTGGCGGTGCCGAAGGGGCCGACGGCAGCGGTCACGGTGCCGTTGAGGTATTCCGCAATTGCGTCCTTATCCACCGTAAGGTTCACCGCCGCGCGCACCGCGTCGTCCAGCCGGTTTTCGTTCAGGATATAAAACTGCAGGCGCGTGGCCGGGACGCTCACGATGCGGTACGTATCCGGCTCCTTTTCAAATACCGCCATTGCCGCCGAGGACACGCCGGTGCAGCAATCGACCTCGCCGTTCTGCATGGCCATGAGCTTGGTATCGTCGTCCTGCATGTAGTAGAACACCGCGCCGTCGAGTGTCACATCGCCGCCCCAGTAGTTGTCGTTGCGCGCAACCTTCACCGTGCCCTCCGGTTCAAAGGAGGAGACCACAAACGGCCCGGTGCCGATGGGCGCGTTATCAAAATCGGTCGTGTTGTCCAGATCGAGGATCGCCAGCTCCGGGCTGGCCAGGTCGTTTTTCAGCGTGGGGGAAATTTCGGGCGTGGTGATCGTGAGGGTCGTTTCGTCCACCGCCGCGATGGTATAATCGGCAAGGAACGCAAAGCGCGGGTTGACCTGCGCCGCGCGCTGGAGATTGCGCGCAGCCATCTCCGCCGTCACAGGCTCGCCGTTGGAAAAGCAGACGTCGTCTTTCAGTGTGACCGTCCACGTTTTGCCGTCGGCCACGGCGTCCTCGGCGAGGCAGGGCTGCGCCGTGGAGTCGTCGCCCATTTTGAAGAGCGTTTCCGTCACGCCGTAGATGGAGGTGTACCAGCCGTAGTACTCCTTATGCGCGTCCAGACCGGGATACGCGAAGGAGGCGGCAACGTTCAGGATCTTTTCTCCGGACGCGGTCTGCGGGTCGTTTGTCTGTCCGCCGCAGGCGCACAGCGCGAACACCATGACCGCAGCCAGAAGCAATGCTATCCTTTTTTTCATCGGTTTCTCTTTCCTTTCTGCGGCGGGTGTGCTATAATCACGCTGCCCGCCAATTTTTTGAACGATTTTGGTGCAGGCGCGCCCTGATGCAGTTGCCGCTGCGCGGGGCGCTTTTTTTCTATGGATTCACTTCTGCGCGCAGAGCAGAAACAGCGGCGTGGACGCGAAGTTGACCTTTTCCACGTCGTCCCACGTGCGCTTCCAGATCTCCGTATCCGCGCGCACGCTGCGAAAGCCCGCCTTGCCGAGCATCTGCACGTCTGCCTTCGGGCGCTCGCTGCGGCTGAGGATCAGGCTGCGCGAGATTTCCTCCATCCGGTCGCTCTCGCAGTAGTCGTTGTGGTCGATGACGCCGAGCGCCGCAACGTTGGCGCGGTCGGCCTGAAACGCGGCCTGCTTCTGCTCGTCAAAGAGGTAGGTGTACCACCCCGCGTCAAAGTTCAGCAAAATGCCGCCCGGCTTCAGCACGCGGCACCAGTCGTTGTACGCATCCTGCGGCCGCTCCAGATTCCACGTGAGGTTCCGGGTGACGATCGCGTCAAAGGTATTGTCCGCAAAATCGAGACTGTGCGCGTCCATGCGCAAAAAGCGGATCCTGTCCCGGTACGGCCCGGCGTTGCGCATGGCCTCGTCGAGCATGGCCTGCGTGTAGTCCACCGCCGTCACGTCGTAGCCGCGCTTCGCCAGCCCGATGGCGAAAAAGCCCGGTCCCGTACCGATGTCGAGGATCTTCACATCCCGGCTTTGCGGCAGGTTCTCCTCGATCACGCGCATCCAGTTGGCCTCGTTCTCGTGCGTCATCTCGTACTGCACGACCTCGGAATAGCTCTCGGCGCGGCGGGTCCAGTATTGTTCGATCTCGTGGAGCAGCGCGTTCATGCAATCACCTCTCGTCTGGGTTCTTGACGACAGTTTATCGGAGGAAATCACACCGCGCAAGCCCCCTGGGGGGATGTTTTTTGTGAAAAAAAGCCCGCTTTGGGGTGTCAAACATGCCGCGGACGGTGTCCGCGGCATGCTTCAATTTTTCGGTTACCAGACGCTGAACAGGAACCACTCGCCGTCGATCTCGATCAGATCGAAGTCGAATATCCAGTAGTCGTCCTCTCCCTCAAACGTCATCGTGACCTCCACGTCCGCCGCGCTCTCGATCGGCACGCCGAGATCGAGCGCAATGTCCATGTAGTCCTCCGTGTCATACTCCGTAACGTCCGAGATCATCCAGTTCGTGACCGGGATTCCGTAATCGTCATACCAGTCGTCCCGGTCATACAGAAAGCTGGCCGTATCGTCGCAGTCGTAGTTCTCGGCCAGATAGTCGCGCAGCGCCTGCGGGTAGAGGGTGACCATCCCCCGCTCGTCCGCGTTGCCGAAGTAGTCACAGTATGTCTGAATCAGTTCCTGATGCGTGGCATACCCCTGCGACGGCGCGGTAGTCGGCGCACGCCTTCCGTCGGCCAGCACGCCGATCAGGACGGCGGCCACAGCCACCACGACGATGGCAGCGGCGATGATGATGGCGATCGTGCGCTTGCTGAGCCGCTTTTTCTCCGGGACGATCTCCGGCCCGTAGTTCACCTGCGGGCGTGCCGCCGGATCGGGTTGGTACCAGTCGTTTCCGCCGGGCGCATCATTGCCGGGCGAAGCCGTCTGCTCCGGCCGCGGCGCCGCTGTGCCGGAAGCTGCCGGCTGCACGGCGCGGCCGCAGCGCCAGCATAGAAACGCGCGGTCTGAAAGCTCGGCGCCGCAATGGCTGCAATACATCTCAAATCCCTCTTTCCATAATGGTAATCAAAGCGCCTTTTCCCACTCCGCTTCGCGGAAGCCGGGGAGCGCAAACCCGTCGCCCACCAGAATCGGCCGGCGCACAAGCATCCCGTCGCTCGCGAGCAGCGCGAATTGCTCGTCCTCGCTCATCTGCGGCAGGCGGTCTTTCAGCTCCAGCGCGCGGTACTGCAGGCCGCTCGTGTTCCAGAAGCGCTTGAGCGGCAGGCCGCTCATCGCGTGCCACGCGCGCAGCTCCGCTTCGGTGGGGCGATCCTCCTTGATGTCGCGCACGGTATAGGTCACGCCGTGCGCGTCCAGCCACTGGCGCGCCTTCTGGCAGGTGGTGCATTTGGGGTAACAGACAAACAGCATCGTTCGACCCTCCTCTTGTTTTTCTCATTGTATCATCCGCGCAGATATTTTACAATCCACAATGCGATGTGTTATAATGATAAAAACTTCAATCCATTGGGGGTAACCATGAAAACAACCGCTGTCATCTATGATCCCGCCGTGAAGCAGACGGCCTACATTCTCGGCACCGTCATCGGCTTCTGCAAGCTCTTCCCCGCCGAGCGCGCGCCGCGCGACTGGGGCGCGTTCGGCAACGTCGTGCTCGTGACGCAGGGCGAAGCCGGCCCGGTCGTCACGGTCGGCATGCAGGAGCGCGTCACGTTCCGGCCCAAGGGCGAGGAGGAGACCGTTGCCGCCGCGGAGCTGATCGCAAGTGCGTTCAATCCCATTGAAAAGCCCATGCCGGACGCCATGCTCGCGCAGGAGATCGAGGCGTTTTTGCAGGCGCACAATACGCTCGCGCTCGCCACGGGCTGCGGCAAGTGGGTGCGCTGCACGCCGCTGGAATACCGCTGCACGGACGGGAGGCTCTACATCGTCACCGAGGGCGGCAGGAAGTTCAAGGGCATCTGGTGGAACGGCGCCGTGTCCGCCGCGGTCTATGACGATTACAAGGATATGCGCAGCACGAAGGGGCTGCAGATCACGGGGCGCGCCGTGTACATCGACCCGGCGGACGAGGAATACGAGCGCGTGATGCAGTCGCGCGGCCTGCAGCTTGTGCAGCTCCAGCAGCTGCCGTCCATGCTGCATGTGCTGCGCATCGACGTGGAGCGGTACGAATTTTTGAATGCGGAGTTCCGCGAAAAGGGCTACGACGGCAGACAGGTGTTGAATTTGAAGTAACGGTATCATTTCTTCGCAAATCCGCCATAATACAAATCAGAGGTGGATTTTTATGAACAATCAGCCGCTGCAGCCGGCCGTCCCGATGGGACTCGGCATGGCGCTCGTGCGCAACCAGAAGGCGCTGGAAAAGTTCTCTGCGCTTTCCGACGCGGAAAAGCGCCGCTTCATCGACGGCGTACACGGCATCGACTCCAAGCAGGAGATGCGCGCCTATGTGGACCGGTTTGCAAACCAGTGAAAACACGCCCCGGCAGGATTTTTCCTGCCGGGGCGTGAAACTGTCATTACAGCTTGCCGTTCGCCCACATCCAGCTATACGCCAGCGCCCACGAGCCGAACAGCTCCGTCTTTTGCAGCGCGCGCACCTGCTCGCGGGTGTACCACGCGGCTTCGATCTCCTCGCCGGTGGCAGCGCTGGGGTGGAACGTGCCCTCCGCCGTGCCGAAAACGCAGATGGTCTTTTCGTCGCTCAAGCCCACGGCGCAGGCGGCGGGCGGCAAAATTTCACGGATCTCGACGAGCTGCAGCCCCGTCTCCTCGCGCAGCTCGCGCCGCGCGCACTGCTCCACCGTCTCGCCCGGGTCGATCAGCCCTGCCGGAAGACCGTAGATCGCCTTGCCGATCTCCATGCGAAACTCGTGGATGAGCGCGAAATGCTCGTTCTCCCGGTCGGTCATGATCATGACGACCGCATCCGCCGGGTGGTGCAGCAGCCGCTCGTACGAGTCGAGCCGCGCGTCGCGGCTGACCATCTCATATGTGCGCGGATTGCCGCGGTTGTCGGTATAATGCAGGTCATAGCGGTGCAGAAACGCGCCGCTCTCTTTTTTTTCAATGCTGCGAAATTGCATGTGTTTTCCCTCTGCTTTCCGGCGCATCCGCCGTGCTCTTTATGTTACCACGTTTTCCACCCGCTTACAACGGCGCGGGCGGCAGAATTTTTGGGAAAAAGCGCGAAACCCGCTTGCAGCGGCGCGCCGGGGACAGTATAATAGCCCCCGGTGATAACAATGATCGACTTTTTTGCCAAACGCTTCATCAAGGACGATCAGAATTACGGGGACCCGCGCGTGCGCACGGCCTACGGCACGCTGTGCAGCATCGCGGCGATCGCGTTCAACGTGCTGCTGTTCGCCGCCAAGGAGTTCATCGGCATTCTGACCGGCTCGGTCGCCATCATGGCCGACGCCTTCAACAACCTCGCGGACGCGGGCAGCGCCGTGCTGATGCTCGTCGGCTTCAAGTTCGCCAACGCGAAGCCCGCGCCCGACCGCCCGTTCGGCCACGGCCGCATCGAATACATCACGGGGCTGATCGTCTCGGCGCTCATCCTCGTCGCGGCGGTGGAGCTGGGGCGCAGCTCTGTCGTGAAGATCATCACGCCGGAGGCCGTCACGTTCTCGTGGGTCGCGGTGCTGATTCTGGCGCTGTCCATCGCGGTGAAGTTTTACATGGCGCACTTCACGCGCTCGATTGCCGACAAGATCGACTCTTCCGCCATGCGCGCCACTGCGGCGGACTACACGTCCGACACGCTCTCCACGTTCGTGGTGCTTGTGTGTACGCTCCTCTACCGCGCGTTCGGCCTGAATCTCGACGGGTGGGGCGGCGCGCTCGTGTCGCTGTTCATTCTGTGGGCGGGCGTCGGCTCGGCAAAGGAAACGCTGCTGCAATTGCTCGGCACCACGCCCGACCCGAAGCTCGTCAAGCAGATCGAGGACATCGTTTTGTCCTACGACAACATCGTCGGCATTCACGACCTCGTCGTGCACGACTACGGGCCGGGGCGGCTGATGGTCTCGCTGCACGCGGAGGTTCCCGGCAACCTGAACGTGTTCACCGTGCACGACGTGATCGACCAGGCCATGGCGGAGCTGGATCAGAAGCTCGGCTGCGAATCCGTCATCCACATGGACCCCATCTGCACGGACGACGAAGCGGTCGTCGCCATGCGCAAGCGGGTCGCCGCCATTGCCGCGGAGGTGGACGCGCGCATCACCATCCACGATTTCCGCATGGTGACCGGACCGACGCACACGAACGTCATCTTCGACGCCGTGATCCCGCACAACTTCGAGCATTCGGACGAGGAGGCAGCCGCCGCCATCTCCGACCGCATCACGGCGGAATGTCCGAACGTTTTCGCCGTGATCAAGATCGACAAACCATATACCACGTCAGAATGAACGCGCTCCATTTCGTTTCCGTACAAGTACGAAAACTTCATATCCGCTTCTTCATTCTTCCTTATCCTCCGGAATCGCTACGCTGGATTCCGTCGGAGATGCGGGGAGGGTAACGCACCAGCTACCGTATCACGCACCGCGCCAAAAGGCCGAAGCTTCCACCGCAGCGCGCGAACCGCTTGCGTTCGCGCCAGACGACGGCCAGCGTAAGACATAGGGATGAGCGGTGACCCTATAGTGCCAAGGCGATTTCACCGCCAGCGTCGGTCGCTGGGGGATTCCAAAGGGGGGCCCACATCCCCCTTTGGCGACCTTTCTTTGCGGCTCCACCGCGTTTCTTTCCGGCGTTCGGAAAGAAATGGGGTGGAAAAGAACGCGGGACGATGTGGGCGCCCGAGCCGCCAACGGCGGCGACAAAGTGCTCTGGGGGTGCATCGTCCCCTACGAAGCGCTCAAGCGCGAAAACGCCGGCGGCTCCAAGCTTCGGAGCCACCGGCGTTCTCGTATCTGATTTTTACCGTTCTGTCCCGACGAAGAACAGCGCCACGGTACCGGGGCCGACGTGGGAGCCGGTGACCGGCTCGTAGCACTCGATCTCAACTTCGACCTCCGGGTGCTGCTCGCGGATGAGCGCGGCGACGGTCTGCGCGTCCTCCTCACAGTCGCCGTGCGCGATGGCGACATGCTGGTACGGGTGATCGGGCAAAAACCGCGCCTCCAGCTCCTCAGCCAGCGCGCGCAGCGCCTTTTTGCGGCCGCGCGTCTTGCCGTAGACGATGATCTGCCCTTCTTCATTGCCCTTGAGCAGCGGCTTGATGCCAAGCACCGTGCCGAGCACGGCGGTGATGTTGGAAATGCGGCCGCCGCGGCGCAGGAACATCAGATCGTCCACGGTGAAAAACTGACAGACATGCCCGCGCATCCGCAGCAGCTCCGCCGCCGTCTCCGCCAGCGTCTTCCCCGCGTCGCGCAGCCGAACCGCCGTCCGGACGAAGATGCCCTCGCCCAGCGACGCTGCCATCGTGTCCATCACGACGATCTTCCGGTCGGGATACCGCTCGCACAGCTCGTGCGCGGCGAGCTTCGCCACCTGCATGGAGCCGCTGATACCGGACGACATGCCGACGAACAAAATGTCCTGCCCGGCCTGCAGCACCGGCTCGAAATAGTCCGTATACCGCTGCTCGTTGATGAGCGCCGTCTTCACCTCGGTGCCCTGGCGGAGCTGATCGTAAAACGCCCTGCCGTCAAACTCGTCTGCAGCCGGGCAAAGGTGCTCCTCTTCCTCCACGAAATAGGAAAACGGGACCGCCGTCACATCGCTGGCACGCAGATAGCGCGCCGGCAGATTCGTGGATGTATCGGTGATGATGGCAAAGTGCATGGGGCACCTCCTTGTCCGCAGACAGGTTCAAAATAGAGAATCTCTGATTTGAAAAATCAACAGTTTTTTCAAATTGTGTCGTAAATCATAACAATTGAGGACACATTAGCTTATTATATGGCTTCTTTCTTAAAAGTCAATTAAAAATATTTAAACATTTCGTGGACAGGCGCCGTTTTCAGTCCGTTTCGTCATCGAGCGGCAAAATGCCGTGCGAGAGCTTCAGATTCAGCACGCGCAGCACGCTCGCGTCAAGCTGCTCCTGCGAGAGCGTACCGTCCGCGAGCGCCTGCTCCACGGCGGCCACCGCGCCGGGCACGTCTTCGATCTCCAGCAGCACGTCCACGCCCGCCTGCAGGCAGCGCACCGCCTTTTCCGCGTCCGTATAATCCCCCAGCGCCTGCATCTGCAAACCGTCCGTGACGATCACGCCACGGAAGGTCAGCTGCCGCCGCAGCAGGCTCGTGACGAGCTTATACGACATGGACGCCGGCTGCTCGTCCATGGACGGGACGGTCAGGTGTCCCACCATGACCATGTCCGCGCCCGCCTCCATGCCGCTGAGGAAGGGCTTCAGATCCTCCTGCAGCAGCTCGTGCAGCGTTTTGTTCACGATCGCGGCCTGCCGGTGCGAGTCCGTCTCCGTGTTGCCGTGGCCGGGAAAGTGCTTCAGGCAGCAGATGGTGTTGCTGTCCCGGAAGCCCTGCACGGCGGCGGCGACCAGCTCGGCCGCCTCGTCATAATCGTCGCTGTACGCGCGGTCGCCGATGACGGTATTTTTCGGGTTGCTCCACACGTCGGCCACCGGCGCAAAGTCCACGTTGAAGCCGCAGGACTGCAGATCGGTCGCAAGCGTCACCGCGTTGTCATACGCCGTCTGTGTGCCGAGCGCGCGGTAGCTGAACATGCTGTTGAGCTTCGTGGTGCCGATGGTGTACATCAGCCGTCCGACCTGGCCGCCCTCCTCGTCCGCGCAGATGAACAGCCGCGTTGCGCTTGCGCCCTGCAGGCCGGAGACGAGCTGCACCGTCTGCTCGCGCGTTTTGAGATTGCCGGTTGCGAGCAGAAAGCCGCCCACGGGATATTCCTGCAGCGCGGCGGTCAGCTCCGGCGTCAGCTCCGTGACGGCCGCGCCGTCCGCCGTGAGCGCCTCCGGACTCACGATCAGAAGCTGGCAGATCTTCTCCCGCGCGGTCATGCCGTCCAGCAGCGTCTGCGCGCGGTCAGCCTGCCGCTCCTCCTGCGTGGGCTGCGGCGCTTCCGCCTGCCGCGCAACCCTGCCGCGCACGCAGCAGAGCGCGATCAGCGCCATCGCAAGCAGCGCAAATGCGGCGTACTTTCCGTACCGCTTTCCATATTGTTTGTATGTTTCCAGTTTTCTATGTTCCATAGTTTCATATTACCGCGTTCCGGGTAAAAACTCAATGGTTTCCTGTTGGGATTTGGCCTTGCTCTGATAGAAAATATGTGGTAAACTAAAAGTTACGAATTTCGGAACGCAGCTTCAAACCGTTCCCCCAGAATAGGAAGTGCTTTCAAGTATGACAAAAATTGATATCTTTTCGGGCTTTCTCGGCGCCGGCAAGACCACGCTCATCAAAAAGCTGATCGCGGAGGCCTATCAGGGCGAAAAGATTGTGCTGATCGAAAACGAGTTCGGCGAGATCGCCATTGACGGCGGCTTTCTGCAGGACTCCGGCGTAGAGATCAACGAGATGAACTCCGGCTGCATCTGCTGCAGTCTGGTGGGCGACTTCGCCAAGGCGCTCCAGCAGGTGCTCGACCAGTTCCACCCCGACCGCATTTTGATCGAGCCGTCCGGCGTCGGCAAGCTGTCCGACGTGATCCGCGCCGTACAGGGCGTGGAGTCCGACGCGCTGGCGCTCAACGGCTTCACCACGGTCGTGGACGCGACGAAGTGCAAAATGTATATGAAGAACTTCGGCGAGTTCTTCAACAATCAGGTGGAGCACGCCAGCTCCATCATTCTCTCCCGCACCGGCGGCATGCGCGAGGATAAGCTCGCGGCCTGCGTCGCGCTGCTGCGCGAGAAGAACCCCGTCGCCACCATCGTCACCACCCCGTGGGACGAGCTGAGCGGCGCGCAGATCCTCGAAACCATGGAGCGCCGCTCCACGCTGGAGGCCGAGCTGCACCACCTGCAGGACGAGGCCGACGAGGAGGCGCACGAGCACCATCATCATCACGATGAGGACGACGAGGACGCATGCGGCTGCGGACACCATCACCACGATCATGACGACGATGATGATGACGATGACGAACACGAGCACCATCATCATGACCATGACCACGAGCACGGCGAGAGCTGCGGCTGCGGCCATCACCACGATCACGACCACCATCACCACCACGCGGACGAGGTGTTCACGAGCTGGGGCGTCGAAACGCCGCGCAAGTTCACCGACGCGGAGATCACCGCCGCGCTCGACGCGCTGCTCGACGAGCACAAGTACGGCGTCGTGCTGCGCTCCAAGGGCATCGTCCCGGCAGCGGACGGCGGCTGGATCCACTTTGACTACGTGCCGGGCGAGAGCGACGTGCGCCGCGGCAGCGCGCAGGTCACGGGCCGCATCTGCGTGATCGGCTCGAAGCTGAATGAAGACGCACTGAAGGAGCTGTTCCACATTGGCTGAAATGGTTGAACTGCCGGTCTATCTGTTCACCGGCTTTCTGGAAGCCGGCAAAACGAAGTTCATTCAGGAGACGCTGGAGGACAGCCGCTTCCACAAGGGCGAGCGCACGCTGCTCGTCCTCTGCGAGGAGGGCGTGGAGGAGTACGCGCCGGAGCAGTTCTGCGCGCCGAACGTTTTTCTCCGCACAGTGGAGGACGAGGCGGATTTCACCGCTGAAAACCTCTCCGCCATGCAGCGGGAGCTCAACCCGGAACGCATTCTGATCGAGTACAACGGCATGTGGCTGCTGGACACGCTCTATTCCAACATGCCGGAGGGCTGGATCGTGGCGCAGGAGTTTCTGTTCTGCGACGCGACGACGTTTCTGACCTACAACGCCAACATGCGCCAGCTCATGGTGGACAAGATCAAGAGCGCGGAGCTTGTGGTGCTCAACCGCTACCGGGCGGACATGGACCGCATGGCGATGCACAAGGTGATCCGCGGCGTCTCCCGCCGGTGCGACATCGCATATGAGTACGCCGACGGCAAGGTGGAGTACGACGACATCGAAGACCCCCTGCCGTTCGACATCGAAGCGCCCGTCGTCAACATCGAGGACCGCGACTACGCCATCTGGTACCGCGACATGTCCGAGGAGCCGAAAAAGTACAACGGTAAGACCGTGCGCTTCAAGGGGCGCTGCCTCGTGCGCAAAAACGTGCCGAAGGGCAGCTTCATCATCGGCCGCCACATCATGACCTGCTGCGTGGAGGACATTCAGTTTGCCGGCATCATCTGCAACTGGGACAAGGCTGACACCGTCCGCGACGACGAGTGGGTCATTCTGACGGCGACGCTGGAAAACAAATTCCACCGCGCCTACGGCCGCAAGGGTCCGGTGCTCACGGTGCAGTCCATGGAGGAGACGGAAAAGCCCGAAGAGGCTGTCGCAACGTTTTACTGATTTTCAAACAGCGCAAAAACCGCCATCCGGTTCACCGGATGGCGGTTTTCGCCTTCCTGCGGCGCCGCGCTCTTGACAACCGGGCATTTTCCGATTATGCTGGTGCGGTTCTGCATATTTTATTGGATACCGGAACCGATTTTCGCCGTGTGCAAAGGAGCCACCCAACGTGAAGCCCATCCGCCTGTCCGACCATTTCACCTACCCGAAGCTGCTGCGGTTCACTCTGCCGTCGATCGTGATGATGATCTTCTCGTCGATCTACAGCGTGGTAGACGGGCTGTTCGTGGCAAATCTCATCGGCGATCTGGCGCTGTCTGCCGTGAACATCATGTTCCCGGTCAACATGATCTTCGGCTCCTTCGGCTTTATGCTGGGCACGGGCGGCAGCGCCATCGTCGCCAGAACGCTCGGCGAGGACAAACCGGAACTGGCAAACCGGTACTTTTCCATGTTCCTTTATACGATTCTGACCGTCGGCGTGGCCTTCTCCGTTGCCGGCGTGCTCTGGGTCGAACCGATCGCACGCTTTGCCGGGGCGAGCGAGCTGCTGATGGACGACTGCGTCACATACGGCCGGGTGCTGTTCAGCGGCATCGCCGTGTTCATGCTGCAAACCTCGTTTCAGAGCTTTTTCGTCGTGGCGGAAAAGCCGCACCGGGGCCTTGCGCTCGCCGTCGCCGCGGGCGTGACAAATATGGCGCTGGACTATGTGTTCATCGGTGTGCTGGGCATGGGCATCGCAGGCGCGGCGTGGGCGACCGTCGCCGGCTGCTGCGTCGGCGGCATCATCCCGCTGTTTCATTTTCTGCACCCGAAGCGCAGCGGCCTGCGGCTGACCGGGACACGGTTTTACGGCCGGCAGCTTTGGAACGCCTGCGTCAACGGCTCGTCCGAGCTGATGAGCAATCTGTCCGCCTCCGTGGTCAGCATTCTCTACAACCACCAGCTCATGCGTCTGATCGGCGAGCGGGGCGTGGCGGCATTTTCCGTGATGATGTACGTGGACTTCGCCTTCGCCGCGACGTTTTTGGGCTTCTCTATGGGCAGCGCGCCCATCGTGAGCTTCCATTACGGCGCGGAAAACCACGGCGAGCTGCAAAGCGTCTACCGCAAGAGCATGACCATCGTCGGCGTTACGTCCCTTGCGATCGTGGCGCTCTCGGAAGCGCTCAGCCGCCCGCTCGCGGCGGCGTTCGTCGGGTTCGACCCGGCGCTGATGGAGCTGACCGCGCATGGATTTCGTCTGTTCGCGCTGTGCTATTTCTGCAATGGGCTGAATATTTACGCCTCCGCGTTTTTCACAGCGCTGTGCAACGGCCCCGTCTCCGCGCTCATCTCGTTTCTGCGCACACTGGTGTTGCGCGGCGGCATGGTGCTGCTCCTGCCCGCCCTGTTCGGGCTGGACGGCATCTGGCTCGCCGTCACCGCCGCCGAGACCCTGTGCGCAGCGATCTCCATCGCATTTCTGATGACCGAGCGGAAAAAATACCACTATTAAAGTGACAGCAGCCATCGCACGGTGTGCGATGGCTGCTGTTTTTCATTATCCGGGGCGGGTGGAAGGCCGCCCCGGACATGGGAGGGAAAGCGGAGGCCGAAGAAGCTGCGTCCGTCAGGTTTCCGCGCGCCGGATCTCAAAAACCAGCAGTGCGGAATACAGCGCGCCGACGATCAGCGCCGTCATGCCGAGGATCGCGCCGTATTCTGACCGCGGATTGCAGATCCCCATGAAATGGAGCGCGGCAAATTCGGCCCCGAGGAATGCGAGGAGCACCAGAATGTTCAGCCAAATGCGTTTCATCAGAATGACCTCCTTCAAAAATCGTAACACTGCTTCGGGTGGGATGCGCAAATTTATTTGGAACAGAGCTGCTTTCCCGCGGCGTCGCCCGCCGCCGGCTGCCGCCGCAGCCGGAGCCCCGGCGCGGGCGTTTGCAGGTGGGAAATGACGATGCCGCCGACGATCAGCGCCGCGCCGAACAGACTCTGCAGGCCGAACTTCTCGCCCAGCACAGCCGCGCCCAACACAGCCGCGCACAGCGGGCTGAGCGCACAGAACATCCCGGCGCGCTCAGCCGTGGTGCCGCTCTGCGCGACCGGCTGCAGCGCAAAGCCGAAGCCGCTGCATACCAGCGCCAGCGTGAGCACCACCGCCCACGTGCCGCCGCTTGACGGCAGCTGCGGCGTTTCGAACACGAACGCCGCCGCCATGGAAAACAGCCCGATGCAGCCGACCTGCACGATTCCCGCACCCAGCGGATCGGCGCCGCTGTGCGTCAGGCGGTCGGCAAAGAGGATGGCCGCAGCATAGACCACCGCCGCCGCGACACAGTACAGCTCGCCGGGCGCCACGGTAAAGCCGCCGCCTGACGTCAGCAGCCCGACGCCCGCGAGGGATACCGCCGCGCTGCACAGCGCCTGTCTCGTCGGCAGCTTCCGGCAGAGCGCCGCCTCGAGCAGCGGCACAAGCACGATGGCCGTGTTCTCCAAAAACGACGCGGTGGACGATGCGACCGTCTCCAGCGCGGAAAGCTCCGCCGTCATGACGAGAAAAAACATCACGCCGAGTCCAAGCCCGCCGAGAAACGTGCGGCGGTTCATATGCTGCAAATGTCTGGGGAAAAGGAGCGCCAGAAACACGAACGCAATCAAAAACCGGAGGCCGAGCAGGGTGAATTTCCCCATCCCCTGCAAGCCGATCTTCGAGAGCACAAAGGATGTGCTGCGCGCAAGGATGACCGCCGCCAGCAGGATCTCCGCATTTCTTCGCGTCAACGTTCCGGATTTCATGGTGTTCCCTCCAGTCTTTGCTCTTGACTGGAGTATACCGCTGGTATATCTTTGAGTAAAGCGACGATTTTTCAAATCTACTTTGCGGAAATCGCAAAGAAAGGAGCCGCACCATGGACACCGAAAAATGCAGGGTGCTGCTGTGCACGATCGAGACGGGGAGCCTGTCCGCGGCGGCGGAGCAGCTTGGCTATACGCCGTCCGGCGTCAGCCGCATGATGGCGGCGCTGGAGCAGGAGACCGGCTTTCCGCTGCTCGTACGCAGCCGCTCCGGCGTGGAGCCTACGGCGGAGTGCGAGCAAATGCTGCCCGTCATCCGGGAGCTGGCGCACTGGGGCGCGCTGTACGACCAGCACGCGGCGGCGCTGCGCGGGCTGGAGACCGGCGTCATCACCGTCGGCAGCGCATACAGCGCCTGCTACGACTGGCTCTCGCAGACGATCGCGCAGTTCAGCGCAGCGCACCCGGGCATTGAGGTGCGCGTGCTGCAGGGCAGCAGCACATATCTGTACACCGCGCTCGCGGAGCACCGGGCGGATTTCTGCATTGTCAGCCACCGGGAGGGGAACTTTGAATGGCTGCCGCTGTGGCACGATCCGCTGGTCGCGTGGCTGCCCAGGAACCATCCGCGCGCGAACGAACCGACATTCCCGCTGCGCGCGTTCGAAACGGAGCCGTACATCGAGACCTTCCCCGCGCAGGACACCGACAATGAGCGCGCCTTCGCCCAAAACGGCATCACGCCGAACATGCGCCACACCACCATCGACACCCACGCCACCTACGCGCTGGTGGAGGCCGGGCTGGGCGTGAGTCTCAGCAACGCCCTCGTCTCGCGCGAGTGGGACACGTCCGGCATCGCCGTGCTGCCGGTGGACCCGCCGCAGTACGTGGACATCGGCATCGCCGCGCCGCGCAGCGACGACATTTCGCCCGCCGCGAAGCGGTTTCTGGAGTTTGCCAGAAAGCGGCTGCCGGTGCTATAATCAGAATATCTCACCGTGTCTGAAAGGAGACGCCATGAAAGTATCGGAACTGGAATACCGCCGCGTGACGGCCGAGGAGATCGGCGCGGCGGCGAAGGAGATCATCACGCAAGTGCGCAACGCGCAGAGCGTAGACGCGGTGCTCGCCGCGCGGGAGGCGTATCTGAAGCTGATGACGGAGTTTTCCACGGCGAACAGTCTCGCCTACATGCGCTACACGATCAACACCGCCGACCCCTTCTACCTCGCGGAGAAGGACTACTACGACGAGATCGGCCCCGTGGTGCAGAACTATGACCTGCAGTACGCCAGCGCTCTGCTCGACTCCCCCTTCCGCGCAGAGCTGGAGCAGGTGCTCTCGCCGCTGCTGCTGCGGAGCATGGAGCTGCAGCGCAAGAGCATGTCGCCGGAGATCATCGACGACATGGTGGAGGAAAACAAACTTGTGAGCGAATACTCGCAGCTCATGGCGGGGATGGAGTTCCCGTTCCGGGGCGAAATGCTGCCGCGTCCTATGCTGATGAAATATGCGAAGTCCGAGGACCGCACCACGCGCCGCGAATGCTACGAGGCGCTCGGAAGCACGCTGGCGCAGTATGCGGAGCAGCTCGACACAATCTTCGACCGGCTCGTGCACGTGCGCGACCGGATGGCGAAGAAGCTGGGCTACCGCAATTTCGTGGAGCTGGGCTACTACCGCATGGGGCGGCTCTGCTATGGCGAAGCCGACGTGCGCGCGTTCCGGGAAAACATCCTGTGCGACATCGTCCCGGTCGTGTCCGAGCTGCGACTGGAAAACGCCAGGCGTCTCGGCATCGACACGTTCATGCTCTACGACAACGAGTATTTTACGCCCGGCGGCGCGCCCGTGCCGTGCGGCAAGGACGAAATCTTCGCCGCGGCGCGCGAAATGTACCACGCCATGGGCAGGGAGACCGGCGCGTTCATCGACATGATGCTCGAAAATGAGGCGTTCGACGTGGACGCGCGCAAGAACAAGTGGGGCGGCGGCTACTGCACGGAGTTTGTGAAGTACCGGCAGCCGTTCATCCTCGCGAACTTCAACGGCACCTCCGGCGACGTGGACGTGGTGACGCACGAGGCGGGGCACGCGCTCAACAGCTACCTCATCGCGGACAACCGCTTCGCGCTGGAGCTGGGCTGCGGCGGCATGGAGACCGCCGAGACGCACTCCATGAGCATGGAGTTTTTTGCGTGGCCGTATCTGGACAAATTCTTCCCCCACGGGAACGACGCGGACAAATACCGTTTCCAGCACGCGCTGGACGCGCTGTCCTTCCTGCCCTACGGCACGATGGTGGACGCGTTCCAGCACCGGGTCTACGAACAGCCGGACATGACGCCGGCAGAGCGCAACGCGCTCTGGCTCTCGCTGGAGCGGCAGTTCCGCCCGCACATCCATCTGGACGGCATTCCCTATCTGGCGCAGGGCACGCGCTGGCAGTATCAGATGCACATTTACGAGACCCCGTTTTACTACATCGACTACTGTCTGGCACAGACGGCGGCGTTCCAGTTCCTGCTCGCCTCGCGCACGGACTATGACGACGCGTTCGCGCGGTACCTGCGCCTGTCGAAGCAGGGCGGCGAGAAGGTGTGGACCGAGCTGCTGCAGGAGGCGGGCTTCCGCTCCCCGTTCGAGCCGGGCGCGCTGAAGACCCTGGCCGCAGAGCTGAAGCCGCTCATCCACGCACTGGAAGTGTAACGCAGCGCATAAGAAGACCCCTTGACGCGGGCCGGTAAGACGGTCTGCGTCAAGGGGTCTGTTGTTTTCGGTTGTGGGTTCTAAGACCGGGTTCACACGCCCCACGGTTCAGATTTGCTTGCCGGTGTCGGCAATCACAAAGGTGCCCTCAAACGCTGCGCCACAGGCACCTGCAATTTCTTGTAATTCCGCTTCGGAAAAATTGTCTCTCTTTAATTTTCCCGAAAGATTAGACGGCGTCGTCCCCAAGCGACGGGCAAGCTCTTGCTTCGTCATGCCCACTTCTATTAAAAGCAGATTGATTTTTTTCGCCATGGTTCCCATAGTTCGCCCTCCGAGTCATCGTTTTGCGCGCCCCTAAGAGAATTGGGACATCTCTCGATCACGTTTGCTTGAACTTCTCCAAAAGCAAGTCAATGGCCGCTCGCGTTGCATCATCCGCCGCATAGTATGCCGCCAAATGATCCAAATCCTTTTGCGTAACGCGTCTCAAGCCCTTACCCGCTTCCACTCGAAGCTCTGACGGCGTCTCGTCTTCTTCACCCGCCAAGTAAGCCACCGTCACGCCAAAATAATCCGCAATTTTTCGCATACTCTCATACTTTGGTCTGCTCAATCCCTGTTTCCAGCCGCTTAAAGTTGACTGCGGAACACCGGTGTCCATTGAGACGCGATACGCCGTGATTCCCCGTTCTTGTAGTAATTTTGCAAAAATTTCGTACATATTTTTGTGCACACCTCCAAAAACAGGCATCTACACAAGAAATGATAGCTTTTCCCCTTGAATTACTACAAAATACGAAGTATAATTCATATAAATTACTACTAAATCGAGAGCAATTTTCGGAACATTACTACATGTTTCTTGTGTACTTCTGTTTCGCAGCTCAAGTATACCGTAAACATGAAGTAATTGCAACAACAGCAAACGAGCGTTATGGGGTGTAAATTTTTATGGACTACATCGAACAAATCTTTGCACGGGCAGAGCTGCAGCAGATCTGCTCCTTTCTGCTGTACGGCGCGGAGCGCGAGTTGGACACGCGCTCCTACCGCGAGCGCGAGGAAGCCGCCCTGCGGCACGTCATCGGCCGGCTGCAGGCGCGCCTGCCTGAAGATGAGGACGAGCTTTCCAATCTCGTCTGCGCATATGGCGCGGCCTGTCAGGACGTATACATGGAGATCGGCCTGCAGGTCGGCGCGAAGCTGGCCGTGCAGGCGTGCGGCAACCTCACGCCGCGCGTCTGACGCGCCCGACGGCACAGAACACGAGGAACACCAGCAGATCGACCACCACGACGCTCGCGCCTGACGGCGTTTCAAACGCATACGACAGCACCATACCGAGCAGGAAGCACACGACCGACACCACTGCCGCGCACACGGTGACGGACCGGAACGTGCGGCACACGCGCATGGCCGTGAGCGCCGGGAAAATGACGAGGCTGGAAATGAGCAGCGCGCCCATCATGCGCATGCCGAGCACGATGGTGAGCGCTGTGAGCAGGGCGATGAGCATATTATACGCCTCGGTCTTGACGCCGGTGGCCTTGGAAAACGTCTCGTCGAACGTAACCGCGAAGATGCGCGGGTAGCACAGCACGAACAGCGCCAGCACCGCGATGGACACCACAATGCTCAGGCGCATATCCGCTTCGCTCAGCGAGAGGATGCTGCCAAACATATAATTGTTCACGTCCGTGTTCATGCCGCTCGTGAGCGAGACGGTCATCACACCGATGGCGAGCGCGCTGCTGGAGAGCAGCGCAATTGCCGCGTCGCCCTTGAGCTTACCGCTTTGCGACAGGCGCAGCAGCAAAAACGCCGCGAGCACCACCACCGGGATCGCCACGGCCAGCGGCGCGAGATTCAGCGCCGTGGCGATGGCCAGCGCGCCGAAGCCCACGTGCGACAGCCCGTCGCCGATCATGGAATAGCGCTTGAGCACGAGCGACACGCCCAGCAGCGCCGCACACAGCGACACCAGCACGCCCACCACCAGCGCGCGCACCAGAAACGGGTAGGACAGCATTTCTTTTAAGATCGAGATCATAGCTTCCGCCCTCCCAGAAACCGCCGCGCGGGGTCGCTCTTCTTATAAGCCTCTGTCGCGCCGAAAAAGAGCTGCGTTTTGCCGAGATGCAGCACCTTCGTGGAATAGCGCAGCGCGGCCTCGATGTCGTGCGTGACCATGATGACGGTGATATTGTTGCAGAGGTTGATGAGCTTGATGAGGTTGTACAGCTCCCCCGTCGCCACGGGGTCCAGCCCGGTGACCGGCTCGTCGAGCAGCAGCAGCTTCTTCGTGGCGCACAGGGCGCGCGCGAGCAGCACGCGCTGCTGCTGGCCGCCGGAGAGCGCCTGATAGCTCTGGTTTTTCAAGTCCTCAACGCCCATGCGCTCCAGATTTTCCAGCGCAGCGGCGCGGTCCGCTTTGGAATAAAACGGTCGGCCGTGCATCCCGTTCAGCCGCCCGGAGAGCCCGACCTCCATCACGCTCGCGGGAAAATCGCGCTGCAGCTCCGTCTGCTGCGGTAGGTAGCCGATCTCCGTATGCTTCAGCCCGTCGCCGAGCGTGATCGAGCCGCTCAGCGGCGCTTTCAGCCCCAGCAGCCCCTTGATGAGCGTGGATTTGCCGCTGCCGTTTTCCCCGACGATGCACAGCAGATCGCCGCGGCAGACCTCAAAATTCACGTCCTGTAATACGGCCTGCCCGTCGTAGCCGAGGCAGACGTCTTTGCATGTGATCAGCGCCATTCAGTTCAATGCCTCCCGCAAGGCGGCAGCGTTCTGCCGCATGATGCTCAGATACGTCGCGCCGTCCTCGAATTCCGCTGCCGTCACATTGTGGCAGCTTGAAAATTGCAGCTTCTTCGCGCCCGTCGCCTCGCAGACCGTGTCCGCGAGCTTCTGGTTCGACAGCTCGATGCAGAACACGACCGGGATGCGCTCCGTGCGCACCTTGTCGATCAAAAACGCGACCGTCGCCGCCGACGGCTCCGCCGCATCCGCGCAGCCGGGATAGGCCGCAAAATATGTCAGACCATAGGCGTCGGCAAAGTAGCGCAATGGGAACCGGTCCGCAAAAATGACGGTTTTTCGGGCAGAGCTCTCCACAACATTCCGAAATTCCGCGTCCAAAGCGTCCAATTGCTCCACATAGTCCCCACACCGCTGCGCATACGTCTCCGCGTGCGCGGGGTCCGCGGCGGCGAAAGCATCGGCGAGCTTTTCGCAGATCAGCGCCGCGTTTTTCGGCGAGGTCCAGACGTGCTCATCGTACTCCGTCTCTTCCCCGTGGTCGTGGTCATGGTCATGGTCTTCCTCGCCCTGCATGCCCTCGACGGTCTCCTCCTCCAGCGCCTGCACGCAGTCCATGAGCGTGACGACGCGCAGATCGGGGTTGTCCACGCCTGCGAGCACGTCGCGCACCCATACATCGGACTCGCCGCCGACGTAGACGAACACGTCCGCGTTGCGGATGGCGATGATGTCCTTGGGCGACGGCTCGTAGGAGTGCACCTCGCTGCCGGGCTTTAAGAGCATCGTGACGGAAACGTCCTCCCCGCCGATTTCACGCGCGAAATCATAGGGCGCGAAGATGGTCGTCACAATATGCAGCTTACCGTCGTCCGGGTCGATGCTCTGCTGCGCGCAGCCGGAGAGCACGCCGAGCAGCAGCAGCGCGCAAAGCAACAGGCTGATTCCCTTACGCATGGCGGTCTCCTTTCCCGGTCTGGCAGTCAGCGCACGTGCCGAAGATGGTCGTGCGGCTGTCGTCCACCGCAAAGCCCGCGCGGCGCAGCAGGTCGCCCTGCACCGCGTCGGAGATCGTTTCGTCCAGATGGATCAGCTTGCCGCAGGTCACGCATTTGAGATGCAGGTGCGCGTCGCAATGCCCCGTCGCCGTTGCCTGATAGGCGGCGGTGTGCGTGCCCTCCGGCAGAAAACGGCGCACCGCGCCCTCCTCCGCCAGCCGGTCGAGCAGGCGATAGGCCGTGCTGCGCCCCGGGGCGGCCGCCCCCATGGCGGCGAGCAGCTCGTCCACCGTGAACTGCCGCTCCGCGTGCTGCGCCAGAAATTCCAGCACCGCCCGGCGCTGCCGGGTCTGATACGTTCCTCGCATGGTGATCCCCCCAAATCGGGATTCAATCCCGGATTCAGGTTCTTACGATACGCCGTCTGCGCCGCGTTGTCAAGCGTTTTTGCGCAAAAAACGCCGGAGCGTTTCGCTCCGGCGGGAGTCTGTCGAAAAACAGGTTTTTCGCCAAAGGGGCTTGCAGCCCGCTGCGGCGCACTCGCTGCGCTCGCACGCTTGCGGACTGAGCAGTATTTTTTCACCGCACATGTCGCTGGAAAAAATCATTGGATTTCCTTTCGCCGCTCCGGCGGCGAAACTCTGCGAGGCTTTTTCGTCAAGCTGACACCGGGGCGGTTCGCTCCGGCGGCACAGCATACACGAAGCGGCTACGGCGCGAAAAGGAAGCATGGAACGAGTCCGTCGCGCCCCCGCATCCCCCAGACGCAGGCTTGACCTGCGGCTGGGAAAGGAAGAACGGGGAAATGGATGTGGAGCTTCCCCGCTTGCCGGGGAAGCGCAACGCAATGCGCCCGTTCTGACGCTAGGCAAGCTTTTCCCCGCGGGAGAGCTTCTCCATGGATTGCTCGATGAACGCCGGCACCATGCTGCGCTCGATGCCGAGCGCAACGGCCAGCTCGCCGTGCAGCATCTCCTCGGCGCGCTTCATATACCGCTCGTCGACCAAGCCCATTTTCTTGCCGCGCTCGCTGAGCACGCAGCGCTTCGTGTAGATGCTCTTGATCATCCGCAGCAGATCCGCGCAGCTATAGCTCTGGATGCAGGACTGGTAGTGCTCGGTCAGGAACCGGAGGTTGCTGTTTTCATAGACCTCGGCCTCCATATCCGGCAGGGAGCAAAGCAGCGCCAGCGCTTCCGCGCGGGTGATGACCGGGCGCATGAACACCTTGGCGTCCACCGGCGTAAAGATTTTGCCCTCCCGATAGAGCGGCGCGAGCGTATAGTATTGCCGCTGCTTGTTGATGCCGGAAATTTTCGGCACGCCGATCTCCTCCACGCGGCACACGCCTTCTCCTCCGTAGACAATAAGATCCCCGATCTGATACACCGTGTTTGAGCCCCTTTCTGCAGCCCTTCGCCGCAAACTATCATTATTTTAACACATTTTTCAGCGTTTCGTAAGAAGTATTTTTACTTTTTTCAAAAAAACGCTTGATTTTTTTCAGAAAACGGATAAAATACATGGTTTGCGGGTTTCCAAACTCCATAGCAGGAGGCGGGCAGATGCTTTCCATCATCACAGGGATGCTGACGGACGTCGGGTTTCTCGGCGCGTTTTTTCAGACCATTGTCATTATCTTTTTCGGGTTTTTGTTCCGGCGGCGCGGGATCATTGCAGCTTCCGGCAAACAGGCGCTGACCGCGCTGGAATGGAAGCTTTGCGTGCCGTGTCTGGCGTTCGACGCGTTCATGACGGATTTCAGCGCGCAGGAGCTGGTCACCGGCGGGGAGATTTTGCTGCTATCGCTGGTGTTTTACATCGCGGCAGCGCTGCTTTCCCGGCTGGCCTTCCGCCGGCAAGGCGCCAACCGCGCAACCGCGCTGGCGCTGTTTGTCGCCATCGGGCAGCTCACGCTGTTCTCCACGCCGATTTTGCAGTCGATCTATCCCGAGCCCGGCAGCGAGGTCATTTTCGACGTGAGCATCATGACGCTGCCGTTTCGGTTCATGGTGTACATCGTGTCGTTTTTCGTGCTGTCCGGGCTGAAGCTCGACCGGAAAAATCTGCGCATCACGTGCCGGGAAGTGTTTCTCAACCCCATCATCATCGCCATGCTGCTCGGCATTTTCATCTGGCTGACGCAGAATCTCATGCCGCAGGTACTGGTCGGCGATGCGGCCTACGGCGCGCTGCGGCTGGACAAGACGCTGCCCGCGCTGTACACACCCGTTCAGGCGCTGCAGCGTATGGTCGGGCCGCTTGCCATGTTCCTGATCGGCATTTCCCTCGGCGAAGCACACTTGAACGAGGCGCTGCGCGACCGGCTCGCATGGCTGGCTGCCGTGCTGCGCACCGTCGCTGTTCCGGCCTGCGTGCTGGCGGTGCTCTGTGCGCTGCAGGCGCTGCAGGTCATCCACTTCAACGCCGCCGCGCTGACCGCCATGGTCATCGGCTTTGCCGCGCCGTCGAGCGCGACGGTGAGTCTGTTCGCCATCCAGTACGACCGCGAGGCGCAGCTCGGCTCGCGCGTGTGCCTGCTATCCACATTCTTGTGCCTGCTGTCGTTCCCGCTGTGCTACCTGCTGGTCCAGCTCGCGCTGACGCTGCCGTGCTTCGCTTGAAATACCATGCAAAAACCACCCGGCTAAAGGGCGGTGTTCGTAAGACAGTTAAGGAACAGCTTAGCTTTTTATGGAATCTGTCAGACGGAGTTGGCAACAACAAAATGAGCGATGCTTGGTTTACTGACTGAGCATTGCTTTTTTGCCTGTGCTTAATGGATATTAGTACGATTCCTGATTCAAATTAGAACTTAATTATATTAAACTCCATATTGACAATCGCGAAATCTAATATTATATTATGGGTAGAGGTGATTGTATGGCAAAACTGATTTCAAAATGCCCCGGTTGCAAGGGCGCTCTGATAATCTCTACGCTGCAATGTTCTTGCTGTGGGATGGAATTAAAAAGCAATTTTGATCTGAGTCCATTTGACCAACTGAATTCTGAACAAAATGCACTGCTTATCTCTTTTTTGAAAAACAGAGGAAATCTAAAGGAGGTGCAATCTGATTTGAATATCTCATACCCCACCGCTAAAAAGAAACTGGATGAATTGCTGACTGCGCTGAACCTGAGTGACGCATCCCATAGAGAGGAACGAACGGAAATTGATATAAGTAGTTTGGAGGTTGACTATTCCAGTAGGCGGGCATCGGAAATCATCAAAGCAAAGCTGAAGGAACATGGTGGTCATGTTACCGTATATACCGCAAGAGGAATTCCTTGCGAAATATATGCTGAAGCGGACGGAAAAACATTTACGAGTGACAAATTGCCGATTAGCCCTCCTTATGAATACGATGTATTTAATGTCATCGTTGACCTCCTTCTGAAGCAAGGCGGATGCGCACGAAAAGGGAACGGCAGAAATTATAAACTCGGTGAGGCTGGTTGCGAAGAAAACACCGTTGTAGGTGCAATCGCAAAAAGCCGAGGACGCAAAGTTGGGGATTCTGTATTTGACCCTGTTTTTGTCATGGCTGCGATTTTGGAGTGGGCTGGAATAGCGGAGAATGGCAGAGGCGAATTGATACTCACCTCAGAATATAGGAGATTGATATGATTCGTTTCTTACTTTATGTGTTTATAGGATTTTGGTATAACTTGCTATTTAAGAATAAGTACTAAAAGCGTGGAGGGTGAAAATGGCAAAAAGAATATGCTGTCCTAATATTTTGTGTAAAATCACAGATGTTGTTCCAGTTTCAACCAAAACGAAATTCTCACTTAGAAAAGCTGTGATTGACGGTACAGTTGGCAGCCTGTTCACCCCCTTGGAACAGTTATTGGCGCAGCAAGCGGCATTAACGGAAAGTATGGAAAAACGAAATTTATATGCCAAGATTGCGGGAAAGTGCTTGAGAAAAAGCTTAAATTCAGGTGGTAATACTTTTATGGAAATATTAGTAAAAAAGTTTGAAGAAGAATTGAAACTGAAAATGCTCCGGGCTAAAAAGGAGTGCAAATACAATCCAACTCGCTTCAATCAAATGCTGGCAACTTACGGCGGCGTTGAAACAGCAAAGCGACTCATTTCAAATGCACGAAAAACGGGTAATACATCAGAGGGATTCTCCACGCTCTTTTTATGTGGGCGATTAGATTTATCCATGGAGGATTCTGTCTGTAAAGTCGAATATGCGTCATTATTTACTGACGAAGAAATCGCATATTGCAAAGAGGTTTTAGGAATTGATAAAATACAAACTGAAACTGATTAAAGAAGTATCACAAATATCCCTTTAAAACAAAGGGCGCACTTCTATACAGAGGAAAGCCCTGTATGTGCGTCCTGCGGAGCGAACAGCCCGGACACTTGAATGTCCGGGCTGTTTTGTCCGTACAAGGGTCTGCACCCCTTGCTGTTTTACGACCACCCGGCTAAAGGCGGGGTGGTTTTCTCTGCTTGCGCCGCAGCGCTGTATTTTATCCGATCTGAAACGTATCCTCCGTGTCGATGTGGCCGTCATGGTTGGTTCCGGGCGGATTGTCGGGCATGTCGTAGACGTAGTGCAGCGTGCCGCCGGAATCCGTCAGCTCCGTAACGGCGTATTCCCGGCTGTAACCCACCGTCGGCTCCGTTGCGCTCCACGCGATGCGCGTGAGCACGAGGGTTGTCTCCCCGTCCGCAAAAGCGAGCGCATGGCAAAGCAGACCGCCGTCGAGACAGACCTCATACAGCGTGAGCCGCGCATCCTTCCCCGCATCGCGGTCGGCGAAAAAGGCGTCCACCACCTGCGGATTCTGCATGGGCGTCCGCCCGTCCACGCCGGATACAGTCACGCCCTGCGCCGCGAGCGCGGAGACGATCTGCTCCAGCTCCGCCTGACTGAGATTCACGCCCACCGCACCGTCGCGGCTGAGCTCGGCGATCGTACTCTGATAGCTGCGCGCGAGCGCAAGCGGCTCCTGCGCCCGCTCCGGCTCCGCCTGTCCGGACGCGCCGCAGGCGGAAACGACCAGCAGCAGGCACAGCGCCAGCACCGCACACCGTATGCGTTTCATAACAGTGCCCCCCTTCGCCGGATCGTTTTCATCTTAACAAAAGAAATGCAAAAATGCAATTGCAAATCCCCGGCTTTCTGTTATACTGTTCGGGACGGGCGCGGTCCCGAAATGCGCGCCCGGTGAAAACAGAATCCATCCGAATGAAGCTTCCGGGAGAGAGCCGATGGCCGCCGAAGGCGTGAAACGCTCAGGCAAACGGACCGGGAGCAGACGGAGCTCTGGAGAGACGCATGCACCGAAGAAGTAATCCGCCAAAAAACGCGGAAAATCTTTCAGGTAAAAGGACAGAGTACACCCTTCCTGCATACATGAGGGGTGTACTCTTTTCATTTGGAGGTATCCTATGGACACGTTTCTCTTCATCATAGAACTGCTGGGCACCGTGGCGTTCGCGGCCAGCGGCGCCCTGACGGGCATCGAAAAGCGGATGGACATCTTCGGCGTGGCCATTCTCGGCGTGGTCACCGCCGTGGGCGGCGGCATCATCCGCGACCTGGTCATCGGCATCACGCCGCCGAAGGCGTTTCAGGACCCGGTCTACCTGATCGTGGCGTTGGTCGTTTCGGTGGTGCTGTTCTTCCCTGCCGTGCGCCGGCCGCTCGCGCGCAGCCAGAAGCTCTTCGACACGACGCTGCTGCTCATGGACGCGGCGGGGCTTGGCATCTTCACCGTCACCGGCATCACCACCGCCATCGGGCAGGCGAACTGCCGCAGCGTGCTGCTGCTGTTTTTCGTCGGCATGCTCACCGGCACCGGCGGCGGCGTGCTGCGCGACATCCTTGCGGGCGACATGCCCTATATCTTCCGCAAGCACATCTACGCGAGCGCCTCGCTCGCCGGGGCGGGCGTGTTTCTGCTCTGCCGGCTCATTCTGCCGCAGTCCGTCGCCGCGCTCATCGGCATTGCGGTCGTCATGATCATCCGCTTCGCCGCCGCACACTTCGAATGGAATCTCCCGCGCGCGCAATCGGTGTGGAAATCGGAGTAAAAGCGTGGTATCATATTGGTATCTGAACCGAACCGGGGGCTTTCACCCATGTCCAAACAACCAAACCAAACGGCGGCGGACCAGCCCGTCTGTCCGCTTGCAAAAAAATGCGGCGGCTGCCAGCTCCAGAATCTGAGCTACGCCGAACAGCTCCACTTCAAGCAGGCGAAGGCGATTCGCCTGCTCGGCCGCTTTTGCCACGTGGAGGAGATTCTTGGCATGGCGCACCCCTACCATTACCGAAACAAGGTGCAGGCCGCATTTGGCCGCAGCCGGCAGGGGCAGATCATCTCCGGCGTGTACCAGTCCGCGTCGCACCGGATCGTCCCGGTCAGCGACTGCATGATCGAGGATGAGACCGCCGACCGCATCATCGTCACCATCCGCGGCCTGCTGCGCAGCTTCAAGATTCAGCCCTACGATGAGGACACCGGGCGCGGCACGCTGCGCCACGTGCTCGTCAAGCGCGGGTTTCGCAGCGGGCAGGTCATGGTCGTGCTCGTGACGGGGCGGAGCATGTTCCCCGGCAAGCGCAACTTCGTGAAAGCGCTGCTGGAGCGCCACCCGGAGATCACCACCATCGTCCACAATGTGAACGGCGGGCAGACGAGCCTCGTGCTCGGCGCGCACAGCGAGGTGCTCTACGGCCCCGGCCACATCGAAGAGCAGCTCGGAGAATTCACATTCCGCATCTCGCCGCGCGCGTTTTACCAGATCAATCCCGTGCAGACGGAGGTGCTCTACAGCAAGGCGCTGGAGTTCGCCGGGCTGACCGGAACGGAGACGGTGATCGACGCTTACTGCGGCACCGGCACCATCGGCATTTTCGCCAGCCGCAGCGCCAAGGAAGTCATCGGCGTGGAGAGCAACCGCGACGCCGTGCGCGACGCCATCCAGAACGCGAAGCGCAACGCGGCGGACAACGTGCGGTTCTACACCGCCGACGCCGGGGAGTTTCTGCAGGGCATGGCGCAGAGCGGCGCACGTGCCGACGTGGTCATCCTTGACCCGCCGCGCGCGGGCAGCGACAAGCGCTTTCTCTCGTCGCTGTGTCAACTTTCACCACAGCGCGTCGTGTACGTCTCCTGCAACCCGGAAACGCTCGCGCGCGATCTCGACGATCTCACCGCCCACGGCTACCGCGTGACGAAGATTCAGCCCGTGGACATGTTCCCGCACACCGAGCACATTGAGACGGTGGTACAGCTTTCCCGAATCTGAAAGGAGTTTTTCATATGGAAGCACAAACGCTGCTGCAGGAGGCGCAGGCGCTGCGCGAGACGCTGGTGTCGCACCGGCGGTATCTGCACACGCACCCGGGAACGGGCTTTGAGATCGAAGACACCGTCGCCTACGTGAAGCAGGAACTGGCCCGGATGGGCTACGAGCCGGAAGACTGCGGCAAGGCGGGCGTCGTCGCGTGCGCGGGCGGCAAGCGCGGCGGAAAGGTGTTTCTGCTTCGCGCGGACATGGACGCACTGCCCATCCGCGAGGAGGCGGACGTGGACTTTGCGTCCGGCAACGGAAACATGCACGCCTGCGGCCACGACATGCACACGGCCATGCTGCTCGGCGCGGCGGAGCTTCTGAAGCGGCACGAGGACGAGCTTGCCGGTACGGTCAAGCTGATGTTCCAGCCCGCCGAGGAGATCTTCGCCGGCTCGCACGATATGATCGAAGCGGGGCTGCTGCAAAATCCGGACGTGGACGCGGCGATGATGATCCACGTCATGGCCGGCACGCCGTTTCCCGCCGGAACGGTGATCGTGTCCGCGCCCGGCGTGAGCGCGCCGGCCGCCGACTATTTTGAAATTCAGGTGCAGGGCAAGGGCTGCCACGGCTCAATGCCAAACAACGGCGTCGATCCGCTGAGCGCCGCCGCGCACATTCTGATCGCCCTGCAGGAGATCCACGCGCGGGAGCTGGCCATGAACGAACAGGCCGTTCTGACGATCGGCACGCTGCACGCCGGAACCGCCGCAAACGCCATTCCGGACACGGCGGTGCTGGGCGGAAGCATCCGCACCTTTGACGAGGAGACGCGCGCCTTTCTCAAGCGGCGGCTGACGGAAATTTCCGAGGGCGTCGCGGCGGCGTTCCGGGCAACTGCGACGGTCACCTTCGGCACCGGCTGCCCGACGCTGCAAAACGACGCCGCGCTCTCCAGGCGCGTGCTGACATATGCCCGCGAACTGCTGGGGGCGGGCAAGGCGCTTTCCGTCGCGGAGCTGCAGAGCGCGGGCGGCGGGCAGAAGATGTCCAAATCCGCCGGCTCCGAGGACTTCGCCTATGTGAGTCAGGAGGTGTCGTCCGTCATGCTGGCGCTCGCCGCCGGCACGCCGGAGACGGGCTATCCCTACCCGCAGCACCACCCGATGGTCAAGTTCGACGAGGACGCGCTGCCCAGCGGCTGCGCCATCTTCGCCTACGCCGCCATGCGCTGGCTGGCGGAGGCGTGAGGGCGCAGCGCAAGCGGCCGGAGGTCTGGATCTCCGGCGCAGCGCTGCTGGCGCTCGGCGCGCTGTTCGTGCTCTGGTGGCGCGCGACGCCGGGCGTCACTGCTCCGGGGCGCATCGCGGCGCTGCTGAGCGCGGCGCTCTTCGCGGCGGTGGGGCTGCGGTTTGTGCCGCGGTGGATGGATTTCTGGCGGGACGCGCCGGAGCTTTGCGCAGAGAAGCCGGATGCCCCGCCGCACTTCTCTCTAAAACTGTTCTTTTCACTGCTGGCCGTGGACATGGCGGTGATCCTGCTGATGTATCTGCTGCGGGTCGCGCTGGGCTACCGGGAATCGTTCGTGGACGCCTTGCAGTTCTGGACGTGTACGGACAGCCAGCACTATCTGGACATCGCGCGCGACTGGTATCTCTCCGAGGGGCCGTGGGACCGGCTGGTGCAGCTCGTGTTCCTGCCCGGCTACCCGCTCGCGGTGCGCGCCGCGGCCGCCGTGGTGGGCGACTACCTCTACGCCGGGCTGCTCGTCTCGGCGCTCGCGTTCGCGGGCGCGGGGTGCGTGTTCTACCGGCTGCTGCGGCTGGACAGGCCCCACGCCGACGCGCTGCGCACGGTGAAATACCTCTGCATCCTGCCGGGCGCGTTCTTCTTCGCCGCGCCAATGAGCGAGAGCCTGTTTCTGCTGCTGTGTCTCGCGTGCGTGTACTGCGCACGACGGCGCCGGTGGTATCTCGCGGGGCTGCTCGGCGGGCTTGCGGCGTTCACGCGGTCGCTGGGCGTGGTGCTGGTCGTGCCGGTGCTCTGGGAGCTGGTGGCTGACCGGCGCGCGGGCGGCGCGCGGCGCTTTCCCGCGCTGCTGTTCATCCCGCTGGGCTTTGCGGCGTACTGCGGCGTGAACTACGCCGTCGCGGGCGACCCGTTTCAGTTCATGACCTACCAGAGCGTCCACTGGGGACAGCATCTGGGCCTGTTTTTCAACACGGCGGCATATCAGCTTGAGCACATGTTCAGCGCCGACGTGCATACGGCGCTGGGGCTGTGGCTCCCGAACGTGCTGGTTTCCTTCGCGGCGCTCGTGCTGATGCTGTTTGCCGCGCCGCGGATGCGCCCGAGCGATCTGGCGTTTTTCCTCGCGTATTACGTGGTGGCCATCGGCGCGACGTGGCTGCTGAGCGCGCCGCGCTATCTCGTGGCGCTGTATCCCGTGCCCATGGCGCTCGGCTCGGTGACGCGGACAAAGCGCGCCGATGGCATTGCCACCGCGTGCTGCGGCAGTTTCTATCTGCTTTACGCCTGCGCGTTCGTGCTGCGCTGGCAAGTCTGGTAAAAGGAAGCAAGTTTTTATGGAAAATCTGATCGAGACCCAACTGACCTCGGAGGAGATCTTCGACGGCAGAATTCTGCATCTCTACAACGACACCGTCCGCCTGCCGAACGGCAAAACCGCCCCGCGCGAGGTGACGCGGCACGTCGGCGCAGTGTGCGTCGTGCCGCTGCTGGACGACGGGCGCGTCATCGTGGAGCGGCAGTTCCGCTATCCGGTGAACGAGGTCATCACGGAGATCCCCGCCGGCAAGCGCGACAGCAAGGACGAGGATCCGGAGCTTGCCGCGCGCCGCGAGCTGCGCGAGGAGACCGGCATCGAGGCGAAAGAGCTGATCTGTCTCGGAAAATTCTACCCTGCCGCCGCGTACTCCGACGAGGTGATCTGGATGTACTTAGCCAAGGGACTGACCTTCGGCGAGCAGCAGCTCGACGACGACGAGTTTCTGAACGTCGCCGCCGTACCGCTTGAGGCGCTTGTGCGCGACATCATGGCCGGCAAAATCCCCGATGCGAAAACGCAGGCTGCCGTCATGCGTGTGTACTGCATGGAAAAGGGACTTTGAGCGTTATGTAAACCGTTCGGCGGCGCGCCGTTCCTTTCATGAGCGGCAAAACCCAGACCAGGCACGGCAAAAGCCGCACCCGGTCTGGGTTTTTCATTTTGTCACGAGCCGCGCGATCAGCGAGCGATGCACCGTGATGGCGCCCTTGGGGCAGAATTCCTGACAGCAGAAGCAGCGGATGCAGTCGTCCCGGCGCAGGCGCGCCTTGCCGCTGACGACCTTCGCCATGCCCATGGGGCATACCTGCTCGCACTTGCCGCAGCCGACGCACTTGGTCTTGTCCACCTTCGGGCCGGGCGCAAAATACTGCTCCAGAAACGCGCTCACGCCGGGTAGCTTCTCGTGGAACTTGATGTCCTTCGGCGGGGGGAGTTTTTCGAAATCCGGCTGCGCAAACGCATCCGGGTCGCCGAAGACGGAGAGCTTGCGCCAATCGTCCGGGCAAAGGCCGCGCGCAATGCTGGCCTTGACTGTGCCCGCATCCCCGTTCGGAATGCCGATCAGGTGCGCGCAGACGAGGTCGGCGGCGTAGGGCGTGCGCGCGGCGAGCAGCGCACCCATGTGCCGGGGCGTGCCCTGCGTTGGGCCGTTGCCCTCCATGCACAGCACCGCGTCCACCAGCGTCAGGCGCGGGCGGATGTATTCGTTCAGATCGACGAGCATGCTGCAAAAATCGTCCGTGCGCGGGTGCAGATAGTGGAATTCCGGCTTGCGCGTGCCGGGGATGCAGCCGAAGAAATTCTTCACCGCACAGCTCATTCCCGCCATCGCGTGCGTTTTCAGCTTGCAGAAGTCGATCACGCAGTCGGCCTCGTCGAGCCACGCCGTGAACGGGAACGACTGCACCGTCTTCCCTTCCGGAAAGCGCACCTCTTTTTGCGAAAAATCGTGATTCAGCTTCGCGCCCACGGTCTCGACGGCGCGCATACCGGTGCCGCTGTAAATGGCGTTCACCCACGCGGCGTTCCACGGGCCGCCGGGGCTGTCGCCCACCGCGACCTGCGCGCCGCGCTCGATCAGGAGCCGGCACAGCTCTGTCACCAGCACCGGGTGCGTCACCGCGCCGGTCTCGGGCTTCATTTTTGCGACCAGATTCGCCTTGATTGCGATCTTCATGCCGGGCGTGACCCAGTCCAGCCCGCCGACCGGCTCGACCGCCGCCAGGATTGCGCTGCGCGCCGTGGCCGGTTCGTAGTCCGGACAGGCGACGATGGAAACGTCGTACGGCATTGGCCATACCTCCTTCGCAAGTTCAAATCCCAATTGATGTTCTTTTTGATTGTATCAGGCTTCTTTCCGCAAATCAACTGCGTCCTCAAAATGACATATGTCAAAAATTATTGTCCGATTCCGGCCGCTGTTTGTTGACTTCCTGCGGTTTCGGGGTATAATAGAAGCACGAATTATAAAACACGGAGGATTCAACATGAGCGAAAATTGCACCCACGATTGCTCTACCTGCGGCGAAAGCTGCGCCGAGCGCGAGCCGGAGTCCCTGCTCAAGCCGCTGCGCGCAGGGTCCAGAGTCGATAAGGTCATCGCAGTCGTTTCCGGCAAGGGCGGCGTCGGAAAGTCCCTCGTCACCAGCCTGCTCGCCTGCGAAATGCAGCGCCGCGGCCATCAGGCCGCCGTGCTCGACGCGGACATCACCGGCCCGTCCATCCCACAGGCCTTCGGCATCCACAGCGGCGCCATCGGCGGCGAGGATTTCATCTACGCCAACCGCTCCAAGACCGGCATCGAGCTGATGTCCATCAACCTGCTGCTCCCGAATGAGACCGACCCCGTCGTCTGGCGCGGCCCCGTCATTGCGGGCGCGGTGACGCAGTTCTGGACCGACGTGCTCTGGGAGGACGTCGAGTATATGTTCGTGGACATGCCTCCCGGAACGGGCGACGTGCCGCTGACGGTGTTCCAGTCCCTGCCCGTGGCGGGCGTGATCGTCGTCGCATCGCCGCAGGAGCTGGTGTCCATGATCGTGGCCAAGGCCGTGAACATGGCGAACATGATGAACGTGCCGGTGCTCGGCATCGTGGAGAACATGTCCTACTTCAAGTGCCCGGACTGCGGCAAGGAGCTGAAGATTTTCGGCGAGAGTCACATCGACGAGGTCGCCGGGCAGAACGGCATCGACCTGATTGCGAAGCTCCCCATCGACCCTGCCATCGCCAAGGCGTGCGACGAGGGCCGCATCGAGGAGATCGAAGGCCCGTGGCTCAGCGCCATCGTGGACAAGATCGAACAGGACGTATAAACCGCGTCAGAAAGCGCTTGCTCCATTCCGTTTCCGGCTGAGGCCGAAAACTCCATATCCGCTCCCGCTTTCTTCCTTTCAAAACCGAACCACCGTTTCGGTTTTGTTGAGGAAAAACGCGAAAATGAATCTGCCCGTTCTGACGCGTGCTGCGGCGGATTCCTGCAAAGATACAAAAAATCCTCCATCCAGTCCGGATGGAGGATTTTTTCAATTTTCCAGAGTCACGTTCAGCAGCACCGGGTTGTGGTCGGAATAGACAAACCCGGCGTCGAGCGTTTCGACCGTGTTCAGCGTCACGTTCGGCGACAGGATGAAGCCGTCAATGACGTAATACTGCGTGTTCTCGCTCGCGGGGTCGTACGGCTCGTTGAGCAGGCGGCAGGTCGGCACGCTCGCGTCATACGCGAAATGCCAGCCCTCCGGCAGCATGGAATCGTCCAGCATGCCGGGCGTCCAAAGTTCCTCGTTCTTGATGGGGTACTGCTCCAGCGCGCCGGGGAAGGTCTGATTGAAGTCGCCGCCCGCGATGACGTAGTTGCCCTTTTCGTACTCGCTCTGGATGAACTCGTTGAGCATTTTCGTCTGCGCGGCCTTGCCTTCGCCGTCGTCATACGCCTCCAGATGGAGGTTCACAAGCACGAGCTGCTTGTCCGTCCCCTCCAGATCAACGTACGACACCAGCAGGCAGCGCTTGAGGTTCGCCGTGGACACCGGCCATTTGAACGGACTTGGCAGCGCCACGCGCTCGGCCGCGCCGATGGGCGCGGTGGAGAGCGTCAGCACGCCGCTGGACACCTTGCCGATTGGCGGCATGGGGTACGGCACAAAGCTGCACTTATAGTTGCGGGCATAGGCGGACGTTTGGCCGAGGGCGGTTTGAATTTTCTCGGTCTCCAGAACGCCATAGCTGCGCGTAGAGCCGGAATCGACCTCCTGCAGGAAGGTAAAGTCCGCGCCGGTCTGCGAAATGCGCGAAATGATGCCGTCGAGATTCTTTCGGATGATATTCTCGCTCTCCGGCCGGGTCTGCTCTCCGCCGTCCATGAAAAAGTCGGACTCCTCGCCGAGCGCGGCGTAGCCCGTGTTCCAGGACAAGACGGAGATCGTATCGCCGGGGGCATAGGCCGCGTCGCTCTGCGCGTCGGGCGTGAGGACGGCGGCCTCCGTCTCCGGATTGAGCGCCGTGACGGACAGCCAGATCAGCAGCGCGGCCACCAGAACAACGAGCACCAGAATGACGATCAGAATGATTTTCAGTGCTTTTTTCATGGGATGCAACACCTCTCTCACGGAGAGTATAGCACATCCGCACCCGATACACAAACGAATTTTGCCAGTCAGCGGTTGAGCAGGTACACGGCCATATTGAGATAGCCCGCAAACGCGAGCCACAGCAAATACGGCGCCTGCAGCCACGCGGCCGGTTTGTTCCAGCGCGCGAACTCCGCCGTCATCAGCGCAGCGCATACAAACAGCAGCACCAGCCAGATGAACGCGAACAGCCGGACATGCAGATTGAAAAACAGGATCGTCCAAAAGAAATTGACCGCAAGCTGGATGCTCCAGAGCGTGACGGCGTCGCGCCGGTGCTGCCCGCGGCTGCTGCGCCAGACCAGCGCCATCGACACGCCCATCAGCAGATACAGCACCGTCCAAACCACCGGAAACAGCCACGCCGGCGGCGCGAGCGGCGGCTGCCGAAGCTGCGAAAACGCATCCATCTCGCCGCTGGTCAGCACGGCGGACAGCGCCCCGACGGCCAGCGCAATGGCCGCAAAGGCCACATAGGGCCGAATTTTTTTCCACACGTTGCTTTCACCTCCTCCAAGTTGTTTGCCAAGATGCCAAAGTTTATGCGCGCTGGAGCGAAAAAATCACACATAATTCCGAAAAAGAATCCGGCGTCTTGCAAAATTGCGGCGAATTCGGTAAACTGACGGCAAAACATCACGCAGGAGGAGTGTTTCCGTGAACTACGAGAATCTCAAGGTACGCGATCCGGAGCTGTTTCACGCCATGGAACTGGAGCTGGAGCGCCAGCGCAATCACATCGAGCTGATTGCTTCCGAAAACTTTACCAGTCAGGCTGTCATGGAAGCCATGGGCAGCCACCTGACGAATAAATACGCCGAGGGCTATCCCGGCGCGCGCTACTACGGCGGGTGCCAGTATGTGGACATGGTCGAGCGTCTGGCCATCGAGCGCGTGACGAAGCTCTTCGGCGCGGAGCACGCAAACGTACAGCCGCACTCCGGCGCGCAGGCGAATATTGCGGTGTACGCGGCGCTGCTCAAGCCGGGCGACAAGATCCTCGGCATGGACCTCTCGCATGGCGGCCACCTGACGCACGGCAGCAAGGCGTCAATCTCGGGCAAGTACTTCGAGGCGCACTTCTACGGCGTCGATCCCGAAACGGAGACGATCGACTACGACGCGCTGGAGCGCACGGCGAAGGAAGTGCAGCCGAAGCTCATCATCGCGGGCGCGAGCGCGTACCCGCGCGTGATCGACTTTGCACGCTTCCGCGCGATCGCGGACGAAGTCGGCGCGTACCTGATGGTGGACATGGCGCACATCGGCGGCCTCGTCGCCGCGGGCGTGCACCCCAGCCCGGTGCCGTATGCCGACGTGGTGACCTGCACGACGCACAAGACGCTGCGCGGCCCGCGCGGCGCGATCATCCTCTGCAAGGCCGAGCTTGGCAAAAAGATCGACAGCGCCGTTTTCCCCGGCACGCAGGGCGGCCCGCTCATGCATGTGATCGCCGGAAAGGCCGTCTGCTTCGGCGAGGCGCTGCAGCCCGAATTCAAAGCGTATCAGCAGCAGGTCGTCGCCAACGCCAGCGTGCTGGCCGAGAGCCTGCAGCAGGGCGGTGTCCGGCTCGTCTCCGGCGGCACGGACAACCACCTCATGCTGGCCGACGTGTTCAGCCGCGGCCGCACCGGCGCGGAGGTGCAGGAGCTGCTCGACCGCGCGCACATCACCGCGAACAAGAACACCATCCCGTTTGACACGCAGTCCGTGCGCACCACGAGCGGTATGCGCTTCGGCACGCCCGCCGCGACCACGCGCGGCATGAAGGAAGCGCAGATGCGCGCCATCGGCGCGATGATCTGCCGCCTGATCGACGAGGGCGACGCCGCCGTTCCCGCCGTGCGCGACGAAGTCATCGCGCTCTGCGAACAGTTCCCGCTGTACCCGGGGCTGTAAGACAAGCTGAAATACACCCGATGGAACTCCATCGGGTGTATTTTTTTGCGGCGGTTTCGTTGAAAACACATCCGGAAGGCGACGGTCTGCGCGCAGGTGTATCTGCCGTCCGGGCTGAACGTGGTAGTCGTTTGTGAGGTTTTGCTGCGCAAGATGATTGAAAATAAGTCGATTTTTGTCGAATATGCAACCGCTTTTAGTGAATTTGAATAATTTCCCGTCTTTTCGTTTGCATGAATCAACAAAATTTTCTTGATTTTCAAATTTCAGGTTGACAGTTTCCCATTATTTTGGTAGAGTCAAATTAGAACATTGCATAAAATTAGAATTTATGCATGTTCTGACGATCGAAACAGAGGAGGAAACAGCATAGGGAAAATTTGAAAGGAGCATATGATGAAAAAATTCAAGAAAGCGTTACCATTGCTGCTGGCGCTCTTGCTGCTGGCAGGCTGCGCCGCGCCGGTGCAGGAGGCGGTGGAAACGCCTACGCCTGCTCCCACACTGACGCCGGAGCTGGATTCGGACTGGCGGCCGGAGGAGCCATGGCTGGCAGACCTCCCCACCGACCTTTCCGCCACGCATCTGGAAAACTCCGTTCCGCTGACGCAGGCAGAGATTGATCGCGTAAACGCTGCGTTTGTAACCATGGTCGAATCCGAAACGGACAACAGCATGTATGCCGGTGAAATCAACGGTTTCTTCAACTGTTATTATGCCTCGCCGGAAGAGATCAGTTTGAAGTGGTTTCTGCGCTATAATGCAAACGGAGAGCTGCTGACCAATGACGACGTGGAAGAGTATCAGGCTGTCATCATGTCGTTCGATCCGGAATACCTCGAAGAGCATCCGCTCCCCCTCGATGCCATCACGCCCACGCACCGCTATCCCAAGGCAGCCATCTCCGCGCAGCTCCAAAAGTATGCCAACATCACGGTGGACGATCTGCTCGACACAAGCGGCTGCTATTATCAGGAGAAGTACGACGCTTACTACAATTTCACGAGCGACTTCGGCCCCGGCGACTTTATCTGCGTTGGAGGCGAAAAAACGGACGACACTGTCCTGCTCTGGAGTGCGGCAATCAACGGACACCGGAAGGAGCTGACGCTTCACAAATCCGGCAATCAGTATTTCATTTATTCGTTCCAGAACGTCAATGCAGACGCGTGAATTCCATACCACAAACAAACACCCAACCCGGTCAATTCATCCGGGCGGGGTGCAAAACAAAAATCCGACCTGTGATTGTATCACAGGTCGGATTTTTGTATGGTTCGGTTTGTGGAGAGGGCGCAGTTGGCGCGGTGCGCATCGCACCCACACAAGGCTCCCTTGTGTAAAGGGAGCTGTCAGCAAAGCTGACTGAGGGATTGTTTTTAGAAAAAATCTTTATACCGAGGGGACAACCCCTCCGTCAAAAATCAAAGATTTTTGCCACCTTCCCTTACACAGGGGAGGCTTTGCCGCGTGTTCTTTACTTCTCCATAAGGCGCGCATACATGAAATACTTCGCGCCGGTGGGGCTGGTGAAGACGCCCTGCAGGTTCGCGTTGAGCAGATACACGCTCGTGTATTCGTACAGCGGGCAGACCGCGCCGGTGCGCATGAGCAGCGTCTCCGCCTGATGCATCAGGTCGTAGCGCTCCGCGCGGTCATCCGTGCTGCCGATCGTATACAGCAGCGCGTCGTAACTCTCCGCCCACGTGAGGCCGGTGCGGGTCTCGCCCCCGATCGTGACGGAATACCCGGCGTAATCGGCGTGCACGCCGCGGCCGAAGCCGATCTCATTGCTGCCCGCGCCGGTCGTCCACATGGCGAGGAAGCTGACCGGATCGTCATAGTCCGCGCTCCAGCTATGGCGGACGATGGAGTAATTCCCCGACGCGCGGGCGGCGAGAAAGTCCGTCATATCCAGCGCCGAGACGGTGAGCGGGATGCCGTAGCCCGCGTAAAGCGTTTTCAGATACGCCGCAATGTCCACATGCCCGTCGGAGTCGGAGGTCAGGTACGACAGCTCCGGGAAGCCGGAGCAGACGCCCTGCTCGCTGACCGTAAACGCGCCGGAGGACTCCGCCACCGCGCGCAGGATCGATACGGCCTCGGCGCAATTGCTCTCGTAGTCCGCCGCGGCGGTGCTGAAATACCCGCCGCCCGCACCGTTCGGGCCGTTGCGCGCAGTGAAGTCGCTGCCGCCTGCATCCGAGACGCCGGACGGGATATAGGAATTCGCGGGCACCTGCCCGGCCTTGGCGATCTCGTCACAGATGTAGTTGCGGTCGATCAGCAGACTCAGCGCCGTGCGCAGCTGCGCGCGCTCAGCCTGCGTGAAGCGGGCAAAGGCACTGTCGTTGATGTTGAAGCAAAGGCTGTAGGTGCCAAGGCGGCTGTCCGCATGGTACTCGTCCGGGTACTTTTCGCGCAGCGCGGCGATCTGTCCGGATGGGAGCGTGCCCACAAGCGCATACTTGCTGCCGAGGAACCCCTGCAGCGCGGCGCTGGGATCGTCGCTGAAGTCGAACACCAGCGTGTCCGACACGACGTTGGCCGCGTCCCAATAATTTGCGTTTTTCGTCAGCACCAGGCGCTCGTCCGTCAGCTCACTGACGGCGTATGCGCCGCTGCACACAAAACCGTCCGCGCTTTCCGCCCAGCCGTCACCGGACTCCGCCGCCGCGCGCTGCACCGGCAGAAAAACCGGGCTTGCGCACAGGTCCAGAAAATACGGCGCGTCCTCCGTGAGCACGACTGTCAGCGTGCCGCCGTCGTCGGAGGCGGTCACGTTCAGCGTGCCGGTCTCGTAGCCGTCGATTTCTTCGAAGAGATACGCCCCGTCTGCGTCCGGCAGCGTGAGCGCACGGTTCCACGCATAGACGAAGTCCTCCGCCGTGAGCGGCGAGCCGTCCGACCATTTGAGATCCTCGCGCAGCTCGAAGGTGTAGACCACTTTGCCGTCCTCAGCTTCCTGCGACACCGGCAGCGCGCGGCAAAGCTCCGGCGCAAGCTCCGGCTCGCCGTCGCCGCCCAGCCGGTAGCCGGTGAGCCCGGCAAAGGTGTTGACGATGTATGCCGCTTCCGCAGCGTCGGTATACCGCGCCGGGTCGAGCGTCTCCGGCCGGGAGCCGAGACAGAATGTGAGCGGGCTGTCTTCGTCCGGTGCTTTGACCGCGCCGCGCCCGGAGGCCGCACATGCGCCCAGCGCCAGCAGCAGCGCCGCCAGCAGCAGCGTCGTAAGAAGCTTTTTCACCTGATTTCCTCCCGGATTCAAAAATTGCAGGCTTATCTTAACACATTCTGCGTGAAAAATCAACCAGAACGGTATAAATCCCCCACTTTTACAGAAAAATGGTGCATTTTGCGGACAAAATGCACCACATTTCTGCAATTTTCGACATTTCAGAACGCCCAGCCGCCGTCGCGGAAGATGGGCACAGAGCGCCCGTCGCGGCAGTGCGCCGTGATGGAGAGGTCTTCCGTGCCGATCATGAAATCCTCGTGGATCATGGAATCGTTCACGCCGAGCGCGCGCATTTCCTCCAGCGAGCGGTTCTGGTAATCGCGGATGGTGTCGATGAAGCCCATGCCCAGCGCCAGATGGCAGCAGGCGTTTTCATCGAACAGCGTGTTATAAAACAGCAGGCCGGAGCGGTTGATCGGGCTGTCGAACGGGACGAGCGCACACTCGCCGAGATAGGCCGCGCCCTCGTCCATGGAGATCAGCTTTTGCAGCAGTGCCTCGTTCGTGCGCGCGTGCGCCTCTACGGCGCGCCCCTGCTCGAACCGGATGCTGAAATCTTCGATGAGCTGTCCCTGATACGACAGAGGCTTCGACGCATACACGATTCCCTCCGCTTCGCCGCGCTTCGGAGAGATGAAGCACTCCTCTGTCGGCAGGTTGGGGTTGAAAAACACGCCGCCGATGGTCTCCTCCCCGCCGCCGCAGAACCGCGCCTCCGGGATCATGCCAACCGTCAGGTTCGTGCCGTTCGAGGCACGGTACTCCAGCGTCTCGATCCCAAGGCTGTTGAGATAGTCGCACCGCGCCTTGAGATCGCGGTTGTGTGCCTCCCATGCGGCGGCGGGATCGCCGTCCACGCGGCAGGTCATCAAAATGGCTTCCCACAGCTTCTCCACGGCGCGCGATTTCGTCTCGTTCGGGAACACCTTCTTCGCCCACGCCGCACCGGGAACCGCCGCGATGCACCACTGGTAGCGCCCCTCCATTTTGTCGCGGTAGGGCTTGGTGACCGCGTAGCGCCCCTGCTGCCCCTTGGCCAGCTTCGCCTGATTCACGCCGCGCAGGCCGTCCGGGTCCTCCGAGAGCAGGTAGATGCGGCACGGGAGCGTGTCCACATCGTGCTGCAGCTTTGCTTCCTCCCACGGCTCCACGGTCTGCAGCGTTTTCACGCTGCGGTGGCGCACATGCAGCTTCTGCAGCGGCTGGTGCTGCCACTCCACCGTGACCTTGGCCGCCCCGGCCTTGTAGCATTCGTCCACCAGCATGCAGACGAAGTCCGGCTGATCCAGCTCTGCCGCGATGACGACCTCCTGCCCTTTCCGGACGCGGGCGCCGACCGCAGCGATCAGGCGCGCATAGCTGCGCAGGGTTGTTTTTTTCATGTTATGCATCTCCTCGTTTGTGCTCCGGCAGATAGACCGTAAACGTCGTGCCCTTGCCGACCGCGCTCTCCACAGAGATCGTGCCGCCGTGGAGCGTGACGATCTGCCGGACCATCGACAGGCCGAGCCCCATGCCGTTCTGCGAGCGGTGGCTCTCCTCTGCCTGATAGAATCTTTGCCATATTTTATCCAGATTTTCCGGAGCGATACCGATTCCGTTATCCCGCACCGTGAGCAGCGCGCCGGCGCCCGAACGGCAGAGCGACACAGAAATGTACCCATCCTGCACGCCGAATTTGTAGGCGTTGTCGATCAGGTTCTGCAGCATCCGCGAGATGAGGAACACGTCAATGTCCGCATAAATGTCCGGCTGGATGTTCCGCTCAAGGCGGATGCCCTTCTGCGCGACCAGCGCCTGCTCGTCGCACACGATGGACACGAGATCGGAGAGGTCGGCGTACTCCATGCTGACTTTCTGCGTACCCTGATCGAGCCGCGTGATCTCCAGCAAGCTCTTGATGAGCGTGGACATCTTCTCCGCCTGCCGCTCGATCACGTCCAGCGCCGCCTGATAGTCCTCCTCGGACTTCGCATTTTTCTTGGCGTAGCTGCACTCGGCGAGGATGACCGTCGTCGGCGTGCGCAGCTCGTGCGAGGCGTCCGATGTGAACTGCTGCTCGGCCTCGAACGAGCGCTCCAGACGGTCAAACATGTTGTTGAAGGACGACGCAAGCTGATGCACCTCGTCCTTGCCCTTGCCGAGGTTGATGCGCGCCTTGAGGTCCTGCCCGTCCGAAATGTCGTTGACCGTCTCCGACAGGCGCTTGACCGGCCGCATCGCGCGCCACGCGATCAGATATCCGCCCAGCACCGAAAGCACCAGCAGCACCGGCAGCACCGACCACGCCACCGGCACGATCGCCGCCATAACGCCGCCGGTCGCCTCCGTGGGGATGATGCCGCGCAGCCACACGCTGCCGACGACCATGTCCACGTTGACGTCGTAGACATAGAATGACGTATCGCCGCACACGACGGTGCGGACGGAATTGTTCTGCAGCGGCGGGTTGGCAGTAAACTCCACCGGAGCGGTGCCGCGCATGACGGTGCCGTTGGCGTCGTACAAAATCGTGTAGACGCCCTTGCGGTAATAGTGAATGTCGTTGAATTCAAACTGCTGGCGGTCAAACTCCACCTCGTTGACGTTGTGGTTCACGACGCTGATGAGACGGGATTCCGGGTCGTTCGTCACTACGTTGCCGTTGATAATCATAATGAACGTCAGCACCAGCGCCTCAATGATGAGCATCATCAGTGCAAACCAGAGTGTGACGCGGAATTTGATGGAAAGTCTCTTCATGCTTCCTCCCGCAGGACCCAGCCCACGCCCCAGACGGTGTGGATGAGCTTTTTGTCAAAGCCGCCGTCGATCTTCCGGCGCAGGTAGCTCATATACACGTCCACGACGTTCGATCCGCCGCTGTAATCGTAGTTCCAGAGGTTGTTTTCAATGCTCTCGCGCGAGAGGACGATCTCCTTGTTGCGGATCATGTATTCCAGCAGCGCAAACTCCTTGGCGGAGAGCGTGATCGGCTTGCCGCCGCGCTCGACCGTGTGCGCCGCGGTGTTCACGGTCAGGTCTGCGATGGTGAACACATTCGTTGTGCTGCCGCTGCGCTTGCGGGTCATGACGCGGATGCGCGCCAGCAGCTCGTCGAACGAAAACGGCTTGATGAGGTAATCGTCCGCACCGGAGTCCAGCCCCCTGACGCGGTCGGCCACGCTGTCCTTCGCCGTGAGGAAGATGACGGGCGTTTCGTCCCCGCGGCTGCGCATCAGCGTCACCAGCTCGACGCCGTCCATGCGCGGCATCATCACGTCCAGCACCACCGCGTCGTACTGCGCGCCGGCCAGATAGTCCTGTGCCTCGACGCCGTCATAGCAGGAATCGACGCTGTACCCCTCCGCGGAGAGCGTTTTTACCATAATGCGATTGAGGTCTTTTTCGTCCTCAACGACCAGAATTCTCATAGTTCATCACTCCTGTGCCCTATTGTAGCACAGATTATCCGGTAAAACCATTAATATAATATGAAACGCCCGAATCGGCGCGCGGCGCACGAAAAAGGCCACCCGCGTTTGGCGGATGGCCTTTCGTTTCGAAAGCTCAGTTTTTCTTTTCTTTCTTGAAGTGAAGCTCCTTCAGGCCTTCGACCTCGTCGCAGACCGGCTTGAAGCTGCAGTGATCGCAATCCAGATCGGGCAAGCCCTGCATGATGGTATTCAGCGTCGCAGTCATGGCGTCAATCTTCTCCGCGTTCTGGATCAGACGCGCAAAATCGCACGCGGGATCCGTCACAAAGATGAGCTTGACCTTTTTGATCTGCGCATTTTTCTTATACTGCTGAATATAGTCGCAGCCGACGCTCTCAAACGAGATGCCGCGCTTGACGGCCTTCTTGCTGACACGCACCTGCTCCCGCTTGCTCTCCGGAGAGACGCGGAGCATATAGCCCTCCGGGAACACATGGTATTTGACAAATTCCATGGTTCGGATGGCCTTATACATCTCGTCATCCGTGTCGCCGATATCGGCGACCTCGAGCAGCGCGATGCGGGCAAACGGAACGTCGCCCTTGATGCTGCCAAGGTCCGGACCGTACAGCAGGATCTCATCCTTTTCAATGAGCGCGTCGCTTGTCGTCACGCAGGAATAGTTCGCCGCCGGATTGTTCCCGCCGCCGAGCTCATACGCCGCGTCACGCAGCAGCACCAGCTCGCTGCTGCCGGCATCCTTCCATGCCCTGCGCTCCGAGTAAGCCCACGTTTTGGTGGGCTTACCCAAAAGCTGCTCTGTATCTTGGATCAGGGAATCATAGATGTCCATTCGTTAGAACTTGATATCGACCGGCTTACGGTCAAACATTGTGTTGACCTGCTTGTAAAGCCAGCCCATAAGCTTCTGATCCAGATTCCAGAAATACACGACGAACAGTCCGCCTGTGGTAGCCAGAAGAATGGAGAGAAGCTTCTTCAATAACTTCATCATAATTCAGTCTCCTTCAATCAATCAGTCGGCTTACTTCTTCGCAAGACCCTTCTGGCGTGCGTACTCCGCAGCGCCAAGAGCACCCATCAGCTGCGGGTCGGTCTTCAGCTCAACGACCTTGAACTTCAGCACGTGCTCGATCGCCTGCTTCAGGCCGGCGTTCTTC